>NZ_BAAGYJ010000008.1:0-137472 GCF_054779375.1 Giesbergeria giesbergeri | reverse complement strand
TGCCAGCAGTCCGAAAGGTAGAGCGGGTTTGCGAATAAGAGAGTGGAAGTGCAGCGATTGCGGGGCGGAACACGACCGCGATGTGAATGCAGCACGCAACATTCTCGCGGCGGGGCATCGCCGTCTAACAGTAGGAATCCCCGTCCTTTAGGGCGGGGAGGATGTCAACCTGAGCAGAGCAGATCAAACGCTCATCCACAGGCTAATACCCGTGGTGCCCACCAGTGCAGCCATCTCCATATCAAACGGTGCCAAGTGGGACGGCACAGGCTCTTGGGCTGTTACCGCCGAGAAACCCCAAGGGTTGTATACCTTGACGGTGGTGTTGGTGGCACTGCTGGTATCTGCATCGTAGGCCATATAGGCATGACCGGGCACAAACAGCTTAGAGCCATTGGCATCACTGGTGGTAGCCTGAGACACGACAAACAGCACCTTGCCCTCATTCATCGCCTTGGTGTACTCCTCCAACGCCGTACTGCCTGTGGGCACCACGCTGGTTTGCAGAATGCTGTTGCCGTTGTAGGTAGTCACCTCATCCGCAAAGGTCGTGACCTTGCCACCGGCCACATTGACCACCGCCTCGGCCAAGCCCCCCTCAATAGCCAGCATAGAGTTGGTCTGGGTGGTACGGCCAAAAATCTGCAACTCATTGGCTTGGGCATAGGCTTTTTCTAACAACGGCGCCCACAGCTCTTGCGTTGGGTTGCCTTGGGCGTCTACGCCCTTGACCTTGCTATAGGCCGTTTCGGTATCTTCCAGATTTTTAACCACAAACTGGTTATTGGCCGTTACCCAATGCACCTTGCCATTGGTATCAAAGAAGCGCACCCCCCATGTTTGCAGGCTGTCTGCACTGCTGCCGTTGGGCACAAAGACACTGTTGAGGGCCGTGGGGTTTACTTGGGCCACCGCCGCCATAGATGCCAGCAGATAACAGGTGCCAGCACTGCCCTGATTGACGTCAAAGGCAGAAGCACCACTGATCAATTCGGCACTGAATGCCTTGTAAAGACCCGACGCCGCAGCCGCATTGGGATTGGCGGTGTCCCCTTCTGTAGTCGGGTTAGGCAAGTCTTTGCCCAGCAGCCACTTGTCTTCCAACTTCTGCAAGGTATTGGCTGTGGCATTGGCGCTGAGGTTACCCAGAGTTTGGGTTTGGGTTTGCCCCCCCGTGTAAAAGTTGTTTGCCTTAGAGCCATTGACCAACTGGTTGAACACATACAGCAAATAGCCGGTTTCAGCACCGGCCAAATCAGGGGCGGTAAACAGCTCTTTGCCACGGGCAGCAATGGCCTTCAGATCACTGAACAAATCGGTGCCAATCGGATTGCTGGCCCCACCTACAGACTCAATAGCGGCATCGACAATTTTGACCAACCCAGCATGATTGATCTTGGCATTGTTGGCCGTCAAGGCCTCCACCTGTGCCTTGACCGCAGCCGTCTTGAGCAGTGAAGTCCAACCTGCCGCCACTGGCGTGTCACCCGCGGCATTGATGTCTTCACCCAAACGTTGTTCCAACTCGGAAAGCTGTGCAGAACCCACCGTCTGGAACGTCCCGGCGTCTACACTGCCCGCCTCATCGGTACCGAGTTCAAACAGATTGTCTTCCTCATCTCGGACATAGATCTGGTAACCCCCCTCTTTGGGCACGATGGTTTCAATTTCAAAGCCCTCCAAGGCATCCAACGTCAGGGCTACGCCACCAAACTGCAACGGACGGAAGCTACCATCGGGCTGCTGCAACTGGTAGGCACCCAAGCCATCCAGATACAGATTGACACTGCCCGCGTCTACCAACACCATCGCATCGCCCAATCCACCGTTGTAGTTCAGGTCAATACCGTAGCGAACCTCGGCGGCAAACAGCTCTGCTTGGCTCAGGGCTTTGGCCCCATTGATGTTGCCCTGCGCGTCGGTAGTAGCCTCGAAAAACAAGGCAGGATTCTGGTTGGCTTGCAGGTAGAGAACGTAGCCCCCATCCTCACGCAACTCTGCAGCCAGCGCCGTTACATCAAAAGTATCGTCATGGATACCGCCCTGACCATTGAACTTGACGCTCTGGTACTCGCTGACTTTCTGCCCAACACGGCCCACCGACCAAGTGCCATCAGTGCCCACAAACAGAACGGCCGTACCAATATGGCGAGCATAGGCCACGGTAGAGATGTCTTGATCCAGACTGGTTGCGCTCATGAAAAACCTTTGCAAAGAGGAGAGACGACAGCATCCGACCCACCCAACACAGGTTGGCGGACACCAACATAAGAACTATTTATTCTCGATAGAAATTTTTGATCATCTTTACGTTTCTTGGCAATAGATAAGTCGCCTTTTTGTATGCCCCCCGGCTCGTCGGACAATGCCGACTTGATGGCCGGTTTGCGCTATCGTCGTGCTTTTGCGCTACACCCTGGCCTGCCCTGATTTCTTTTTTATCCATGCTCCAGTACCTCACCGTTCCCGTCACCCCGTTTCAACAAAACTGCTCTATCCTCTGGTGCGATGCCACGCACGAGGCAGCCCTTATCGACCCCGGCGGTGAAATCGACCGGCTACAGGCAGAAGTCCAACGCTTGGGCCTCAAACTCACTCAACTCTGGCTCACCCATGCCCATATTGACCATGCAGGTGGCACGGGGGAATTGGCCGAGCGCCTGGGCCTGCCCATCATTGGGCCGCACTCGGGCGATCAGTTCTGGATTGATGGTCTGCCCATGCAAAGCCAGCGGTTCGGCTTTGCGCCAGCACAGCATTTCACCCCCACACGGTGGCTAACGGATGGTGATACGGTCACTGTGGGCCAAGAGACGGTGCAGGTGCGCCACTGCCCCGGCCATACACCGGGCCATGTGGTGTTTCATGCACCACAAATCGACCGTGCTTTTGTGGGTGATGTGCTGTTTGCAGGCAGCATTGGCCGCACTGATTTTCCGCAAAGCAACCACCAGCAACTGATTGACAGCATTACCCAACGGCTGTGGCCGATGGGCGATCAGACGGTGTTCATCCCCGGTCATGGCCCCGAGAGCACTTTTGGCCGGGAACGCCGCAGCAACCCTTATGTGGGTGGCACCTGAGCGCGCACCCCCTGTGGCCTCATGACCCCCCATTTAGCTCCAGCCAACCCAACGCCCCAACACTGGCCCGACCTGTCCACCATCGTGCGCCATGCCAGCACCGTGTTGGTGGGGCAACTGGCCGTGATGGCTTTTGGCATCACCGACACCATTGTGGCCGGGCGCCATGCCGAGGCCTCGCTGGCAGCGTTGTCTGTGGCCTCGGCTATTTTTATCAGTATTTCGGTAGGGTTGGTCGGCATATTGCAGGCATTGCTTCCCGTCTGGGCCGAACTGCGTGGTGCCCGCCAGAATGAGCGCCTTGGCCCCTCATTTCGCCAAGCACTGTATTTGGGGCTATTGGCATCGGCACTGGGCGCTGGTCTGCTGCAACATCCTGCGCCTTTGCTGGCTGCAGCCCAAGTGCCGTTATTGCTGCACCCTATCGTCTCTGACTATTTGGGTGTGTTGGCTTTGGCGCTGCCCGCCACCTTGCTGTTTCGGCTTTTCAGCATTTTGAACCAAGCCATTGGTCATCCACGACTCATCACTTGGATTCAGGTACTGGCCTTGCCACTCAAGGTGCTGCTCTCGGTATGGTGGACTTTTGGCGGTCTGGGTGTTCCGGCCCTGGGGGCTGTGGGTTGTGCCTGGGCCACGTTGGCGGTGTATGGCTGCATGCTGGGTCTGGCCCTCTGGCTATCACGCACACAAGAGATTTACCAGCCCCTCCAGTTGTGGCAACGCATGGAACGCCCCGATATACGACAACTGGGGCAATTTTTACGGCTGGGTGTGCCCGCTGGCCTGACCGTATTGGTAGAGGTGACCTCCTTCACACTGATGGCCTTATTTATCGCCCGCCAAGGCACCACCGCTGCGGGCGCCCACCAGATCGCCGCCAACTTGGCTGCTGTGCTGTATATGGTGCCACTGTCGTTGGCTATTGCAGCCAGTGCCCGCATCAGTTTCTGGCGAGGCGCAGGCAACGAGGCTCGGGCTCGCCAAGCCGCCCTGACAGGGTTTGCACTCACCACGCTCATGGCCTGCGTGCTGGCTGCCGTGCTATGGGCTTTTAAGAGCACCGTGGCCAGCCTGTATTCTGAGCATCCCCCCGTCATGGCATTGGGTGCCGTGTTGCTGGGCTGGGTGGCGATTTACCACTTGGTAGATGCAGCGCAGTGTTTTTGTCTGTTTGCGCTGCGCTGTTATGGCATCACAGTGGCTCCACTGGCTGTTTACAGTTTGCTGCTTTGGGGAGCCGGGCTAGGAGGAGGCTATGCACTCAGCTACCACGGCATGGGCACCTGGACGGCCCAGCCCTCGCCTGCCACCTTCTGGATCAGCAGTGCCGTGGCCTTGGCCTTGTGCGCTGTGGCTTTTGCCATGATGTTGTGGCATTGCCTCAACAGATGGGGTCGGGCAACGGCTTGCCCACCCACTTGAGCAAGCCACCACACCCACGGTGCAGAGTGTGTTTCTAATAGTTTCTGCCTCGGTAAGGCGGCACCATTCCCGTCTCGCCTTGTGACAAAAATGTCACAAAATAATCGATAGGCAATAGGAAGATCAGGGTATTCTGCACTGGCGCGGCAATTGCTACCGTTTTCCGCTAAGGCTGTTACTTTGGGTACGGTTCTGTTGCAACACACCATACCCCACCTCTCCCTCCAAGACCACACCATTTCACTACCATGTTCGCCAAACTGTTTGGAAAATCCACCGGCCCCTCCATCCAAAACGTAGTTGATGCCTTGGTGCAAGAACTGTTGCGCCGGTATCCCCCCTCTATGGCCAGTGGCGAAGGGCGCAGGCTCTCCCCCCAAGCAGTCACTAACATTCTGGAACAAGTGATCAACAAGGCTGTGGTGAAGGCTACAGAGCTACAACTGGGCTGGTTTGGCAAGGCCAAATTGGCAAATAGTTTCCGTTGGTCTTTAAAAGACCGTGGCTACCCAGAGAAATTTATCGAAGTTCTAACGGAAGCCCTGATTGTGTACGTCACTCGCCAACAAAAGCCCTGAAATCATGTTGGGACGGATTTTTCGGGAAATCACCCGCAGCCTGCGTACACGCCATGAAGCCACTTCTGCACAAGATCCGCTAGACCAGTGGAAAAAGGACTATAGCGGGGCGGCCAACCCTGTGGCGCGTGGACAAGTTTTGCAAGCCCTAGAGACCTGGCTACAGCAACAACCCGATCATCTCTTGGGTTGGATTTTCCTAGGAGACGCACTGCAACAACAGCGACAACTGGAGGCAGCAGAAAGCGCATATCGCCGAGCATTGCGGATAGACCCTACCCATGCCGCAGCCCATGAGGGGGTGGGGTTGGTATTGCTCCATCAGGGTAAATTAGATCAGGCTTGGTTGCACCTAGAAGCCGCCCACAAAGCCGACCCTCAAAACCCCGATATTTTGGTGCATTGGGGTTTGGTTGCATTAGAGAAAAAGAACTTTGGTGAGGCAGCAAAGAACTTTGAAAAAGCCATCGATCGCAATGTTAATCATTACCATGCATGGCACAATCTCGGTTTAGCCCAATTAAAAATGGGCCGACCTCAGCAAGGCATACGTAGTTTTCAGAGAGCATTAGATATTCGACCTGAATTTGGTTTGGCTTGGAGCAATCTAGCTTTGGCACAATGCGATGTTGAAAACTTGAGCGATGCACTGATTTCTGCTCAACAAGCCATTAAATTCAAGGGTGAAAGTGCGCGGACTTGGGTAATTTTAGCTGACATTCTCACAGATGCAGGCGAATGGGAGCAAGCCGATTCTGCATTAACCACAGCCTTCGAACGAGATCCTCATGATACTGGCGGATATATTTCTTTAGGAAAATTACGCTCAGCACAGGCTCGTTACCCTGAGGCAGAATCTGCCTATCAACATGCATTAACTTTAGAACCTGACAATGCACAGGCAAAGGGTGGCCTAGGTCAATTAGAGATGTTGCTAGGTCGTTTTGATGTAGGATTTGAGCATTATGAAGCCCGTCGATTGGTAGATGAGTCACCTGTTCGCCAATGGCCGCTAGAATCATGGGAAGGAACCCCTATTCCCCATCAAGGTTTATTAGTTCATTCTGAACAGGGGTTAGGTGACATTATTATATTTGCCAGTTGCATACCAGATTTGTTGGCTCAAACTTCTGGCTGGAATACACATGTAGTTCTTGAGACAGAACCACGCCTTCAAGGTTTATTACAACGTTCGTTTCCTGCATTAAAGGTAATAGGTCGTGAACGCAGCGATCAAAGCATTGATTGGCTGAATGACATTGACTGTCAGTACGAAATACCTATCGGAAGTTTGCCACGTCTTTATCGCAGCTATTCTCATCAATCTATACAGTATCTTCCCTACCTTAAAGCCGATTCTACACAAGTGGAGTATTGGCGCAATAAATTGTTAGCACGCGGCCCTGGCCCCTATGTGGGTGTGAGTTGGCGGGGAGGAATGCTGCGCTCAGGTACTGTACAACGCAGTATTAATCCAATTGCTTTACTCCGAGAGTTGCAAAGCATTGGTATTCAGCCAATATGTCTTCAATATGGGGAAGTGGAATCAACCTTAAATGAAGCGGCTGAAGCATTAAATTTGCAGGTATGGCACTGGCCTGAATCATTGGTAGACATGGACGCTGCTGCTGCAATAACGCAAGCACTGGATGCAGTAGTTACAGTATGCAATACTCAAGCACATTTAACAGGTGGCTTGGGTAAAGATGGCTGGGTTTTGGTTCCAAGCAACCCCAATTGGCGATATGGAATCAATAGTAAAAAATCTTGGTGGTATCCATCACTAAACCTGATCCGCCAAGCACCTCACAGCAACTGGGAAGCACCCATAAAACAGCTTAGTACTGATTTGCAAACATGGAAAACAACTAACAATTCAACCACAATCACTGAAGGAAAAAATAAATGATTTTCCGCTGGTTGCGCCAGCGGCGCAATAACACCCCATCACTTACTACAACAACCAACCCCACAGAAAACAACCGAGAAAATATTGCACTATCTAAAATAGATGATCTTCTAGAGAAGGGTGACATTGAAGCAGCCGAAAAATCACTCAACGAACTCTTACAAGAAGACACTGCCAACTCCGTAGCCATGCTACAGATGGCAAAACTATACAGATTACAAGGAAAATTTTCTGATTCAATTCAATGGGCAGAACGATCTTTATTAGATCACGAAAATCCAGCAGAAGTTCATTACCAACAAGGAGAAACACTGTTGGCAATGAAAGATATTCAAGGCGCTCTAGACTCCATCAATACAGCATTGGCTTTAGATGAAAATCATCTTAAAGCTTGGCTCCGATATGGAGATATTCTTGCAAGACAAGAAAAATACAATCAAGCACTTGATGCCTACAAAACTGCTTTATCATTTTCTGATGAAAAGCATGAAAATCTAATTAACCTACAAATTGCCCAAACACTGCATGCCCTAAGATCTTGGCCAGATGCAGTGGATGCGTACAAAAAGGTTTTATCCAAAGACCCAGAAAACGTCACCGCCTGGACCGCTTTAGGTCATGTTGAGCTGGTACAAGACAATGATGCATCTGCTCTAATAGCCTACATTAAAGCCCGAGAGATTTGCGAGAAAAATTCCATCCCAATCCCATTAACACTAGAGCTACATTTAGCAATGTGTTACCAATATAGTGCCAGATGGAACGAAGCCTTAATTTTATATAGAAAGCTTCACACTCAATACCCCAAAGATTCTAATGTATCTTGGTATCTTTCACAATGCGAACTAGCAATGGGCAATTGGGAGAGAGGATGGGAATTTTATGGATCACGTTTTCTGACCAAAGCATCATCATGGCGAGCGATGCCATTTGCAATATGGCATGGAGAAGAGGCATTGAATAAAACCCTTCTTGTCTTGGCAGATCAAGGCTTGGGAGACGAGATTATGTTTTCTTCTTGTGTTTTAGAAGCAAAGAAACGTGTAGGGCATCTTATATTAGAATGCGAGCCTCGTCTAGAAAAGTTATTTATTCGGTCATTTTCAGGAATTTCTGTAGTTGCCTCAGAGCGCGAGCGAAGCACACGTTGGTTAAAAGATTATCCACAACCAGACTTTCAAATTGCCTCAGGTGATTTACCCGCTTTATTTCGTCAAAATAGAAATAAATTTCCAGATCATCATGGCTATTTAAAAGCAGATCCCGATCGAATAGCTTATTGGGCCAATCGGTTAAATGATTGTGGCCCAGGAGTAAAAATAGGAATATCTTGGCGTGGTGGAGTACCTTTAACGCGAGGTCGCGTACGCAGTACAACAGCACAAGATTGGAAGAGTATTCTTAATACACCCAACTGCCAATTCATTAATTTGCAGTATGGCAACTATCAAGAAGATTTGGCAGAATTCTCCAGCCTAGCACCAGGCAGAGTGCATGATTTTCCTGAAGTTATACCAGACTATGATGAAACTGCTGCATTAGTGATGGCGCTTGACTTGGTCATCACAGTTTGCACTTCCATTGTCCACCTAAGTGGAGCCTTGGGAAAAGAAGTCTGGGTGCTGGTGCCACATGTGCCTGGATGGCGCTATCAAGCATCTGGTAACAGTATGCCTTGGTATCCATCAGCACACCTGTTCCGTCAAACCGATGCAGGAAACTGGAAAGATGCTTGCCAAAATTTGTCATTTGCACTCCAAAAAAGACAAAAATGACAGAGAAAATCTGCTTAACCTCAGCAAATTGGGGTGGCCCAGATTTTGCTTAATAGGATTGGCAGCCTGTGGTGGGTTGCATTTTATGAATTAGGAGTCGTAACATGAAACGTACTTTGCAACAGGGTTTTACCCTGATTGAACTGATGATTGTGGTGGCGATCATTGGTATTCTGGCTGCTGTAGCTTTGCCCGCTTACCAAGATTACACTTTGCGCGCCAAGGCGTCTGAGTTGTTGTTGGCTGCATCTTCTGCTCGCACAGCAATTACCGAAGCATCGCAAAATTCCAACGGTATTTCGGCCACTGGTGTCGAATCTCCTGGCGTTGCAGGCAAGGTTAGTGCCGCAGATGTTTCTGACGCTAACGGTGTTATCACTATTAACGGTCGGGATTCCGAATTTGCCGGTGCCGGTACCGCAGTGGTTGTTACTTTGACTCCTTCCTGGAACTCTACTGGTAAGACTGTGGTTTGGTCTTGTGGCGTTACCCCCGCAAAGCTGGAACCTTCTTCTTGCCGTCAAGACTGATATTGAACTAATCTGCTCCCTTATATCAGGGATGTCAAATAATAAAAGCCTACTCGATTTCTACCGAGTGGGCTTTTTTATTTCTACACATTAATAAATATTATTTCCATTTAAATATTATGCTGCGCAACGTCTTGGCCTCCGTATTTCAATCATCAGAAAACAAAAATACTCAGAATGAAAAGTCAAAGACAATTTCTCATGAATACGCTCAACTGAATGCGCAGTTACATTTAGAAAGATCAGATTATGGAACCAGTGGAAGACAATGGGCCACTACAGTTCAATATTTGCTACAGCAATCCAAATCAAGCTCTGTTCTTGATTACGGTTGTGGCAAACAAACATTAGCCCAGTCTTTACCTGATATAAAAATATTGGGGTTTGATCCAGCCATTCCGGGATTAGATAAACCTCCAATGCCGAGTGACTTACTGGTCTGTACAGATGTACTGGAGCATGTAGAGCCAGAATTTATTGATCATGTTCTAGATGATCTAAGTCGTCTCACAAAAAAAATTGCTTTGATCACTGTGGCAACACGGCCAGCAGTGAAGAAACTGGCTGATGGCCGAAACGCACATTTGACTGTTCAACCTTTTTCTTGGTGGCAAGATCGCTTTGAAAAGAGGTTTGATATTATTGGCATCAAAGAGCAGCCCGGATTTGAGTTTGCCTTGATATTAAGAGGATTGAATTTTCAAGAATCAATAATTATCCCAGAAGATTTTAAGCCTTTCTCAAAGAAAGAAGAAGAAAGTAACACAACCCCATCCGAATCATCACGAAAGATTCCAGTTGGAGTAGTAAAACACGGCGACAATAAAATCCTGTTTACTACGCCCAATCAAATGACGGCTTGGCGCGTTAATAGCTTTTATGAAAAAGAGCCTCACACTGTTCGTTGGTTAGAATCGATCCCTAAAGATTCAGTTTTTCTGGACATAGGGGCGAATGTTGGTATGTATAGCATTTTTGCAGCAGTAGTTTCTCAAGCAAAAGTCTATGCCTTTGAGCCTGAAAGCCAAAACTACGCTGCTTTGAATCAAAACATTTCAATAAATAAATTGAGTGAGAAATTATTAGCCTTTCCCTTGGCAATATCAAATAAAACTGGTGCAGATAAACTATTTCTCTCAGGATTTGACACAGGAGGATCGTGCCATAGTTTTGGTGCAGATGTTGGATTTGATCTGAAACCTCGTGGCCATGCTTTTGTTCAAGGTGCTTTTTCCACCACGATTGACGAGTTAGTTGCTACTGGAACTCTGCCTATTCCAGATTTTGTCAAAATCGATGTTGATGGTTTTGAGCACAAAGTCATTGAAGGCGCTCAGAAAACCTTAAAAGATCCTAAAGTCAAAAGCGTCATCATTGAATTAAACACAAAATTACCAGAGCATAAAGCTGCGGCAGAAATGCTAGAAAAACTTGGATTCTTCTATGACAATGACCAAGTAATGCATGCGCAAAGAAAATCAGGGGCATTTGAAGGGGTTGCAGAATTTATCTTTTGGAAAAACAAAAAAGAAATTAGCAATCTCACCACAGAACGTGCTCTGGGAATTCCTACCAGCATGCAAGCACGGGCAGTGATGAATTATGCCATTGACAAAATACTGTCAACAGCTATAGCCGATGATCCATTTCCATATTTGGTAGTGGATAACATATTCCCACCTGATTACTATCAGCAAATTTTGGCAAATTTCCCAGGCTTGGATGCCGTACGGCCTTTAAGTGAATCTGGAAGAGTACAAAAGGGATCTTACAAAGAAAGATTGACTGTTTTATTTAATCCAGAAGATTTTTCCAGAATGTCTCCTAAGCAAATTGAGTTCTGGTCAGAATTTGCAAGCTGGCTATACTCAGAAGCATTTTTGAGTGCTGTTATATTCAAGTTCCGCCAAACTCTTGAATCCAGAATTTCAAACATCATTAATGCTGAAGGAAAAATCAACGTTCGTGGCGATGCGCTCTTGGTCAATGATCAAACAAATTATGCTATTGGGCCACATACAGATGCCCCTCATCGATTAGTCACTTTCTTATTCTATATGCCAGAGAATGATAAAGATCGCGACTTAGGAACTTCTATTTATCTACCGAAAAAAGAAGGATTCACTTGCTGGGGAGGCCCACATTATCCGCATGATCAATTCGATTTAGTGGATACTGTGGAGTTTTTACCCAACCGATTGCTTATGTTTCCAAAAACGGAAAAAACATTTCATGGGGTTGAGCCTGTACTACGAGAGGGCGTTAATAGGAAATTGTTGATCAACAACATTAGAATTCTTAACAAAACGACCCACTAAATAAAAAAAGCCCAAATGGGCTTTTTTTATTCTCTCTGATCCACTCTGAGCATCATCTCTTTTTCATTCAGCCATTGATCAGAATACTCGCAGCCTATATACTCATTAAAATACGGGCCGCCTAATGTAAA
The DNA here is from genome assembly GCF_054779375.1 of Giesbergeria giesbergeri. Lineage (NCBI taxonomy): Bacteria > Pseudomonadati > Pseudomonadota > Betaproteobacteria > Burkholderiales > Comamonadaceae > Giesbergeria > Giesbergeria giesbergeri. The sequence goes on along the minus strand of NZ_BAAGYJ010000008.1, from coordinate 125,723 downwards.
GTGAACATTGGACGCCTGCGAATTAGGGGCATCATAATCTACAAGATGGTTCCATTCTGGCGGTAGCGATCCAATCATGGCATCATCATCCAGCCACTTAAATTGGTGCAACTCCAGTCCACTGGCATTATTCACATACTCAGGGGTTAAGGCCCGACACTTTGCATTATTGAAGAGCATGACGCTACTCCAATTCTTTTTTGCATAAGGTGTTTGAGGGGCACCCAAGAATTTGATGGTTTCTTTGGGCTGATGGTTGTGCTGCACACACATCACTGCATATTTATCATCGCGCAACGCCCACAACTTGGCAATATCATCTTGCACCAGCATGTCACAGTCCATAAAAAGTGACCAGCCCTCATACCCACTCAGGTAAGGTGTCAGGAAGCGTGAAAAAGAAAACTGTGTAGACTGCAGCGGATTAGACTCACGCCACATCAATCCCTGAAGATTATTCAGTGCCAGCGGCGTAAAACTGACAGGGAGGCTCGATCGAGCCAAAATACTATGGGTTAAAACATGCCACGCAACGGTTTCGCGGGGATCAAAACCAATAAATATCCGAATCATAGCGCCGCCTTTTTCTCTACAGAAGGAAAATCTTCAAACAGATGGGTAAAAAATGGGTCTTTATAAATGCTGTAGATGATGGCTATATCTAACAAACTACAGCTTGCCAAGAATAATTCTGGCCAACGGCGCCACACCTCTGCATTCCATAGTGACCACCCCACAAAAACCAAGTGCATCGCCGCAGTGGCTGCAATAATAGTGCGCCCGTATTTCCAAATGTGACGCCATAACGAAGCTGCTTGGGGTGTGCGCTGTGCAATCGCTGCAAAAAGTAGAAATATAGGGGCTTCCATAGGCAGTGCCACCCATGTAAAGCTGGTTAACCACTGTGCTGCTTCGGGTGTTTTTCGTACAGAAACCAACAGCATCAATAAAACAATCCAATGCCTACACAAAAACAACATGCTGAGCCACAATGTGGATGGCACTTTGAGTGATCCATATTTATCCAGCATTAACAATCGATCATCAATCTGAGCCATAGCGTGTTAGTGTAGCTGCCTATACTCGGGGGACTATAGTTGTGGCCTCAGGATTGTTGCAATATGTTTTTTGCACTGAGAGCTAGCGTTGAATCTCATGGTTGGCTATCTGCCAGCCGCCTGATTTTCCCCCCTGTTTTTGCAACACATGCACCCCGTGGATACCCATACTCTTATCCACCGCCTTGCACATGTCGTAAATAGTCAGCAAAGCCACCTGTACGGCCACCAAGGCTTCCATTTCCACCCCCGTAGCGCCTACCGTCTCCACGGTGGCACGGCAAAAAATGCCACACACACCGGGGTGATGGACGCTGGCCTCATCAAAATCGATAGCAATGCGGGTCAGGGGCAAGGGATGGCACAGCGGAATCAGGTCACTGGTTTTCTTGGCGGCCTGAATGCCAGCAATCCGGGCCACCCCCAATACATCGCCCTTGCGGGCCTGCCCTGTGCTGATCAAGGCCAATGTGGCGGCTTGCATTGCAATATAGCCACCCGCTACCGCCACCCGATGGGTGTGGGGTTTGGCTGCAATGTCCACCATCTGGGCTTGGCTTTGGGCATCAAAATGGGTCAGAGTGGGCATGGTGGTATGGCAAGGGAACGATGCTTCAGCAAAAATTTCTACCATGGAGCAACCGTGCATCATAGGCAGCAGCAGGCACCTACCTACCACACACCATGCAAAAATCTACTCTGTTATTGGCGGCCAAAGCACTGGCATTGTCTTTGTCCATCGCAGGCGCGGGGGGGGTCGCCCCCGCCACGGCACTGGCGGCAAGCGGCCTGCCTACTCTGGGGGATGGGGCTGATCTGAGTGTCAGTGCCGAGCGGCGGCTGGGTGACAGCATCATCCGTGAGCTGTACCGCGATCCAGACTATCTGGATGACCCCGTGCTGCAAGACTATGTACAAACGCAATGGCAGGCTTTGTTGGCAGCAGCCAGGGTGCGTGGTGAGCTGTCGCCTGAATTGGACGAGCGGTTTGCCTGGGAAGTGCTGCTAGGACGCGACCGCTCGGTCAATGCCTTTGCGCTGCCAGGGGGCTATCTGGGTGTGCATTTGGGCTTGCTGGGGGTGGTCAGCAGCCGAGATGAATTGGCCTCGGTGTTGGCCCATGAACTCAGCCATGTGACCCAACGGCATATAGCCCGGCTCTTGGCGCAACAAAGCCGCCAAACCCCCTTGGTATTGGGCACCATGATTCTGGCGGCCTTGGCAGCGAGCAAAAGCCCGCAGGCCGCCCAAGCCATCACGGTGGGCGGACAGGCACTGGCGGTACAAAATCAGCTCAATTTCTCGCGCGATATGGAGCGTGAAGCCGACCGGGTAGGCCACAGCCTGATGGCCCCCGCAGGGTTTGCACCAGAGGGGTTTGTGGGCATGTTCGACAAACTGCAACATGCCAATCGGCTCAACGACAACGGCTCTTGGCCCTACTTGCGCAGCCACCCCCTCACCACCCAGCGGGTGGCAGACATGCAAGCGCGTTTACCACTGCAAACCACCCGCGAAGTGCTGGCCCCCACCCTAGAACACGCCATGCTAGCTGCACGGGCTCGGGTGCTCTCACGCCCAGGAGTGGATATGCTGCGCCAATGGCTGGCAGAACCCCGAAGCCACGGTTTTGCCCAACGGGCACCCCACCAACAGGCGGCCGCTTTGTATGCAGCCATGCTCACAGCCATTGCACTGCACGAACCACAACAAGCCCGCCAGTGGCTGCCGCGCCTGCAAGCAGTGACGCAAGGAGATGTGCGGGCACACACACTGGCCCAATGGCTCGGGGCCGAGGTGGAACTGTCTGCCAGAGATGCAGCTGCCGCATGGCGGCTGCTGCCCGAACAAGGCCGTGAAGACCGCCCAGGCTTGTTATTGCGGGCGCAAATTGCGTTGTCTTTAGGCAGGGCTGCAGAAATGGTGGGGCCACTGCAAACCTGGGTAAGTACCCATCCACGGGATGCCGGTGCTTGGCAGGCGCTGGCGTCTGCTTGGCAGGCCCAAGGCCAAACCCTGCGGGCGATACGCGCCGAAGCTGAAGCCCATGCGGCCCGCTATGACTATGCGGCTGCCGTAGACCGTTTCAAGGCTGGGCAAGAGTGGGCGCGCAAAAGCAGCAGCGCCCAAGATTTTGTAGAGGTGTCGATCATCGACACCCGCCTACGGGCCGTGCAAGCACTGGCGAAAGAACAGGCGGCTGCACTGCGCTAGATGGGGTCGCAGGCAGCCGCCAAGGGCGCCATCAGTGAGGAGCAGCGGTGCCCGCAGCAGTGCGGCGGGCCAAGATCAATTTGCCCAAGCCCAACACCAACAAGGCACCAGCCACACTGGCAGCGTACTTCAGGGTATCGGATTGGGGCAGCTTGAGCATCCATTGCCACTTGTCAGGATCGGCCAATGCGGGGTCAGACACCAACATGCCACCGGCAATCCAACCCAACAACATGCCGCCCAGTGTGATGATGATGGGGAAACGCTCCATCAGCTGGATAACCAATTGGCTGCCCCAAACAATAATGGGGATAGAAATCAGCAGGCCCAATGTGACCAACAGCATTTGGTGATCGCCAGCGTTTTGGGCAGCACCAGCAATGGCGATGACGTTGTCCACGCTCATGACCAGATCGGCCACGATGATGGTCTTGATGGCCGCCAGCAGCTTGTCGCTGCCTTGCACATCGCCGTGGCCTTCTTCATCAGGGGCCAGCAGCTTGACACCAATCCACACCAGCAACAGCGCCCCCGTAAATTTCAGGAACGGCAGCGACAACAGCGTCATGGCAAAGGCAATCAGGATGACGCGCAAAACAATGGCGCCTGCTGTGCCCCAAATAATGCCCTTGCGGCGCTGCTCAGGTGGCAACTTGCGACAAGCCAAGGCAATGACCACGGCATTGTCGCCACCGAGCAAGATGTCGATGATGATGATCTGGCCCAAAGCGAGCCAAAATTCATGCGCAAACAGAAAGTCCATAAAAGTTCTCAGTCACGGTTAGCGGTAGGAAGGGCAAGCACCATGATGGCCTTTGCCCCATCACGGGAGTTTGACAGTCTGCGGTGGAAGAACCGGACATCCCACCCGCTGCGCAGTACAGGAGGGTATGGGGACGACCTTGATCAGCCCACTGCGGGCCCATCAAAGGTCTTGCTCAGTATGGGTGCCACCACAGGCACCACACACCCAATCCGCCGGAAGCAGGGCTTCGTATTGACGACGGCATTGACATCCCGAACACCGGGATGGGAGCTACTCCCCTTCGAAGGGGCAATTGGAACACCGCTGCCGCAGTTGTGCAAGTATGGGCCTGTTGTGGGTATTGCGTATGTCGGCACTGAATTTCCTGCCAGGTTGTGCGACCATCCAACCCATCATGATCCTAACCATTGAGCAACTTCATACCCTGTGTACTATTGCCGAGGCCGCAGGCCAGCAGGTAATGGCTGTGTATGCCCAAGACTTTGCCAGTTGGCAAAAAGACGATGCCTCCCCCCTGACCGAGGCCGATTTGCGCGCCGACCATGCCATTCGGGCGGGTTTAGAGGCACAGTTTCCGGGGGTATTTGTCTGGTCGGAAGAGTCGGCATCCACGGGCGCACGCACGGCAGAGACGTTTTTTCTGGTCGATCCACTCGATGGCACCAAAGAGTTTGTACAGCGCAGTGGCGAGTTCACGGTCAATATCGCACTGATCCACCAAGGCCAGCCCGTCGCTGGTGTGGTGTTGGCCCCGGCTACTGGAGAATTGTTTTATGCCGCCCGAGGGCTGGGCGCTTGGCAACGCCAAGCAGCAGGCGCTGTAGCCTTAAAGGTGGCACAGATGCGCACAGAAATGCCACTGCGCGTGCTGGGTAGCCGCTCCCACGGTGGCGAGGCGCTGGCCGCTTGGTTGGCGCAGTTGCCCTTGCCCCATGATTTTGTGGCGGCAGGCAGCTCTCTCAAGTTTTGCCGCATTGCCCAAGGGCAGGCCGATATCTACCCCCGCTTTGGCCCCACCAGCCAGTGGGATACTGCCGCTGCCCAGTGCGTGCTAGAGCAGGCTGGAGGCCATGTGACCGATTTTGCCGGGCAGGTGCTGCAATACGGCCTGCAACGCCCAGTGCTCAACCCGGAGTTTCTGGCCGTGGGTGATCCGCAGTGGTTAGCGCAACTGCTGCCCAGCGCAAAGTAGGAGGCTGACACATGAGAAGCCTGAGCCGTCTGACCACCGAATACGTAGAGGCAGAAGACCGCATCCGCATCACAGGTGAATTGCCTGCACACGCTGGTGAAGACAGCCCACGCACAGTGGTTCTGTGGCTGACACAACGGCTGCTCAACCGCTTGCTGCCGCATTTGCTGCACTGGCTAGAGCGCCACGATGTGCCACAGGGCTGGGACGAGGCCGTGCAAGAATTTGCCCAGCAGGCCGCCGTAGCCGCCTTGCAACCACAGACGCCAGTACACAGTGCGCCCGAGAGCCACGCATGGTTGGTGCATAGCGTGCAGTTGACTTGTTCCCCTGAGCATGTGCAGCTGGGCTTTCAGTCGGCACCTCCGGGTGCAGAACACAGTAGCCATTTGACCTTGCAAGCACAACCCTTGCGCCAATGGCTCAATATTGTTTACGACCAGTATGTGCGGGCCAGTTGGCCGCTGGCACTGTGGCCCCAGTGGCTGGCAGAGGCCCGCCAAACCGCACCATCGCGTTCTGCCATGCTGCACTGAGGCTAATTGTGCAGATCGACATTGCAGATATTGAAGCTGCCATCAACCATTGGCGCACCGTGCAAGCCACAGCTGCTGGTGGGCCATTGGCCCCCCCATTACAGGCATTGGCCGAGGTGTATGGCCGTTTGGTCTTGGCCCGCCAGTCGGGGGTGGATGAACAGGTTCTGCCTGCTGTGGCCTACACGGCATGGCTGGATTGGTACGCTACCACCCCAGACACCCCCTGCATCGCCATTTGCTCTACCAGCCAGGGCGATGAAGAATGCAAGGGTTGTGGCCGCAGTTTTGCCGAGGTGCAACACTGGTTGGCATTGCGCCCGGCACAAAAGCGTGCCGTATGGCGGCGCATTGTGGCGCAGGGCACGGCATGGCGTTTTAATCGCTATGCCGAGCGCACCCACCACGCGGGATAACTTACTTCCAGCGCAGTGGCTCTAACGGCACACTGCCCAAGTGGCTGCTCAAAGTGATAGCGCCTTCTTGGATGGTGGCTTGCAACTGCATACTGCGTTCGGCCAGACGGGCCAAATCCTGCGCTGCCTCCGAGGGAATGCGCCAAACCTGCAATTTGTCCAACCGCGTGAGCTTGGTCTCAATGCCCTTCCACCACACTTCGGCAGCATGGTGAAAGGCATAAACCACCACGGCATCGGCCTTGCTACAAGCCTTGGTCAGCGGTTTGTCTTCGGGCTGGCCCACTTCCATCCACAAACGCTTGCGGCCCGTAAAGTCGGTCAGGGAGGCGTCTGGGTCGTCTGGGTCAGACAGGCCAGCGCCAAAGGCCAAGGTGCCATCGCCGTGGCAGGTGTCTTGCAGGTGGTGGGCATTGAGCGCCAAGGCTGCCAGACGCACCATCATGCGCTCATCGGTCTCGCTGGGGTGGCGTGCCAGAGTGAGTGCATGGTCGGCATAGTAGCCGTGGTCAATATCGGCAATTTGCAGGTTCGCCTTGAAGATGGTGGACTTGAGGGCCATACTTGCTTCAGATGCGCCGTGCCAATTCGGCAGCCTTGCCCACATAGCTGGCAGGCGTCATGGCCAGCAAACGGTCTTTGTCGGCTTGCGGAATCTCCAGCGCCTGAATCAGCCCATGCAAGGCTTCAGCGGTCACGGTTTTGCCGCGCGTGACTTCCTTGAGCTTCTCGTAGGCACCTTGCACACCGTAGCGGCGCATCACTGTTTGGATAGGCTCGGCCAGCACTTCCCAGGCCGCGTCTAAATCTTCTTGCAAGCGTTCTTCGTTGAGCTCCAGTTTGTTCAGCCCTGTCAGCAACGAGTTGTAGGCCAATGCGGCATAGCCCAAAGCCACGCCAATATTGCGCAGCACTGTGCTATCGGTCAGATCCCGCTGCCAGCGGGAGATGGGCAGCTTTTCTGACAGGTGGCGCAGCAGCGCATTGGCCAAGCCCAAATTGCCCTCTGCGTTCTCGAAGTCAATCGGGTTGACCTTGTGTGGCATGGTGGAGGAGCCGATTTCGCCTGCCTTCAAACGCTGTTTGAAGTAGCCCAAGCTCACATAGCCCCAAATATCACGCGACAGGTCAATCAAGATGGTGTTGGCACGGGCCACAGCATCAAACAGCTCGGCCATGTAGTCGTGCGGCTCAATCTGGATGCTGTAGGGCTGAAAGGTCAGGCCCAACCCCATCGGCTCGGGTGTTTCAATAACCTTTTTGCTAAAGGCTTCCCAGTCAAACTCGGGCCAAGCCGACAGGTGGGCGTTGTAGTTGCCCACAGCACCGTTCATTTTGCCCAGAATCTTGACGCTGGCAATGCGGTCTACGGCTATTTGCAGTCGTGCCACCACGTTGGCCAGCTCTTTACCCACGGTAGTAGGACTGGCAGTTTGGCCGTGGGTGCGGCTGAGCATGGGCACCTCGGCGTAGAGCAGCGCCATTTCGCGCAGCTTGAGCACGATGCGATCCAGCCCTGGCTGGATCACCTGATCGCGCCCCGAGCGGATTTGCAACGCGTGGCTGGTGTTGTTGATGTCTTCGCTGGTGCAGGCAAAGTGGACAAACTCTGCCGCCTTTTCGAGTTCTGGACGGGCTTCAAACTTGGACTTGATCCAGTATTCCACCGCTTTCACGTCGTGGTTGGTGGTTTTTTCAAATTCCTTGATGGCTGCGCAATCGGCTTCTGAGAAGTTCTTGACCAAATTGAGCAGGTAAGAGCGCGCACCGGGCGTCAGGGGTTTGAACTCGTCAAAGCCTGCATCTGACAGCGCGATGAACCAGGCCACTTCCACTTGCACACGGCGGTGCATGTAGCCATATTCGCTCATGATTGGGCGCAAGGTGGAGAGTTTGGCGGCGTAACGGCCATCCAGTGGCGACAGGGCGGTAAGGGTCGAGAGGCTCATGGAGCACGATTGTAGGATGACCGCATGACCCCAGTACAGGTCTTACCCATGCTCCATCGATAGAATCTACAGCCCTCTGCTTTTGCAATGCCTGCACGCCCAGCACCATGAAGATGAAACTGATCGGATCGACCACCAGCCCCTACGTGCGCAAAGTGCGCGTGGTGATGGCGGAAAAAAAGCTCGACTACACCTTGGTACTGGAAAACGTCTGGGCACCCGATACGGGCATTGCCACGATCAATCCGTTGGGCAAAGTGCCTTGCCTGATCATGGAAGGAGGCGATACCATTTTTGACTCGCGCGTCATTGTGGAGTATCTGGACGCCCTCTCGCCCGTGGGCAAGCTGATCCCCAGCACAGGCCGGGAGCGGGCCGAAATCAAGACCTGGGAAGCTCTGGCCGATGGCGTGCTGGACGCAGCAATTCTGGTGCGGCTGGAGAACACCTTTGAAGGCCGCAGTCAGTACCAGCGCAGCCCAGCCTGGATAGAGCGCCAGATGAGCAAAGTGCATGTGGGTTTGCACACCATGAGTAAAGGACTGGGTGATAAGGCTTACTACGGCGGCATCCACCCTGGCTTGGCAGATATTGCGGTGGGGTGTGCGCTGGGCTGGCTGGCATTTCGTTTCCCTGAGATTGACTGGCGTGGTCAATACCCCAATCTGGGCCGTCTGCACGACAAACTGATGCAGCGCCCCAGCTTTGCCGACACGCAGCCAGTGGCCTGACAAGGCGTAGCAGCCAACACATGGCTGCTGGGTTTACCGCCATGTTGCAGATTCTCACGCTGACCGTTCCCATTTATCTGATCATCGCGTTGGGGTTTGCTTGTGTGCGTGTTGGCGTGTTCACCCGTGAACAGATGGGGGTGTTGGGGCAGTTTCTGCTGCGCATCAGCCTGCCATGTCTGATCTTTCGTGCCATTTCGCAATACCGGCTGGAAGAGGTGCTCAACCCCGGTTACCTGAGCGTGTATGTGTCAGGCTCGCTGCTGGCTTGGTTGGGCGGATTTGCCTATGCACGCTGGCATTGCCGCCACGGACGCAGCCGCAGTGCGCTGTATGGGCAGGCAATGGCGGCATCCAACAGTGTGTTTATTGGCTACCCGATTGCGCAACCCCTGCTTGGGCCTGCAGCCGATATTGCCCTGCCGCTGTGCCTGCTGACAGAGGTGGCGATCATCATCCCTTTGACGATGGCACTGGCCGATGCGGGTGAAAATCTGCGTTGGCAACAGTCGTTGCTGCAATCGCTGCGCTCTTTGCTCAAAAGCCCTGTGTTTCTAGCCATTGCAGCCGGATTGGGGTGGTCAGCCACCGGCATCGTACTGGCGCTGCCGGTGCAAAAAACACTCACACTGCTGAGCAGTGCTGCCGCACCTGTCGCGCTGTTCATGATTGGTGGCATGTTGGTGGGCCAGCCTTTGCGTGGCGCCGGGCAGGATTTGGGCGTGCTGGCGGCAGGCAAGCTGCTGTTGCACCCACTGACCGTGTTACTGATGTTGTGGCTATTGCCCGACTTTGACCCACCTTTGCAAACGGCTGCGCTGGTCTTTGCCTGCATGCCCATTCCAGTGTTGTTGCCCGCTTTGGCCCAACGCTATGGCTTGGCCGGATTCTGCTCCGCCGCACTGGTGGTGGCCACAGCACTGTCATTCGTCAGCCTCAACAGTTGGCTGGCAATGGCACCGTGGCTCATGCAGTGGGTGCAACGGCACTGAGCCTGCTCAGAGTGCTTGCAGCAGCCCGCGGACGATGTGATCGGCATAGCGGCTCGCCACAGTGCGAATAAAACGCGGAAAGTCCACGGTGGCTTGGTCATCGGCACGGTCGGAGATGGCACGCACAGCAGCAAACGGCACCCCATAGTCAATGCACACCTGGGCCACGGCAGCACCCTCCATCTCTACAGCCAGCACCTCATGGCCTGCGGCCAGCAAGCTGGCCCGCAGTGCCTTAGACACCTCGGCGCTGGTGACAAACTGGTCGCCACTGGCCATCAGCCCTTGGTGCAGGTGTGGCCCACCCGTGGGTGTTGTCCGTGGTGGCTCCCAATGGAGTGCCGCCTGGCCTAGGCAAGATTGAGCCGCTGCCGACAACAACGCCGACAGCGCGGGATCACAGGGCAGGCGCACGCTGGCATAGCCCGGCACCTGCCAGCGGGCAAACAGCGGCGTAGCGTCCATATCGTGCTGCACATAATCCTGCGCCACCACCACATCGCCCACTTGTACGCCCTGCCCAATGCCCCCGGCCACTCCTGTAAAAACCATGCGGGTAACACCAAAGCGTTCAATCAGAGCTGTGGCGGTGGTAGCTGCTGCCACCTTGCCAATGCCTGACAAGGCCAACACCACCGGCTGCCCATAAAGATAGCCCTGCCAAAAAGTCCGGCCTGCATGGGTCAGGCGCACTGGCTGCTCCAGGGTATGGTGCAGGCCTGATTGCTCTTCAGGCAGTGCGCTGAGAATCGCGGTGGTCATGGTGCAGTGGGTTCAACGGGCGGGGAGGGCTAACGGAAAGGCAGGAAACACCAACCGCTGATCCACCCTGGCTACGGCCTGGCGCACGGCCATACGCAACTGCTTGGCCCAAGCACGGCCCAATTCACCCGAGCGCAAATAGTCGGCATTGTTGCCCCGATTGGGCAAGAGCAAGCGTTCGTCTACTAGCGCGGTGACTTGTACATAAGCCCCGCCCGCCGTGGCATAACGGTAGCTGATATGGGCGTAAGGCTGTGGCAGTCCAGGCTGTACGGTCTGTAACCACTGTTGCAATGCGGGATGGTTCTGCGCCATCCAATGTTCGCTGCGGTTGGCCGCACGTTTGAAGCGGAGGCAATCGATGCGCACTGGGCTGCCCGCCGCATCGTCTTGCACCCATACATCGGGCTGTGTGGGGCAGGGGTCTGTCCAAAGGGTGGGGTCTAGTGCAGGGGGGCTACGATGGTGGGTGGTTTGCAACCAAACCACCGCCTGCCAAGTGTTGTCGTGGCGCAGCGCCAGCGTGCGGGTTTGCAACGGCAGGGTGGCACCCAGGTCAGGTAACAAAGGCCAGCTTTGTGCAGACGGCCCCAGATCTTGCCAATCACCCCATGGCAGGGCCAATTGCATATCACCCACAGCATGCCCACTCTGGCCGGGCTGCAAAGGAGCACAGGCAGCCAAAGTGACCGACAGCCCCAAACAACCAGCCCACCCCCACCAGGGGCGGGCCACAGTGGACTGGCCTTTGGTGGAACACACCACAGGCACCGCTAGGGTGGGGGTAGTCTCAGGCAATCAGTTCACCACTTGGGCCAGTTCACCAGCGGCGTAGCGGGCGGCCATCACTTGCAGGTTGTGGCCCTTGATCTTCGCGCCTTGGCCTTCGCATCCAAATTCCAGATAGCGTTGCTTGCAGATTTGTTTAGCCGCTTCACGGGCAGGCTTGAGCCACTCGCGGGCATCAAACTTGTCGGGGTTCTCGGCCATGAACTTGCGCACCGCGCCCGTCATGGCCAAACGGATGTCCGTGTCGATATTGATCTTGCGCACACCAAACTGGATGGCCTTCTGGATTTCTTCCACGGGCACGCCGTAGGTCTCTTTCATCTTGCCACCATACTGGTTGATGATAGCCAGCAGGTCTTGTGGCACGCTGGAGGAGCCATGCATCACCAAATGGGTGTTGGGGATACGGGCATTGATCGCCTGCACACGGCTGATAGCCAGAATGTCGCCTGTGGGCTTGCGCGTGAACTTGTAAGCGCCGTGGCTTGTACCAATAGCAATAGCCAGTGCGTCCAGTTGCGTGGCCTTGACAAAGGCTGCGGCCTCTTCAGGGTCGGTCAGCATTTGGCTGTGGTCGAGCTTGCCCACAGCACCCACACCGTCTTCTTCACCAGCTTCGCCCGTTTCCAGCGATCCTAGGCAGCCCAGTTCGCCCTCTACGGTAGCGCCAATTTGGTGGGCCATTGCCACCACTTGGCGTGTCACTTCGACGTTGTAGTCAAACGAGGCAGGGGTTTTCCCATCTTCACGCAAGGAGCCATCCATCATCACCGAGCCAAAGCCCAGATCCAAAGCGCCTTGGCAGATGGCAGGAGAGGTGCCGTGGTCTTGGTGCATCACCAGCGGGATGTGTGGGTACATCTCGGCAGCCGCTTGGATCAGGTGCTTGATGAAGGACTCCCCTGCGTACTTGCGGGCACCAGCACTGGCTTGCAAGATAACGGGCGCGCCTACTTCATCGGCGGCAGCCATCACGGCCTGCACCTGCTCCAGGTTGTTGACGTTGAAAGCGGGAATGCCATAGCGGTTTTCAGCAGCATGGTCGAGCAGTTCGCGCATCGAGACGAGGGGCATGGTCGTAGTCCGTTCTGAGGATAGAAGAGGGGCCGCAAGGGCCAGGCGCAGCGGCTGTAACCGCTTGGTAACTGCCGATTTTAGCGGGCCTATGCGCTGGCCGATAGAGGAAAATCCAGCCGGTAGCAGGTGGTCAATGGTGCGGGTGCCGGGACCATGCCAAATGCCGCCCCATGTACTTGGGCCACCCGCGCAATGATTTCGTGGCCCAAATGCAAGCTGTCCACTGGCTTGGCAGGCATGGGCGCCCCCCCCGCCGAGGGGCGCGCACCGTCATCACACACTTGCAACCACGGGCCCGCCTGTGCATCGGTGGCCTCGCCACATTGCACCTCGATGTGGGTGGCAGGGGGTGTGTGGCGCAAGGCGTTTTCAATCAGGTTGCGCAGTGCCATCTCCAACAACACGGTGTGGCCCTGCACCATCAACGCTTCTGGCCCCTGCACAGCCAGTGTGTCTTGGCGCTGCCAAACGGCTTGGGCATAGTCGGCAGCCACCGTGCGGGCCAAAGCGGCCAAATCAACAGCACTGGCCGTACCATGCCACTGGCCCCGACTGGTGCGGGCCAGTGCCAACAACTGCTGCAGCACATGACCAGCCCGCAACGCATCGGTGCGTATCGACTCCAGTGCCTGCGCTTGGGCAGCTGAGGGCAACCCCCCTCCCAATGCCTGGGCCTGCAATACGATGGCTGCCAACGGGGTACGCAACTCGTGGGCCACCTCGTTGGCCAATTGGCGCTCACGGGCCAACGCTTCTTGCTGGCGGGTGAGCAAAGTATTGATGGAATCGACCACCGCATCAAACTCCTGCCAGTCGTGGCGCTGTTCTAGGCGCTTGGCCCCCTGCACATCGAGCTGCGCCACCTCCTGTGATAACTGGTGCAGCGGGCGCAGGCCACGCCCAATTGCCAGCCCCAGCGCCAACGCCACGACAGGCAGTAACCACAGCCCCGGCTCCACCATCTGTCCGGCAATGTCATGGGCCAGCCTGTCCCGGTCATCCAAGCGCAATAACACGGTAATTTTGTATGCCCGGGCCTCATCCCAACGAGAAAAGCTGCGCCAGTGCTGAGCCTGTGGCCCCAGTTGTAAATTGGCATAGCCCTCGTTGGAGTCAAAAGGGGGCACAGGTGCCTCGCCCACATGCCAGCGCACACGGCCAGCGGCATCCCACTGCACCACACTCAAAGGTTGCTGATAATCGTGGTGCCTTGGCGGCAACAACAGATTGTCTTTGGTCGCCAAGGCAGGCATTACCGCCGCCTGCACCTGCACTTGGGTGCGCAAATTCAGCAACAGCGCCGACACAGAGGCCAACTGCCCATCGGTGAGTTCATCGGCCTCATGCACTCCGGTGCGGTAGGCCAGTGCCACAAAGCAGCCCCAAACCAGCGCCAGCACCCCCAAACTCCACAGCAACAGGCGCTGACTCAGGGAGCGTTGGCTGTTCACGGCAACTCCTGTGGCATGAAATAGCCCACGCCCCGCATCGTCTGAATGCACTGGCTGCCCAGTTTGCGCCGCAGATGGTGGATATGGACTTCAATCGCATTGCTATCCACAATCGATTCCCAGTCGTATAAGCGTTCTTCCAACTGGCGCCGCGACAGCACCCGTCCTGGCGACTCCATCAGCAAGCGCAGCACAGCAAACTCACGCGGAGAAATCTCGACCCTCTGACCATGCAATTGCACGGTGCGGGTTGCCGGATTGAGTTCAATAGCACCATGTCGCACCAATGGTTGTGCCCGCCCGCCCGCCCGGCGCAACAGGGCGCGCAAGCGCGCCTCCAACTCATCCATATCAAAAGGTTTGGTCAAATAATCGTCTGCCCCTTGGTCTAGCCCCGCAATGCGCGCTTGTACCCCGTCGCGGGCCGTCATGATCAGCACCGGCATGGCTGGATCGGGCAAAGCCCCCTGACTGGAGCGCAAACGCTGCAACAAGGTGCTGCCATCACCATCGGCCAGCCCTAGATCCAACAACACGGCATCAAAACTCTCGGCCCGCAAAGCGGCCCAGGCCACTGCGACACCATCACACACATCCACGGCATAACCGCGCTGGCGCAAATTGGTGCGCAAGCCTTGGGCAATGCCCACATCGTCTTCAACCACAAGAATTCGCATGGCTGGATTGTCGCTGTGCTGGCCTGTGCCGGTTAAGACCGGGTTAAGTGGCGGTGCTTATGGTGAGCCCCCATGCCAATACCTGTACGGGCTTACGCACCACCACTCCACTCTGATACCCGCCGCTTGGCTACGATGACTTTGGGCATGTTGCTGTGCCTATTGCTCTGGGATGCAGCAGGCCAAGACCGCTGGTTGGCCTCTGTTTTTGGCAGCAGAACGGGCTTTGCACTGCGCGACCACTGGTTTTTGCTACAAATCATGCACGAAGGCGCACGCCGGATGGCTTGGTTACTGATGCTGGCACTGATTGTGGGCATCTGGTGGCCTTTTGGGGTCTTACGGTATGCACACAGCCGCCAGCGACTGCAACTGGCAACCAGCACACTGGTATCGTTGGCGGCCATTAGCCTGCTCAAATATGGCAGCACGACCAGTTGTCCGTGGGATTTGCAAGAGTTTGGTGGTATAGCCCGCTATGTCTCCCACTGGGCATGGAACAGTATGGACGGCGGGGTGGGCCACTGCTTCCCCGCAGGCCATGCCAGTGCCGGATTTGCCTTTGTAGGTGGTTTTTTTGCGCTGCGCCATACCCAACCCCAAGCAGCCTACCGATGGTTGCTGTGGGCCTTGGCTGCTGGATTGACACTGGGCTTGGCACAGCAGGCGCGCGGCGCCCACTTCATGAGCCACACGCTCTGGACTGGCTGGCTGTGCTGGTGTGTGGGTTGGCTGTGCGATGTGTTAGCACACCAAATACCGCACAGCACGGCAGATTGATCAGGGCACCCGGCAAATCTTGAGCATGTTGGTGCCCCCAGGCGCTCCCATCGGTTCACCACAGGTGATGGCATACACATCACCTCTTTGCACAATACCGCGCTCTTTCAGGTGGCGTTCGGCTTGCTCCAGTGCGGTGTCGCGGTCGGCGCTGGTGTCCATCAACAGGGGGCGCACATTGCGAAACAGTGCCATACGCCGCTGCGTGGCTACCTTGGGCGTCAGGGCATAAATCGGGATATGGATACGGTGGCGACTCATCCACAGGGCAGTAGCTCCACTATCGGTCATGGCGACAATGGCTTTGGCGCCCAAATGGTGTGCGGTGAACAAAGCCCCCATGGCAATCGATTGGTCAATGCTAGAGAATGTCCGCCCCGAAAAATCGGCATCCAATTGCACATCTTCTGCGGCCTCGGCAGCAGTGCAGATAGTGGCCATTTCTTGCACCGTCTGCAATGGAAAACGCCCGGCGGCGGTTTCGGCGCTCAGCATCACCGCGTCAGTACCATCCAACACGGCATTGGCTACGTCACTGACCTCGGCGCGGGTAGGCACGGGGTTGGTGATCATGCTCTCCATCATCTGCGTTGCAGTAATCACCACCTTGTCCATATCGCGTGCCATGCGGATCATCTTTTTCTGTAACGCAGGCACCACGGCATTACCCACCTCCACCGCCAAATCGCCCCGCGCCACCATGATGCCATCGCTAGCGCGCAAAATTTCTTCCAACCGGGGGATGGCTTCAGCACGTTCAATTTTGGCAATCAGGCTGGGGCGATGGTTCAAGCCTGCGGCAGCCACATGGCACAGTTGGCGGGCCATCTCCATGTCGGTGGCGTTTTTCGGAAAGCTCACAGCCACATAGTCAGCTTGGAATGACATTGCCGTCTTGATGTCATCCATGTCCTTGGCGGTCAGGGCTGGTGCCGTCAGGCCACCGCCCTTTTTGTTGATCCCCTTGTTGTTGGACAGCTCGCCGCCCAGATGCACGGTGGTATGCACCTGCTCGCCACGCACGGCATCGACGGCAAGCACGATCAGGCCATCGTTGAGCAGCAGCAGATCGCCGGGCTTGACGTCGCGTGGCAGCTCTTTGTAATCTAACCCAACGCCGCCAATATCACCCAGTTCGGTGCGCGAGGCATCCAGCACAAAACTGGCACCCGGCACCAACTCCACCTTGCCTTCGGCAAACTTGCCAACACGGATTTTGGGGCCTTGCAGGTCGGCCATGATGGCTACCTCGCGCCCAGCACGGCGGGCCGCCTCGCGCACAGCGGCAGCACGGTCAATATGGTCTTGGGCCTTGCCATGGCTGAAATTCAGCCGCACAACATTGACCCCAGCGATGATCATCTCTTCCAGCATGGCCACCTCGCTAGAGGCGGGGCCCAGGGTGGCTACGATTTTGGTGGCACGGCGCAACATGGTCAAAAGTCTTTCAGGATACGGGGCAGGGGCGTTGCCACCCCAAAAGAAAGGCCGTCCAAGGACGGCCTGCAAGGGAGAAATGCCAGCCCCTGGTCAACAGGGGCAGTGCCACCGCAGGTCAGCGCGGCACTTGCAGCAGACGCTGCACATCGCGGTCGTTGGGCAAGGCGTAGTCGTGGCCCCGAATAATCCGGCTGTCTTCGGTACGCACCAGCTTCAGGCTGACATAGGTAAAGTTGGCCGCTGCCGAGTAGGTACCCACGAGCACCATCGAGGCATTATGGCTGCGGGCAATGTCTTTGATCTCACGCGAGAGCAACAGCTCACCCGCACCCTCACGCACAAACACATCACCACGCAGTTTGATCTCTTTGACGTTGAAGCCTGTGGCCGCCATGTGCGACGCATACTGCTCCGACAGGGTGCGCCCCAGCGGTGCCGAACGGCTCAGATCATTGACGTTGACCACCGTGGCCACCAACACCGGGCCTTGACCAATGCTGCTGAGGTCAAACCCCTCAGTCAGCTTGGCTACCGCCTCGCGGTTGCTTTGGAGGAACGGACTCACCGCCGCCTCTTGGTATGTGGGGCCAACCCGCACAGGCACTGTGCCATTGAAACAACCGGTCAGCAGCGCCGAAGCGCCCGCCAGCAAAACCACGGAAGAGAAAGCAGACAGCTTCATTGCGAGACCACCTTCATGTTAACGCTACGGTAGGAAGGGCGCATGAACAACGGTGTATCCACGTTTTCAAGGTAATAGACATCGGTTTTGCGCACCAAGTACTGCCCACCCTGGGTCACGGTGGTGGTCAGAATCATCTCGGTGTTGGTCGGGCCACCCGAATTGATGCTGGCACCATAGTCGGCAGCCGCCGTGAGGCCCAAGCCTGCGAGCAACTGCATGTCAATGTGCTCGTGGCGCAAGCCGTAGGCGGCCATCAAGCCGCCTGCAATCATGGTGAACTGGCCGGGGATGAAATGGGGCCGATCACTGTTGTGGCGCACCACCTGGGTGTGGTAGCTGACGTCCAACGCCTGTCCGGGCGACTGCATGACCGCTGCGCCACTTTGCACCAGCTCCGTAATCAGAAAATCGCGAAACGCCAAATCGAAGGCGCTGGCATTGGCCGGGGCCGACACATGCAGGGGTGTGGACGGCGGCATTCCCAGGCGCTCCAAAGAGCTCAACGTCTGTGCCACCACATCGCGCGACAGCAGATCCCAATGGCCAGCCGAACGCACCTTGGGCTGCACTGTCAATTCAAAATTCTCTGCCAGAGGGATCGGCGATTTCGCAGCGCACCCCACCAAAGCAGCCACAGCACCCGCCACCAAGGCAGCACCGATTGCTCTTGCAAACACCATGATTCCCTCCTGCTGATAGGTTGGGGCTAGGCTCGCAGCGCCCAGCACCCACCTGATGAAAAAACGATTCTGGGTGTGAAGGCCAGGAAAAACAAGAAAAATGTTGTTTTTGCCCCAGCCCACCCCAATGACTCACACCTGTGCAGCGCGTTGTTGCAAGATGTCAAATGCGGGCAGCAACTTGCCTTCGAGCACTTCCAAGAAGGCACCGCCGCCGGTGGAGATATAGCCCACCTGTTGCTCAATGCCGTACTTGGCAATGGCTGCCAAGGTGTCACCCCCCCCCGCAATGCTAAAGGCGGGCGATTCGGCAATTGCCTGCGCAATGGTTTGGGTGCCATTGGCAAAAGCATCAAACTCAAACACACCCACCGGGCCGTTCCACACAATCGTGCCTGCTGCCTTGAGCTGCGCAGCCAGCTTGGCGGCTGTCTCGGGGCCGATGTCCAAAATCAGGTCGTCTTCGGCCACATCGGTGGCCGCCTTGACAGTGGCTGGCGCATCGGCAGCAAAGGTTTTGGCTACCACCACATCGGTGGGCACTGGCACCTCGGCACCACGGGCCTTCATGGCATCCATCACGGCACGGGCTTGCTCCACCAAGTCTGGCTCGGCCAAGCTCTTGCCAATCGGCAGGCCCGCTGCCAGCATGAAGGTGTTAGCAATACCGCCCCCCACAATCAGCTGATCGACCTTGTCGGCCAAACTTTGCAAAATGGTGAGTTTGGTACTGACCTTGCTACCGGCCACGATGGCTGCCAGTGGACGCTGGGGCTGGGCCAAGGCTTTGGTCAAGGCGTCAATCTCTGCCGACAACAGCGGGCCAGCACAGGCAATAGGGGCAAATTGTGCAATACCGTAGGTAGTGCCTTCAGCACGGTGCGCAGTGCCAAAGGCGTCATTGACAAAAATGTCGCACAGCGCGGCCATTTTGCGGGCCAGTTCTTCTTTGTTCTTCTTTTCGCCCACATTGAGGCGGCAGTTTTCTAGCAGCACCACCTGACCGGGCTGCACTTGCACACCCTCTACCCAATCGGCAACCAGAGGCACTTCACGGCCCAGCAACTCGGACAGGCGTGCAGCCACAGGAGCCAACGAATCCTCAGGCTTGAAAGCGCCTTCGGTAGGACGCCCCAAATGGCTGGTAACCATGACAGCGGCACCAGCGTCTAGCGCCTGCTGGATGCAGGGCACCGAGGCACGGATACGGGTATCTTCGGTGATGCGGCCCGTGTCGTCCTGCGGCACGTTCAGATCGGCACGGATAAACACACGTTGACCACGGACTTTGCCTTGGGCGCACAGGTCGGAAAAGCGAAGAATGTTCATGGGACAGTCAGCGAGAAGAATCTGTTGTAAGCGGGCCACATTGTAGGGGTGGCCCTGCCGATTCCTGCACTACCAGCCCAGCAGAATATGCAACGGTAAGTACACAGCCATGCCCACACTGATGGTGCCCAGAATGCCTCGGCGCCAGAAGTAGTAGCCTGCCGCACACAACACGGCAGGCAAACGCGCATCCTGCCAAGTGACAATCAAGGCCCCTTGGCTCATGACAATCTCAGGAGCCACTACTGCACTCAAGGCTGCCAAGGGTGCGTATTTCAGACCACGCCGAAGCCAAGGTGGCAGGGGCAGCTCCTGCTCCGGAATCATAAAAAAAGCCCGGGATACCATGGTGATAACGGCCAACCCACCAATAGCCAGTGCCCAATCGAGCCAAGTCCAGCCCATCAATCAGACTCCTGGTGCCGCTGCAATGCCTCGGCCGTCAACCCCGCCGCCACAGCCGCAGCAATAGCCACCAAAATATTGAGTTTGAGTGGCAAGGCAAATGCCGCCACCGCCGCTGTGGCGGCCACGCCAGTGGCCAGCCAAGTAGCCCGGTCATGGAGCATGGAAAACAACACACCCAACAGCGCCAGCACCCCAGCAAAGCCCAGCCCCCAAGACAATGGCACCTCATTGGCTAGCAAAATACCCACCACCGATGGCACCTGCCACGCGACCCAGTTGGTGCAGGCAGCGCCCCAAAAATAGGGCAGCTGCTCGGGCAGGGGCCGCTGCTCTGGGTAACGCTTCATGAAGGCCACAAAGATCACATCGCCACTGAAATAACCAATGGTCAACCGCTGACGCAGCGGCAAATGGGCAAAGTAACTGCGCCAGAGGTTGCTAAAGATGACAAAGCGCAAATTGACGCAGATGGCTGTCAACCAAACCACCCACAGTGGTGCCCCCACTGCCAGCAAAGGCAACACCGCCAATTGGGCACTGCCAGCATAGACCAAGAAGGACACGGCCAAAGCCAATGGCACCGACAGCCCGCCCTTGACCATCGCCACCCCCGTGACCAAACCCCAGGCCGCCATGCCCACCCCTGCGCTGGCCATATCGCGCACCCCGAGGCGATACGCCGGGTGGGTCAGGGTGTCAGTGAGGGCCATCCAGAATATCAGCCCCTAGCACCATGCCCGGCTGCAAGGGAAAGCCACGTAAAAAGTCCGCTACCGGCAAACGCTTGCCACCGGCACGTTGCAGCACCGTGAGGCGCAAAACGCCATCACCACAAGCCACCCACACCCCTTGATCGTCTACCTGCACGATCTGCCCCGCCCGCACACCTGCCGTGGGCAGCACATCGGCCACTGTGGCGGCCCAGAGTTTGATGGTCTCACCCTGCGCTAGCGTGCTGGCCCCAGGAAAAGGATCAAAGGCACGGATACGCTGCCCAATCACTGGGGCCGCGAGTTGCCAGTCGATGTGGCTTTCGGCCTTTTCAATCTTGTGCGCATAGGTCACGCCAGCCACAGGCTGGGGTGTGGGCTGCAAAGATGCCGTACTGGCTTGTTGCAGAGCTTGAACGATCAGCCCCCCACCCAAGGAGGCCAACTTGTCATGCAAACTGGTTGTGGTGTCATCTGCGGCAATCGGCAAACGCTCCATCAGCAGCATAGCGCCTGTGTCCAGACCGGCATCCATCTGCATGATGGTCACGCCCGTTTCGGGATCTCCAGCCTCGATGGCACGGTGGATGGGTGCGGCCCCACGCCAACGCGGCAACAAGCTGGCATGGATATTGAGGCAGCCCAGACGGGGTAAATCCAACGTCCATTGCGGCAAAATCAGACCATAGGCGGCCACCACCATCACGTCGGCCTGAGCAGCCTCCAGCATGGCACGGGCCTCGGCGGCTTCTGCTGGAAACTTGCCATCCAAGCGCAGGCTGTGCGGCTGGGCTACTGCAATGCCATGCGCCAGCGCACACTGTTTGACGGGAGATGCCTGCAACTTCATACCCCGTCCGGCAGGCCGGTCAGGCTGGGTCAGTACCAATGGCACTGTGTAGCCAGCCTGCAACAACTGCTCCAATGCCACACGGGCAAACTCCGGCGTACCGGCAAAAACAACGCGCATCCCAAACTCCCCTTTGATCGCTTAAAAGTGCAGATGCCCCATCACATCAGCGGTACTTGTCTTGGCGGGGGTCCGTTGGATCGTCGATCAATTGCACTGTCTCTGCCAAACCTGCCACATTGAACTGGATGCTGGCCAAACGATAACGCCCTTGGTCGTACCAGCGATAGATCCAGACAACCGTTTTGCGCTGCTCGTCTTGCCCATCCATTTGCACCCGCTGCTGGGTTGGTGGCCCCAAGCGTTGCAATACTTCTTGGGTGCGTAGCGGCGGCTGCACTACGCTGCTCAACGATGACAAGGTCAACACCTCTTGGCTGCGCAAAAGACGGCCTTGGGCATCAAAGTCCAGCGCCAAACGCTGGGTGCCATCGCGCTGGCGGTCATAAAACAGACGCTGTGGCCCTTCGGGCAAATCGTAGCTGGCCTGCGGCTCACCCCACACAGCGGCTACGGCATCGCGGGACATGCCAGGCACCACCCCTACCGGACTGGCACAGGCCTGCAACAGCAGCGCCAGCGACACAGCACCCAGATGCAGCCTCATGCTCTGGCCTCACGCTGGCGTTTGACCATCTTGGATTTGATACGGTTGCGCTTGAGTGGCGACAGGTATTCCACAAACACCTTGCCCAACAGGTGATCCATCTCGTGTTGGATACAAACCGCCAGCAGCCCCTCCGCCTCTATCACCCGCGAAGCCCCGTGGGCATCCAGCGCCCGCACCTGCACAGCCACCGAGCGGGCCACACCGTCATAAATACCGGGCACCGACAAGCAACCCTCATCGCCCACCACGGTGTCTGGGCTGGCCCAGACCAGCTCGGGGTTGATAAGCACTTGAGGCTGGTTGCGCTCTTCGGACGTATCAATCACCACCACCCGTTCATGTACGTTGATCTGCGTGGCTGCCAAGCCAATGCCGTGGGCATCGTACATGGTGTCCAACATGTCGGCTACCAGTTGGCGCACGCGCTCATCCACCACAGCCACAGGCTTGGCTACCGTGTGAAGTTGGGGATCGGGATAGCAAAGAATCGGGAGGATGGCCATTGTGTCAGAAGGAAATAGTGCCGTATTTTCGCTACTTTTGCGGCACCGCAGCGCGAGGGCGGCCAATAATCATTGTCCAATGCAGGGCTTGGACAGAGAATCGCTGTTCATTTGTCACATCCATCCACCGCTGGCCTAGACCTGGGGCGCAGGGTGGTTTCAGCGACGGAGCGTATCGCCAATGCATCACCAGAAAGAAGACATGCCCCTTTCCAACCGCACACCTTCAGGGATGCCCTGGCGCATGGTCTTGGCACTAGGCGCCGCACTGACGGGGTTATCCGCCCAAGCACAAACCCCTGCAGCCATCAGCACCAGCACACCCGCCACCACGCAAGCAGTTACCCCACCAGGGATTGCCGTGGCCGAACTGGCACCCAATGCCCCCGATCGCTATGTCGTCCAACGCGGTGACACGCTCTGGGGTATCTCCGGCATGTACCTGCAAAAGCCTTGGCGCTGGCCCGACTTATGGGGCATGAACCGGCAAGAAATCGCCAACCCCCACCTGATTTTTCCTGGCCAAACACTGTATCTCGACCAGCAAGGTGGCTATGCCCGCCTGCGCACCCGTGCCACACAGAACAGCGCCCCCGACACGGTGCGCCTCTCTCCACGCACCCGCAGCGAAACCCTGGCCGACACGGCACTGCCCACACTCAAGCCCCACCTGATCGAACCCTTTCTGGCAGAGCCATTGGTGGTCGATGAGCAAGAACTGCTGCAAGCCCCTCGGATCATTGCCACCACCGAAGACCGCGTGTTGATGAGTACAGGCGACCGCGTCTATGCCCGAGGCGATGCCACCAACCCTTTACGCACTGACACGGATGAGACTCGGCACTACCGGGTTTTTCGCAATGCTCTCCCGCTCAAACACCCGGTCACGGGCGAGGTATTGGGCTACGAAGCCCAATACCTGGGCAAAGCTGAGTTGCTGCGTGGCGAAGGCAGCGAAATCAGCACCAATGACCGGGGCGAACGCATCGAAGAATACATCCCTGCTACCCTGAGCATCACCGCCATCCGCGAAGAAATTCGCGCGGGCGACCGTCTGTTGCCAGCCCCCGCACGCTCCTTTGTCAACTACACCCCCCACGCGCCACAGCACGAGATTGATGCCCGTGTAGTGTCTATCTACAACAGCTCGGCACTGGCCAATGCGGCACAGAACCAAGTCATTGCCATCAGTGCCGGCGAACACGATGGGCTGCAAACGGGCCATGTGCTGCATTTGATGACCAAAGGCGCCCATATCCAAGATAAAACCGACCCATCTCGCCCCACCCTCAAACTACCCAGCGAAAGCAACGGCGTAGCGATGGTGTTTCGCACCTTCGAGCGGGCCTCCTATGCCCTGATCCTGAATGTGCAAACCACCGTGCGTGTCGGGGATCGTTTGGTCAATCCACAGTAAATCTTCTCGCATCGGCATGGAGTACGATGAACTGGCCGCTTGGCTGCGGCTGACCCTGACTCCGGGGGTAGGCCATACCACGGCGCGTCGGCTGCTACGCCACTTTGGGCTGCCGGCGCAAATATTTGCCCAAACCCCACAGGCGCTGCAAGCCTGCGTCAGTGCCGCTCAGAGCGAAGCACTGCAGGTGGTGCCCCCCACGTTGGCGCCTTTGTTGGAGCAGACATGGCAATGGCTGCAATCGTCCAACACCGAGCAGATCAAAGCGATTGCTCCTTTGGGACACCCGCTGTATCCGGCAGCACTGCTCGACAGTGATGATCCGCCATTGCTCCTCTACCTGATGGGGGCTGCTCGTTTTCTGGGCCCACAGGGCATCGGTTTGACAACGCACCACTGTCTAGCCATCGTGGGCAGCCGCAACCCCACTGCGCAGGGCCAAGAAAATGCCCGCGCCTTTGCGCAATCGCTGCGGAGCAGTGGATTGAGCATTGTGTCGGGGTTGGCACTGGGCATTGATGCCGCCGCCCACGAAGGCGCCTTGATGGCCGCTAGCACCGCAGACACCACACCGGCCACGATTGCGGTGGTGGGCACCGGCCTAGACCGTGTCTACCCAGCCCGCCACCGAGAGCTGGCACACCGCATTGCTGCCCACGGCCTATTGCTGAGTGAATACCCGCTGGGCACGGCCCCGTTGGCTGCCCACTTTCCCCAGCGCAACCGCATCATTGCAGGCCTGTGCCAAGGGTTACTGGTGGTAGAAGCGGCCCCGGCATCAGGCTCCCTGATCACGGCTAAGCTGGCAGCCAACCAAGGTCGTGAGGTCTTTGCCATTCCTGGCTCCATTCATGCTCCCCAGTCGCGGGGCTGCCATGCCCTGATACGGCAGGGGGCCAAACTGGTTGAATCTGCCCAAGACGTCTTGGAAGACCTGCACCTGCCCTTATCCTGCTGCGCTGACCGGGCTGCACCAGCTTCGGCGCCCTCTGCCCCCCAGACCGAAGAGGCCACAGCCGAATCTGCTTTGCTAAAAGCACTGGGCTTTGACCCAGTGGGGCTAGATGCCCTGGTAGCCCGCACCGGGCTGGAAACCGCCAGCCTGCTCGTGCAACTACTGGAGCTAGAACTGGCCGGACAGGTAGCACGCCTGCCCGGTGGGCTGTTTCAGCGGGTGGCCTTGGCCTGAGGTTGCCAGTGCCACCGCTATTGCAGTAGACGCTCGGGGTTGGCATCGAGCTTGGCCAACGCATCGCGGGCGGCACGCACTGTCAGCCCTTCTTCGTCTTGCACCGTTAGCAAGCCCGTTTGCAAATAGGCTGCCAGACGACGCAACTGCAACAAATAATTGCGCCCATCAGGGGCAGCAAACAGATGCAACTGTTGGCGCTGGCTGTGCCAAACATACTGCACCTGGGCCGTGCTGCCATTGTGGTCAATCGTGAACCAAGCCCCCACCTGCAACTGGCGCGCCCATTCCACTACGGCTTCTTCCACTGGGGCATCATTGTCGGCAATGACCGCCAAGCCCGACACATCAATGCCCAGCATCATCTCGATGGCCTCGGCATCCAGCGGCATGTCGCCCAACACCGCTTCGCTGATGCAGTCTTCCAGATTTTCTAACCGCTGGGCCAAAATCTCGATCTGCTCGTGGGCAATGGGCTCCGTTTTGGACACAAATGCTTGGGCCAGCACATCGGTCAGAACCTTGATCTGAGCCTCTTGTGGCTCGCCCACCATACCTAACAGGGCCAGCCCCTGACGCAAGCGATCGAGCAGGCCCGGCAGGCTCTGGATGACCCTGGTGCGGTCACTGCGGTGGGGCTTGGCCCCCGCCGCCCACACCAAATCCGCAGCCGTGCGCTTAAAGGCCAAAGTATCGGCATGCTGGGCACCCGCCCGTACGGCAGACAGTGCCAACACTTCGGCCCAGGTTTTGAACAAAAAGTCGCGAATCTCATCACGCACCGGCATGTCTTTGAGCAGAGTGCGCAACTCAATGGTGTATTGAATGGTCAAGGTCTCACGTTGTTCGACCTGCTGCGCCACCGTCACCACCCTGGCGGTGGATTGCTTTTGCGTCAAGAACTTGGCCAGAAAAGCCTCAAACTCTTCACGCACCAGTTGGAAGACCTTACGCCCTGTTTCTGGGTATTGTTCAATCACCTGCACCACGCGACGGATTTCGGCCTCCAGCGCACTGCCGTCAATGGCCGTGGCATCAAACCCCATCACGCAGGCGCCCATACGATCAATCAATAGACGGGCAGGATGGCTCAGATCACTAAAGAAGTCCGGCTCGGCCAACGCCACACGCAGCACTGGTACCTGCAAACGGGCAAACAACACCCGTACCGCTGGCGGAATCCGGTCTTCGGACAAAATGCTCTGAAACATCAGCGCCACCACCTCAATGATGGCTTTTTCGCTGTCGGTGCTGGCCTTTTTCTTCAGCTCGGCCGAGCGTTCACGCACCGCCCCCACCAGTTGCACCACCGCCACAGGCCCAGCTTGGGATGCCATGGCAGCCATGCTGCTGTAAAAGGTTTGCGCATGGCTTTGTTGCTGCGCCAGTGCCTGTGCCAAGGCAGCAGAAGCAGGCGGCGCTTGTATGCTGGCAGCCCCTGGCCCAGCGCCGCCCATGACCGAATGCAAACTGGTAGGCACCCCCATCATCATCGAAGTGCCCGCCTGAGGCGGTGCCGGCATGGCCGGGGCCATCCCAGGCCACATCAGGCGACGCAACTGCCCCATCACCCCATAGGCCCGCTGGCGCGCACGCATCAGTGGCGTCATGGCAGACATGGCTAAGTTCTCTGCCGACACAGGTGCCAGTTGTGATGGCCTAGAAGCGGCTGCGGGCATCTGCGTCTGTGGCCCCCCTAATGCAGCCATCCGAGAGCCATCAGCCGCCCCAACGCCCGGCGCTGCCCCCCCAGGAGGACGACTCACACGCAGACGAATATCGGGCTGTGCCACGCCTTGGCGCCCCAAGAAATCATTGCATTGCTGGTAGGCAGTCTGCGCCCGGATAGCCAGCTCACGCTGCAAAGCATCCACCACTGCTTGCAAATTAGCGCGTGGCAACCCCACAGCGACCCATTGCTCCACCAACAACAGGCAAAAGGTTTCGGGGCGCAACAAGTCACTGCCAACCAGCTCTTGCCCTTCCATGGCCTGCATGCGTCGACGCAAAGCATCAAAGCTGCCACTGACAGCCTCCAACACCGTCAGGGCAATGCGTGAGGCAACAATTTTGTTTTCTACTACATCGTCACTGAGCAACTCCAAGCTCAAGCCTGTGGCCGCTGGTGTGGGCGCCGTGCGCAAGGCTGTAGCAGCCCCCACAGGGCGGGGAATGCTAGCCTGCGCCCAAGCCTCACGGGTGGCTCGCACCCAGTCGGCACGGCGCTGACCATAGAGCTGCCAAGCATCACGACGGTCTTGCATTTCACGCTGAGTACCCGTCTGGTTCAGCAAAGTGGTGAGGAAATCCAGAACGACCTGATCTACCTCGACCAACCCTGCCGCCAGCGCCTCCACAAACTGTTGACGCACCTGACGGGCCAGATCACGTTGTGGGGAGAGCGGCACAGACATGGCACTATCCTAATCGGAAAAACCGGGCTGCACTCACACTGCAGCGCCAGCATTGGGATCATTGGGATCACTGCCCGGCTTGGGGCTGGCCTTGACCAAATCCTCGCGCTTGACACCCAGCCACATGGCAATGGCCGCAGCCACAAACACCGATGAATAAATGCCAAACAAAATGCCAATGGTCAGGGCCAGTGCAAAGTAGTGCAGGCTGGGGCCACCAAAAAAGAACATCGACAGCACCATCGCCTCGGTAGAGGCATGGGTGATGATGGTACGGCTCATGGTGCTGGTGATAGCGTGGTCAATCACCTCGTGCGTTGTCATCTTGCGGTACTTGCGGAAGGCTTCGCGGATGCGGTCAAAAATCACCACCGACTCGTTGACCGAGTAGCCCAACACCGCCAGCACACCGGCCAACACCGAGAGGGAGAACTCCCACTGGAAAAAGGCAAAAAAGCCCAAAATGATGACCACATCGTGCAAGTTGGCAATGATGGCGGCCACGCCAAACTTCCATTCAAAACGGAAGGCCAGGTAAATCACGATGCCCAGCACCACCATGCCCAGCGCCATCAGGCCGCCATGCACCAACTCCTCGCCCACCTGAGGCCCCACAAACTCGGTGCGGCGCAGGGTGACACCCGCATCGGCCACCTTCAGGGCAGCCAACACCTGCTCACTTTGTTGGGCAGAGGTCACGCCCTTTTGCACCGGCAGGCGGATCATGACATCGCGCGAGGTGCCAAAGTTTTGCACTGTGACGTCGGCATAGCCCAGTTGCGCTACCGTGTCGCGCACCTTTCCAATATCAGCCGTTTGCTGATAGGCCACCTCCATCACCGTGCCACCGGTAAACTCCACGGACAGATGCAATCCGCGTGAAAACAGGAAGAACACTGCCAGCGCAAAGGTGATGAAGGAGATCGCGTTGAACACCAACGCGTGCTTCATGAACGGGATATCTTTTCTGATACGGAAAAATTCCATGACCGCAGTCCTTTAATTGCTGGGAGCCACCGTAGTGCCTGTTGCCTCGGGCTTCCATACCTGTCCGATAGACACGCTCTTGAGCTTTTTACGACCGCCGTACCAAAGGTTGACCAGGCCGCGCGAAACAAACACTGCTGAGAACATGCTGGTCAAAATGCCAATGCAATGCACCACGGCAAAGCCACGCACGGGGCCAGAACCAAAGGCCAACAGCGCCAAGCCAGCGATCAGGGTGGTCACGTTGGAGTCCAAAATGGTGGCCCAAGCGCGTTCATAACCAGCATGGATAGCCATTTGTGGTGATACGCCCTCGCGCAGCTCTTCACGAATACGCTCATTGATGAGCACGTTGGAGTCAATGGCCACCCCCAGCGCCAATGCCATCGCTGCAATGCCGGGCAGGGTCAGGGTGGCTTGCAACATCGACAAGATGGCAATCAACATCAGCACATTGACACCCAATGCCAGCGTGGAGAACACACCAAACAACAGGTAGTACAGGCACATGAACACGGCAATTGCCACCATGCCCCACACCACAGAGTTGATGCCCCGCTCAATATTGTCTGCCCCCAAGCTAGGGCCAATGGTGTATTCCTCGATGATTTCCATAGGGGCTGCCAATGAGCCAGCGCGCAGCAGCAGCGCCGTGTCGGTGGCCTCTACGGTTGTCATGCTGCCAGAGATTTGCACCCGACCACCACCAATCTCGGCACGAATCACGGGGGCCGTAACCACTTCACCCTTGCCCTTTTCAAACAACACAATCGCCATGCGCTTGCCCACATTTTCGCGGGTGATATCTTTGAAAATGCGCGAGCCCTTGGCGTCCAGCGTCAAATTGACCGTAGGCTCTTGTGTCTGACCATCAAAGCCGGGTTGGGCATCGGTCAGGTTTTCACCCGTAAGCACCACCTGCTTTTTCACAATCACGGGGCGGGCGTTGCGGTCGAGGTAACGCTCGGCACCAAAGGGCACGGGGCCAGTGCCCAACTCGGCAGAGCGGGCCTCGGCGCTCTCATCGACCATGCGCACTTCTAGCGTGGCCGTGCGACCCAAAATGTCTTTGGCCTTGGCGGTGTCTTGCACCCCTGGCAATTGCACCACGATGCGGTCTAAGCCCTGCTGCTGAATCACTGGCTCGGCCACGCCCAGCTCATTGATGCGGTTGTGCAAGGTGGTGATGTTTTGCTTGAGCGCCTGCTCCTGCACACGGCGCAGAGCCTCGGGCTTGATGCTGGCCTGTAAGTTGAACTCGCCATTCTGGCCGGCAGGGCTGGTTTGCAGATCTGGGAACTGATCTGCAATCAGATTGCGTGCTGCCGTTTGCGTAGCCTCATCACGCAATTTGATGCTGATGCTCTGGCCGTCGCGACTGATGCCACTGTGGCGGATGCTCTTGTCACGCAACGCCGTACGAATATCACCCGCATACGATTCGGCCTTTTTCAGTAAGGCGGCCTGCATATCCACTTGCAGCATGAAATGCACGCCACCACGCAAGTCCAGCCCCAAATACATAGGGGCCGCATGCAGCGAGGTCAGCCAAGCGGGAGAGCGCGACACCAAATTCAGCGCCACGATGTACATCGGGTCGGCTGGATCGGGCACCAGGGCTTTTTGTATGAGATCCTTGGCCTTGAGCTGGGTGTCGGGCGTGTCAAAACGCGCCCGCACCGAACTGCCCTCTAAGCGCAACAGATCGGGTTTGACATCGGCAGCATCCAAGGCGGCTTGCACACGCGCCAACACGGCGGCATCGACCTTGACAGTGGCCTTGGCCGATGACACCTGCACCGCAGGTGCTTCACCAAAGAAATTGGGCAGGGTATAGAGCACCCCCACCAACAGCGCGACCACCAGGATCGCGTACTTCCAGACCGGGTAACGGTTCATCGCGCTTGGACCTCTAGGACAATAGGTTCAGCCCGCGCGCAGATGCCCAGGCTGACAGAACAACAGCCAGCCAGGCTTTACTTGAGGGAGCCCTTGGGCAGAACCTGAGAGATGGCCATGCGCTGCACTTGGATTTCAACGCCATTGGCCACTTCAATGTGCAGGATCTGGTCTGACAGCTTGGACACCTTGCCCAACAAACCACCACCAATCACCACTTCGTCACCCTTGGCCAAGGCATCGACCATCGCACGATGCTCTTTTTGGCGCTTCATTTGTGGGCGGATCATGACGAAGTAGAGCACCACAAACATCAGCACCAGCGGCAACATGCTTTGCAGCGTGGACATGATGTCGCCACCGCCAGCAGCAGCGGCAGGAGCGGTTTGGGCGAAAGCAGAAGAGATGAACACGGAAACTCCCAGAGAAACCAGAAAATACAGGACTGCCCGGCCCAGACGCAACCAGAACGCCTATCGGGGGGACAAAGGCGCGATTGTATGCGGCAGGACATCAGCCCCTACACTCTGTAGGCTGTCAGGTGGAGCCAAACAACCAGCCCAAAAAGCGCCGTATCCAGAACCAGTAAAACAGGCAGGCCATCAGGAGCCAGTAGAACATCCAAACCCAACGGCTAGGCACCAGCCGGGTGCCGTGGCCAGACCAAACCTCCCAGCCACCACCACGCAGCAAAGGCTTGCCAGTGGCATCAAACACATTGAATTTTTTCATGGAGGGCAACGACCGGGCATAAAGCTGGTCTACATCACCATCCATCTTGACGATGAGCACCAAGCTCAGGCAGTAGCCTGCCACCCCAATGATCAAAAACTCCCAGAAACCCGTACTACCAATGGCCAGCCACAGGCCCATCATGGTGCAAAAAATGGCTAAACAAACCCACACCAGATGCATCCGGGCGTAATTGAACTTCATCTGTTGGGCACATTTGATAATCAAGGTGCGTGATTCTTGACCGTGGGGAGAGTTATAGACCTCACTGCCTATGGCTTGCAACGCATCACGGTTGTGGGCAATAGACACAAATCGCTGTATGACTTTTTGTGGGGTTTTGTAATCGGTCAAGAAAAGCTGGTGGTGATCAATTTGTTTGCCCACCTTGCGCAACTCCTCAAAGTCGGCCTCGACCAAATTTTCTACAATGCCGCCCTGCGTGAGCCATTTACGCTCTTTGCCATAAGCCACCGCCTTGAATTTTTTTCCATTGCAGGCGATGTCAATGGATTCAATATCTATATGCCCACCATAGACAACTTGGAGCATGCGGTGGTTATCCAACCCACGCCAGCCAACATACTCTTGTTGCACCACCGCAGAGGAGATATTGGCAATTTTTATCGGGTCTTTTTCTAGCTCAAAAATCTTTTTGGCATACTCAGACGACTGTGCTGGCAGCTTGGTTTGGTGGTGTATTTTGAGGTCAATCGACCCCTCGTACATCAGCCCAGTTTCATGCGAACCTGCACATTGCGGACAACTGAGCTTGCCGGTTTTCTTGCATTTTTCGCAGGGGCAGGCCCCCTTACCAGCACAACGCTCGCAAGGCACAAAGGCATTGCCCCGGCAAGCCAAACAGGGCACTGTGCCCTTCACGCACTCGGCATTGGGGCAAGGAATCATCTCCTTGACCGTTTGGTACTTGACCTTTTGTGGCCCACCATCCTTGCCCCCCCCACTGAACTCGTAGGGCACATCTTTTTCCTGCACCACTTCGCCATTGCCTAGGCAAGTCATGCACATGGTGCGACCTTGGTCGCAACCGGGTGCCCGACAAGGAAGCTTCTGATTGCCGTGGCACTGGGGGCAGACATATTCGCGGTTGCCACCACAGCTGTCGCAAACTACCTCACCTTCCTTGTTGCAGGTTTGGCATTTCTGCAAACTCCAGAAGCGGGTGCTCGTGCCCAGATAGATACCCTCCTCCAAGTCCAGAGGCAAGGTAGGATTGTTCTTGATTTTGTCGTCCAGCCTTTTTTCGGCATCGGCCTCGAGCTTTTCGATCAGCGCCACCATGCCTGTCTGGGCCAGCTCGTCTGCAGGGGCGCGATGGTCTTTGGATTGGGGCTTGAAATATCCGTTGACCGGTGTGACCTTGATATTTTTGTATAGAACAAAAGAAGCACTCAGGGTGAAATCTTGGTCAAACACCTTCTCCTGTATGGGCACCACATCAGCGGCCTTGAAGCTGGTTTTTTCGGCCACCATTCTCTGAATCTGTTGCAGTAAGGCACTACGCGGCCCCGATCCAGCAACGGGCGCCTTGGCGGACTGGGACTCAGGAGGAACAGGATTCGCAGAAGGGTTGTTCATTGCAGGCAGGACAAAAATTGACGGGTTTCAAGCAGCACAAAGATCCCGTAGTGGACATCTACGCTGCCTTCAAAGGCAACGATTCCTGCGGCCAAACGGCCATGCACCGCCGCGAAAATGTTCCGCACAGCTTTCAGATTGCGGTTGTGTGTTGTCTCGCAAACGTTGCACGTCGATGGCCATACCACCTTGGCCGATACTTTGCCGAGCAAAAAGCACGCCAAACCTCGTCTTGCAGGGCGGGGAAGAACAGCGCAAACACCGCAGGCGTCCTACCAGTGCTCAAGGTATTATTTTGCCATGCAGCGTCTGCCATTCTTTCCGTTTGCATTGTGGCCCAACAGCGTTGTAGCAGGCCCATACACCCGCCCGTGGCAAGCCCCTGGGCACGCTTGACGGATGCGTGCAGGGGCATGGGGACATGTTCTGCACGTTAGGGCGGACTTGCGCACAATAGGGCGGATGCCGTCTGCTTCACCCCCTCCTGATCGCACGGTTGCTGTGCCAGTAGCCGCGCCGCCGCCCAAGCCTTCTCACAACACACCCGATGGCGATGCCGCGCCCAGTGCCAGCACTGCACCACCCGCTCGGCTGGCAGCTCTGGCGCCTTTGAGCCTGCCGGTGTTTCGGATGCTGTGGCTCACTTGGGTGGTGGCCAATACCTGCATGTGGATGAATGATGTAGCCACTGCATGGCTCATGACCACCCTGACGACCTCGCCCGTATTGGTTGCACTGGTGCAGTCGGCGTCTACATTGCCGGTTTTTCTGCTGGGACTGCCCAGCGGGGCCTTGGCCGATATTTTGGATCGGCGGCGCTACTTCATAGTGACGCAGTTTTGGGTGGCGGGTGTGGCACTGGTGTTGTGCACGGCGATTTTGCTTGAGGGCATGACGGCACCACTGCTGTTGGCCCTGACTTTCGCCAACGGGATCGGGCTGGCCATGCGCTGGCCGGTGTTTTCAGCCATTGTGCCGGAGCTGGTCAGCCGGGCACAGTTGCCCGCCGCCTTGGCACTCAATGGCGTAGCCATGAATGCCTCACGAATCATCGGGCCACTGCTGGCTGGGGCCATCATTGCCAGTTTGGGCAGCGCCTGGGTATTTGTGCTCAACGCAGTGTTGTCGGTGCTGGCCGGGTTGGTCATCATGCGTTGGCAACGCACCCATGTTCCCAGCCCACTGGGGCGCGAGCGTCTGCCCAGTGCCATGCGGGTGGGTTTGCAGTTTGTGCGCCAGTCGCCCCGGCTCCAAGCGGTGTTGTGGCGTATTTCATTGTTTTTCCTCAATGGCACGGCGCTGATGGCGCTGTTGCCCTTGGTTGCCAAAGGACTAGACGGCGGCGGTGCAGGCACCTTTACCGTATTGCTGGCCAGCATGGGAGCGGGTGCCATTGGTGCCGCCCTGTGGTTGCCACGCCTGCGCCAAGCCTTTGCCCGCGACACCTTGGTGATGGGGGGCACTACCGTACAAGCCGCGGGCATGGCGTTGGTGGCGGTGGCTCCTTCGGTGTGGTTGGCGGTACCCGCCATGCTGATCAGTGGCATGGCTTGGATCACAGCGGCCAACTCGCTGAGCGTATCGGCCCAATTGGCATTGCCCAACTGGGTACGTGCGCGTGGTATGTCCATCTTTCAGATGGCAATCATGGGCAGCACAGCATTGGGTGCCGCACTGTGGGGGCAGGTAGCCACACTGACTTCTGTGAACACCAGCATGTTGCTGGCGGCAGGCACTGGGGTGTTGGCTATGGTGTTGGTGCAACGTCTGGCACAAGACCGTCATGCCGAAGAAGACCTGAGCCCCTCCCAAGCTTGGCAGCCCCCCCAAGCAGCTATTGCCCCAGAAGCCGGACGGGTGCTGACCACGATTGAGTATTGGATTGACCCCGCACGGGCGGTAGATTTTCTGGCTCTGATGCAAGAGAGCAAACGCAGCCGACTGCGCCAAGGCGCCCTGTCATGGCAATTGCAGCACGACATTGCCGACCCCCGACGCTATGTGGAGCAAATCGTGGACGAGTCTTGGACAGAACACCTGCGCCGCTTTGACCGCGTGACAGCCTCAGACGTGGCCTTGCGTGAGCGCAAGCTGGCGTTTCATGTGGCTGAAACGCCCCCGGTGATCGCGCGCTACCTGGTCGAACGTTGAGGCGGCCCGTGGCTCAGTAATAGCGGTTAGGTGCTGCCAACACGGCCATCGTGACACGCGAGATGCAAACGAGCTTGTCTTGCTCGTTGCAGATGCGTACTTCCCAGACATGGCTGCTGCGGCCCAAATGAACGGGCTTGGCAATGCCATACACCCAGCCCTCAGCAACAGCGCGGACATGGTTGGCATTGATTTCTTGGCCTACACAGTGGAACTGGGCTGGATCGACCACATGGGCAGCAGCCCACGAAGCCAAGGTCTCAGCAAACAACACCGACGCGCCGCCGTGCAATACACCGGCGGGCTGGCGTGTGCGTGCATCCACAGGCATACGGCCTTTGAGGTAGTCGTCACCGGCCTCAAGCAGCTCAATGCCTAAATTGCCGTTGGCACATTGCACGCCTTTTTCATTGATGGTGTCCAGTGGCACGCCAGAAAACCAAATCGCCATTCATGTCTCCTTCAGGTAGTGGGGGGAATGCTCAGTGCTTGGTGGCACCAAGATAAGCTTCTACCACCTTAGGGTTTTTGGCCAAGTCTGTAGCCTTGCCCTCTAGGGTGATGTCACCTACCTCCAGAACATAGCCGTAATCCGATACCTGTAGCGCAGCACGGGAATTTTGTTCGATCAGCAGCGTAGCCACGCCGGTTTCGCGCAGGCGCGAAATCACTTGGAACACCTCGGCCATCACGCGCGGGGCCAGCCCCAGTGATGGCTCATCGAGCATCAGCACCTTGGGGTCGCTCATCAAGGCACGGCCCAAGGCGATCATTTGGCGCTCACCGCCGGACATGGTGCCCGCCAATTGCAGGCGGCGCTCTTTCAGGCGCGGAAAGGTGGTGTAGATGCCCTCTAGCCCGTCACGGTACGACCAACCCGGTTTGCGCCGCCGGTAGGCTCCTAGCACCAAGTTGTCTTCTACCGTCATGGTGGAGAACAGCTCGCGCTTTTCGGGCACCAAGGCCAGCCCCTGGCCCAAGCGTTGCTCTACGCTGTCGTGCGAGACATCGCGGCCTTGGTATTGGATTTGGCCTTCGGCATGACCGGGTGCGGGCAGCACGCCCATGATGGAATTCAGCAGCGTGGATTTGCCTGCACCATTGGGGCCAATCACGGTCACGATTTGCCCAGCACGCACTTGGATGTTGGCATTGCGCAAGGCTTCGACCTTGCCATAGCGGGCGCTCAGACCGTGGGTACTGAGCACAACGGGGTGTTTGTCCTTGCTCATTCGATGCCTCCGAGGTAGGCGGCCAGCACGGCCTCGTTGTTTTGGATTTCGGTGGGCAAGCCTTCGGCAATCTTGCTGCCAAACTCCATCACCACCAGACGGTCGGTAATGCCCATAACAAAGTCCATGTCGTGCTCTACCAGCAGCACCGACATGCCTTCGGCCTTGAGCTGCTTGAGCAACTCGGACAGGGCTTGCTTTTCTTTCAGGCGCAAACCGGCAGCAGGCTCGTCCAACAGCAGCAACACCGGGTCGGTACACAGGGCGCGGGCAATTTCCAAAATGCGTTGTTGCCCCAAGGCCAAGCTGCCTGCGGGGGTGTGCATAAACTCACCCAAGCCAACGCGCTTGATTTGCTCAGCCGCCAAATAGAGCAGACGGGCTTCTTCGGCCCGGTCGAGGCGCAGAGCGGCACGCACGGGGTCCATGTGGCCGCGCAGGTGTGTGCCCATGGCGACGTTCTCTAGCACTGACAGGTGCGGAATCAAATGCACATGCTGGAAGCTGCGGCCAATGCCACGCTGCACAATGCGGCGCGAATCCAGCGTATCGATGCGCTCGCCACAGAAACGGATTTCGCCGCTGGTGACGGGCAGCACACCCGTCACCAAGTTGAACATGGTGGATTTACCCGCACCGTTGGGGCCAATCAAGCCAACGATTTCACCGGCACGCAGGTCAAACTGCATGTCTTTCACGGCCACCAAGCCACCAAACTGCTTGCGGGCCTCGTTCACTTCCAAAATGGTGCTGCCGGGGGTGGGCTTGGCGCGGCGGGGCATGTCGCTGTAGCCCTCCGGGGCAATCTCTGGGGCCACCACTTCTGGCTCGGGCGGATGCACATGCGCCCACAGCGCCGTGACGTTGGGCCAAATGCCATAGCGTGCGTGGTGCAACAGCAAAATCACCATGATGCCGAAGAACAGCATTTCGTAGTTGCCATTGCTGCCCAGCAGCAGCGGCAGCCAGTCTTGCAACTGGCTTTTCAGGCCTGTGAGCAAGCCCGCCCCCAAAATAGCGCCCCAGACATGGCCGACACCACCCACCACCGCCATGAACAGGTATTCAATGCCCATGTTCAGGCCAAACGGCGTCGCACTGACCGAACGCTGCAAATGGGCATACAGCCAACCCGACAAGCTGGCCATCAGGGCCGCCAAGACAAATACCAGCACCTTGTATTGCGCCGTGTGGATGCCCATCGCCTCGGGCATGGTCTTGCCCTTAGCCAGCGCATGGATGGCACGGCCCGGACGCGAATTGAGCAGGTTCAGCACCAGCCAAACACAGCCGCCCAAACAGAACCAAATCAGGCCGTACATGACACGCGGGTTGGACAGATCGATGCCAAACACCGTCAGGGGCGGAATGCCCGAGATACCGTCGTACTTGCCCAAAAATTCGAGCGTGCCAAACAGGTAATACAGCGACAAACTCCACGCAATGGTCGCCAACGGCAGATAGTGACCGGATAGGCGCACTGTCATGGCACCAATGGCCAAAGCGGCGGCACCAGACACCAGCAAGCCCATCGGCAGGCCCAGCCAAGGCGACCAACCCATAGTGGTGGACAGGTAGGCCGTGGTGTAAGCACCCAAGCCGACAAAGGCGGCTTGGCCAAAGGAGGTGAGGCCACCCACGCCGGTGAGCAGCACCAAGCCTAAAGCGGCAATCGAGTACAAACCGATGTAGTTGCCCAAGGTGACCCAAAAGCTGGGCACGGGCAGAAATGGAAACAGAAAGAACCACGCAAACAAAAGCCATTGCAGCTTTTTGGTGGAGAGAGAGGCAAGCAGGCGCATGGGAATCGGGCTTAAAGTTGGAGGGGTGGCATCAAGACAGTCCGCATGACCATCACTCTTCATCGCTGTGCGGCGAGCGCCACGAGCGCCAAGCCAACACGGGCAGAATCAAGGTGAAGACAATCACCTCCTTGTAGTCACTGGCCCAGAACGAGGAGTAGCTCTCGAGCAAGCCAACCATTACTGCGCCCACAGCGGCCAGTGGGTAACTGGCCAAGCCACCAATGATGGCGGCCACAAAGCCCTTCAAGGCCACGACAAAGCCGGTGTCGTATTGCACAGTGTTCATGGGGCCAATCAACACACCTGCCAAAGAACCCAGCCCCGCCGACAAGCCAAAGGCCAAACGCCCAGCCTGGTTGGTGCCAATGCCCACCAGCCGCGCCCCGTTGCGGTTGACCGCCGTGGCCCGCAGCGCCTTGCCCAGCAAGGTACGGTCAAAGAACAGATAGAGCAGCGCAATCAAGGACAGCGACACCAAAATCACCAACGCACTTTGACCCGAGATGAGCAAGGCGCCGACCGAGGTGCTCCACTCGGTAAAGGGCAGGGTGCGCGAGCCTTCGGGGCCAAACACCAACAGGCCCAAACTCAACAAGGCAAAATGCACTGCCACCGAGACAATCAACAGCACCAGCACCGAAGCCTCAGCCACCGGCTGGTAAGCCAAGCGGTAGATCATCAATCCCAATGGCACGGTGATGCCCAACACAAACATAATCTGGAACACCATGGGCAGCGTATGCCAAGGCAGTGCCGAAGCCAGTGCCCACACCAGCAAGGGGTAGAGCAGGTTTTCTGCCGCACTCCAGCCCAGCAGCCGAGGCGACAAGGGCTTGTAACGGCGCTCACGCAGAGCGGTCACCCACTCCATCAAAAAAGTAGCGATCCCCATCGCCAGCAGCAGGCCGACCAAACGGGGAAACTGCTCCGTCTGCAACGCAGCCAGAGTCAGGGCACCAAAACCCACAAATTCGCCTTGTGGCAAAAAGATCACCCGTGTCACTGAAAACACCAACACCAGCGCCATGGCCAGCAAGGCATAAACAGCGCCGTTAGTGATGCCATCTTGGGCCAAGATGGCGGCAATACTTAAATCCATGTTGTCTCCTGGTTCAGCCCGGCACAA
This sequence comes from Giesbergeria giesbergeri, assembly GCF_054779375.1. Taxonomy (NCBI): domain Bacteria; kingdom Pseudomonadati; phylum Pseudomonadota; class Betaproteobacteria; order Burkholderiales; family Comamonadaceae; genus Giesbergeria; species Giesbergeria giesbergeri. The sequence goes on along the minus strand of NZ_BAAGYJ010000008.1, from coordinate 86,507 downwards.
AACCGGGCTGATACGGTGGTTTGGCAGCGGGGGCGTCAGGCCGTGTTGATGACAAAGGCGTCGCAGTAGAAATGCGTTGCGGGCAGCCCCGCCTGCGTGGTGAAGGCATCACGGGCGGCGTCGATCATCAGAGGGTTGCCACAGGCATACACCTCGTGGCCCGACAGGTCGGGCAGGTCTTGCAACACAGCGGCATGCACTAGGCCCGTGCGGCCCTGCCAATCGGCGGCGGCCTCTGAGAGCACAGGTACCAGCTGCACACCAGGAAATTGCGCTTGCCAAGCGGCTACGGACTCCACCGCATACAAGTCGCTCCAACGCCGCCCCCCCCAGTACAGCACCGCGCCGCGCTGGGCAATGGCGGCACCGTGGGTGCGCAGCAAGGCAGCAATGGGCGCATAGCCCGTGCCCGAAGCCAACAGTACGATGGGGGCCGTGCCCTCGTGCAACACAAAAGTGCCATACGGCCCTTGGATACGCAGCAGGTCACGGGGCTTGAGCTTGTCGTAGGCATGGGGCGAGAAGCGCCCGCCGTCCATGCGGCGCACATGCAGCTCCAGCAAGCCTTCGGCATTGGGCACATTGGCTAAGCTGTAGCTGCGCCGAGCACCATCTTTGAGCAATACGTCGATGTACTGGCCTGCCTGAAAATGCAAGCCCGAGGCCGCTGGCACCTGCAATTGCACTATCGCCACATCGGCAGAGGGGCGCTGCACCTCCAGCACCCGAGCCCCCACCGTGACCACCCGCTGGCCTGGCTCTCGGGGCACATCGGGTGCTTGCAGCACCAGATCGATCAAAGGAAAGGCCTGACAGGTACGACATTGGCCCACAGGCACTGGCTCGGCTCCGGCAGGCACTGGCTCGGCATGACGCACACTACCGGCATTCAGCGCCAAATGGCAACTGTTGCAAGTGCCAGCACGACAGCTGTGCGGCAACCAATAACCAGCGGCAATGGCTGCATCCAGCACCGTCTGATGGGGTGCGCAAGCAAAGCTGCCGCCGTGGGGCTCCAGCCGGATCTGAAAGGTCTCAGACATAGTGGATCAGCCCGCTTCGCTCATGGTGGGAATGGCATGGATGCGGTCGTGCTCTTGGGCTTTGAGCAAATCGAGTGCCACGTCCACGATCATGTCTTCCTGACCGCCAACCATACGCCGTTGGCCCAGCTCGACCAAAATGTCGACTGTCTTGAGGCCGTACTTCTTGGCCGCTGCCTCGCTGTGGCGCAAGAAACTGCTGTACACCCCGGCATAGCCCAGCGCCAATGTCTCGCGATCCACCCGCACTGGTCGATCTTGCAAGGGACGCACGATGTCGTCAGCAGCATCCATCAACTTATACAGATCGGTGCCGTGATTCCAGCCCAAACGTGCCGCCGCAGCAATGAACACTTCCAGCGGTGCATTGCCTGCACCGGCACCCATGCCTGCCAAGCTGGCATCCACGCGGTCGCAGCCTTCTTCGACCGCCACGATGCTGTTGGCTACGCCCAAACTCAGGTTGTGGTGGGCATGAATGCCCGTTTGCGTTTCGGGCTGCAAAGTGTCTTTGAAGGCACGGAAGCGGTCGCGCACGTCATTCATGTTCAGCGCACCGCCCGAGTCCACCACATAGCAGCAGGTGGCACCGTAGCTCTCCATCAGCTTGGCCTGTTGGGCCAACCCTTGGGGGGTTTGCATGTGGCTCATCATCAAAAAGCCCACGGCTTCCATGCCCAAATGGCGGGCGTATTCGATGTGTTGGCGCGAGATGTCGGCTTCGGTGCAGTGGGTGGCAACGCGCACAATGCGTGCCCCAGCATCGTAGGCGGCCTTGAGGTCGTGCACGGTGCCAATGCCTGGCAGCAGCAGGGTGGCAATTTTGGCGTGTTGCACCACGCTGGCCACGGCCTCAATCCACTCGATGTCGGTGTGTGCGCCAAAGCCATAGTTGAAACTGCCACCTTGCAAGCCATCACCGTGGGCCACTTCAATCGAATCGACTTTGGCTTCGTCCAGCGCCTTGGCAATCTGCTTGGCCTGCGCGACGCTGTATTGGTGGCGGATAGCGTGGCTGCCATCGCGCAGCGTGACGTCAGAGATGTAGATTTTCTTGTTCATAAGATGCTCTCCTGGTTCAGGCTGCGGCCAACATGCGCTCGGCCATCTTCTCGGCGGTGCGCAAACCGGCGCTGGTCATGATGTCAAGGTTGCCTGCGTAGGCGGGCAGGTAGTGGGCAGCGCCCTCCACCTCCAAGAACACCGAGGTTTTCAGGCCGCTCATGCGCGCCCCCACACCGGGGATGTTGATGGGGTGAGAAGCCTCGATACGGTCAAATTGCACTTTTTGCTTGAGGCGGTAACCGGGCACATAAGACTGCACATCAGCGGCCATCTGTTCGACCGAGGCGGCGATCTTGTCTTCATCGACAAACTCGCTCAAGGTGTAGACGGTGTCACGCATGATCAGCGGCGGCTCGGCCGGATTGAGCACAATGATGGCCTTGCCCTTGGCAGCGCCTCCCACCACTTCAATGGCTTTGGAGGTGGTTTCAGTGAACTCATCAATGTTGGCACGGGTGCCAGGGCCAGCACTCTTGCTAGAGATGGAGGCGACTATCTCGCCATAGTGGACTTTGGCCACACGCGACACCGCAGCGACCATCGGGATAGTGGCCTGACCACCACAAGTCACCATATTGACGTTGAGTGCATCCAGGTGGGTCTCGCCATTGACCACGGGGATACAGTAGGGGCCAATGGCCGCTGGTGTCAGGTCAATCATGCGGATGCCTGGCTTGAGGGTGCGCAGAAACGCATCGTTTTGCACATGGGCACCGGCACTGGTGGCGTCAAAGACAAAGTCAATGTCCTTGAATACGTCAAGGCGCGTCAAACCCTCAACCCCCTCGTGGGTAGTTGCTACGCCCATGCGGGCCGCACGGGCCAAACCATCCGAGGCAGGATCAATACCCACCATGGCCCCCATCTCGATGTGCTTGCCGTGGCGCAGAATCTTGATCATCAAGTCTGTGCCAATGTTGCCGCTGCCAATAATGGCTGCCTTGAGTTTCTTGGTCATAGAGATTTCAAAAAATTGCGCGCTGCGGCCCATAGCAGCCACCAGCGCGCAGGGGTTGCTATAGGGTCAGCCGCAAACAATCACAGCTTCGGGGCGTGGCTTGCTGTGCAACAGTTGCACCTGCTCGGCGCGACGCTTGAGCACGGCACGCTGGTTGATGTAGCCCTTGTCGGTGATTTCGCCTTCGTCCATGCTGGGAGGCTCGTCCAGCACCAGCGCCCGCTGGGCACTTTGCGAAGAGCCACCGCCTTCGGCCTTGAGCTTGCGCAAGCCCGTTTGGATGTGGGCAGCCAACTCTTGCGCCGACAGCCCCTTGGCGGCGGCGCTGGGAAACACCAACAGCCCCACTTCATCGGCATCGTGGCCCGTGACCACCACATCCTGTGCCCACGGGGCCAGTGCTGTCACGGCCTTGACGCGCAAGGTGCCCACCGACACCCAAGTGCCCGTGGTCAACTTGAAGTCTTCGGCCACACGGCCATTGAACAACACGCCTTTTTCGGGATGCTCGGGGTCTACCAACAGGCCCGCATCACCAATGATGTAGTAGCCTTCTTCGTCAAAGGCTTTGGCCGTCTGTTCAGGGTTGCGCAGGTATTCATCAAACACCTGTGGCCCCTTGACGCGCATTTCCAATTTGCCGTTGTTGGGCAAGAATTTCAGGCTAGTACCGGGCACGGGCAGGCCAATGCAGCCGGGGCCGTCGAGCTTCCAATGCACATTGGTGATCAGGGGCGAGGTTTCGGTGGCGCCCCAAGCGGCGGTAAACCAGACAGACTCGCCCAGCACGCTCTTGGCGCTGCGCTCTAGCCTGTCCCAAGTGGCTTGGGGCAGGGCTGCCGCCGCATAGAACACACCACGCAAACGGCCAAAGAAGTCGCGGGCAAAGCTCTCGTCTTCTTCCAAAAAGGCAATCAAGGCATCAAAGCCCTTGGGCACATTGAAGTACAAGTTGGGCTGTACTTCGCGCAGGTTGCGCACTGATTTTTCCATCAAACCCGGCACTGGGCGGCCTTCGTCAATGTAGAAGCTGCCGCCGTTGCACAGCGCCATGTTCAGGTTGTGGTTGGTGCCAAAGGTGTGGCTCCAAGGCAACCACGAAACGATGACTGGCTTTTCTTCGCGCAAAAAAGTCCAGGTCTGGCGGATTTGTTCTTGGTTGGCGCACAACATACGGTGCGTGTTCACGGCAATTTTGGGTTTGCCGGTGGAGCCTGAAGTGAGCAGGTATTTGGCGTGGGTCTCGGGCGTGATGCGGGCAAACGCGTCCATCACAGCCGGTGTTTCTTTGGCGCGGGTTAACTCGGCAAACGAGCGCCCCACCGACACACTGTAGGCATTGTGGCTAAGCACCACCGGGCAATCCAGACCTGCGGCACGGATGGCAGGGCCATACACCGCCCCATCCGAGGCGTAAATCAGCCCCGGCTGCAACTCGTGCAGGATGCCAGAGATCTTGCTGTACTCTTTGGCGAGGCGTGAATAAGCACTGGTAATGGCCGTGAACGGGCGGCCAATGTGCATGGTGGCAAACATCAGCAGTGCCTGATCCAAGCTGTTGTCCGACAGGCACACCACGGGTGCATTTTCTGCCAGCCCCAAATCCAGCAGGCTCTGGGCAATGGCTCCGATCTTGTCACGGGTCTGGGCATAGGTCAGCTTGACCCACTCGCCATCAGGGCCACGCTCTGCCAAGAACAAGGCATTGGGCGTGGTACGCGCCCAATGCTCCAGCCAATCGCCAATGCAGCGGGTCACATCGCCCAACGGTTCTGGCGATGTCAGGATAAAACCACCCTCGGGCAGGTCTTGCTTGAGCACCGCTGGCGTAGCCAGCATGGCGGGGTTGGTAAAAAACGAACTACTCATGGTGTGCGGTTCCTGCGCGGTATTACTTCAAGAGCTTCCAGGCGTTCTTTTCAATCGTCACCAGCACGCGGCCATCGGTACCAAAGCCGGAGTGGTCGGTCGGGCTCATGGTGATCACGCCGTGGGTCACGGGCAGCTTGTTGGTTTTTTCCACAGCATCGCGCAGCGCAGCGCGGAACTCGGGTGTGCCGGGTTTCGCTTGCTTGGCCACGGTGGTCACGGCCTTGTCCAGCACCAAATAGGCATCGTGGGCATAAGCACCAAAGGGGCTGCGCGAGCCGGCACCGTGCTTGCCTTCATAGGCTTTCAGGTAATCCAAACCGGGCTTTTTGCTGGGGTGGCTGTCGGGCAGTTGCTCGCTGACCAGCACATTGCCCGTGGGCAGCACCACGCCTTCATCGGCGGTGCCCGAGACGCGCAAAAAGTCGTTGTTGGCGACGCCGTGGGTTTGGTAGAACTGGCCCTTGTAACCCCGGTCACGCAGAGCACGCATGGGCAAGGCAGCCGGTGTGCCACTGGCGGCAATGAACACGGCTTGCGGGTTGCTTTGCATCAGCTTGAGCGTTTGGGCCGTGACGCTTTGGTCGCTGCGGGCATAACGCTCTACCGCCGTCACTTTGATACCGTGCTGGGCCGCACCCTTTTGCACATCTTGCAACCAGCCTTCACCATAGGCATCGCTAAAGCCCATAAAGGCAATGTTCTGGACGTTGTGGGCCTTCATGTGCTCAAACAGAGCCGAAGACATCACGCTGATGGACTGGGGCAGCGGAAACACCCATTCAATCTGCTTGGGCTGAAACGGTGCCAAGGCCAATTGGGGCGTTTTGCTGGCGGTAGCGGCTTCGGCAATCGCCAACGAGGTGGGCACGGTGGTGGAGCCAATGATGGCGTCTACCTTGTCCGAGTCGATAAAGCGGCGTGCATTCTTGGCGGCTTGGCTGGGGTCGGAGGCATCGTCCAAGACGATATAGTTCACCGGCAACCCCCCCAAGGTTTTGGGCAACAGCTCAATGCTGTTCTTTTCGGCAATGCCCAACGAGGCGGCGGGGCCAGTGGTGCTCAGCGACACCCCCACATTGATGGTTTGTGCCTGGGCCATAGCGGGCAATACCAGACTGGTGGCGATAGCCAGGGCAGTCAGTGCGTGACGACGTTGCATGGATTTGTCTCCTGTTAAAAATCGTGAAAGAAAAAGCTGGCCGAAGTGGCCCCAACTCAGTCGTCGTACAGATCAGTGGCTGTGGGCCTTGGCGGCATAACGTGGCAGCAAAGCGGCCAGATCCTGCTGCTCACGCACCAAGGTCTCGGCATATCCGGCCTGCAGCTCGGCCACCACCTCTGCCACTTGGGCCACGCGGTCAATACCACCCACTCCATGACCGGCCGACCACACCGATTTCCAAGCTTTGGGGGCCGCGACGATGTCGCCAGAAAAATCGATCTTTTTCTCTTCCTTGAGCTGCTCTGGCGTAAAGCCGGCCTGCTCCAGCGTGGGCTTGAGCCAATTGGCCAACACCCCCGACACCGCCTTGGTCTGCACCAAGTCTTCCAAATAGCTGCGCACCAGCAAATCACGGTAGGCTGGTTCTGCCAGACTCTCTTCGGTGGCAATGAAACGGGTGCCCGCCAACACAAAGTCGGCCCCCAACAATTGGGCAGCGCGAATATCCAACCCCGTAGTAATGGCCCCAGCCAGACCCACCGGCCCCTGCCAGAAGCGGCGCACTTCGGCCAGAAGTGCAAAGGGGTGGTAAGTGCCCGTATGGCCGCCCGCACCGTGGGTCACCAGCACCAGCACATCGGCGCCAGCGTCGGCGGCCTTGCGGGCCAGCGTGGGGTTGATCACATCGGCCATGACGATGCCGCCATAGCCATGCACCGTCTCTAATACACGCTTGGGGCTGCCCAATGCGGTAGACACCACCTTGGGCTGGTACTTGGCAACCAGTGCCAGCTCGGCAGCAAATCGGTCGTAGCTGCTGTGGACAATCATGTTCAGCGCCCAGGCCGCCGCCGCATTGCCCTGCTGCACCCCCTCGCGGGTCTGGGCCATCCACTGCTCCAACACCTCGATATTGCGAGCGTTGGCGGCAGGGTAAGAGCCAATGATGCCGGCACGGGCACAGGCCACCACCAACTCTGGCCCACTGACCAAAAACATGGGGGCTGCCATCAGCGGCAAGGTACTGGCGGCCAGCAAATCCATGAAAGATTGCTGGGCTGGCGTGAAATGGCGAGAAATCGTCATGGGGGTCTCGTCTCTTGTTTCAGCGCATGGGCCGGATTTCCCAGCCACCATCGCTCTGGATAATTGCTGCCGTGGTGGCGCGGCTGTTGGCCTTGGACGCCAGCAGCACATAGTGGCCGGTGTGGTCTTCGGGCTGGGCAATGAACTTGAGCGGCATGGCGTTGGCCACGCTGTCTTCAAAGCCCGGAATTTCGGACAGGCGCTTTTCTTGTTTGCCCAAACTGGCGGGGCCGCGCAGCGGCGTCACGGTGCCACCGGGAGCGACGCCATTGACGCGCACATCGGGGGCAAACTCATAGGCCAACTGCTTGATCAAACCCACCCCGGCGTGCTTGGAGGCCACATAGAGCGGGCCACCGCCACCGGCATAAAAGGCTGAGTTGGACAGGGTAAAAATCATGCTGCCGCCACTGGCACGCAGGTGTGGTGCAGCGGCACTGGCGGCCAGCACATAGCCTTTCACATTGACGCCAAAAATTTCGTCAAAGCTCTCAGCCACCTGCTCGGTGCTCATCTTTTCCAGCCGGGCAAAGAAGTCCCACACGCCCGCATTGCCAACCAAAGTATCAAGCTTGCCAAAGCGGGCCACGGTCGCTTCTACAGCCGCCACGTTGTCGGCGGGCGAGCGCACGTCGCCCACAGAGACCACCACCTTGTCACCAAACTCGGCCACCAAGCCATCGACTTGCTCGGCGCTACGCACCATCACACCCACACCGGTGCAGCCTTCGGCAATAAAACGCTTCACCACAGCCCGGCCTATGCCCGAAGCTCCGCCTGTGACCAAGGCCACATACCCATCTAGCCAACCCATAGCACTTCCTTGTTCGTATGCAGAAAAACAACCCCGGCTGCAAGCCGGGGCATGAGGACAAGGCGCCGTGGCGCCCCGGCCTTACAGGAAGGTGTTGAGGTTTTTCGACATGAACACCGATTGGGTGATCAAGATCTTGCGCTTGGCAATCTGGAAGCTGTCTCCCACAGCGCGGATCACATCCTCACGGCGGCCCACCAGCAAGTCGTTGTCTTTTTCGACCCGGCTGCGGTAGTTGACAAAGCTCGAATGCACGATGAACTCACCGGGCTGCTCGCCTTGGTAGACCTCAATGCCACTGACCACATGGGCGTGGCGTGTGGCCGGGTCTTCAGCCCAGGCGCTGGGCTGCTTGAAGCGGGTGATGCGGCGTGTCAAATCCAGCAGGCTGTCGTTGTAGAGCGCCCCACCATCGATTTGATAAGCCCCCTTTTTGTCATAGCGGCGGCGGTTTTCCATCGTCGGCATCCAGTAGTGGATGTCTGGGGCCAGCAGGGCCAGCCAATCGTCCCAACGCTCGTTGTCCAACAGGCGGGCTTCGCGGTACAGGAATTGCTCAATGCGGCGCTGGGTTTCAGCGTCCACAGACATTTCGGCTTGGGGTGTGGCGACGGCGTTCATGCGGCCTCCTTGGTGCTGGTAGTGGGCAGGGTGGGAACGTCACGCTGGGGCACGTCTTGCCATTCCTGCGCCTTCATCAGATCGAGCCATCGCTGGTAGAACGCGCGCTGGTTGGCCTCATTGATCTGACCACGGTAGACATTGCACGGCAGGTCGGTGTCGGTGATGCGGGTGTTTTGGCCCAAGCCCAAATACAGGTCTTGCTGGCGCGTGACAAAACCGGCATTGGTCTTGGTGCTGTATTCCCAGTTCTCGCCGTCGTCCATCTCGAACACGCCCGAGGGGCTGAAGGTCATCATGGTGCCCTTGCGCCACTTGTCCTTGATCTCTTGTGGAGCGTTCTTGTTGACAAACGTCCATGTGTGCAGCTCGATTTGGCCGGGGCCGCGTGGATGCCAAGTGCGGAAAGTGTTCTGGCCGGGCAAAAACGAGGTGTTGGGAAACAGCGTACACGACGAGATAGCACCAATCATCTTGGAGCGCACTTCACCCAAACGCTCTTGCACCTTGGGTTGCAGCACATACAGGTACTTCATCAACTCCTTGTCGCCCAGCGTGGCGCAGTTGCCCACGATGTCTTGGTTGAACTCCCAGCCGTGGCCGTTGAAGTTCACTTGGTAAGACTGCTCGGGGAACTTGTGCACTTCGGCCACCGAGCCGCCCACCATCGCTTTGGCGCCAGAGTCGTGCGTCCAGCCGGCGTGCAGGATGTCGCCGACAAAGTTTTCCGAGGCGTATTTCCAGTTGCACTGGATGACGGACTTGACGCAACCACCCACAAACTCGGTGCCGCCTTCGTCCATGTCAAAGATGGCATCGAGGTAGTAGCGGAAATCGCCCAAGTATTCAGCCAGCGAGGGGGCGTTGGGGTCGAGCGTGGCAAATATCAGGCCCTTGTAGCTGTCAATCTGTGCCACGGGGTGCAGGCTGTGCTCGTTTTTGTCCATCCCGGTGGCTTCATAAGCCTCGGAGGCGTGCATGCCCTTGAGCGCACCGTCAATACCAAAGGCCCAGCCGTGGTAGTTGCAAACAAATTGGCGCGCGTTGCCCAAGTCGGCAAACGTGACCTTGTTGCCACGGTGGGGGCAGGTGTTCAAGAAGCCACGGATGCTGTTGTCCTTTTGGCGCACGATGATGACGTTGTCTTCACCCATATAGGTCGAGACAAAATCGCCCGACTTGGGGATTTGCGATTCATGGCCGACAAACAGCCAGCAGCGGGCAAAGATTTTTTCCAGTTCCTGCTCGTAGATGTCGCGATCCCAAAAGATGTCGCGCGACATGCGACCCTTGTCCAGATCCATCATGCGATCCAGACGGGCAATGGCCTCGGCCACGGGCCGACGCTTGAGCCGCTCGGGCAGGGATGTGTTGTGTTGACTCACGTTGTTTGCTCCTTAAATGCCGCCAGCCGCTTCGTCGGCTTCCTGGCTCAAATCGACCAGTACATCGTCACCTTGCGTTGTCACCTTGTAAGTGCGCAACGCCACTTCGCAGGGCCAGCCCATAGGCTGGCCGCTGGGAATATGGAAAGTCCCGTCATGCACGGGGCAGGCAATCAGATCGCCATCGACGATCTCGCCCTCCGCCAGCGAGGCAGTGGCGTGGGTGCAACCGTCTTGGGTGGCATAAAAAGTGCCATCGACGTTGTAAACCGCCAACTCACAAGCGCCTACCACCTGCTTGCGCACCTGACCGGCGGGCAGCTCGCCCTTCTTGAACAAATAAATCGGTTGTTCGCTCATGGACACTCTTTCAGGCGTGCAACTGCACAAAGCCCAAGCCCGTCACCCATTCGGGCACGGCGGCGTAATCAATGATTTCGCCCTTGGCACCGGGCATGGCACCCATCGCACAGGCCCATTGGCGGATTTCCATGCCACCGTTGCCACCGTTGGCGAGGATGTAGTCGTCGCTCAGGGCACCGATACCGGCCAGATCACCACGCACGGCGTAGTCCATGATTTCGCGGTCAAAGGCTTCGTTGACCTTGCCCATTTCGGGCACACCCACCCAGTGGCTGATACCACCGCTGCCAATCACCACCACGCGCTCATCGTCGGGGCTGGCTTCAATGGCGGCCTTGATGGCACCGCCCACCTGAATGGCCCGCTGCATCTTGATAAAGGGATCGACCCCCGAGGCCAAATACACCGGAATCGTGCCGATTTTCTGGCCCTTGGCGCGCACCGGCTCAATGATGAGCTGGTTCGGAATCGCCACCGCATGGTCTACCGTAAAGGCGCGACCCACCGCCCAGTCAAAGCCGTTGGCATGACCATGCTCGGCAATAAAGCCTGCCAGCTTTTGGGTGTCAGGAATCACGCCCCGGCGCAAGCCAGGCAGGGGGTCAATCGGGCCATCCACATCGCCCGTACCAATCAGGTACTGCGGCAGGCAACCTGTGCCAAACAGCATGTAGTGGTCTGCACCAATCACCACCACGCTGGTGGCGTTCAGGCCCGCCAAACGCTCGGCACAGATGGCAAAAGCCCCCCACATGCGCTGCGCCACCGCTTCTTGCGGCGCGTTGGGTGCAATGAACATCACCGGATCGTGCGGCACCAAAAAGCCGCCAACAATTTTTCCCACAGCCAGTCCTTGGTTTATTGTTTGAGGGCAGCAGAGAACACCGGCTCTGTTGCGCTGGATTCGGGGCGCAGTGCCTGCATGTAGGCCACTGGCGAGCGATTGGGGGCGTTTTCTTGCCAAAAGCCCATCGTCAGCATCGGATGTACGCCGTGCTTTTGCAGGGCCGCCACATCAAAGGTTTGCACCCAATGGCGCTCTTGCTCGGTCAGGGCATAGCGGTCGAGCAGCTTGTCGCCCTCTTCCTTGAAGCGTTGCTTGATGCTGCGGTCAATACACAGTTGGTACAGCAGCTTTTCCACCACGTTACGGCTCATGGGGCGGCTCCTCTTACGCGCAGAAATCGCGCACCAGTTGCAAAAAGCGGGCGCGGTGCTCGGTTTGCACCCAGTGGCCGCACTGGCCAAACAGATGGAACTCAGCCTTGGGGATGGCATGGGCCAGCAACCAACCGCATTGCACTGGCACCACCTTGTCTTCGCGGCCATGCAGCACCAGCGTGGGCGCTTGCACCTTGGCCAGCACGGCTTCGGGGAAGCCCTTGAGGATGGTGGGGCCGTCGGGGTTGGGCTTAGGGATCAGCTGGCTCAAAGCCTCTTGGGCACCGGGGCGGGCGCTGGCCTCGTAGCGGGTGCGAACCATCTCTTCGGTGATGATGGATTGGTCAAACGGGAACAGGCGCATGGTGCGCTCCATGTTCTCCATCGACGGCTCATATTCGGTGGCCGAGCGCAGGCCGGGGGTTTGCTCAAACTCGCCCGCAGGTGTACCCAGCAGCACCAGTTTTTCGACGCGGTCGGGGGCAAAGGTAGCCAAACCAATCGCCAGCGCACCACCAAACGAGTTGCCCACAAACGAAGCCTTGTCGATGCCCAGCGCATCCAGAATGCCCAGCAGGTGACGCACCCACAGTTTCATGTCGTACTTGCTACCGGACTTGAACTCGGTAAAGCCAAAGCCAGCAATGTCAGGCGCAATCACGCGGAACTGGTCTGCCAAGTCGGGCATGACCTTGCTCCAGTTGGTCCAAGCCGACACGCCGGGGCCGGAGCCGTGCAACAGAAACAACGGATTGCCCGCGCCTGCCTCAAGGTAGTTGGTCTGGTGGTCAGCGGCAACGAGTGTCTTGCCAATGCCGGGATGCTGGCTCATGGGGTGTTTTCCTCCATACAGATGTGTATGTGTATGGAGCGTGATTTTGATTTATCTCAATATCGCGTCCTCTAGGGTTTTCCCTTATTCCCAAGCAAATAAATAACAAACACTTTATAAATCAATAACTTATAAATAAATTATCCGTATGGTTGAGCAAAGCCGTACACTACTGTTTGGATCGTTCGGGCTGTGTGTAATACCCCTAAAGGTCGGAGGCATCCCTAGAATGGCGCCCCGCTCCGCTCCTTGTTCCACAGACCCCATGCGCGCCATTTCTACCGAACCCCCCGAGGTGCCCGCCCCGCCGGCCAAAAGCCAGCTCACCCCTGCCGACTGGATTGCAGCGGCCACCCATGTGTTGCGCGACAAAAGCATTGATGCCGTGCGCGTGGATGTGCTGGCCAAAGTGCTGAACGTGACCCGTGGCAGCTTTTACTGGCATTTCAAAGACCGCAATGACCTCCTGGAGCGCGTGCTCAAGAGCTGGCGCGATGCGGCTACCGAACAAATCATCCATCGCTTTGAAAAAAGCGGTGCCACCCCCGAAACCCTGATCAAAGAGCTGCTGTCGCTGCCCTTTCGAGGCCAGTCGGCCCAAGACTCCGCATCGATTGAACTGGCTATTCGCGGATGGGCGCGGCGCGACGATCTGGCCCGCCAAGCACTAGAGGCCGTGGATGCACAGCGTCTGTCGTACATCACCCGCTGTTTTGAAGCCATGAGTCTGCCCCGGTCTGAAGCCCAGTTGCGGGCCTTCATGCTGTACAGCTACATGTTGAGCGAGTCGCTGCTGCGCACCCAAGGAACAGAAGACGAACGCCAAGCCCGCCGGGCCTTTGTCGAACACACGGTGCTGGCACGTTGCTGCCCTTGCTCCGAGACCGACGCCTCAAGCTCGCCCCAGGCTTAACCGGCTCGCCACGCTGGCCTGCAACTTGCTTGCCTCTGGGCCTCTTTACAGGCCCAAGCAATGCACACCATGAAACCCTTGCTGATCGTCAAGACAGGCAGCACTTTTGCGGAGTTGGTTCCGCAGATGGGCGATTTTGAGGATTGGATATGCCGTACCACTGCCAACATCCCCCGGCCCGTGGTCACTTGGGATGCCCAGCGGCAACCCTCTCTGCCTGATCCACTGGCTTTTGCTGGCATGGTCATCACTGGCTCCCATGCGATGGTGACAGACCAAGCACCGTGGAGCGAGGCATTGGTGCCATGGCTGCGCCATGTGGTGGCGCTGGAGCGGCCTGTGCTGGGGATTTGTTACGGCCATCAACTACTGGCCCATGCCTTGGGGGGAGAGGTGAGCTTTCACCCTGCGGGGACAGAAATTGGCACAACCTCGATTACCACGACTGCCGAGGCAGCTTTAGACCCTCTGTTTGGTGCTTTACCGCCCTCCTTTGCTGCGCACACAGTACACAGCCAATCCGTTGTGCGCCTGCCCAAGGCGGCGGTGCTGCTGGCCCACAATGACTTCGAACCCCACCATGCCTTCCGCGTTGGTGCCTGTGCTTGGGGGGTGCAGTTTCACCCAGAATTTGATGCCGCTGCCATGCAGGGCTACATCCGGCAAATGGCTGCCCCATTGAGTGCCCAAGGGTTGGACCCGGTCGCCCTGTGGGAACGCGTGCGCCCCACCCCAGAAGCCCAGGCTCTGTTGACTCGTTTTTGCCAACAACTGGCGGCCCACTCCCCGTGCCCCGGCCAGCCTTTTAGCGCGGCCACAACACCCACAGGCGCAGGTTCTGTTTGAGCCGTCCGGCAATGTCGCCCGCCTGCGTGCCCCAACCCGTGAAATAGTCGGCCCGTACCGCACCCACAATGGCACTGCCAGTATCTTGGGCCATCACCAACCGCTGGATATGGCCGGTAGGGCCACTGGAGGCCATCCACACCGGCGTGCCATAAGGGATGCTCTGGCGGTCTACCGCAATGGAGCGCCCCGGCGTCAGGGCAACCCCTTGGGCACCACGCGGGCCAAACTCCACATCCAACCCCTGCAAAGGCTCCTCTTTGAAAAACACATAGCGGGGGTTGCTCCAGAGCAACTCCTGCACACGCTGTGGGTTTTGTCCAATCCAAGCCCGAATACCGGGCCAAGAGGCATCACGGATCAGCCCTTGGTCTAAGAGCCAGCGGCCCACACTGCGGTAAGGGTGATCATTGGTGCCCGCAAAGGCCAAGCGCACCAGCCGCACCCGGCCATCGGGCTCGGTAATGCGCAAACGCCCTGAGCCTTGAATATGCAGTACCAAAGCCTCTATCGGATCAGCCACCCACGCAATGGCCCGCCCTTGCAAGGCAGCCTGTGCTTCGGGCAAGGTGTCAATTTGCTGGCGCGAATACCACGGCTTGCGCGTGCCCAAGGTGGCCGGGGGGCTGTACAGGGGCACACTGTAGCCCGCGCTGGGCAAGCGCGTGGCATTGAGTTCAGGCTCGTAATAGCCCGTCAGCAGGCCATCCACATTGCCACCATTGGCTTCCACCCGGTAAGGCTGCAAGCGTTCAAACAGAAAGGCGCGTTGCTCTTGTGGAGTGCCAATGCTCAGGCGGCGCACCTGTGGGCACAGGGTTTGAAAAGCCGGATGGGGCCGTTCACAACTGCGCACCCAGGCATTCCAGGCTTCGTGCAGGGCGTCCTCGTTCAGGCCGGGCAATTCTTGCCAAGGCACTGGCACCCAGCGGCTGCCGGGTTGGGCAATGGGGGGCACGCCCGGCAGGGCAGACGGTGCCATTGGCAAAGGGGCGGGCACCTGGTAGGGCGGCTCGGGTGGCGTGGTGGAGCAGGCCGTCAGCACGGCGGCCACCACAGCGGCCATGCCAAGGCGCAGGGATGCGATTGTCATGGGGGGCGATTGTGCTTGAACGCCTGCTCAATGGCTGTTGCGCAGCAAATTGGCTAATTCCACCGCCGATTTGACCTGCATTTTGTCAAACACCCGCGCCCGATGCACTTCTACCGTGCGCACGCTGATATCCAACTGGTCGGCAATCAGCTTGTTGGGCAGCCCCTCCACCACGCACTGCATCACTGCCCGCTCACGCTCGGTCAGATCAGCCAAGCGGCAATGCAGGCGTTGACGCTGGTGCAACTGTGCCAAGTGTTGCGCCGACTGGGCCAGCGCCTGCTCAATGCGGTCTACCAAGGCATTGTCAGAGAAGGGTTTTTCACAAAAATCAAAGGCACCACGCTTGACGGTATCTACTGCCGTGGGCACATCGGCATGGCCGGTCAGAAAAATCACTGGCATGGCCGCTACGGCACCACGGGCCAAGAGGACGTCAAACAAGGCCAGCCCGCTCATGCCCGGCATACGCACATCCAGCAACAAGCAGCAGGGCTGGGGGGCACCAGTGCGTTGGGCGAGCGCGGCCTCAAAAGCCTCGGCGCTGGCGAAGGTCTCGCTGGGCAGGCGGCGCGAGCGCAGCAACCAGGCCAGCGCCTCGCGTACGCTGGCATCGTCATCCACGATATAGACGGTGGCATTGGCAACAGGCTCCATAGTCTTAGGTGCTTTCTGGTTCGATCGCAGCGGTGGGCAGGGTAAAGGTGAATACCGTACCACGGGGCTGGTTGGGGGCAAAAGCCAGTGCGCCACCGTGTTGCTCTACCACGGTGCGGCACAGGCTCAAACCCAAGCCCATGCCCTCGGGCCGGGTGGTAAAAAAAGGCGTGAACAGGCGTTGGGCCACTTCGTCGCTCAGACCCACACCCATGTCGGCCACGGCAAACTCTAGCCAACTGCTGCCTGCACGGTCGGGGGCATGCCCCACCCGCAGCAGCAACACACGGGTCTCGATGTCGGGCGCATCCATGGCCTGCATGGCATTGCGGGTCAGGTTGAGCAGCACCTGCTCTACCATGGTGCGGTCACACCACAAGGGCCGCAAGCCGGGCTCCACATCCACCTGCACGCGCACTCCCAGTTTACGGGCCTGCAATTGCACCAGCGGCAGCACGGCATCCAACACCGTCTGTGCCGCCACACGCTCGCGCGATTGGTCACGACGGCGGACAAAATCGTGCACACTCTTGATGACACGGCCTGCCCGCTCGGCCTGGTTGGCAATGCGCTGCATGGCCATGTGGATATCTTGCAAATCATTCTGGGCCTGTGGTGGCAAAGTGGCACCCACTTCGGTCTGGACGGATTGCAGCAGGTTGAGTGAGCCATTGGCATAGCTGGCAATAGCGGCCAACGGTTGGTTAAGCTCATGGCTCAACAGTGAGGCCATCTCGCCCACCGTAGCCAGCCGGGCTGTAGCTTGCAGGCGCTCCTGTGAGGCACGGGATATCTCCTCCACGCGCTTTTGTTCACTGATGTCGAGAAAGGCACTCATCCAACCCGTATGCTTACCCACCGCATTGATGAGCGGTGCTTCAATGATCAGCACCGGAAAACGCCTACCGTCCTTGTGCATGAACACCGATTCAAAACCCTCACGCGGCGGTATGAGTCCGGCAGAACGGCCCGCTTGGCGCTGACGGTACTCCTCCACCAACTCAGGCGGCCAATAAGGCGCAGAAATGCTCTGACCCAGCAGCTCTTGGGCCTCAAAGCCCACCATCTCACAAAAGGCCGGATTCACATAGGTGATACGCCCTTGCAGATCGCGGGCGCGCAGGCCCGTAATGAGGGAGTCCTCCATTGCCTTGCGAAAGGCCAACGCATCGCCCAAATCACTCTCGGCCCGCAGGCGGCGGCGGTTGTCGCGCACCAGCACCACCAACACCGTGACCAGCGCAATCGACATGGCCGTCACCAAGGCGGTGAGCACATTTGGAAAAACGCTGGGCGGGGTGTGCCAGCGGTCCATGCGCAGCACCAAGGTGTTGCCAGGCAGATCCAGCAACTGCTGGGCCGTAAAAGCCCGACTGCCCCGGCGAGCAGCCCCCACCATTGCCAAACGGGTGCCATCGGCCTCGGTGAATGAAACCTCCTGGCGCCGGGCCAAGGAGTGGCCCACCAGCTCGGCCAATACCGCCTGCAAACGGTAGGTTGCCACCAAATAACCCACCTCCTGCCCTGCGGAGGTCAGGGGCAGGCACAGCTCAATCACTTCCGAGCCCAACCCATCACCGTGGGGCAAAAAATAACTGCTCGAATAGGCTGGGCCGTTCATGCGCCGGGCATTGGCACAGGCCAGTGCCATATCAGAATGGCTGTCTTCGCGTTGGCCCTGCGGCCATTGCAAAAACACAAAAGGCGACTCGGCATGGCCGTACAGCCTCAGGTCAGACGCCCGCCACTCAAGGCGCACCAGTTCACGGCGGTCACGCAACAAGGCTTGGCCTTGGACTTGCCACTCTGACATTGCCAATAACCCCGTCTGTAAGGCCAGCAAACTTTGCAGGTTGCGCGCCAAACCTGCCCGAATGTCGACCACGGCATCGGCGGCATCGCGTTCGAGCTGGCTTTGCACCACACTGGCCTCATAGCGACCGGCCAGCCACACCAGCGTGACCAGCATAGAGGCCACCAATCCCACCAGCAGAGTCCACAGCGACCAGCGCCGCCAAGTGCTGTGCCAATGGCACCAACGCCAACGGGCCATGATGGCTGTCAGTGCTGCCACAGGCCGAGGGGGCAAGGCAGGGCCGTCCACAGGGGGTGGATTGGGGCTCATGGGGCAGGCGAGGCCGTGGTGCCAGCAGCCTCGGCAGTGGCTGGGGCCGTGGACAAGGTGCCATCGGCCGCTGCTGCACGGCCACTGCGCGGCAAGCGGCTGACTTGGGGATCGGCCCAAGAGCCATCCACACGAAACTCCTGTGTGGCTACCGCCATCAAAGGGCCGCGCAAAAACATCTGGGCCAAAAAGCTGCCCAACCCCACTACTGGATTGATGGCGGTAGCCACCAACGAGGCGGTCATGGCATTGATCTCGGGCACCACCACCACATGCAGGTCTTGGGTTTCACGCTGGATGTCGGCCCGGCCCTCCATGAGCACAGCAGCATTCACGCCTTTCATTTGCAAGTTGTTGCTCATCGCCACACCTTGCTCAATGCGCACATCCCCCCGGACAAAGTCGAAGGCAAAGCCTTCGCTAAAGACATCCCGAAAATCCAAACTCAGACGGCGAGGCAACGATTGCAAACTAAGCACACTGAGCAGCTTGGCCAGCCCCGGATCGGCCTTGAGAAACTGCCCAGTCTGCACCTCCAAATGGATTTGCCCAGTCATAGAAGGATAGTCTGGCAACGAGGGGGCACCACGCCAAGACACTTGCCCCGCCATGCGCCCCTGGCCCCGGCGCACCACATCGGCCATGCCCAAGCGAGTCAACAGCTGACCCGCATCACGGATGTCCAGCGTGAAGTTGAGGGCGGTGCGCCGCAATGGCCCAGGCGAGGTGTGGCGTGCAGCTTCGGCAGCCCCCAGCAAGGCCCAGTTGCCACTGGCACTGAAAGTGGCTTCGGGCATGGTCAAGGCCAACTGTTGCAAGCGCCATTCACTTTGCGCGCCACTGTTGCCCCGGTTGCTGGCCTGCACCTGCAAACGCCCCAAGTGGCGTTCGCGCAGTTCAAAGTCATCCACCACAATATCCAACGCAGGCAAATGGCCCGGTTGTGCATCCAACAAAGACTCCACCTGGGTTGATGTGCTTTGGGGCAACTTCAGACGGGCCAAACGGGCAAACAAACGACCGTCTGCCCCCTGACTACCGCCAGGGGGATGGTATTCGACATAGCCACTGAGCTGTTCTGCATCCAGATTGAACTGCCACACGCCGCCCTGCTGTGAGCCACCAGCCACCACATCGTGCAGCGTGCGCCCTTGCATGGTGAGTTCACGGGCGCGCAGTGCCACCGTCTGCGGCCAATAGTCCAGCCCCGTTGCAACCGCCCCCCCCGAGGATGCACTCGGTGTGGCTGCCCAAACGGCCTCCCAAGCATCTGTATCTATTTGGGACAGCCGCACATTGGCTACCACCCCTTGGGCGGGCAAGGGGGGCACTTCATCACTGGGTAAACCCAAGGCGATCATGCCGCGCAGTACCTTGGGCTGTGGCCCGCTGATGTCACGCACATATTGCACCTGCCCCAGCGGCCCCCATTGCAGGGAGAGCTGTTCGTGCAGAGGGGCCGAAGGCTCCAGCGAGGCGGCGGGCAGCACAGTTTCTAGGCGCAACGGCACCGCCGTATCTGCAGGTTTGCCCAAGGGGGTGGGCAGGTTCAGGGCCATGCCTTGCAGACTGCTCTCAATCTGGAACTGGGGCGTGTTTCGGCGCAAAGTCATGGCCAAGGTATAGGGGGCCGTGCCGCTGGCGTGCTGCGCCAGTTGCGACAGCAACCCCAATTCTGGCGCCTGTTGCAAGCCTTGGGCTGACACGGTGCCTTGGGCGCGCAACTGAAAGGCCGACTCACTGACAGCCATGCCCTCAGCCGGCGGGCGCATACCCCCTTCGAGCCGCACCTCCCCTCCCAGTGTCTTGGCCTGCACCCCGCGCAAGGCAAAACTGTTCTCTGTGAATTCCACCGCACCCCGTGCGCGGGACAGCACAGGGGTGTGGGGGGTTATACGCACCTCGTTGCCTGCCAAAATCACCCGGCCCTGCACCTTGGTTTGGTGCAAGGCACTGATGGGCAGACCCAGCTTGAGGTGCAGATCGGCAGCACCACTGCCGCTGGCCTGGGCCAACGCATTGCCCATCAGCGCCTGCACAGGAGAGCCACGCAAAAACCCCAACAGTTCAGGCAATGGCCCCCGGGCCTGAGCCCCCACAGCCACCACGGTATGGCTCAGGTCGGGGATATGGGCTTGCACCTGGGTCAAGCGGGTCTGTTGCAATCCGGCAAAGCCACCGCTGGCCCCCTGCACCCGCATAGATGAACGCTCAAACACCAATTCACCTGCCAACCCTGTCAGCGCAGGCCAAGGCAACTCCCCCTCGGTTTGCAAGTGGGCAGGCACATAGGCATAGGTCACATCCTGAACACGCGCCGCAATGCGAAACTCGCCCTGCCGTGGGTCATTGAAGGGCATGTCATGCAAATCGCCCCGCACACGAAACTCCACATGGTTGGACGAACCTGCCACCACCGCATCGCGCACATAGTGGCGTGCCTCCTGTGGAATAGCCAAGGGCAGGTAGCGGTGCACTCTGGTGCCATCGGCCCGGCTCAGGTTGCCACTGAGGTCTAGCACCCCCGGAAAGCGCGACCGGCTGCCCGAAGTGGCCGGATCACTGGTGTGCCAACTGGCTTGCAAGGTGCCCTGTGCATCGGCGTTGGCAAAGCGGGTGTTGTCTACCTGCACAGCCAATTGGTTGTTGGCCACCTGCCAGCGCACCGTGCTGCTGAGTTGCTGCAATGGCAGCCAAGGGTCTTCAAACACGCCCGGCAATACCAGTGCGCCATCGCTCATCAGCACCGAGGCCTTGCCACCAGCTTGGGTCATCTCCACATCCACCGTGGCACCACGCAGGCCCAAAGGGGCATTGGGTGCCAGCACCTGCCCTGGTGCTGGCGGCGTGCCTGCCAACGCCAGCCCCCGCACCCGCCCACGCAATTGGTAGCTGTGCAACGCCTCAGGGTTGCCCTGCCAGCGGGCCTGCACCACTTCCACCAGCCCCTCAGGGGCATAGGTTTGCAATCCGGTATGCACCGGGCCGGGCAAGGGTAAACGGCTGGCAATACGGGCCAGAGCGGCCAAATCCAGCCGGTCGGCCTGAAACTCTCCCAGCGCCTGCTGGGCAGCGCCTGCCTGCACATAACGCAGGCGCACATTGCCACCCGGCCACCGCAAGCCCTCATCGGTGACAAATTGCAGGTTTTGGGTATGCAACTCCAAACCACCGTCGAGTTGACGCCCCCCCAAACGACCTTGCACCATCGGCAACACCAAAGGCATCAGCCCTGGCGCCGTGGTGGCACGCACATCTGCCAGTGCCACATCGGCCACACCGCCCACCACTTGGCCACGCTCTACATCCAGCCAAGCCCGTAAGGCTCCCCGGCCTTGGCTGACATCCATGCCCAAATCGGCGTGGTGGCGCAGACGTGAGACATCGACCCGCGCAAAATCTGCAAATACTTGCCCACTCCACTGCCGCCAGCGCCCACTGTGGCCCAACAAAAAAGGCTGCCGAAAGCGCCCCACCACGCTGAAACGCTGGCCCCATTCGGGCGGTGGCGTGGCATCCAACCGCAGCTGGTGACGCCAAGCACCGTTGCGCAGCACCACACTGATGTCGTGCAGGGCCAGTGGGGGAGCCCCGCGCCACTCATCGTGCCAATGGAGGCTGCCGCCCTGCACCACCACTTCGGGCTGAGAAAACAGCCAATCGGCCCCAGCACTGTCGTCTGCGGTGGTGTCAGGCAAAGCCAACCCTGCCACCCACAGGCGGCCATCTACCGCACGGCGCACATGCAGCTCGGGCTGCTCAATGTAGAGTTGTTCAAACCCCAGTCGCCACAGCGA
This sequence comes from Giesbergeria giesbergeri, assembly GCF_054779375.1. Taxonomy (NCBI): domain Bacteria; kingdom Pseudomonadati; phylum Pseudomonadota; class Betaproteobacteria; order Burkholderiales; family Comamonadaceae; genus Giesbergeria; species Giesbergeria giesbergeri. Next base: position 64,714 of record NZ_BAAGYJ010000008.1, on the reverse strand, counting down.
GCGCGGCGACAGTGCCACCACCACACGCGGCAAATGCAGGGCTGGATGCTCCTGATCGTCCAGCAGCACCACCTCGCGCAACTCGATGGAGGGCACCAACAGCCCCCGGCTATGGGCGGCCACCGTCCCTATCTGCACCGTGGTGCCCAACATCCGGCTAGCCTGTTCTTGCAGCAGCAGACGATAGTCGCCAATTCGCGGCACAATCCAGCCGTGCAGCACGGCCCAGGCCAGCGCCAACAACAGCACTGCCAACAGACACAGACGTAGCGACCACCGCGCCAATCCAGCCATCCAGCGGATTAGGCGTGTGGGGGGCAAAGCTGGGTCATTCATGGCGGGCCGGGCAGAGGTGGCGGGAATTATGGCCCGCAGCCACCACAAGACTGCACCGTAAGCCCATTCAACCCTGTGTCGTTTTACCTGCGGCGCTTGCCCGCTGCCTCTACGCCATGCCACTGCATTTGACCGACAACGCCGACGCTAGCCCCGCCAACCACTCGCGTTTTTTCCAGCGGCTGCACCGTCGCTATGGTGCGCAGATGGCTGCGCTGCCCCCAGGCGCCCCTGTGCGGGCCAGCATGGAGCAAACGCTGACTACCCTGCGCGCCCAAGGCAGCGATACCGGCACGGCCCTACGCACCCTGCGCCAATTGGTGATGGAACGCCTGATGCGCCTGGACTGCGAGACCCAGGCACCACTGGACGTAGTTACCCGCGCCGTGACAGAACTGGCCGAAGTGGCACTCGACCATGCCTGCCGCCAAGCCCGCCAAGAACTCGACGAGCGCCACGGTGCCCCCTGTGGCCCCGAGGGTCAGCCAGTGCAGCTATGGATCATTGGCATGGGCAAACTGGGGGCGCGCGAACTCAATGTCTCCAGTGACATTGACCTCATCTATGTTTACGAGCACGACGGAGAGACCGCAGGCACCGCTGATGGGCGCGGGCGTATCTCCAACCACGAATACTTTGGCCGTGCCGTCAAAATCATCTACAGCTTGGTGGGCGACACCACCGAGCATGGCATGGTGTTTCGTGTCGATCTGGCGCTGCGCCCACATGGCAACTCGGGGCCGCCCGCCGTATCACTGGCGGCACTGGAAGAGTATTTGCAGATTCAGGGTCGCGAATGGGAGCGATTTGCCTGGCTCAAGAGCCGAGTGGTAGCCCCGTTCGATTGCATTGGCAGCCCCCAAGTGCAAGCCTTGCGCTCGGTCGTGTTGCCCTTTGTATTCCGGCGCTACCTCGACTACAACGTGTTTGAATCCTTGCGCAACCTGCACCGCCAAATTCGCGACCATGCTGCTCGGCGCAGCGCAGGCCACCCCGAGCGTGCCAACGACGTCAAACTGTCGCGCGGGGGCATCCGCGAAATCGAATTCACGGTGCAATTGCTGCAGGTGGTGCGCGGGGGCCAGTTCCCAGAGTTGCGCCGCCGCCCCACACTGGATGCCTTGCAGCGGGTAGCCCAAGCGGGCCTGATGCCCCCAGAAACGGCCGATGCGCTGGCACGGGCTTATGTGTTTTTGCGCCGTGTAGAACACCGCATTCAATACCTGGACGACCAACAAACCCACATCCTGCCAACCCGTGACGATGATCTGGCCTGGATTGCACAGACCATGGGCTACACCAGCTGCGCCAGCTTTTTGCACGAACTCGATGCCCATCGTGAACTGGTAGCACAAGAATTTGACACCCTGCTGGGCGGAGACACCAAAAAGCCCTGCGCGGGCAACTGTGCTGGCCCCCATGCCAACACCCCCGCAGCCCCGGAGCTAGACAATTTGCTAGAAGACCTGCCCCCCGCCTTGAGAGAGCGGGTGGCCGAATGGCGCAACCACCCACGGGTGGGGGCGCTGCGAGAAGAGGCACGCGCCCGACTGTTTAGGCTGGTACAACGCACCGCACAATGGCTGCGCGATGGCCGCGCCAGCGACGAGGCAGCAGTGCGCCTGATCAATTGGTTTGAATCCCTGCTGCGCCGCGAAAGCTATCTGGCCCTGCTGCTGGAGCGCCCCGCCGTGCATGAGCAGCTGTTGCACCTGTTGGGGGCAGCCCGCTGGCCCGCCCGCTACCTGCTGCAACACCCCGGCGTGATTGACGAGCTGGCAGGCAGTGCCCTCTTGCAAGAACGATTTGTCCCAGCAGACTTTGAACGCGATTTAGCCCGGCGTTTGGCCTCGTTGCGCTCGACCAAAGAAGACGACGACGAAACCCTGCTCAACCTATTGCGCCGGGCCCACCATGCCGAAACCTTTCGCACGCTGGCCCGCGATGTGGGCGAACGCCTCACGGTAGAGCAAGTGGCAGACGACCTGAGTGCCTTGGCCGACAGTGTGCTGCGCGTCACGGCCCAATGGTGCTGGGAACGCCTCAAAAACCGCCACCGCGAAGTGCCGCAATTTGCCATCATTGGTTACGGCAAACTCGGCGGCAAGGAGCTGGGCTACGGCAGCGATCTCGACATTGTTTTTGTCTTTGACGACGACGACGACCGCGCCCCAGAGGTCTATACCGCCTTTGTACGCAAGCTGATCAACTGGCTCACCGTCAAGACCGGCGAGGGTGACTTGTTCGAGATCGACACCGCACTTCGCCCCAATGGCAACTCGGGCCTGCTCGTGACCAGCTTCCTGTCTTACGCCAACTACCAACAGCAGCGCGGCAGCAACACCGCTTGGACATGGGAACACCAAGCCATGACACGCGCACGTTTTGTGCTGGGCAGCGAAGATCTGCGCACCCGCTTTGACGCCGTACGCCAAGCCGTGATCAGTGCCCCCCGCGACGCCGTGGCCTTGGCTCAAGAAATCACCGCCATGCGGGCGCGGGTGCTGGGTGCCCACCGCCCGCCCCCCGAGCAGTTCGACATCAAATACAGCCCCGGTGGCATGGTGGATGCCGAGTTTGCCATGCAATATCTGGTGCTGCTGCACTCAGGCGCCCACCCCCAACTCATGGACAACGTGGGCAATATCGCCCTGCTGCAACGGGCGGAAGATGCAGGCCTGCTACCAACGGGTGTGGGCCAAGCGGCTGCCAGCGCCTACCGCGAGTTGCGCCGGGTGCAACACCGCGCCCGCCTCGATGAGGTGCCCACCCAAGTCACCTCGCCCGCGCTACAAGCCGAACGGGCCGCAATCCAAGCACTGTGGCAGGCCGTATTTGGACAAAACTGAAGCAGCCCCGCCACAGGCAAGGCCAACACGCCCGAATGGGCGGTGTCTGTCCGCATAATGGATAGGCCATGAACCTGCTTACCCTGAACATCGACACCATCCCGCTGGGGCAGCCCCTAAGTTTTGTCTTGCGCAGTGCCAGTGGGGCAGTGCTGGCACAAAAAGGCTATGTGATTCGCAACCGGGCCGAGCTAGACCTGTTGGTACAGCGCGGCGTGCATCTGTGTGTAGACACCGAGGAGTCCGACGACAGCCACCGCGCCTACATGGGGCAATTGCAACGCATGTTGCTGTCAGAAAAGCCCCTGAGCGAAATTGCCAAAGCCCGAATGGAAATGGTGGCCCAAGGCACACAAGGCGAAACCCACAACGGCCCCCCCAACTGGCCCGACCTGCAACACCGCGCCACCCAACTGCTGCGCTCTCCCCCGGCCCACGAGTTTGGCACCCGCTTCATGGAGTTGCAAGCCGACCTGTCGCGCTACTGCGTGCTCACCCCCGATGCCACCTTGCTGGCGCTGGTGCGCATTTCAGGGCAAGAAACCCGGATGTACAGCGCCACGCACAGCATGTTGGTGGCCTGTGTCTGTATGGTGGTGGCTCGGGCCACCCTGCGCTGGGACGAGGAGCAAATTTTGCGCATTGGTTGTGCCGCCTTGAGCATGAACTGCGCCATGACCGAACTGCAAGACCACTTGGCCTTGCAGACCACGCCACTGAGCGCCGAACAGATCAGTGCCATTGAAAACCACCCCGAACGCAGCGAGACACTACTGCGCAGCCTAGGTATCCACGACCCCATCTGGCTAGAGGCAGTGCGCCAACACCACCACCGCACCCCCGGCCCGCTGGCCCACAAAACCGAAGCACAGCAAATGGCCCGCCTGATCCAACGGGCGGATATTTTTTCGGCCCGTTTGGCCCCCCGCGTAGGACGCCACCCCATGCCCGTCACGGCGGCTATGCAGTCCTGTTATTACGACGAGGAGCACCAAGTAGACGAGGCCGGCGCAGCCATCGTCAAAACACTGGGCGTCTACCCCCCTGGCACCTTCGTGCGGCTGGTCAGCCAAGAAGTGGGCATGGTGGTGCGCCGAGGCGTCACAGCCACTACCCCGCGTGTTGCCGTGGTGCTCAACCGCCAAGGCATGCCCACTGGCGAGCTGATTCCGCGCGATACCGCCATGCCCCACTGGAAGATCACGGGCGTCGTGGCACACAAAGATGTGTTGCGCATCCAAGTACCGCTGGAGCGGCTGCTGGCCGTGGTTTGAGCCAGAACAGACACCACCCAGACCCTATGCAAAAATTTACCTGCATGGGTCTTGGAACTTTCACCACCCGCCCTTACTCTAGTGTGTATGCCACGCAAAAGTATTGCGGGGCGCTGGTTGCTTTTATGGTTGCGAAGCCTTTCAGGCCCGGTGGGTCTGACTGCAATCCCGGAGCGCACCTCCTCCCTCCCTCTCTTCTTCGTTCAGGGGCGCTTCGCAACCTTTTTCTTTTTGTGCCGCCAATGTGCGTGGCTTACTTGAGCCAGCCACGCTTGCGGAAATACCACATAGGCACCAAGGCGCTGGCAACCATCAGCACCAACGCATAGGGGTAGCCCCATTTTTGCGACAACTCGGGCATGTACTGAAAATTCATGCCATACACGCTGGCAATCAGCGTCGGGGGCAGCAGTGCCACACTGGCCACCGAGAACATTTTGATGATCTTGTTCTGGTTGATATTGATAAAACCAACCGTGGCATCCATCAGGAAGTTGATTTTGTCGAACAAAAACGCCGTGTGGCTATCGAGCGAGTCGATGTCGCGCAAAATCTGGCGGGCATCCTCAAACTGCTCGGCATTGAGCATTTTGCTGCGCATCATGAAGCTGACTGCACGGCGCGTATCCATCACATTGCGCCGGATGCGTCCGTTCAAGTCTTCTTGGCGGGCAATGGCCGACAACACTTCACTGGCACGGGCGTCCGTCACACTGCCCGAAAGCACCTGGCTACTGACCTTTTCCAAGTCGTCATAAATGCCCTCTAGCGTGTCGGCAGAATATTCAGCATCGGTATCAAACAGCCGCAGCAGCACCTCGCGTGCATCCTCAATCAGCCCAGTAGCCCGGCGGGCGCGCAAGCGCAGCAGACGAAAAACCGGAATATCTTCTTCATGGATGGAAAACAGCACCCCCTTGCTGCGCAGATCGGGGTTGATGAGGTTCAGAATAAAAGCCACCCGAACCGAGCGGGGGTCTTCATCATCATCGATCAAGAAGTCGCTACGGATGTGCAACTCGCCGTTGTCTTCTTCGTAGAAGCGGGCAGACTCCTCAATATCCTCGTCCATCGCATCTTCAGGAATGGACAGGCCATAGTGCTGCTTGACCCAGCGTTTTTCTTCAATGGTGGGAGATTCCAGATCGACCCAGATCGGACGAAAGTGCGACAGGTCTTCCAGCGCCTCGATTTCTTGCTGCACAAGACGCCCATTGGCAAGCGTAAAAATATTGAGCATGGCTCGCTCCCAGAGTAGACAGGCAGGGGGGGGGTGAATAGGAGGCGCTTTCAGCCCCGGCACCTGGCCTGAGAGCTGAAAGCTACCGACTCGGGTAGGCTTCCATGGGCAATATCTCCATCTACAACATGCGAGGGGTCAATTATCGCACTGGGCTGTGACTGGCACATGACCAAACGGCGGCCAGACGAGTCGCGTCCACCCCGTCCCAAATGGCTCAATAGTGGGGCGGTAATTCATCGCGCGGGCTGTGGCGCACCGCCCCCCGCTCTTCAGGCATCTGCTGGCCCAGGCGGCGTACCTCCTGCAACAGCCCATCAATTTGCTGCTGTTGGCGATAGAGCACCAGATGCAGCTGGTCGAGCGCATCCTCCTGAAAGCTCAACTTGGTTTCGAGATCCATCAAACGTTGGTCGGTGTCGGATTGGGAGAGCATGGGTTGGTTGCAGAGACATAAAAAAGAGGCGCAAGTGCTGTAGCCACTTGCGCCTTCAGGGGGGAGCGAAATCAGGCCGTAGGGCTACAGCCTGTGTGCCTTACTCCGCGTCTTGCAAATGTGCTCCGATGGTGTCGCGGGCGTGGCGGGCCTTGGCCCGGCCCAAATCAGCATCCAAGGCGTGGATCAATTTGTCCACAGCACTCACAAAAGCCACTGCCACCTTGTCACCATCGGCAGTGACGGTCACGGGCTGGCGCCCAGCGGGACGTGCCTCCAGACGGCAACGCTTGTCATTGGCACCGGATTTGCCGGCGTCCACATCGGTCAGGAACACTTCGACGCGGGTGATGTGCTCGCGAAAACGGGCCAGCCGCTCAAGAGCTTCGGCCTGAATCCATTGGGCCAGGGATTCACCGCCTTGAATGTGGTCGTTGGCGTGTACCTGCACTTGCATGTTGATCTCCTTTTCGAACTGCGGTCGGCTTGGTGCCGACAACACCACTGTAAACCAGGAGTTGGGGGTCTTGGGCCAAGCTTGACAGATTTTTGGTGCTCAGCAGGGTAATCACAGCGGCACAGCTCTGGTCGTGCCAGAATGCCTGTTGCCGCAGCATGGCCCGGTGCAGACTGGGTATTTTCCTTCCCATCCAACGAGCAAAACCATGAAGATACGGGTTCTGGGCTGTTCTGGCGCCATTGCGCAACATGCCCGCACCACCTCCTTTCTGCTCGACGAGCACATCCTGCTCGATGCTGGCACTGGTGTGGCCGATCTACCGCTGGGCGAGATGGTGCGCATTGACCATGTGCTGCTCACCCATTCGCACCTAGACCATCTGGCAGCCTTGCCACTGATGCTCGATGCCGTGGCGGGGTTGCGCAGCCAACCATTGCGGGTGCATGCCCTGCCTGCCACCATTGCGGCGTTGCGACACCACATTTTTAATGGGGTTATCTGGCCCGATTTTTCAGTGATTCCATCGCCACAGCGGCCCATGGTGCAGTTTCATCCGATTGAAGTTGGGCAGGTGCTCACACTGAACGGCTTGCACATTGAAGTGCTGCCTGCCCACCACACCGTGCCTGCCGTGGGTTTTGCCGTGGCTACCCCCCAAGGGCATTGGGTTTTTACTGGCGACACGGAGCGCAACCCTCCCTTTTGGCAACGGCTGCGCCAACTGCCCTTGGCAATGCTGGTGATTGAGTTGACTTTCAGCCAACGTGCCAGTGCCCTGGCCCACGCCAGCGGCCACCTGTGCCCGCAAGTGCTGGCCGAAGAATTGGCCCAACTGCAAGCCCCACGGCAACCGGGCTGGCGTCTGGGACTGACACACACCAAGCCGCTGGAGGCAGCCTTGCTGCACGCTGAAGTAGAAGCCTTGGGACTGGCCCAACAATATCCACTGTTCTGGCTGGAGGCCGGTCAGATTTTTGAGTTCTGAACAATCCATCATGGGCCAACCTATCACCGCCAATATCGATGAGGCCGCCTTCTTTCGTGCCCTGCAACACCTGAGCAATCGCATCCACAACACCGACCGTATTGAACAAATCATGGTCGATTTGGCGCAGTCTATCTGCGACCTGTTTGGTGCAGATCGCATCACCATCTACACAGTGGCCGATGATGGTGATTACATCGTCTCGCGCATCAAGACCGGGCTGCAAACCATCCGCAGCATTCGCCTGCGCATCAATAACAACAGCGTGGCCGGTTATGTGGCACTCAAACGGCGCTTGGTCAATGTGGCCGACGCCCACGACGCCGTGGCCTTGCAGCACATTGCCCCCGACCTGAACTTTCAGCCCGAGGTCGACCGCCGCTCGGGGTATCTCACGCGCCAATTGCTCACGGCCCCCATTGTCCAAGATGGCACCCTGTACGGTGTGCTACAACTGATCAACACCCGCAGCGGCGAACCCTTTGGTACTGCCGCCGAACAGGGGGCAGCCGAACTCTGCAAAACCTTGGCTATTGCCTTCAAGCACCGTGGGCTACCACTGAGCATGCAAGCCCTCAGCGAGGCCGAAGCCAGTGCCCCACCCGCCGCTCCCAGCCGCCCGTCCGCCGCGCCCCCCGGCAGCATGCGCTACCAGTGGCTGGTGCAACAAGGCCACATCACAGCCCCCGACCTCACCCAGTGTTTGCAACAGGCCCGGGAAAATGGCCTGTCAGGCGAGGCCATGCTGTTGCAGCAGGGGGTGGCTGTGGCGGCCATCGGGGCCAGTCTGGCGGCTTTCTTTGGCGTGCCCTATGTGGGTTTTCAGCCGCAGCGCCTGCGCATCGAATCCTTGCATGGCGCCCTGAAACGGGATTTCTTGCTCACCCAAGGCTGGGTGCCTCTGGAAGAGGGCCGCAGCGGCTTACAAATCATGTGCCTCGACCCAGAGGCTGTGCAAAGCGCGCGGATTGTGGGGCAGGTTTTTCCACAGGCCCACCCCATTGAATATGTGGTGACCACCCGGCAGGATTTTCTGCAAACCCTCGATCAACTCTACCCGGCCCAAACCGACACCAGCGTAGACCGCATGTTGGCCGACTTGACCGATACCGTGCCAGATGACAGCATGGACGACTCCACCCTGGTCTCGGCGGCAGCCGACAACGAGCTGGTCAAACTGGTCAACCGCATCATCCTAGACGCACACCAGCAAGGCGCCTCCGACATCCACATTGAACCCCTGCCCGGCAAAGAAAAAACCCAAATCCGCTTTCGGATCGATGGGGGCTTGCGCCCCTACATCGAGATTCCGGCAGCCTACCGGGCACCGCTGGTCACGCGCATCAAAATCATGTGCGATTTAGACATCTCGGAGCGGCGCAAGCCCCAAGATGGGAAAATCCAATTTCGGCGCTTTGGCCCCTTAGACATTGAGCTGCGCGTGGCTACCATCGCCTCGATGGGGGGCGTAGAAGACGTGGTGATGCGCCTGTTGCGTGGCGGCGAACCACTGCCGCTAGAGCAGCTCAACCTCAGCCCGCACAACCTGCAACGGCTCACCGACACCATCACCAAGCCCTATGGTCTGTTTTATGTCTGTGGCCCCACCGGCTCGGGCAAAACCACGACGCTGCATTCCATCCTCAAACACCTCAACACCCCTGAGGCCAAAATCTGGACAGCAGAAGACCCGGTAGAAATCACCCAGCGCGGCCTGCGCCAAGTGCAAGTCAACAAAAAAGCCGGGGTGGACTTTGCCACCGTGATGCGCGCCTTTTTACGCCTAGACCCCGACATCATCATGGTGGGCGAGTCGCGCGACTTAGAAACCGTGAGCATGGGCATCGAAGCCTCGCTCACTGGGCATTTGGTGTTCTCTACCCTGCACACCAACTCGGCCCCCGAATCCATCGTGCGCCTGCTCGACATGGGCATGGACCCCTTCAATTTTGCCGATGCACTGCTGGGGGTATTGGCGCAGCGGTTGGCGCGAAAATTGTGCAGTTGCAAGCAAAGCTACCGGCCCGACGAGGCCGAATTGACCGCCTGTGCCCATGAATACCTGCACACCTCTACCCAAGTGCAACCTACGCCGCAGCAGTGCGAGGCTTTGCTGCAAAGCTGGCGCAGCCAATACGGCGACGCCCAAGGCGATTTGCATTTATACCGTCCTGTGGGCTGCGACACATGCCAAGGCAGTGGCTACAAGGGCCGCGTAGCTCTGCACGAATTGCTGGTGGCCGACGATGCCATCAAAGAGCACATCCAACTGCGTTCTCGGGTAGCGCAATTGCTGCAATCGTGTTTGGTCAGTGGGATGCACACCCTCAAAATGGACGGCATAGAAAAGGCCTTGCAAGGCCTGACGGATCTGCGCCAAGTCCGGCTGGTATGTATCAATTGACATCCTCCCCGCTCTAAAGGACGGGAATTCCTACTGCTAGACGGCGATGCCCCGCCGCGAGAATGTTGCGTGCTGCATTCACATCGCGGTCGTGTTCCGCTGCGCAGTCGCTGCACTTCCACTCTCTTATTCGCAAACCCGCTCTACCTTTCGGACTACTGGCAGGGATGGCCCCGCAGCACGAGCAAGTCTGGGTTGTGTAGCTTTCATTCACTACTTCAAAGACGACACCGGCCTGATGGCTCTTGTATTCCAACATCGTCTTGAGCATGGCCCAGCCCGCATCCAGCGTGGACTTGGCCATCTTGGTTTTGACCAGCTTGGCGCTGCTCACATCACCGACAAAAATAGCGGCGTTTTGTTTCACCAGTTCCGTGCTGAACTTATGCAGCACATCTTTGCGCTGGTTGGCAATTTTTGCGTGGATGGCTTTGATCCGGTGCTTTTGGTGCGCCCGCTGTGCAATACCGAGTTTGCATTCGAGCTTGCGGTAAAAACGCCCTTCAATGCGTTCGCCGGTAGAAGTGACCGCCGCCTCTTTCAAACCCAAGTCGATACCGACACTGGCTGCGCCCGCGCTGGCTTGGACTTGCACCTTCACCACCACATTCAAGTACCAGCGCCCGCGTGTATCTTGGCTGAAGCTGCCAGCGCGCAACTCGTAGTCCGCCAGACCGTAGCTGTCCCAGAGGCTCAATTTCTGACCTGCAAAAGCGATTTGCCCCGCCTTGTATTGCACAGCACGCGCTTTGAACGGAATCCAGCCCAGACTGTATTTGCTGCTCTGGGGGTTGGAGACGCGCCAGCGCAGTTTGGCTTTTTTGAATTGCTTGCGGGCCTTGGCGTAGTCCTCGCACACCTGTTGCACAGTGGGCGAACCGATGTGTATGCCATCGCACTGGCTGAAACCGTTGGTCAGCTTTTGCAGGTCGTAGCCCGCGAGCCATTGGTGGCGCTCGCGGATGGCGCGGTGGCTGGTTTCGTTGCAAAAATTCCAGACCTGATTGACCTCACGCGCCATCAACGCCAGCACTTTGGCGTGCTTGTCTTTGATGCGCAGACGCAGGGTTTTGGTGCAGTCCATGATGTAGATTATGGATTGCTAATCCCTATTAGCACGCCTACGGCGTGCGCGCTCTCAACCCCGGACTGAAGAACTTCGGGGCTTCCCGCGCATCGGTGATGGCACTGGCCTAGCAGTCCATCTGCTCTGGGGCCAAAAATGCCTGTGCATACTGGCGGTACACCTGCTGGCGCACAAACACTTCATACAGATCCGGATCAATATGGCCCCGATCTTTAAAGCCCTGCAAAACCTCCAGTGCCTGCGATAACGGCATGGCCCGCTTATAGGGGCGGTCGTGGGCCGTCAAGGCCTCAAAAATATCGGCAATGCCCATCATGCGCGCCTGCCAACTCATCTGCTCACGCTTGAGGCCACGCGGGTAGCCGCCCCCATCCATGCGCTCGTGGTGGCCTCCGGCATATTCGGGCACGTTTTGCAAGTGTTTAGGCCAAGGCAGGCTTTGCAACATCTTGATGGTGGCCACAATATGGTGGTTAATGATCTCGCGTTCGGCCCCATTGAGCGTGCCAGCGCGCACCATCAGATTGTCCATCTCCTCGTCAGTCAGCAGTGGCGCTTGGGCACCCGAGGGGGTTTGCCAATGGTAGCTACGGCCAATCTGGCGCACCCGTTCCACGTCCGCATCCAGCATGCGCTCACCGCCAATGTTGGCGCGGCGTATAAAGTCACGGTCGGCATCGCATTGCACACAAAAGGCAGCATATTCGGCTTGGGCCTGGGCCGCATCCGCACCTTGGGCCATCGCCTGCCATTGCCGCACCAGTGCATCGCGCTTAATCACTTCCCAGCGGGTATCCACCTCGTGGATACGGTCGTGCAGGGTTTGCAGCTTGGTGGCTTTGTCCACCACATGCACAGGGGTGGTCACTTTGCCGCAGTCGTGCAGCAGTGCGGCAATGCGTAGCTCATAAAAATCTTTATCGCTCAAGTGCACCTGCGCCAGCGGCCCTTCTTGCGTGGCATTGACGGCCTGGGCCAACATCATGGTGAGCTCGGGCACGCGCTGGCAGTGACCGCCGGTGTAGGGCGATTTGTCATCAATGGCCAAGTTGATGGCCTGAATAAAACCTTCAAACAACGCTTCCAGTTGGTGCAACAGCTGGCGGTTGTTGAGCACGATGGCCGCCTGTGAGGCCAACGATTCGGCCAGACGCTGGTCAGCCTGCGAGAACACGCAGACCCCACCACTGGCGGGGTCTAGGGCGTTGAGCAGCTGCAACACCCCAATCAAGGCACCCTCGTGGTTTTTCATGGGCACCGTCAAGAACGATTGCGAGCGGTAGCCGGTGCGCTGGTCAAAGGCGCGGGTGCCAGAAAAGTCGAATCCTTCAGCCGCATAGGCATCAGGAATGTTGACCGTTTGGCCGGTATTGGCCGCAAAGGCCGCTACCAAGTGGTTGTTGGGCGAACCATCGGCCTTTTGCAGCGGCAAGTCGTGAAACAGCCCCGAGATGGGTTGGCCCGTGGTTCCCCCCAGCGCAATCTTGAGCGAATCGGTGCGAACAATCTCAAAATGCAGATGCTGCCCATCTTGGGTCAGCAGGTAGAGGGTGCCACCATCGGCATGGGTAATCGCCTTGGCCGCCAACAAGATTTTTTCCAGCAGGCGATTGAGGTCGCGCTCGCTAGACAAGGCTGCGCCTATCTCGTTGAGCTGCTCAAAACGTCGGAACAGGGTGTCTGTTGTTTCCATTGCTGCCACCTCATCGCCTTTTTTCATGCAGGCCAAGCCTGTTGCTGCACAGCAGCCCCGACTTCAGTGCTGGTGGCCGTGGGCACCATGCACATGGCGATGTGCAATCTCGGGGGCAGTAGCAGCCCGCACTTCAGTCACAGTGCAGTGAAAGCGCAACGCCTGCCCAGCCAGTGGGTGGTTGCCATCCAGATGCACTTCGGCCCCTTTGATTTTCACTACATTGAACACCCTGGGTTGGCCATCGGCCCCTGGGCCTTGCAACTGGCCGCCCACCTTCACCCCCGGCGGAAATTCGCTCTTGGCAATGGTGCGCACCAAAGACTCATCGCGCTCACCAAATGCATCGGCCACCGATAAATCCAGCGTGGTGCTAAAGCCGACGGCCTGCCCATCCAGCGCGGCTTCTACCTTGGGAAAAATACCCTCGTAGCCACCGTGCAGATACGCCAGCGTACCGTTGTCGAGGGGTTTACCTTGGGCGCTGGTCACTTGGTAGCGGAGCGTGACGGCAGTATCTGGAGCAATGAGCATGGTGCGCTTTCGTAGCGTTGCAGAAAAAAGGAAATGCCACGATTGTCCACCGTTGGCATGACCTTGCAGCCCAACCTGCCATCCCGAGTCTTGACGCAGCTATCTGCCGGTTGTATCGCCCACAGAGGCAGGGTGGGTGTAACCGATTGATTCCATGCAGTGGCTGTAGGGATAATATATTTCACACATTTTTAACAGATTGATACACTCATTCAGCCCGTGTCTATACAAGCTGTGCACAGGCTCTGCAATCCATGCGGGGGCAAAGCAGAATATGAAACCAGACTCCAGTTTTGAAGCCAAGGTGCTTGCAGCATTTACGGCCTTGGTGTTGGTGGTCGCAGTGCTTTCGGTCATCACCTGGAAGAGTGCTGATGACGCCACCCATGCAGTGCATCGGGTAGCACATACCCATGATGTGCTGAACCACATTGCGCACACCAGAAGCGACACCCTGCGGATCGAGCTGACCACGCAAAGTTTTCGGGTGTCTGGAGATCCCGCCCATCTGGTAGAGCGTGACGCCACGATTGCCCACCGTGAAGAGGTGCTGGCGCGTTTGGCCGTCTTGACCGCCGACAACGCCCCGCAACAAGATCGTTGGCAGCGGCTACGCACCGTGCTGAATGAACGGTTGCAAATTTCCCGACAGGTTGAATTACTGAGAAAAACCCAAGGCCAGACCGCTGCCGCTGCTTTTGTAGCCACTGCACCTTTGCGCGAGACGCGCGAGCGCACCTACCGCGTGCTGCATGAGATGGAAGCCGAGGAGACCCGGCTGTTGGCCCAGCGCAATGCTGAACAGGCGCGTACCCACCAAACCATGATTGCCTTTGGCCTGCTGGTCGCTGTGCTACTGGTAGTGTTGCTGACGGCCACCTACGTTTTGATTCGGCGGCAATTGCAGGCCACCAGGGCCAGCCAACAAGCACTGGCCCAAAGTGAAGAAAGCCTGTCCACCACATTGCACTCTATTGGTGATGCTGTGTTGGCTACCGATGTGGAAGGGCGCATCACCCGCATGAATCCAGTGGCCGAGCGGTTGACCGGATGGCCCTTGGATGAGGCCCGTGGTCGCCCTATTGACGAGGTGTTTTGCATTATCAATGAACAAACCCGGATACCAGCGGTCATTCCTGTGGCCCAGGTGCTGGCTACCGGCCAGATGCAAGATCTTGCCAACCACACCTCATTGATCAGCCGTGATGGCCGTGAATGGCCCATTGCAGACAGTGCGGCCCCTATACGCAATATGGCCGGAGAGCTAACCGGTGTGGTGCTGGTGTTTCGGGATGAGACCGTGGTGCGGCAAGCACAACGTACCATCCGTGAGCAAAACGAACAACTCGAACAGCGCGTACGCGAGCGTACCGCCCAATTGCACGAAAGTGAGGAGCACCTGCGCAGCGTGATCAGCAGTGTGCCTGCTCTGATTGCCTATGTGGATGCACAACAGCACTACGTCTATGTCAATCGCCAATACCAAGAACGCTTTGCCCCAGACCAGCCCGATATTGCGGGTTGCGCGGTGCGTGATATTTTGGGGCCAGCCCGCTATGCGATTGCAGCGCCCCTGATCCATCAGGTATTACAGGGGGAGGCCCAAAGCTACGACTGGCAACCCTTCCCCGGTGTCTGGCAGGTCATTAACTACCTGCCCAAGCGCGACCCCACCGCAGGCGTGGTGGGCTACTACGTGTTGGGCACGGACATCACCGAGCGCAAAAACGCAGAAGAAAAAATCAAAACGCTGAACACGGCCCTGGAACAGCATGTCCACCAACTTGAACATGTGAGCCGCGCACTCAAAACCCTGAGTGCTGGCAACCGCGCCATGTTGCGGGCCACCAACGAGCAGTCCTTGCTTGACAACATGTGCCAATCCATCGTCGAGGTGGGTGGTTATCACATGGCGATTGTGTGGTACTGCCAAGACGATGATGCCCAATCGCTGCGGCCAATGGCGCAAAGTGGCTTTGCCGGGGGCTTGGCCGAACTGCGCCAACTCCCACTCAGCTGGGCCGACAATGAACGGGGCCAAGGCGCTGCGGCCAGAGCCATCCGCACCGGCAAACCTGTGGTGATTGGGAACGTACACAGCCATCCGGGTTGTGTGCAGTTGTTGTCTTACTTGCACGACAAGGCATCAGCCCTCGCCTGCCCGCTGCACATGGGCGGGAAAATCATGGGCGCGCTGTCTATTTACCACACTGACCCGGATATTTTTGGTGCCGATGAGGTGGCGTTGCTGTCTGAATCGGCGGACGACTTGGCGTTTGGCATTGCCACACTGCGCGTGAGTGCCGAACAGCAAAAAAACCAAGAGGAAGTCAATCGCCTCATGCGCTACGACGCCCTGACTGGTTTGCCCAATGCCACCCAATTCACCGAGTGCCTTACTGCGGCCATTGCCACCGGACAGCATTCGGGCCAACCTTTTGCGGTGTTGCAAACCAACATTGAGCGCCTGAGCGAGATCAACGATGCGTTGGGCTTCCACCACGGCGATCAAATGTTGCGTGAGTTTGGCCTGCGGCTGCGCGCTGCCGCTCCAGCAACGGCGGTGGTGGCACGCCTGCGTGGGGACGAGTTTGCCGTGCTGTTGCCCAACAGTGACACCACTGCGGCAGTTGCCACGGTAGAAAGCCTCCAGCAGGCCATGGCCCAACCCTTTCCGCTGGCCGACATCTTCTTGGATGTCTCGGCCAAAACCGGGGTTGCGTTGTTTCCTGCACATGGCTGCACTACGCATGACTTGTACCGCCACATGGACATTGCGCTGCACCAAGCCAAAAAGAAAGAAGAAGACTACGTTGTTTTTGATGTCAGCCAGAACCGCGTCCGATCAAGCCACCTGAGTTTGGCCGGAGAACTGCGCCGGGCCATTGAGGGCGGACATCTTTCCTTGTATTTACAGCCCAAGGTCGAGATGACCACAGGCCGGGTTTGTGGGGCCGAGGGCTTGGTGCGCTGGAACCACGCCGAGCGCGGCCTGATCATGCCCAGCGAATTCATTGGCCTGTCTGAACATACCGGACTGATCAAGCCACTGACCGAGTGGGTGATTGAGACCAGTCTGCAACTGAATCGGGCATGGACACACAGCGGATGCAGCCTGCCAATTGCGGTCAACCTCTCAGCACGCAATCTGCGCGATGTGCACCTGCTAGAGAAAATCCTCCACTTGCAAACCCTGTCGGGTGTTGCCACGGGTTTGCTGGAGCTGGAGATTACCGAAAGCACCGTGATGGAGGACGCCGAATTTGCACTTCGGGTACTGCACGGCTTGCGCGATGCCGGCATTGCACTCTATATCGATGATTTTGGCACGGGATATTCCTCCCTGAGCTATTTGCAAAAGCTGCCGGTGGAGTACATCAAGATCGATCAGTCTTTTGTGCGCGATATGTCGGTCAATAAAGACTCTGCACTGATTGTGCGCTCCACCATCGATTTGGCCCACGATCTGGGCCGCAAAGTGGTGGCCGAAGGCGTAGAGACGCAAGAGCACTGGGAGCAACTGGCCGCATTTGGTTGTGATTTGGCCCAAGGTTATTGGCTTGCCAAACCCATGCCTGCCGATCAATTCCAAGGGTGGCTGGAGCAATTCCAGCCACCAGCCAGCAGCCAACGGGAGTGGTGGATATAAGCTTGCTCAGTGGTTGGACGGGGCCATCGTGGGCTGCAATGGCGGCGAATCCATACCACGCAAGCTCACGCCACCCGACTGGCGCATATTGCGATCGCCCAGCACCGGCTTGTTGTAGGCCGTGCCCAGCATTTGCCGCCACGGCTCTAGTTTGCTGCGCAGCTCGTCGGCGTTGATGATTTCAGCCTCGTAGCGTTGCAACACCCGCCAGGCAGTCTCAATCAGCTTGGCATTCAAACTGGCTACCCCTTGGGCCAACAAGGTTTCCACCGTCTTTTGTGGCTCACCATTGCGGCTGGGTGCCAAGGCCTGCTCCAACAAACGCAACACCTGGGTATTGCTGGCCGTCAGAATCTCCGACATCACTGGATGCTTCTTGGCAGCCCCTACCAGCAATTCGGCCATCGCCATCGAGGTGGCAAAACGCATGCCTAGAGTGCGCACCATGCCATCTACTTCGGATGGGGCAATATTGCGTGTGGACAGCAGGGCGAGCACCGACAACAAATTGCAGGCGGCCTCAAAGTCAAAATCGGGCTCCAAAATCGCTTTGGTCAACAATTCGAGTGCCTGCAAGGTTTCTGCTTCGCCCTGCTGCATACAGGCATCCAACACGCGCAGCGCCTGCACCATGCGTTGCAAACGCACCGACTCGGGATGGCGGTCGGTCATCTGTTGCAACTCTTGCAAAAAGCCGCGCACCTGCTTAGGTTCATCAATCTCAAAACGCTGCATACCCAGCAGCGCCAGCGTCTGACCATCAAACATTTTCGAGCCCAGCCCCAAACGCCGGGCGCGCTCCAGCAAGTTGAGCGCCTTCTCTTTATCGCCCAAATAAATAGCCAACATGCCGTGGCGCTGCAAACGGGCAATGGATGTGGGCGTGAGGTCGGTAGCGGCTTGGTGGGCCTTGAGCGCCTCTTCAAACTGCCCCATCTCCATCAAGGTGCGGGCCAAGTTATCGTAGGCATCGGCATAGCCGTGCTCTTCTTCGACCAGCTTTTCCAGCAGTGGTTTGGCCTTGTGGGCTTGGCCCATTTCCAACTGCACCCGCGCCAAGCCCAAACGCGCCCAAGAGGGGTTGTCAATGGCAATCACATCTTCGTACAGATGCTGTGCCTGCTCAAACTTAGCCAGCCGCAGCAATAGCTCGGCCCCCACACGGGCTGCAAACATGTGGTACTGCCCCCGTTCGTAAAAGCGCGTCAGGCACAGTTGCAAAGTACGCTCAAAGTCTTGGGTATCGATGGCTTGGTAAATGTCTTGCAGGGCCACCTTGCGCTTACGGGCCTGCGAGATACGCTCTTGCAACCGGGCTGCCGTAAAGGGCTTGAGCAGATAACAGTCCAGCATCGACTCGGCTGCTTCCGACACCTTGCTATACGATGCCTCAGAAGTCACCATCACAAAAATGGTGGCCAGCGGCAACATGCCTCCACGGCGCAAATCGTCCAGCAAGTCTTGCCCAGTGACAGACTCCTGCGGAAAGTTTTGCTCGCACAGCACGATATCGAAAGTTTGCGCCTCTAGGTGCTTGCGGGCATCACTGGCGCGCGAGACCTGTCGGATGGATTTAACGCCCAGCTCGCGCAACTGCGCGCCCATCACGCTACGGGTAGTGGTGTTGGCATCAGCAACCAAGGCCGTAGCCTGGCTGAAGTCATTGGTCAGGGATTTGGAAGGCCAGCTCATAGCCTCATTTTGCCCCGGTATGGGCCAGCATAGTGTGAATAAGAATGAATGGCATCATCCACCACGCCGTGCAGCGGTATACAGCCCCTGCACTTTGGGCACATTTTCTTCCAGTTCCCGGATGCGTTGCGGGCCACTGGGATGGGTGGATAGAAAGGCCAGCCCCCCTGTCTTGCCCCCGGTGGCCTGCCCCATCTTGCGCCACAAACTCACAGCAGCCGTGGGTACATAGGCCGCACGGGCGGCTATTTCCAGCCCGACCAGATCGGCATCACTCTCGTCGCTGCGGCTAAATTGCAACGTGAGCAACTGCCCCCCCAAGTTGGCAGCCAAAGTGCCCAAGTCACCCAGCCCCAGCAGTTGTGCCCCTAGGCGCAAGCCGATATTGGTGGCTTGGGTTTTGGCAATGCGTTCGCGGGCATGTTCACGCAGGGCATGGGCCATTTCATGGCCCATGACCATTGCGGCCTCATCGTCAGTCAGTTGCAGTTTGTCCAAAATGCCGGTGTAGAACGCAATCTTGCCGCCGGGCATACAGAAAGCATTGATCTGTGGGCTGGCAATCAAATGGACTTCCCAGCGCCAACTGCGCGCCCGTGGGTTCCACGGTGCCGTAAAAGGCAGCAGCCGTTGACCGATGGCCCGCAGGCGTTGCAATTGCGGATGGTGATCAGGTGCTAGTGCGCGTTGGGCGCGGGCCTGCGCCAACATTTGGCCGTATTGTTGGACTGCGGCAGCCTCCAGCGTGTCGGCGGGCACCAGCTTGCGCATGGCCGAGGCATTGCCCACATCCACCTGGGCCAAAGCTGGCGTGGCAACACTGGCCCCGGCTGCCAGCAAAAAGGCACGGCGTGGAGACCAAGGACTGTGGGCAGCCAAGGGGGGATGCAAAGAATCAGGGCAGAACAGGCACATGCGCCAATAATAGGCAAAAAGGACGCTTTCGATGTCAGACCACCCCGCAGCCACCCCTTCAGCCTCCCCTGCTGCGCATACTGCCCCCTCTGCCGCCCCTCTGCCTTGGCACCAAACTCTGCGGGTGTATCTGGAACCCGCCAGCCTGCGCATGTTGACCTTGGGCTTCAGTGCCGGGCTACCGCTGCTGCTGGTGCTGGGCACCTTGAGTTTTTGGCTGCGCGAGGCGGGCATAGACCGCACCACCATCGGTTATTTGAGCTGGGTAGGGCTGGCCTATGCCTTCAAGTGGGCTTGGTCGCCACTGGTCGATCGCCTGCCCCTGCCCCTGCTGACGCGCCGCTTAGGACGCCGCCGCAGTTGGCTGTTGCTGTCGCAGGGGTTGATCATGGCCGGGCTGGTGGGAATGGCATTCAACGATCCACAGCAAGCCTTGGAGCCTGTGGTTTGGTGTGCCTTGGCCGTGGCTTTCGGCTCGGCCACACAAGATATTGCCTTAGATGCGTTTCGTATCGAGTCTGCCGACACCAAACACCAAGCTGCCTTGGCTGCCACTTACCAAACCGGCTACCGGCTGGCCATGATTTGGGCCGGAGCCGGGGTGCTCTGGTTGGCGGCGCGGGCCCAAACACCCGATGCCAACGGCTACCAGCACCATGCTTGGCAAGTGGCCTATCTGGTCATGGCCGCCTCCATGCTGGTGGGCACTGTCACGGTGCTGCTATCGCGCGAGCCATTGCAAAGGCCATTGCCCCCGTCACGCAATGCCATAGAATGGCTGCGCGGGGCGCTGGTCGAGCCATTTGCTGATTTTTTGCGCCGCCACCGCTGGCAGGCTGTGTTGGTGCTGGCACTGATCGGCATTTACCGCATCAGCGATGTGGTGATGGGCATCATGGCCAACCCCTTTTATGTAGACATGGGCTACACCAAAGATGAGGTCGCAGCCGTTACCAAGGTGTTTGGCGTCATCATGACGCTGCTGGGTGCCTTTGTGGGCGGGGTGCTGTCGCTCAGGTGGGGGGTGATGCGGGTGCTGATGCTGGGTGCCATGCTGTCGGCAGCCAGCAACCTGTTGTTCGCTTGGCTGGGCACGCGCGGTCATGACCTGAGCGGGCTGGTCTGGGTGGTCAGTGCCGACAACCTGTCGGGCGGGATTGCCTCTGCCGCCTTTATTGCCTATTTGTCTGGGCTGACCAATGTGCAATATTCGGCCACGCAGTATGCGCTGTTCAGCTCCATGATGCTGCTGGCACCCAAATGGCTGGCGGGGTTTTCGGGACAGTTCGTCGATGCCCACGGCTACACCTCTTTTTTTGTGGGCACCGCCCTGCTGGGCGTACCAGTGTTGCTGCTGGTGGCGCTGGTCTCAAGGCTGCCTTTGACAGCCCCCCCCCGATAAACCTCCCCGCTGTCTCAGTTTTACCGCTGCTTTACCCAGGCTTCAACACTGGGGCATGTGCCAGGACCACCATATCACTGTTTTCTACCCTATTGCCACCGCCATGAATGCACAGTTGCTGATGATTGAAGACGATGCCCGCTTGGCCCAAATGGTGGGCGAATATTTAGGGCAGGCAGCCATGCAAATGACACACTGCGCCGACGGCCACAGTGGGCTGGCACAGTTGTCTGGCAGCACACGCCTGCCCGACCTGATCATCCTAGACCTGATGCTGCCAGACATGGACGGGCTGGACGTGTGCCGCGCCATCCGCAGCTTGCCAGGTGCAGCGGCACGGGTGCCCGTATTGATGCTCACGGCCAAAGGTGATCCGATGGACCGTGTGATTGGTCTGGAGTTGGGGGCCGATGACTACCTGCCCAAGCCGTTTGAGCCGCGTGAACTGCTGGCACGCATCCGTGCCATTCTGCGCCGACGCAGCGAAGGCCCAGCGCCCAGCACAGAACCCCTGCGCTTTGGCACACTGGAAATCGACCGGGATGCCCGTACCGTCATGGTGGCAGGCCAAGCCTGTGAGTTGACTTCCTACCAATTTGATCTGCTGGTGACGCTGGCCGAACGGGCTGGGCGGGTACTGACCCGCGAGCAAATCATGGAGGCCGTGCGTGGGCGTGAGCTAGAGGCCTTTGACCGCTCTATCGACGTCCACATGGGCCGCATTCGAGCGGCCATCGAGCAAGACGCCAAGAACCCGCGCCGCATCCTGACGGTACGGGGCGTAGGCTATGTCTTTGCCAAACAACAAGACTAAGGGCCAGGCCATGCCCCAACCATCGATGTCGCTGCTGCATCTGTTCTCGCAGCGCATGTACCTGCGCATTTGGTTGGCCGTGGTCAGCATGGTAGCCATACTGACCCTGCTGGTGGGTTGGGCTTGGCGTGTGGCAGCAGAGCACCACCTGCAAAACGCCACCCCAGTCACCCGCGATATTGTGCTGCGCGATACCCAAGGCGCGCTGGTCGGGCGCGGCGTCTCCCAACGCTTGCCAGGCCAGCCCCCAGTCTTTCAGTTGCAACTAGACAACGGCCAATCCTATCGGCTAGAGATGGCTCCACACCCCGGCCGCCCCTATCCACCGCCCCCCCCCGAGAAGGGCGCCGCCTTCTGGCTGCGCCCCCCCTTGGGTTTTGTCTGGATGCTGGGGGTGGTGGGCATCGCCGTTGCGCTGGGTGCCTTTCCAGTAGTGCGTCGGCTGCTGAAGCGGCTGGAGGTATTGCAGCGCAGTGTGCAGCGGTTTGGCGAAGGCAACCTGAGCATCCGAGTGCCTGTGCAAGGCCATGATGAGGTGGCCGACCTGTCACGCCAGTTCAATGCGGCAGCCAGTCGCATTGAGGCCTTGGTGCAATCGCATAAATCTCTGCTAGCCAATGCCTCCCACGAGTTGCGCTCTCCATTAACACGTATCCGCATGGGTCTGGAATTGATGGGCACTGGGCAACCAGCACCTGCTTTTCGGGCAGAAATCTTGCACAACATTGCCGAGCTGGATCAATTGGTCGATGAAATTCTGCTGGCCAGCCGCCTGGATGCGTTGGAAGCAGATATTGGCACGGTTGAATTGGTAGACCTGGTTGGGCTGGCTGCCGAAGAGTGTGCCCGCGTAGGGGCCGATCTGGAAGCCGGTAGTGACACCCTGGAGGTGGCCGGTGTCGCCAAACTGCTGCGCCGGGCACTGCGCAATCTGCTGGAAAACGCCCGCCGCTACAGCCAAGGCCAGATCACGGTAGTGCTGCACCGCGACGGCAACATGGCCGAGGTGCATGTCTGCGACCAAGGCCCAGGCGTGCCAGAGGCCTTGCGTGAGCGCATTTTTGAGCCTTTTTTTCGGCTGCCGGGGGCGAGCGAGCGGGCCGGTGGTGTAGGGCTAGGGTTGGCGCTGGTGCGCTCTATTGCAGCCCGCCACCAAGGCAGTGTGCATTGCCAAGGCCACGGCACGGGCACGGGCGCCGTGTTTGTACTGCGTCTGCCACTGCAAGCACCTTCCTTGCACTAGAACTAGGCTCAGCTCAGGCACATGCCAGTGCAACATCGGCCACTTCCACCCGGTTGCGGCCTGCCCGCTTGGCCGCATACATGGCCTGATCGGCCCGATCAATCAGCGCCTGTGCATCCTGCACCCCATCAGGAATGCACCCATAAACCCCCACGCTGATAGTGACAGCAATGGATTGCCCCTCCCAAGGCACCACCATCTGTTCAACGCTGTAACGCAGATGCTGGGCCAATGTGCGCGCCCCAGCCATCGGCGTGTCGGGTAACAGCACCAGAAACTCTTCACCGCCATAACGGCCCAGGGTATCTTGGGCGCGCAAACCAGATTGCAGGCGCTGTGCCACAGCCCTGAGCACCGCATCTCCGGCCAAATGGCCGTAGGTATCGTTGATGACCTTGAACTTGTCTATATCAGCCATCAACAATGACACCGGCCAGCGCCCTCGGGCAGCTTGGGCCAGCACATGCTGGAAGGTGTCAAGAAAGGCGCTGCGGTTGGGCACCCCGGTCAGTGCATCAAGCCGTGCATTTTGGCGAAACTCGGCATCGGCCCGCTCCTTGGTCATGAGCACATAACCCAAGGTCAAAAACACCAACCCGGCCAGCCCAGCAAAGTGCGTGAGCACCTGGGGCAGCTGCGAGAGCAGCAATTGATCAATCTGGCTCCAGCCCATGACCTGGCTCCACAGGCGCCCCAGATAAACCACCCCCATCAGGCTAGCGCCCAAGAGTAACAGCCAGCGCCCCCGCTCTAAAGGCCCAGTCTGGCAGCGAAAGACACTGGCAGCCACAATGCACCATTGCCCCAGCAACACCATGTCCACAGCAGGCACCCGCCACTGTGGTTGGTGCAAAAACCCCCAAGACAGCAGGGCCACCAGCCACACCGGCCCGGCCAACATCCACGGCGAGCAGCGCCGCTGGTGAAAATGCTCCAGTGCCAACAAGACCAAGGCGTACGAGAGCGACAGCAACACATTGCCCAGCCACAGCAGCCAAGGCATATCCAGCCAACCATGCAGCCCAAACAGCACAAACCCTAGCGCCAACAGCAGCAAACCCACGCCCCAGAGCGCCAATCCATCTGGGCGTGGCAAACGCCACCCAGACACCAAGACTGCCGATCCCATGGAACAAGCCACCACCACAATGGCCAATAACACGGTCGGCATATCAACGGGCATGGGCTTCGTCCTTTCCTCAGAGGCTGTTGAGCCAACAACCATATCCAATGGGCACCACATCTTAGGGGTTGTAGCACCGCCCCAAGCCGCAGAACAAGACCCTCTTCACCGCTCTGACACCAGCCCCGCCATTACCCACAGGTGGGCAACCGGGCAAGGCCCCACTACACCGCGCCCCACATCTCGGCCTCGCGCGCTTGCAAGGCCGCTAACACCAGCATCAACATGAACAGATAGAACATGTTGCCGCTGTTGTGCATCAAAAACGCCTGTGTGAGACCAAAACCAGCGTAAAGCATGGGCAAGGCCAACCCCGTCAACCGCAACGCCAAGGCCGTGGTGTCCAGCAAGCGGGCACCCCGACGCAAGCGCCTGCGTGTAGGCCAGAAAATCAACACGGGCACGACATACAACAACAGCAACGCCAGCACCCCCAGCAAGCCCCGCTTGGCCCACAGGTCTAGCACTTCATTGTGTCCATGATCAAACGCCAACACAAACGGGTGGGCTTGCCCAGCCGCCACGCGGCGCTGTTTTTCGGCAGCGTAGCCTGCACGGCCCCAGCCCGTCCAAGGACGATCTAAGCCCATCGCCCACGCCAGACGCCAGTGGTCTAGGCGCTGCCCCACAGAAGAGTCGGCTTTGCCATGTTGGAGGTAGTCTTGCACCTCGGTGTTGGCCTGCACCCACCGCTGATGCAACTGTGGCCCCTGCAAAGCCAGTGTGGCCAACAGGCCCAACACACACAGCACGGCCGCACGAACCAGCATGGGCCGGTAAGCCCAGCGCCACAACAGCCAGGCCCACAGAGGCAAAGTCAACAGCAGCGCCAACCACCCCCCCCGTGACAGAGACAGCAGCGAGCCCAGCAAGCCCAGCCCCATAGCTACCGCCAGCCCCACCGCCTGCCAAAAGCGCAAGGTTGCCCCCAATGCGCACCAAACCAGCGCGCATATCACCCCTAAGGTCAGGCTCAAATTGCCGTATTGGATGGCATTGGTAAACCCGGCTGCCCGCTCCATGTCTTGCACCACAATCTGGAACAGGGCCAGCAACCCACTGCCAATGGCCCCCAATGCGACCCCCCACCACAGGCTGCGCGGATGAGGAGGACAAGCCAACAGGTAAAACAGACAAGGCAAGGCCATCCAGTATTTGGCGGCCCGGTCAAGGTTGCGCAAACCACCAGGGCCATCCATATCCAACACCCAGACCAAGCCCATCAACGCAAAAGCCCCGGCCAGTGCGACAGCACGCCCTGCACCCGCCCCCAATGGACGGCGCCACCAAGTTGTCACCCCCAGCAGGCTGCACAACAACAAAAGCACGGCCCCCCAAGAGTAACCTGAGGGCAACCACAGGGCCAACCCCGGCACCATGAAGGCGCCCAAGGTAGACAGGCGCTGCCACAGCAAGCCATCCACTCTCAACGGCCAGCCCTGTCGGTCAAAATGTCACGGTCGTACAGCAGCGCGGCATAACGGAAAAAGGCTTCCAGCGCCACAAATAGGCAGTAGAGAAAACCCGCGCCACCGCACAAAAAGCCCAGCCGCACTACATACAAACGAATGAACATGGTGCTGGCGGCCAGCAAGCCACGCACCACCCCACCGCCCTGTTGACCTTGTGCGGCCCGCTTGGCAGCCCCCAGCGCCGCATACTGGGTCAGTTTTTCCAAACTGGCCCGTACACTCTGGCGCGAATGGTGCAGCAACGGTGTGTGCATCACCTGGCGTGGAACATGGGCATCACGCAGCAGCGCCTGTTCGTGTACCACCCCAGTCCAACCTTGGATCTGGTCGCGTTGGAACAAACGCTCGACCAGCGTATTGGCACGAAAATGGCGCAGCTCATGACCAAACGCCATCATGCGCCAGCGGATCTGCCAAACCGCCGTCGAGCCCGAACGCACAATCGCCTGCAATTCTTGCTGAAAATCTGCCGACATGATCTCGTCGGCATCCAGAAAGAACACATAGTCGCAGCGCGCATGTTGAAGCTGGCGCGTGCGCTGCACAGCAAAGCCTTGCCAATCGGCATGAATAAAGACTTCGGCTCCAGCAGCGCGGGCGCGCTCCACCGTGTCATCGGTGCTGCCACTATCAACCACCAACAACTGATCTGCCCAAGCAGCACTGCGCAGGCAGGCATCAATACAGCGGGCCTCGTTGTGCGTCAGCACCGCCACTGTCAGCGTGGGCACCGGCCCAGCATCAGCCACTGGCGATGGCATCAGTGGCCGTGGTGGACGTGCTCCCCCGCCTTCAGACGGTACACGGTGCCGCAATAGGGGCACTTGGCCTCACCCGTACGGGCCACATCCACATACACCTTAGGGTGGGTATTCCAGAGGGTCATACCAGCCTTGGGGTTAGGGCAGAAAACGCCGCCTTGGCCGTTCAGATCCTTGGCCAGCAGTTCAACAGCAGCTTGGGACATGGCAATCAAACCTTGGTGAGCCAGTGGGCGTATTGGGGGTTGCGGCCATTGACGATGTCAAAGAACGCCGTCTGGATTTTTTCGGTAATGGGGCCGCGGCTACCACAGCCAACCTCCAAGCGGTCAAGCTCGCGAATCGGCGTTACTTCAGCGGCGGTGCCGGTAAAGAAAGCTTCGTCGGCGATATAAACTTCATCGCGCGTGATGCGTTTTTGCACAATCTCCAACCCCAAATCCTTGGCGATGTGGAAGATAGTGTTGCGGGTAATGCCATTGAGCGCACCGGCAGACAAATCGGGGGTGTAAATCACGCCATTTTTGATGACGAAAACATTCTCACCGGCACCTTCAGACACAAAACCGGCGCTGTCGAGCAACAAAGCCTCGTCGTAGCCATCGTCGGTGGCTTCCATGTTGGCCAAAATGGAATTGCTGTAGTTGCTCACCGCCTTGGCCTGCGTCATGGTGATATTGACGTGGTGGCGCGTATAGCTAGAAGTCTTGACGCGGATACCGCGCTTCATGCCTTCTTCGCCCAAATAAGCACCCCAAGCCCAAGCAGCGGCCATCACATGAATGGTGTTGCCCTTGGGCGAAACGCCCAGCTTTTTGTCGCCAATCCAGACCAAGGGACGAATGTAGCCGCTCTCGAGCTTGTTTTCACGAATGACGGCCTTTTGTGCCTCATTGACCTCTTCTTTGCTGAAGGGCAACTTCATGCGCAAAATTTTGGCACTGTTGAACAGGCGGTCGGTGTGCTCTTCCAAGCGGAAGATGGCTGTACCGTTGACCGTGTTGTAGGCGCGCACGCCCTCAAAAACGCCGCAGCCATAGTGCAGGGTGTGTGTCAGCACGTGGATTTTGGCATCGCGCCAATCCACCATCTGGCCGTCCATCCAGATTTTGCCGTCACGGTCGGCCATCGAGGGAATCACGGGGCTCATGGGTATCCTTTGGGGGTTGCAGGGATTCGCAAAACCCAAGATTTTACGGCGTGGGGGCCGCCGTGGCAGCATCTGTGCCCGTCTCAGACACACTGGGGCGCTGCAATTGCCACTGCACCAGCTTGCCATGCTGGAATTCGCACTCCACCCACGAGCCGCTGGCATCCGTCCAACGGTAAATTTCGGGCTGCGTCTCGGCGGGCGATTGCAGTTGCCCCAACGACCGTGTCATGGCAATCACATGCAGCAAACTGACACCAGCGCGCAGCTTGGCATGGAGCATGACCGCACTGCCCACATGGCCGATGGGGCGATCGGCCGCCTTTTTCAGCACATTCATCAAGCGGGTGAAATGCAGCAGCAGCCACATCAACACGCCCCCCCCTACGGCGGCCACCCCCGGCCAACCATAAGAGCGATAGCCCACCCACAGCAGACCCACCACCAATATGGGCACCAGAATATTGCGCAAGTTCATGGCGCGATTGTCGTATGGCCCAAGGGCTGTGGCACTTGTGGAGAGTGCGTAGGGCGGGCGCTGCTGTTCAGCCCATGCTGCGCACCACTTCCATGGCCTCATCCACCCGCTCCACCGCATGAATCGTCAAGCCTTCTATGGGCTTTTTGGGTGCGTTGGCTTTGGGCACCACCGCGACGCTAAAACCCAACTTGGCCGCTTCTCTGAGGCGCTCTTGACCGCGCGGTGCTGGGCGTACCTCACCGGCCAGGCCCACTTCACCAAACGCCAAAAAGCCTTTGGGTAAGGGCTTGCCACGCAAGCTGGAAGTAATGGCCAGCATCACGGCCAAATCGGCGGCGGGTTCGCTGATTCGCACCCCCCCCACGGCATTGACAAACACATCCTGATCCGCACAGGCCACCCCGGCATGGCGGTGCAACACCGCCAGCAGCATGGCCAATCGGTCACGCTCCAAGCCCACCGATAAACGGCGCGGGCTGACGCCCCCCCCATCGACCAAGGCCTGAATTTCCACCAGCAATGGGCGCGACCCTTCCAAAGTCACCAACACACAACTGCCAGGCACCGGCTCGCTGTGTTGGCTGAGAAAGATTGCACTGGGGTTAGCCACCCCCTTGAGTCCCTTTTCAGTCATGGCAAAAACGCCAATTTCGTTCACGGCACCAAAGCGGTTTTTGATAGCACGCACCAACCGAAAGCTGCTGTGCGTGTCGCCCTCAAAGTAAAGTACGGTGTCGACCATGTGCTCCAACACGCGCGGCCCGGCCAGTGCCCCCTCCTTGGTCACATGGCCCACCAACACCACCGTCACCCCCGAGGATTTAGCCATGCGCGTCAGGTGTGCCGCACATTCACGCACCTGAGCCACCGACCCCGGTGCCGAGCTGAGTTGGTCAGAGTACACCGTTTGAATGGAATCAATCACTGCCACCGCTGGCTGCACAGCCTCTATGGTGGCCAGGATTTTTTCTAGCTGAATTTCTGCCAACACCTGCACTTGGCTGTGATCGACCCCGAGGCGACGCGCACGCAAAGCCACTTGGGCACCGCTTTCTTCGCCTGTCACATAGAGCGTGGGCAGCCCCACCCGCTGCAAGGCATCTAGCGCCTGCAATAGCAAAGTCGATTTGCCAATGCCAGGGTCTCCACCAATCAGCACCACACCGCCCTCGACAATACCGCCGCCGAGCACACGATCGAGCTCCTCAATGCCGCTGGGGGTACGGGCCATGTCGGTGGCCTCGATGGCCACCAACGGTGTCACGGGCTGGGCCGCAGCCAGCCCAGCATGGAGCGAGCCACCATACCTGTTTTTGGACGGGGCCATATTGGCGGCTACTGATTCGGTCAAGGTGTTCCAGGCACCACAACCAGGGCATTTGCCCAACCAGCGCGGGCTGGTGCCACCACATTCATGGCAGGTGAAGATGGTTTTTTCCTTGGCCATAGGGCGCTCCAAAAAGAAACCCGCCACCAGGGCGGGTTGAATGTACTTGAACCGTGCAGCAATCAGGCGGCGGCCAGCCAATAGCCCGCATTGAAGGGGCTGCTCATGCGCAGTGCCAACGGCGAAATATCCACCAATCTGTCCGTAGGCAACGCCTCATCGGCCGATGCCTGTATGTCTATGCCCAACACCGTGACGGGGGCATCAGCGGCCTCGATGGCCCGTTCCACTTGGCCAAGGGATGCAGAACGGGCTACAGAAAAGAATAGAAGCAGCGGAAAGATATCTTACGATCAGCCCAATATTCGGCTGCCTCGCGGAACACATCCAGCAATTGCTCGCGGGCTTCTTTGTCAAATTTGGCGGTGGCCGGAATCTGTTCGAGCACCACCACAAAGCCAGGCTGTGGGCCAGAGCGATGCAGCGGATCGGTCATGCCATCGTGCAGCGTGTCAAAGTTTTTGCCACATTGCGCCGGAAAGGTGAACTGTTGTGCGATCAGATCCAGCACATCCTGTTTGGACTGCGCATGGGCGAGGTTGGCGTAAAGAAAATGGTGCCCCAGTGCAATAGCCGCCTCCTGCAAATCCTGCACGCGAAAAGCACGAATGGATTGCACAATGTTGGCGCGCACGCTGCGCAGGGGATTGTCTTGATCTTTACGAAGTGGCATGTCCATCTCCGCTTCTCTTTCTTAAAGTCCAAAAACTGGGGGCGCCCCGGCCCGCTGCAAGCGGCTGCGTCCGGGACGGATGGCTTAGACAGACCAAGCCAACGCCGCAGGGCGGGGCGGGCCGGTACACGATCTGACAAAAACAGGCGTAGTGGTCACTGCTGGTAGTCACACACTGAAAGAGTCTGGGGCAGGCCCACGGGCCAAGGAGGTGGCGCCATCCGGGTGGCAACGCCAGAGAAGATACCTCCGGCAGTGTGGATGCACATACGAACACAGCGCCCAGAACGCTGGCAAACTTCCGCTTTGCACAACTGCCCGGCGATGGCCTTCAGCATGGATACACCTTTCAGAAACTGCGGGTTTACCCGAAATTTCAAACTGGTAGTGTGACGCAAACCCCCCTAAAAAGCAAGAGCCTGCCCAATATTTAGGCAGGCCCAAAGAGGTCAATGGCCGAGGCAGATCATGGCCTGCGGCCAACAGCTTCAGCGTTGCACGTTGGCATCGGCCACCGTCAGGGCCGTCATGTTAACGATGCGACGCACTGTGGCACTGGCCGTCAAAATATGCACCGGCTGGGCCGCTCCGAGCAGCACCGGGCCAATGGCAATATTGCCGCCAGCAGCGGTTTTAAGCAAGTTGTAGGCAATGTTGGCTGCATCAATATTGGGCAGCACCAGCAAGTTGGCATCACCCACCAAAGTGCTGCTGGGCATCAGCGCAGCCCGTGCGGCACCATCGAGCGCCACATCACCGTGCATCTCGCCATCGACCTCCAGCCACGGGGCTTGCACACGCAACAAATCCAGTGTGTCACGCATCTTGATGGCGCTAGGCTGGTTGCTGGAGCCAAAGTTGGAGTGGCTCAACAGGGCCACCTTGGGTTTGATACCAAAGCGCACCATTTCTTCGGCAGCCATGATGGTGATTTCTGTCAGCTGCTCGGCACTCGGGTCGTAGTTGACATGGGTATCGACCAGAAACACTTGGCGATCGGGCAACAGCAGGCCGTTCATGCAGGCATAGGTGTTGACGCCAGCACGTTTGCCAATCACTTGGTCAATGTAGTTCAGGTGCATGGGATTGGTGCCCCAAGTACCACAGATCAGGCCATCGACTTCCCCTTTGTGCAGCAGCATGGCCCCAATCAGTGACAGACGCCGACGCAGCTCAATCTTGGCAATGGGCACCGTGATGCCCTTGCGCTCGGTCAGGCGGTGGTAGGTTTGCCAGAAGTCGTGGTAACGGTGGTCGTTTTCTACGTTGACCACGTCGTAATCGATGCCTTCTTTTAAGCGCAGGCCAAATTTTTCGATGCGTTGGGCAATCACTGGCGGACGACCAATCAGGGTCGGACGGGCCAGATTCTCATCCACCACAATTTGCGCGGCACGCAGCACGCGCTCTTCTTCGCCCTCGGCATAGGCCACGCGCTTGCGCTGGGCCTTTTTTGCGGCCTGGAAAATCGGCTTCATGGTCGTGCCCGAAGCGTAGACGAAGGTTTGCAGATGGTCGCTGTAAGCGACCATATCGGCAATCGGGCGCAGCGCCACACCGCTATCGGCAGCAGCCTGGGCCACGGCAGGTGCAATCTTCATCATCAAGCGCGGATCAAAGGGCTTGGGGATGAGGTACTCTGGGCCAAAAGCCAACGGCTCACCCACATAGGCAGCCGCCACCACTTCGCTTTGCTCTGCCTGTGCCAGTTCGGCAATCGCATGCACAGCGGCAATCTCCATCTCCAGGGTGATGGTGGTAGCTCCGCAGTCCAACGCCCCCCGGAAAATGTACGGAAAGCACAGAACGTTGTTAACTTGGTTGGGATAGTCAGAACGCCCCGTGGCCATGATGGCATCGTCGCGCACCGCCTTTACGTCTTCAGGCAGGATTTCGGGATTGGGGTTGGCCAAGGCAAAAATCAAGGGTCGAGCGGCCATTTTGGCCACCATGTCTTTCTTGAGCACACCACCGGCCGACAGCCCCAAGAACACATCCGCACCTTCAATCACTTCGCTCAGAGTGCGGGCACTGGTTTTTTGTGCAAAGACAATTTTGTCTTCGTCCATCAGCTCAGTACGGCCTTCATAAACCACCCCAGCCAAGTCTGTGACCCAGATGTTCTCGCGCGGGATGCCCAGCTTGACCAACAGCCCCAAGCAGGCCAGTGCGGCTGCGCCTGCGCCCGAAGTGACCAGTTTGATGGTTTTGGGGTCTTTGCCTGCCACCTTCAAGCCGTTGAGGATGGCGGCACCCACCACAATCGCCGTGCCGTGCTGGTCATCGTGGAAGACCGGAATCTTCATGCGCTCGCGCAGCTTGCGCTCAATGTAGAAGCAATCGGGCGCCTTGATGTCTTCCAGATTGATACCACCAAAGGTGGGCTCTAGTGCGGCAATGATTTCGACCAGTTTTTCGGGGTCTTTCTCGTTGATCTCGATGTCAAAGACATCAATGCCCGAGAACTTCTTGAACAGTACGCCCTTGCCCTCCATCACTGGTTTGCCGGCCAAAGGGCCAATATCGCCCAAGCCCAGCACGGCGGTGCCGTTGGTGACCACACCCACCAGGTTGCCCCGGCTGGTGTACTTGAAGGCCGCTGCCGGGTCTTTGACGATTTCTTCGCAAGGGGCTGCCACACCAGGAGAGTAGGCCAAGGCCAGATCATGCTGGTTGACCATTTGCTTGGTGGCAGCAATGGCGATTTTGCCTGGCTTGGGAAACTCGTGGTACTCCAAGGCAGCGCGGCGCAACTGGGCTTTTTTGTCGGGCGTATTGGCCGACGTGGATTCAGGCATGGTGCTTCTCCAGCGGGTAGTGGAGCAGCGGTGCGCTGGTGGATTGCCAAGGAGGCACCGTTGGCTCCTGTGAGGGGAGGGCGATTGTAGACCTGTGCCTGCGCCACGGACGACACCACCGCACAAGCCACACTGCACAGTGCTGTATTGACTTGCCAAACATCAAATTGCCAAATTCGACGTTTCTGTTAGAACCATAGGCAGCAGCAGCCCAACAATGGCTCGAACATCTGCTGTGATGCCCATCCATGCCATAGAGACAAACCGTTTCTCCCCAATTTATGAAAACCATCCAACAGATGTTTCGGGTGTTGCTGCTCACGATTGCAGCCACGGCCTGCGTTTTGGCTTTTGCGCTGTACCGCTTGGGGGCAGCCAATACCCAATTGGCCAATATCAACCACAACCGATATGCCTCTTATCTACTGGCCGATGAGTTGCGCCAAAGTTCGGACGATCTGACCCGTCTGGCCCGCACCTATGTGGTGTCGGGCGATGCAGCCTACGAGCGCCAGTATTTTGAGATTCTGGACATTCGCAACGGCAAACAGCCGCGGCCCCAACACTACGACAAAATCTACTGGGACTTCCGTGCGGCGGGTCTGGAAGTGCCCCAAGGCACGGATGCGGCCACCTCATTACAAACACTGATGAAGCAAGCTGGCTTTACCGAAGCGGAGTTTGCCAAGCTCAAAGAAGCCGAGAACAACTCCAACGAACTGGTGCAGACCGAGACCATCGCCATGAATTTGGTCAAAGGCCAATTGGCTGATGGCAAGGGTGGCTTTACCTTAGAAGGTGCTCCCGACCTAGAAAGGGCGCGGGCCATGATGCACGACAAGAACTACCACCTGTTCAAAGCCAAGATCATGAAGCCGGTGAACGAATTTCTCTACCTGCTTGACCAACGCACTGCCGCTGCCGTAACCCAAGCCGAGAGCGACAAAAATTTCTGGTATGGCGTTTTGCTGCTGATTGCGTTGGTCAATGTGTTAGTGGCCGCTTTGGGTCTGTGGCTGTTCAAAAACCAAATCATGCGCCTGATCGGTGCTGAACCCGCAGTGGTGCGCCAGGCCGCCGAAGCCGTGCGGGCGGGCAATCTGGCACAGCACATTTCTGTGGCTGCCACAGACAGCGGCAGTGTGATGGCGGCCATGAAGACAATGCAGGATCAACTGGCCACGATGGTGGCCCATGTGCGCAGCAATGCCGAAAACGTGGCCACCTCTAGCGCAGAAATTGCCCAAGGCAACCAAGACCTGTCGGCGCGCACCGAGCAGCAAGCCAGCGCACTCGAAGAAACGGCAGCCTCCATGGCCCAATTGGGTGCTACCGTGCAGCAAAACGCCGAAAACGTCAAAACGGCCAATGCGTTGGCTGTTCATGCCTCTGAAATTGCGGGCGAAGGCGGCCAGGTGGTTGCCCAGGTGGTTCACACCATGCAGGGTATCAATACCGCCTCACGCCAAATTGCCGACATCATCGGCGTGATCGACGGCATCGCCTTCCAGACCAATATTTTGGCCCTCAATGCAGCGGTAGAAGCGGCACGGGCGGGTGAACAGGGCCGAGGGTTTGCGGTGGTGGCCTCCGAGGTGCGCAGTCTGGCGGGGCGCTCGGCTGCGGCGGCCAAAGAAATCAAGGCGCTGATCGACAACAGTGTGGCCCAAGTCAGCCAAGGCTCAGCCTTGGTAGATCAGGCGGGTCTGAAAATGCAGGACGTAGTGCAAAGTATTCAACGCGTCACCGACCTGATGGGCCAGATCAACAGCGCCACCAGTGAGCAAAGCCTAGGTATCCGGCAGGTGGCAGAAGCCGTGACGCAAATGGACCACACCACCCAGCAAAACGCCGCCTTGGTGGAGGAAAGTGCCGCCGCCTCGGCCAGTCTGCGTGAACAGGCCATGCGCTTGACGGGGCTGGTCAGCCAGTTCCAGCTTGGCGAGCCCCCACACCACCCCGCGCAAAAGCAGCCCTTGCTACGCTAAGTCAGGCCTTGGTATACACCGCCGCAGAAACGGAACACAATTCACCAAGCACCCATCCCCCACCTCCTACACCTTGGACAGGATCGCAACCATGTCTTCCCTTGCTTCGATTGGCAGCTCCGGTATGCGGGCAGCCCAAATGCGTTTGGACGCTTCGGCCCACAATGTGGCCAATGCCAACACCCCCCACTACCGGCGTACGGCGGTAGAGCAAGAGGCGGCCCCAGACAACGCCGGAGTGCGGGCGCGTATGGAGCGTGAAAGCAACGAAAAGGTCGCACTGGAAAAAGAGGCAGTAGAGCAAATTTCGGCCACCTACTCCTTTGCTGCCAACCTGCTGTCGGTCAAGACCGAAAGCCGTCTGATGGGCTCCTTACTGGACGAACGGGCCTAAACAGCCCCCACCCTGCGGTGGGCTCGAGCCAACCCAAGCACCTTGGCCGGGCGCTATGATGGTTGTTCCTTTTGCATTTTTCTACCTCTGACGCCACCGGGAGCAAGCATGGCCCTCTTTGATTTCATCAAGAAGCAGTTCATTGACATCCTGCAATGGACAGAAGAAAGCGACGGCACGCTGGCTTGGCGTTTTCCGATGGAGGGCATGGAAATTCAGAACGGCGGCACGCTGGTGGTGCGCGAGTCGCAAATGGCGGTGTTTGTCAACGAAGGACAGGTGGCCGATGTGTTTGGCCCCGGCACCTACAAGCTGACCACGCAAACCCTGCCCGTGCTGACTTACCTGAAGAACTGGGACAAGCTGTTTCAATCGCCGTTCAAAAGCGATGTTTATTTCTTCAGCACCCGCCAGCAAATTGACCAAAAATGGGGCACGCCCCAACCCATCACCATTCGCGACAAAGATTTTGGTGCCGTGCGTCTGCGCGCCTTTGGCAACTACGCCTACCGTGTGGCCGACCCCAAACTGTTCCACACCGAGATTTCCGGCACCCGCGAGGCCTACACCGTGGCCGAGGTGGATGGTCAGTTGCGCGGTTTGGTGCTGCAAAACATCAGCAACGCCATTGCCAGCAGTGGCGTACCTTTTCTGGACTTGGCAGCCAACCAACTGATGTTTGCCAATGCCCTGTCCAAAGAGCTAGAACCCGCCTTTGCCAAGATTGGGCTCAAATTAGAGACCCTGACGGTACAAAACCTGTCACTGCCCGAAGAGTTGCAAAAACTACTCGACCAGAAAATTGGCATGGGCATGATCGGCAACGACATGGCCAAGTTCATGCAGTACCAAACGGCACAGGCCATTCCGCAATTTGCTGCGGCTGCTGGGCAAGCGGGTGGCGGTGGGGGCAGCATTGCCGGTGATGCGATGGGCTTGGGTGCGGGCATGGCGATGGGCCAATTACTGGCGCAAAACCTGCAATCGGGCTTGGGCGGGGTTCATGCTGCGCCAGCACCTACTGCACCCGCCAATGCCACGCCAGCGCCAGCGGCTGCGCCTGTAGGCATTTCGCCCGATGAGGTGATGTCCACCCTTGAAAAACTGGCCGACCTTAAAGCCAAGGGCATCCTGACACAGGAAGAGTTCGACGCCAAAAAGGCCGAACTGCTGAAAAAACTGGTCTAAGCGGCCCGGATGGCCACCGATACCCCCCAACGCAGCTACCGTGCGCCCTGCCCCGGCTGTGGCGCGCCGGTGGAGTTTAGAAGTGCGCAGTCCACACATGCGGTTTGTGGCTACTGCCAAAGCACCGTGGTGCGCAGTGGCGATGTGCTCACGCGGCTGGGCAAGATGGCCGAGCTGTTTGACGACCACAGCCCCTTACAACTCATGGCCAGCGGGCGCATCCAGTTGGATGGGCAGCATGTGCCATTCACGCTGATTGGGCGCCTGCAATACAAGGCCGACACTGGCACTTGGACAGAATGGGTGGCTTTCCTCAACGATGGCAGCACGGCCACATTGGGCGAAGACAACGGCGCCTATGTTTTTACCCGCCCAGTAGATCCGGGGCGCAACCTGCCAGCGGCCAGCCAGTTTCGCGTGGGCATTACCACTGCCATCAATGGCAAGCCCTACAGTGTGGCTGCCAACGTACAAGCGGCACTGATGTCTGCCCAGGGCGAACTGCCCAAGCTGCCCGCGCTGGGAGAGCCATTTGGCATCGTTGAGTTGCGCAGCGAGGACGGCGAGGTGCTGTCCATAGACTATGGCAGCCAGCCCCCCAAGGTAGAACGTGGCCGGGCCATCCAACTGGAAGACCTGCACTTGCAGGGGCTGAAAGAAGAATCGGTCAAAGAAGAAAAAGGCCGCCAGTTCAACTGCCCCCACTGCGGGGCGCCCGTGACTGTGCAACTCAGCAGCACCAAAAGCGTGACCTGCCCCTCCTGTGCCAGCATCATCACCCTGGATGCTGGGGTGGGCGCAGAGTTGCACCACGCCCTGCAAAATGAGCCTGTGCAGCCGCTGATTGCACTGGGCAGCTTGGGCCAGTTGGAGGGGGTGCATTGGCAGGTGGTGGGCTTCCAGCACCGTATGGGCCAAGAGCCAGACGACGACGAACAGTTTGGCTGGAGCGAATACCTGCTGTTTCACCGCAAGCGTGGCTTTTGCTTTTTGGTCGATGCCGAAGATGGTTGGAGCTTGGTACGCCCCACTACCGGTGCCCCCAAAGTAGCGGGCGGGGGTAAGACAGCCAGCTATCTGGGCAGCAGCTACGAACTGCAATACAGCTACAACGCCGAGACCACTTATGTGCTGGGTGAGTTCTACTGGCCCGTAGTGCGCGGCCAAAAAACTTTTAACCGTGACTTTGCTGGCCCCAAAGGCCTGCTGTCCATGGAGCAAACACCCCAAGAGGTGACTTGGTCGCACGGCAACAAGCTCAGCAGCGACAAGGTAGCCGCAGCCTTTAAGCTCGATGGCAACAAAAACCTGTTCAAACGCGAAGATGCAGCCCCGCTGTCCAGCAGCTCGGGCATAGGCTGTGGCACCCTCATTCTGATTGCCATCGTCATCATCATCATCTTGGTACTGTTGAGCAACTGCTCCAACAACTCCAGTGGCTCGGGGGGTAGCTACCGCAGTTCAGGTGGCTCGTTTGGCGGCTTCTCCACCGGCGGTGGTCATAAATAAACTTTTTTCCGGAGATCATCATGGGACTTGAATGGCTGCGACCTGCTGCATTTTTTGGCTCAATCCTGTTTGCACTGGTGGGCGTGCTGGTGTTCTGGATCAGCTTCATCATCATTGACAAAATCACCCCCTACGATCTGTGGGGCGAAATTGTCGAGAAACACAACAAGGCACTGGCAATGGTCGTGGCCGCCATGTGTCTGGGCATCAGCATCATTGTGGCGGCAGCTATCCACGGCGGTTAAGCCACCCCCTGATGGCTGGCTGCTGCGTCAGCCACCCCACCCCTCAGCACATGCGGGCCTGGTATGGCCCGCACGTCTTTTGCTTTCTAAAAACTCCTCTGATTTCATCCATGTCTAGCCCCCTGACACCCCCCACCCCAGCCACGTCCGCCTCTGAGACCCTGCAATGGAGCGATGCCTTCTTGTTGGGCTTTACGCCGATGGATGACATTCACCACGAGTTTGTCACACTGGTCGGCCAATTGCAGACGGCTCCTGAGACTGAACTGCCTGCTTTGCTCGAGGCTTTTATCGTCCACGCCCAAAAACACTTTGACGAAGAAAAGACCTGGATGGTGGAGACGGAGTTTCCCGCCCGTGACTGCCATATTGATGAACATGCAGCCGTGATGAACTCGGTGCTGGAAGTTCGCGGCCTGCTGGCCCAAGGCAACACCACCGTCTGCCGCGAGTTGGCCGATGAGCTGGCCCGGTGGTTTCCGGGCCATGCCGACTATCTGGATTCGGCCTTATCGCACTGGATGTGTCAAAAACGCTTGGGTGGCAAGCCCGTGGTACTGCGGCGCAATGTGGCTTCGGCCTGACGGTGCCTGAGTCCACACCATGACACCACACAGCCCCCGCCCCATCGACATTGCCCTGCTGGCCAGCGTGTTTGTGGTGGCGGCTTGCGGGCTACTGTATGAACTGGCTGCCGGGGCGTTGGCGTCTTATCTGCTGGGCGATTCGGTCTTGCAGTTTTCTACCATCATCGGCACCTATTTGTTTGCGATGGGGGTGGGCTCTTGGTTGTCGCGCTACCTAGAGCGCCAGCTGCCTGCACACTTTCTGCGCATCGAGCTGCTGGTGGCGCTGGTAGGAGGCACCTTGCCCGCAGTGCTGTTTATTGCCAATGCCTATGTGCCAGGGGCTTTTCGTCTGTTGCTCTACAGCATGGTGCTGCTGGTGGGCACCTTGGTGGGGTTGGAGATTCCGTTGGTCATGCGGATTCTCAAACGCAATGTGGCGCTCAAAGATTTGGTCTCGCAGGTGCTCACATTTGATTATTTGGGCGCACTGGCGGTATCGCTGGCCTTTCCGTTGTGGTTAGTGCCCCAATTGGGGCTGATTCGCACTGGCTTGCTGTTTGGTCTGCTCAATGCCGCCGTGGGGCTGTGGGCGCTGTGGCTGTTTCGCCATGAGCTGCGTCATCTGTTGGCCCACACCTTGGCCTGCCTGTTGGTGTTGCTGACCTTGCTTGCCGCCTTGTGGGGTGCGGAACACATCACCACTTTTGCTGAAGACAAGTTCTACCAAGATCGCATCGTTTTTACCGCGGCCTCACCCTACCAGCGCATCGTGGTCACACATGGCAAGGCCGGACATCGGCTTTACCTCAATGGCAATTTGCAATTTGCCCAGCGGGACGAATACCGCTACCACGAGGCCTTGGTGCATCCGGCCATGTCTGCCCACGGTGCCCCACGCAAAGTAGCGGTGCTGGGTGGCGGCGATGGCATGGCCGTGCGCGAAATCCTCAAATACCCCTCGGTGGAGTCGGTCACGCTGGTGGAGCTAGATCCTGCAATGACACGGCTATTTAGCCAACACCCAACACTCGCACAACTCAACAGCCATGCCTTGAGCAACCCCAAGGTACACATTATCAACACCGATGCCTTTCAGTGGCTGCAAGACACGACCGAGATGTTTGATGTGGTGGTGGTGGATTTTCCTGACCCCACCAATTTTGCGATTGGCAAGCTCTATACCCACAGTTTTTATGCGCTGCTAGAACAACGCTTAGCGGCCAGCGGCTATGCCGTGGTGCAAACCACCTCGCCACTGGTAGCGCGGCGCAGCTTCTGGACGGTGGTGCAAACCATTGAATCGGTGGGGCTGCAAACCATGCCCTACCATGCCCATGTGCCCAGCTTTGGCGAGTGGGGCTTTGTGATTGCAAGCCGCAGGCCTTGGCGCATGCCCGAGGCGCTGCCCGCCGGCTTGCAATTTCTCAATCTGCCCACCCTAGAGTTGCTGCGGGATTTTCCGCTGGATATGGCGCGTGTGCCCACTGAGGTTCACCGGCTATCCAATCAGGTGCTGGTGCATACCTACGAACAGGAATGGGGACTGGTTGGGCACTGATGGCACATTTCGTTCAGAATGTTCTGTCCTTGTCCCGCTGCTTTGGTGCCCATTGTTCATGCTT
The DNA here is from genome assembly GCF_054779375.1 of Giesbergeria giesbergeri. NCBI lineage: Bacteria > Pseudomonadati > Pseudomonadota > Betaproteobacteria > Burkholderiales > Comamonadaceae > Giesbergeria > Giesbergeria giesbergeri. Next base: position 24,221 of record NZ_BAAGYJ010000008.1, on the reverse strand, counting down.
GATTCGTTTTTTTTGAGCGGTGCGGACCGTCCTGCCCTGCTGTGGCAGCAACATGATCCGCAACTGGTGGCGCTGTCCATCTTGTTAGCCATCTTGGCATCGGTCATGGCGTTGCACATGGCTGCGCTGGCGCAGCGGGCGCAGGGCCGCATGGCCCGGCACACGGCCCTGCTGACTGGTGCCCTGGCTCTGGGCAGCGGCATTTGGGGTATGCATTTTGTGGGGATGCTGGCCTTTGATTTGTGCGCCAGTGGCCATTTCGATGCCCTGCTCACCCTGCTGTCCATCGTACCGGGCGTGCTGGCATCGTGGGCCGCATTGGCTCTGCTGACCCGCTCCGAACTCACAGGGCGGGCCTTGGTGGGAGGGGGTATCGTGGTGGGTGCCGGCATTGGCACCATGCACTACTTGGGCATGGCCGCCTCCGAAATGGCCCCACTGACGCGCTACGACCCCTGGGGTTTTGCCCTGTCTATTGTGCTGGCGGTGCTTTTTGCCATTTTGGCGCTATGGGTGCGCTTCGGGCTACAGCGCCGTGTGCGCTGGCAGCCGTGGCAAGGCAATTTACTGGCGGGCAGCGTCATGGGGCTGGCCATTTCAGCCATGCACTACACCGGCATGAATGCTTTGCGCTTTACCAGTCCGACGAGCGTGGACGGATCTGGCGATTCGACCAGTCAGATCCTGCTGGCACTGGCCGTTGCAGTGGTCACAGTGTTTGCGGGGGCACTGGTGGTAGCCATCAACGTAGGCTTGCGTTTTAGGCAACTGTTTCTAGAGGCGCAGCGCAGCGAGTCACGCCTGCGCGCTGTGATGGATACCGCCGTAGACGGCATCATCATGATTGATGCACATGGCACCGTGCAGTCCTACAACAGCGCCGCGCAGCGCACCTTGGGCTGGAGTGCCGCAGAAGTGCTCGGGCGCAATGTCCACATGCTCATGCCCGATCCACACCACAGCGCACACGATGGCTACCTGCGCCACCATCTGGATACCGGGGAAGCGCGCATCATTGGCACCGGACGCGAAGTGGAGGCGCTGCACAAAGATGGCACATTGGTGCCCATTCACTTGGCGGTGGGGCGGGTGCAACTGCCGGGGCCACCACTGTTTGTGGGCTTTCTGACCGATATCCGCCAGCGCCGCGAGATGGAGGCCTCGCTGCGCGACAGCGAAGAGAAATTCCGGTCGCTGATCAGCAACATCCCTGGCGTTACCTTCCGAGGCCAAATCAGTGGCACTTGGCGTTTGCTGTTCATCAGTGAGGCCGTACACACCCTGACGGGCTGGGCCGCAGAGGACTTTCTGGCGGGGCGTATCCGGCTTGCCCATCTGGTGCCCCCCGACGACTGGCAAACTGTACAAACTGCGGTGGCCCAAGCTGTAGCGCAAGGCCGGGCTTTTCAGGTGGAATGCCGGTTGCGCCACCGCGATGGCTCGCTGCGCTGGGTATCGAGCACAGGCAGGGGCGTGGCCGATAGCCATGGGCAGATGCAATGGGTGGATGGCGTGCTGTTAGACACGACCGACCGACACGCCCGCAATGCAGAATTTGAAAGCACTGTGCGTGCTATCTGGCGATCGCAGGCCGTGGTGGAATTTGACCTGCAAGGTCGGGTGCTGACGGCCAATACCAACTTTCTCAACCTGACGGGCTATAGCTTGGCCGAAATTCAGGGCCAGCACCACCGCATTTTCTGCACACCCAGCTATGTGCAAGATCCGTCGTATGGAGCCTTATGGGCACAACTGGCCGGTGGCGAAATTGCGGCGGGCGAGTTTTTGCGTTTGGGCAAACATGGGCGCGAGGTGTGGATCTATGCCACCTACAACCCGATTTTTGATGCCGAAGGCCAGCCGTTCAAAATCATCAAATTTGCTACCGACCTGAGCCTGCGCCGGGCAATGGAACAAGAATTACGCCAAGCCAAAGAACGGGCCGAACAGGCTGCTGCCGCACGCAGCATGTTCTTGGCTAACATGAGCCATGAGATTCGCACCCCGATGAACGCCATCATTGGCTTTACCGAGGCTCTGCAAGACTCACCACTCAATGCCGTGCAGCGGCGCCACCTAGGCACCGTACACCATGCAGCACGCTCCATGCTGCGGCTGCTCAACGATATTCTGGATACGGCCAAACTGGAAAAAGGTGCAGTAGAACTGGAACTGGCCGATTTTTCACTGCGTGAGCTGTGCGCACAGATTTTGGCCTCCTTGCGCATCACAGCCCAACGCAAAGCACTGGCGCTGGTGTTGGACTATCCAGATAGCGTGCCCGACATGCTGCACGGCGATGCGTTGCGGGTGCAACAGATTTTGGTCAACCTGTTGGGCAATGCTCTCAAGTTCACCGAACAAGGCCATGTCACGCTGCATGTGGCCTACCACGAAGGCGTACTGGCCCTGGACGTGCAAGACACCGGCATTGGCATTGCCCCCGACAAGCTCGAGCGCATTTTTGACCCCTTTGCACAGGCCGATGCCTCCACCACGCGCCGCTTTGGTGGCACCGGGTTGGGCACCACCATCTCACGCCAACTCAGTGAGCTCATGCAAGGCAGCATCAGCGTTACCAGCACGGTGGGCCAGGGCAGCACCTTCTGTGTGCGCCTGCCGTTGCCGTTGGGCAAAACCACCACGCCAGCCCCTATCGCTCCCACCAGCAGTTTGCGCCCTCTGCGCATTTTGGCCGCAGACGATGTAGCACACAACCTAGAGCTGCTGCAACTGACGCTGACCCGCAGCAACCACCAAGTCGTGCTGGCCCACAGTGGCGAGGAGGCCGTGGCACTGTTCATGCAAGATCCGTTCGATCTGGTGCTGATGGACTTGCAGATGCCCGGCATTGATGGCTTAGAAGCCACCCGGCGCATTCGTACCTTTGAACAGGCAGAACAACGCCGTCCAGTGCCCATCATTGCCTTGTCGGCCAGTGTGCTGGAACAAGATAGGCGCAACGCCTTGGCCGCAGGGATGGACGGCTTTGCCGACAAACCATTGGAGCCCGCCCGCCTGCAAATGGAAATGGCCCGGGTGCTGGGCATCCGCCCTGTCTCCAGCCCTATGGTGGCTGCCCCCCCTGCGCTCTTGTGGGCTCCTGGGCCAGAGCCTGCCATTGATTGGGAAAAGGGTCTGCGCCTATGGACACGGATGGATTTGCTGCGCAATGCGCTGGAGCGTTTCCTGCAAGACCACCAAAACACACCGGCCACCGTGTCAATCTTGCTGGCACAAGAAGACTGGGCCGGACTGCTGGCTGCGGCCCACCGATTGGGCGGGGCCGCAGGCAATCTGGCCTTGGGGCCACTGCACAGCTTGGCCCAACAGCTAGAGCAAGCAGCACACCATGCCGATGGCACACGCGCCCAAACGCTGGCACAAGCCTTGTCTGGTGCCCTCGCAGCTGCTAGCCAATGCTTGGAAGCAACGCAAACCAACGCCACGGCACCCGCCGTTGACCTGACAGCCCCTGCACGGCTGGATGCGCAGCAACAGACGCAGGTAGCGATGGCGCTGGGGCATTTGCGCACGGCACTGGCACAGGCAGAGCTTCCAGAAGCCCCTCTGCAAGCCCTCGCGCAACTGCCACCCGCCCTCATGCTGGAGCCCTTGCAACAAGCCATAGACCACTTCGATTTTGACCGGGCACAGCAGTGCCTAGCAACCTTGCAGGCACAAATGGCGCCTGCTGCTGGTAAGGAGCCCGCCTGATGTATCCACCCCAAGACCACCGACCACGACTCCTGCTGGTGGACGATGAGCCCACCAACCTGCAAGTGCTACGCCACTTGTTGCAGGCCGACTACCGCCTGCTGTTTGCCACCGACGGCAACCGCGCTCTTGAAGTGGCACGCCAGCAGCACCCCGACCTGATCTTGCTGGATGTGATGATGCCGCAATTGGATGGGCATGGCGTGTGCCGTGCCCTCAAGCAAGACCCATGCACCGCCACCATTCCGGTGATCTTCATCACGGCACTGACCGACCACGATGACGAAGCCCGTGGGCTAGAGATGGGCGCCGTGGACTACATCACCAAACCCGTCAGTGGCCCGGTGGTGCGCGCACGCGTGCGCACACACCTATCGCTGGTTCACATGGACGAGCTGCGCGAGACACGCTTGCAAATTGTGCAACGTTTGGGCCGTGCAGCCGAGTACAAAGACAACGAAACCGGGATGCACGTCATCCGCATGAGCCACTATGCCCAGCAACTGGCACTGGCCGCTGGCTATAGCCCGGCATGGGCCGAAGATCTACTCAATGCGGCACCTATGCACGATGTGGGCAAAATTGGCATTCCAGACGCCATTTTGCGCAAACCCGGCAAACTCGATGCCTCCGAGTGGGACGTCATGCGCCGCCATCCCGAGATCGGCGCCCAAATCATCGGGGAGCACACCTCTGGGCTACTGCAACTGGCCCACTCCATCGCCCTAAACCACCACGAAAAATGGGATGGCAGTGGTTACCCCCGCGGCTTGGCAGCAGACGCCATTCCCATAGAAGCCCGTATGGTGGCGCTGGCCGATGTGTTTGATGCCCTGACTGCACGGCGCCCCTACAAAGAACCCTGGAGCCTGGAGAGCACGCTGGCCCACATCCAAGCCCAAGCAGGCCAGCACTTTGACCCAGAGTTGGTGCCCCTGTTTGTAGCACTGGTACCGCAGCTGTTAGAAATCCAACGGCGCTGGGCCGATTGAGCACCGATGCAGCGGCGCCACTTCATCGCCAGCACAACCACCCTGGTGAGCACGGGGCTGGTGGGCTGCCAGCCCGCCCCCCCTCCTGATCTTCCCGGAGGTTTTACAGGGATCAACCTGATGCGCGGCCATGCCCTGCGTGAACGCCTAGGCACCGGCCCACTGCCCACACCCCACACCGTGCGCCACACACGGGTGGTCATTGCAGGAGCCGGGGTAGCCGGGCTGGCAGCCGCACGAGGGCTGCAACTGGCAGGCCTGCATGACTTTGTGCTGCTAGAACTGGAAGACCAACCCGGTGGCAACAGCCGCGGGGGCAAGGTGGGCGGCATGGCCTGCCCACTGGGTGCCCACTACCTGCCCTTGCCCGGAGACGATGCCCCAGAAGTGCAAGACTTGCTTGAGGAGCTGGGTCTGCGCCAACGCGTAGCTGGGCGCTGGCAATACGACGAGCGCCACCTGTGCCACAGCCCACAAGAACGGCTCTTTTTTCAAGGCCACTGGCAGGAAGGGCTGCTGCCAACGCAAGACATAGGAGCCAACACACAGGCCCAATACCGCCAATTTTCTCAGGCAGTCGAGCGCCTGCACCAACAAGCGCACTTTGCCATGCCTGCGCTCAAGACCTGGCAGGCACGCCAGCGCCTGCACCCTACCCACCAACAACTCGATGCCTTGCCTTTTGCCCAATGGCTAGAACAGCAAGGGCTGAACGATCCCTATCTGCGCTGGTATCTGGACTACTGTTGCCGTGACGACTATGGTGCCAGCACAACACAGGTCTCCGCCTGGGCAGGCATCCACTACTTTGCCAGCCGACATGGCTTTCATGCTCCGGGCGACAGTGCCCATGGCGAGCGTGAAGGCGTGCTCACTTGGCCCGAAGGCAATGGCTGGATCACCCAGCGGCTGGCCACACCACTGCAAACAGACGGCCGATTGCAGCCTGCCACCTCGGTGCTGCGCATTGCGCAAGAGCGCCACAATGTTCAGGTAGATGTGTTTAACCATGCCACGCACACCTTAGAACGCTGGCAAGCGCAACGTTGCATTGTGGCACTGCCAGTATTTATCGCTGCCCGAGTCGTACAACCCACGCCCCCATTTTTGCGCGAGGCAGCCCAACGCCTGCGCTGGGCCCCTTGGCTGGTAGCCAATATCCAGATAGTGGCACCACTGCAAGACCGCCCCGGCGCAGCCCCCGCTTGGGACAACGTGCTGTATGGCGATACCAACCTGGGGGGGCTGGGCTATGTCGATGCCGGGCACCAGCGGCTAGACCCCCGCACCGCACCCACCGTTCTGAGCTACTACCAGGCCTTGGGTGATCTGCCAGATGGCCGCGCTCAACTGCTACAACGCCCGTGGACACATTGGCGCGATGCCATCCTGTCCACACTGGATACACCACACCCCGACTTGCGCCAGCGTGCCGTACGGATGGACATCACCCGTTACGGCCACGCCATGAGCATTCCGGTGCCCGGCACGCAACAGTTCCTGAGTCAGATTGGTCTATCGACCCCTGCAAACCAAGGCCCATACCGGGCCAACGGAGAACGCACCGCACTGCGCCCGCTCCCCGCGACGGCCCGACTGGCTTTTGCCCACAGCGACTGGGCAGGCTACTCGGTGTTAGAAGAAGCCTTTACACGCGGGCACCATGCCGGACTGTGGGCTAGCACCGCCCTTTGAAGTTCCCCCGTTGCACTCAAGGCAGACAGTGGGTCAGCTCTATGGGCACTATCTGGGCAGTCAGCTGGCCCGCACTATCGCGTAACAGTGGACACAAGGCCATATCAATGCCCTGTAGCGTGTGCAAAGCCACCACGAGGTATTGCTGACGCCCATCGGGCTGGAACACCGGCGTGCTCCCCTCCAAAGGCGTGACCTGCTCCTGCACAGCCAGTGCCGCCGGAAACACATGCACCGCCAGCACCACAGGCCCAATTTGCGCCTGCAACGCCGCATACTCGCGGGTCGATGAGGTCAGGCTGGCCCGGATAAAAGTCGCGAGCTTGCCAGCAGCCTCTTCCGACCCATGAAAAGCGCGCATGGCCTGGGCACCAGCGCCAGCCAAACGGCAACTTTGAAAATCCTGCCCCTGCGCAGGCTGGCCAATCAGAAACAACGCTGGGTCAAATTGACCATCACGGGCCAACATAGAACTGGCCATGCCAGCACAATGGGCATAGGCAGCCTGCAACAAGGCGGAGGAGGGTTGAAAAATCGAGTTCATGGGGAGAACCTTACTACAAGCCCGCCCCCACGTTGGTGAATGGCTCAACCCGGCCCTGGCCGCGTGCCATCACAGTCGGGCGAGTGCACACAACCCCAAAACCGCTGACCAGCCTGTGGGCCTCTGCGGGCCAGACGCAACAGCATAGGTGCGGCACACACTGGGCATGGGGGTGGCGCGTCCACAGCATGGCTGTGGGCCGATGCGCGCCCCGCCTCTATAGAGCCAGCGGCTGGCCCCGACCTAGGCTGGGCGGCCACTGGAGCGCCCACAGGGACAGGCCGTGGCGCGGGTGGCGGCACACGCCGAGAAGTGGGTGGCACTGGGGCGGGTGTGGGGGGCGTCTGCGCCACCGGCACCGGTCGTGCCGACTTGTGCCGGAAGATCTCCTTGGCTTGGGTCTGGTGCAGCCACTGCAATAACGCTGGGCCATCAATCAGCGACAAATTGCGCCCTTGGGCAAACTCACGCGCTGGCTTGGTAAAACGCCCAGACGTGACCACAAAGCCGCCATCGGCACCTTTGGCCGTCATCAAGCCAAACATCTCGCGCACCACCTCCACACTGACGCGAAAGGCTTTCCACTGCTTGCACTGCACCAAAAATTTTTCGCCGTTGCGGCGCAAAATCAGGTCGATGCCCCCATCGGCACCGCCACCGCCGGTCTCTTCCACTTGGTAGCCCAAACGGCGAAACACCTCACCCACCAGCACTTCAAACTCTTGCCAGGTGATGTCGTCCAACGCATCGACAGCTGGGTTGGCCGTCACTTGTTGCAGCAGTTGCGTGCGCTTGCGCTGCTCACTCCAGGCCAGCCACGACCCAGCCAAACACAGTGCGGGCAACACATACTGGCCAATGGTGGCCAACCCACGCACCAACAAGGTGCCCAAATGCTGGTACAAACTGACCAAGCTATGAACTTCAGGGCGGGGCTGGCTGGCAACGTAGTGCAAACCCACATAAAACGCCACAGCCAACAAGGCCCCCAGCCACCAAGGCAACCAAGCTGCCACGCCAATGGCGCTGCGGGTCAGTGCCTGCAACTCGCCCATCACGGTGGGATCTTCTTGCTTACGACGTGCCATCACCCGCCCTCCGCAGCATCAGCCCAAGTGCTTCCCAACAATACCCGCCAACTCAAACATGGTGATTTGGGGCTTGCCAAATACCGGCAGCAGCTTGGCATCGGCATTGATAGCCCGCTTGTTGCTGGCGTCCTGCAAATCGTGTGCGCGCACATACTCCCAAATCTTCTTGATGACCTCGGTATGGGCCACGGCACCTTCACCAATCACTGCGGCCAGTGCTGCACTGGGCAGTTTGCCTGCTGCGGGCTGGCGCGGGGCTTTGGCGGCTTTGGCCGCTTTGTTGGCCGCTGGCTTGGTGGTTTTGGCAGCCACTCCGGCTTTGGCCGGGTACTTGGATTCGCGCGGCTCAAACTCAAAGTTAACCTTGCCAGCAGCTTTGTCCCAAACCAAAAATGCCTTAAAGGCCCGGCGGGTGCGCTGGCTGACAAACTTGTCGAGCAGGTCGGTTTTGCCCACCGTCAGCAGCTTGTGCATTTGCTCACGCTCCACCGGCTGTTGCAGAATGACCGTGCCACTCTTAAAGTTGCAGGTCGCCGCCGGTTGCGCTGTCGTGGCTACGGCATGGCTACACACATAGTGGCTGCCATGCTCATACACAGGCGCCCCACACTGGGGGCAAGCACCCAGCGACTGCTGGCCCGCAAAGCTCACTACCTCACCGCTGTCAATGGCGTTCTTGTCTTCGCCAAAATCAAACTCTAGCTTGTAGTTGTGTGCCTCCTCATCGTAGGCCAACACAATCTCAGCCACAAAAGGCCAGCCCGCCTTGGAGCGAAACCCCTCCAGCGGCCCAATACGGCGCTGGGCCAGCAACTGCTCTGCCTCTACCGGCTCAAAAGTACGCCCAGCAGGCGATTTACCAAATGAGAATCCGCATGACTCTGCCCCCGACTTGCCCACGCAGGCATAGCGGCGGTAGTTTTCTTTTACCGCACCACCACAATTAGGGCATGGGGCTTGCAACTGCACATAGTCGCCGGGGATGGTATCTCGGTCGTACTCTTTGGCTTTTTTGACCATGCGCTCGGTCATGGTGGCAATCTCGGTCATAAAGCTGTCGCGGCTCAGTTGGCCCTTTTCCATCTGCGCCAACTTGTATTCCCATTCGCCGGTCAAGTCGGCACGCGAGAGCTCCTGCACCCCCAGCCCGCGCAACAGCGTCATCAACTGAAACGCCTTGGCCGTAGGAATCATCTCGCGCCCTTCGCGCAGCATGTATTTCTCGGTCAACAAGCCCTCAATGATGGCCGCCCGAGTGGCTGGCGTGCCCAAACCCTTTTCGCGCATGGCCTCACGCATGGTTTCGTCTTCTACCTGCTTGCCCGCGCTTTCCATCGCCCCCAGCAGGGTGGCTTCAGAATAGCGCGCTGGGGGGCGGGTTTTGAGCGCCTTGGGGTCGGCCTGCTGGGCCAGTGGCTGCTCACCGGGTTGCACTGGCACCAGATTTTGGCCCTTATCGCCTTCTTTGGCATCTTGCACCTCGCTGGCAGCATCTTTGCCATAGATAGCCAACCAGCCCGGCTTGACTAGCACCTTGCCCTCGGTTTTGAAGTGGTGGCTCTGCCCCGCATGCTCCACTTTGCTGATGCGCGTGGTCACCAAGTATTCAGCACTGGGGAAAAACACCGCCATGAAACGGCGCACAACCAAATCGTAGAGTTTTTGTTCAGCCTCACTCAAATCGCCCGGTGCTTGCAGGGTGGGGATGATGGCAAAGTGGTCTGACACCTTGGTATTGTCAAAAATACGCTTGTTGGGCCGGATATAGCCTTGGCTCAACGCCATTTGGGCATAGGGAGCCAAGTGCGCCATACCGCTGCCTGCCAGCATGGCAAAGGTCTGCTGGGCCACTGGCACATAGTCTTCGGGCAAAGCGCGCGAATCGGTACGTGGATAGGTCAGGGCTTTGTGGCGCTCGTACAGGCTTTGTGCCAGTGCCAATGTGGTCTTGGCCGAAAAGCCAAACTTGCTGTTGGCCTCGCGTTGCAGGCTGGTCAGATCAAACAGCAAACCACTGGCCTGCGTGCTGGGCTTGCTTTCTTCACTGACCTGGGCCGGGCGTCCGCGCACCGCATCGGCAATGGCTTGGGCCTGTGGTGCCGACCACACCCGGTCGGCACGCTGTTCGGGGTCGTCGGTTTTTTTCCACTGCGGATCAAACCAGCGCCCCAGATAGTCCCCCGCTTGGGCAGCAAAGCTGGCATGGATTTCCCAATAATCACGGCTGATAAATTTGCGGATTTTTTCTTCGCGCTCCACCACCAGCGACAGGGTTGGCGTTTGCACCCGACCCACCGTGGTCAGAAAAAAGCCGCCATCGCGCGAGTTAAATGCCGTCATGGCACGGGTACCATTGATACCCACCAACCAGTCTGCCTCGGAGCGGCTGCGGGCTGCATCGGCCAGCCCCTGCATCTGGGCATCACTGCGCAACTGCTGAAAGCCATCGCGAATCGCCTGTGGCGTCATCGACTGCAACCACAGCCGCTGCACTGGCTTGCCCAAAGGCTTGTTGCCACCAGCGTACTGCTCAATCAACCGAAAAATCAGCTCGCCCTCGCGCCCGGCATCGCAGGCATTGACCAATTGGGTCACATCCTTGCGTTTGGCTTGCTTGACCACCGCCGCCAAACGGCTTTTGGTTTTGTCTACCGGTTTGAGGTCGAAATACGGCGGAATCACTGGCAAATGGGCAAAGCTCCACTTACCGCGCTTGACATCAAACGCCTCCGGCGCTTGGATTTCTACCAAATGGCCCACGGCGCTGGTGACCACGTAGCGTTCATTCTCAAAATGGTCGTCGTACTTGTCAAACTTGCCCACCACTGGGGTAAGGGCACGCACAATGTCTTGGGCTACCGAAGGCTTTTCTGCAATGACCAGGGTCTTGCTCATGGGGCAATTTCTCTCTATGGGGAATTTGTGCATCCGGCGTGTCTGGCCGGGCGCTCCTACAATCTGTGTTCTTCGCGCGTACACGCGCACGCGCATGTGTGCCCATTGAAGTTAACAGAGTTTTGCCATGCCCCGCACCGCGCCTTCCATCACCCCTTCCGGGGGCCGCCGCATCCAGACCCGCCGCTCGGGGGTTCATGGCAAAGGCGTCTTTGCCCTGCAAGACATTGCCGAGGGCGAAGTCATCATCGAGTACACCGGCCAGATCATCAGTTGGGAGGAGGCACAAAACCGCCACCCACACGATCCGCTGCAACCCCAGCATACCTTCTACTTCCATGTGGATGAAGACCGCGTCATTGATGCCTTCTTTGGCGGCAACTCCTCACGCTGGATCAACCACAGTTGCGCCCCCAACTGCTACGCCGACGAGCGCGAAGGCCGCATCTTCATCACCGCCCTGCGCAACATTGCCGCCGGAGAAGAGCTGAACTACGACTACGGCCTGATGCTGCAAGAGCGATACACCGCCAAACTCAAGGCCCAATACCCTTGCTGGTGCGGCAGCAGCACATGCCGCGGCACCTTGCTGGCCCCCAAACGCGGCTGGAGGCCTCCCATGCCATCCTCACCCGTTTCCCCCATCCAGTCCACCACCCAAGAGCGTTCCGCATGACTGCTGCCTTGCATTGGCCCGCCGAGGCACTGTGGGAAACCATCTCTGCCCAATGGCCGCGCTTTACCGTCGAAGTGCTACCCCGCATCGACTCCACCAACACCGAGCTTATGCGCCGCGCCCGTGCAGGCCAGTGCGATCCCATTTTGCTGGTAGCCGAGGCACAAACTGCCGGGCGGGGTCGGCTGGGCCGCCAGTGGCAAGGCCAGCCCGGCGACTCATTGATGTTCTCACTGGGTTTGCCACTGACACCACCAGACTGGTCGGGTCTGTCACTGGCCGTGGGCGTGAGCGTTGCCGAAAGCCTGCAACCCGTGCTGCCACCACCAAACAGCCCACAACCCCGCTTAGGCCTCAAATGGCCCAACGATTTGTGGCTTTGTGATCAGCACAGCGATCGCAAACTCGGCGGCATTCTGGTAGAAACCGCCAACTTCATAGCCCCCCAGACCCCCGCCACCGCCACCAGTACCCGCTATGTGGTCATCGGTATCGGCATCAACGTGCGCCCGCAAGACAGCACTGGGCTGTCTCTGCCTGCCGCCTGCCTGCAAGAAATTGATGCCCACATCGACGCCCCGACCGCCCTGATGCAGACAGTGCCTGCATTGGTCTGCATGCTTCAGGCCTTTGAACATTATGGTTTTGGCCCAGTGCAAGCCCGCTTCGATCTGCGTGACGTACTACAAAACCGCCCCGTGGTACTCAGCGATGGTCAAACGGGCACCGCACATGGCATTGGTGAAGATGGCGCACTGCGCGTCATGACCGCCTCGGGCATGCAACACATCACCAGCTCCGAAATTAGCGTGCGTCCTGCCCATGCAGCCGCAACCCTGCCAGCCTGAACCGTTTTTGTTGTCATGTTACGTTTTACCGTTCTTGTCTTGGCACTGGCCAATGCTGGCTATTACGCTTGGTCTCATGGGCTACTTCCCATAGGCCAAAGCACCTCAGGTGAAGAGGCAGAACCCCAACGCCTCAGCCAGCAACTCCACCCCGAAGCCTTGCGTATCCTGCCCAAAACAGGCTCTACAGCGCCGCCAAGCACAGACGAGACAACTCGCCCCACCACTACGCCCCCCACGGCGCCAACCACTGCGCCCCCCGAGCCAGTGCCTCCACCCTCCCCCCCACCGCCGGCAGTGCCAGTCCTTAGCACCCCAGAGCCTGTGGTAACACCGCCAGTCGCGGCCTTGGCTGCCCCGCCACCAAAACAAAAACCCGACACCGACAAAGCAGACCACAGCAAACCAGAAACCAAACCAGACGCCAAAACAGCAGTCAAACCTGAACCGAGCACAGTCTGCCTACAAGCGGGTGCTTTCGATACGGCACAAGCCGATGTGCTGCGCAAAGCCTTGGGCAGCCTACCTGCCAACAGTTGGAACCTCAATAGCGCCACCTTGCCTGGGCGCTGGATGGTCTACATGGGGCGCTTCCCCGATTTGGACACATTAAACAAGAAACGCAACGAATTGCGCGAACGCAATGTCGCCTACGACCGCCCACGTATCCAAGCACTGGAGCCGGGCCTATCGCTAGGGCGCTACTCCACCGAAGAAGCGGCCCAACGTGCCTTGGCCCAATTGGGAACCAAAGGTGTACGCAGTGCCCGCGTAGTGCAAGAGCGCACCGAAACCCCAGCCTTTGTTTTACGCCTGCCCGCCATAGCTGCCGACGCACGCCAGCGCATCACCAACACCCTGCGCCCAGCACTCGCCGGTAAGACCCTGCGGCCTTGCAGCAACGACTGATGCTGCGCAGCACGGCACAACCGTGTGCTAAGCCTCTTCGTTTGGCACCGGCAAAGCAGTAAAACCAACGGTGAACAAGGCACCGGGGTGCATGTGTCCTGGATGCGCATCTTCAAGGCTCACTTGGGCACCGTGCTGGCGTGCAATCTCCAGCACAATTGGCAGCCCCAACCCAGAGCCATCGGCCTCCGTACCCAACGCACGATAGAACGGCTGAAACACCAGCTCCCGTTCAGCTTCTGGCACGCCCGGCCCCGAATCCTCCACCTGCAACACCACACTTTGGTTCTCCAGATCCGTCAGCACCCTGGCAGTCACCACACCCGGCTGCTCTGCAGTAGAGGGGGTGTAATGGATGGCGTTATCCACCAAATTGCGTACCAACTCCATGATCAAAGTCGGGTTGGCATCAATCCGCACCCCCGGATCACCAGGTTCGGCACCGTCATAACCCAAGTCAATGCGCTTGTCCAACGCTCTGGGCACCGAATCACGCACCACCTCAATCACCAACCGTGCCAAATCGCAGGGCTGGCGGGGCATTACTGCACCACTGCCCTCGGCACGGGCCAATGCCAACAGTTGGTTCACTGTGTGGGTGGCCCGAATGCTCGAGCGCCCAATCTGCTGCAACGAGCGTTTGAGCTCCTCGGTACTGGTGCCTTCGCGCTGGGCCAAATCCGCCTGCATCCGCAACCCTGCCAAAGGCGTCTTGAGTTGGTGGGCGGCATCGGCCAAAAAGCGTTTTTGTGTAGCCAGCGAGTCATGCAAGCGGTTGAGCAGGTCGTTCACCGCATCCACCAAAGGCGCTACCTCCAACGGCACGGCCTTGTGGTCTAGTGGACTCAAATCATCTGGGCTGCGCGCCCGAATACGCTCTTCCAGCAGGTGCAAAGGCCGAATGCCATGCGCCAGTGCCAACCAGACCAGCAACACCGCCAACGGCAAAATGATGAACTGCGGCAGCATCACTCCCTTGATGATCTCGGTAGCCAGCACACTGCGCTTTTCCCGCGTCTCAGCCACCTGCACTAAAGCCAGCCCCTTGCCCGTCATGGGCAAACGCACCCAGATGTAGGCCACCCGGATATCGATGCCACGCAGCTCTGCATCTCGCAAGCGCACCTCCGAAGTGCTGGGCGATTCGTCCTGTGGCGGCGTTGGCAAATCACGCTCCCCAGACAACCATTCACCACGCGGGCCAGTGACTTGGTAGTAGACGATGTCCGAGTCATCGGCGCGCAGAATCTCGCTGGCAGGCTGTGGCAAATTGAACTGCACCTTGCCCCGGTACACCGTCACCAATTGGGCCAGCGCATGGGCGTTGTACTCCAGTGCTCGATCGAACGGCTTGTTGGCAATCCCTTGAGCCACGAGCCAAGTCAGCGCCAAACTCACTGGCCACAGCAGCAGCAAGGGTGTGAGCATCCAGTCTAGGATCTCACCAAACAGGGAGCGTTGTTCACGCTGGAAAATTTTCAAGGCAAAGACCACGCAAAAAAGAAACCGCTGCCCATGTCAGCCCGGAATCTTTTCCAGACAGTAACCCAAACCACGCACCGTAGCAATGCGGATCGGGCCTTTCTCAATCTTCTTGCGCAAGCGGTGGATATAAACCTCAATGGCATTGTTGCTCACCTCCTCGCCCCACTCGCACAGGCGCTCCACCAGCTGGTCTTTGCTCACCAGACGCCCAGCACGCTGCAACAACACCTCCAAGAGGCCCAACTCACGCGCAGACAGCTCCACCATCTTGCCGTCAATCGTCGCCACCCGTCCGGCTTGGTCATAAACCAATGGCCCGTGACGAATCGTGGCACTACCCCCACCAGCCCCCCGGCGCACCAATGCACGCACCCTGGCCTCCAACTCTTGCAAGCTGAACGGTTTTGCCATGTAGTCGTCAGCACCAAAGTCCAGTCCCTTCACGCGCTCCTCCACACTGTCGGCAGCCGTCAAGATCAGCACAGGCAAGGTTGCACCTCGGCTGCGCAAACGTTTGAGCACTTCAAGGCCATGCACCTTGGGCAGGCCCAAATCAAGAATGAGCAGATCGAACTCATGGTTGGTCATCAAGGCAGCATCGGCTTCGCTACCACTGGCTACATGGTCTACCACAGCCCCCGAACTGCGCAAGGTACGCAGCAGACCATCGGCCAGCACTTGGTCATCTTCGGCAATCAAAATGCGCATGGAAAAAATCCTGTGTCAGGTCGGTGAAAGGCGCCAATTCTAGGAGCGTGCCAACCACTCTCGCCCAGACTCAAGGCACATAACTGCCTGCGTAGGCCTCCAACCCCAAGGCCACCACCGTAGCGACCTCATCGCCCACCTCCGCCCGAAACTCGGTTTCAGCCTGCTCCACCGCCTCACGAAAGGCCTGCAACCATGCCAAACCCACCGGCGTAAAGCACACACGCCGCGCCCGCGCATCATGCACATCGGGCACACGCACCACCAGCCCCCAAGCCACACATTGATTGACCAAATCGGCCATCGCCTGTTTGCTCATGCCTGCACGGTGTGCCAGATCGGTCAGACGATCACCCTGCAAGGACAAATGGCGCGTGATATGGATATGGGCAGCACTGATCTGATCGCGGGCAGCCAAGTTCGACAGGGCCAGTGGCACCTCCAAATTGTGGGCCATCAACTGCAACACCCTCGCATCAAAACGGCGCAAGGCGTGGCCCATCAGACGGCCCAAATGGGTTTGGCGCCACCCCTCATCACGCAAAGAAAAAGCATCGGTTTTAGGCATCTTTTTTATCAGGCAAACTGACTAAAAAATGGTTTTTTTGATTTTAACCATCCGATAAACTTGCACCCAAGCCAGTCCACACATCCGTTTCCCTGGAACCCGGCTTACTAGCCAACCCATTGATTTTTCAGGAGATATTCCATGAGCACTCCCTCCAACCGCAGCATGCCCGCCGACAGCGACAAAGCCAAAGCTTTGGCCGCAGCATTGGCACAGATCGAAAAACAATTTGGCAAAGGCACCATCATGCGCCTGGATGAGGGCGAGGTGATTGAAGACATTCAAGTCGTATCCACCGGCTCCTTAGGGCTGGACATTGCCCTGGGAGTAGGTGGCCTGCCACGAGGCCGTGTGATCGAAATCTACGGCCCAGAATCCTCGGGCAAAACCACCCTGACACTGCAAGTCATTGCCGAAATGCAAAAAATTGGCGGTCAATGTGCTTTTGTGGATGCCGAGCATGCCCTCGATATCCAATATGCACAAAAACTGGGTGTACACCTCGAAGACTTGCTGATCAGCCAACCCGATACTGGCGAACAAGCCCTCGAAATCGTCGACAGCTTGGTACGCTCTGGCGCGGTTGATTTGATCGTAGTGGACTCGGTAGCCGCGCTCACCCCCAAAGCCGAGTTGGAAGGCGACATGGGCGACAGTCTGCCCGGCCTGCAAGCCCGCCTCATGAGCCAAGCACTGCGCAAACTCACCTCCAGCATCAAGAAAACCAACTGCACCGTCATCTTCATTAACCAAATCCGCATGAAGATCGGTGTCATGTTCGGCAGCCCCGAGACCACCACCGGCGGCAACGCACTCAAGTTTTATGCCTCGGTGCGCCTAGACATCCGCCGCACAGGCTCCATCAAAAAAGGCGAAGAAGTCATTGGCAACGAAACCAAAGTCAAGGTAGTCAAAAACAAGGTATCCCCCCCATTCAAAACCGCTGAATTCGACATCCTGTTTGGCGAAGGCATCTCGCGCGAGGGTGAAATCATTGACATGGGCGTAGCGGCCAAACTGATCGAGAAATCTGGTGCTTGGTATGCCTACGGTGGGGAAAAAATCGGCCAAGGCCGCGACAACGCCCGCGAATTTCTGCGCGAAAACCCACCGCTGGCCCACGAAATTGAAAACAAAGTACGAGAGAGCCTGGGCATTGCCTTGTTGCCCCCTGGCCCAGCAACCCACCAAGAGGCGGCCAGCGACACCGTTGTGACCCCCAGCCCCCGAGGCCGCAAATCAGAACCCAAAGTCGACCCCGCAGTGCTGGACTGATTCCGCCGCATGGCACTGACCCGCCCACCGCTCTCGCTCAAAGGCCGTGCCTTGCGCTACCTGTCGGCACGCGAACACTCGCGTGCCGAGCTGGAACGCAAACTCACACCCCACGTCCAAGAGGGAGACAATCTCCAAAGTCTGTTAGACGATCTAGAAACCAAAGGCTTCATCAACGAAGCACGGGTCGTTGAATCGGTGCTGCACCAAAAAGCGGGGCGCATGGGTGCGATACGCCTGCGCCAAGAGTTGCGTACCAAGGGGGTGGATGACACCGCCATACAAGAAGCACTCACACAACTGCAAAACAGCACCTCTGGTAGCGAACAAGAACGTGCCCAGTCACTCTGGCAGCGGCGCTTTGGCAGCGCCCCCTCCAACCCACGCGAACGCCTGCGCCAAATGCGCTTCCTGGCTGCGCGCGGCTTTGCCGCCGACACCATCCGCCGCGTTGTCCCCTGACCGCCCCCCCCCAGCAGCCCCGCGGTCATCAACTCAAGAAATCCATATCTTCAACGGCAATCCCATTGGTGCGCACACCCAGCAGCATCACCGATGCCTGATCCCCCATTTCCAGCACCAAATCATCACCCTGCCAACGCAGATCTGTCAGCCGCTGCACCAAATCCTCCAAGGACTGCACGCCTTGGCCCATATCAAACACCAGCCGATCCTGTTGATGGTGGTGAAAATCACCAATCACCACATGCCCCCATTCACGCACCACAAAGGTGTCTGACCCTTGTCCACCCAACGCAGGGTCTTGGCCTGGGCGCACGGCCAGATGGTCATCCGTATCACCACCACGGCTATACAGGGTTTGGGTCGTGACGGGCGTCATACCCCCGGTGGCGTTGGTAGCGGGCAACCACTGCTCAGAAAACTTGGCATACAAGCCGTCCCCCTCAGGATCGACATACCGTGTCACCTCCCGACCATAGGTTTCGATCTCTGTTTTAATGACATCGGTGCCTTCAAGCGTGTACACCTCATCGGCATCCATACGCTCGCTCTTCCAACGCCCCTCATCCCATTCCTGAACACGCACCACTGCACCATTTTGAATGTCAAAGCGGTACAGATCTTGGTCATTACGGCCCGTGCCGTGGGTGTAGCTGTCGTCGTTATGGGACATGGGGTACTCCTAATGCAATCCGCAAAAGCCCTGCGGTACGGGCATTTCTCTATGCCCGCTATCTTGCAAACAGGAGCTTAAGACTGGATGAACAGCCGTGGCTCTCACCAACCCAGCATCAGTCCCAAATTCTGTACGGCTGCACCACTGGCCCCTTTCCCCAGATTGTCCAAACGCGCAATCAACACCGCCTGGCGATGGGCTTCATTGGCAAACACGCGCAATTCCAACGCGTTCGTACCTGCCAGCGTATCGGCAGCCAATTTCAGATCCTCAGTAGGAGGCAACACTTTCACCCACTGTGCAGGCGTATTGGTACGGGCATAGTGCGCTGCCAAAGCATCATGCAAATCAGCAGCTTTGGGTGCTCCGGGCAAATCATCCAAATGCAACGGTAACTGCACCAACATGCCTTGGGCAAAATTGCCCACAGCCGGAATAAACACTGGACGGCGTGTCATGCCGGTGTAGTGCAAAATTTCTGGAATGTGCTTATGCGCCAGCCCCAACGCATAGGCCTCATACGGAGCAGCCTTGCCCGCTTCATAGGCTTCGATCATAGGCCGGCCACCACCGCTATAACCACTGACCGATGGCAACGCCACCGCAAAGTCCGCTGGCAGCCATCCGGCATCGACCAAGGGACGCAACAAAGCAATAGCGCCCGTAGCGTAGCAACCCGGATTAGCCACCCTGTCCGCCACCCGAATGGCATCGGCCTGCCCCAAACACAGCTCTGGGAAACCATAGACCCAACCGGGCGTAGTGCGGTGCGCAGTAGAGGCATCCACGATTTTGATCGTACGACCCGTCTCGGCCGTAATCGCATCGACCATGGCCACCGTCTCGCGGGCCGCATCGTCGTGCAAACACAAAACCACCAAATCCACCCCCGCTATCAGGTCACGCTTGGCAGCCGGATCTTTGCGCCGCTGCGGATCAATGCTGACCAACTCCACCTGCGCCAAATCTTGCAGCCGCTCGCGGATCTGCAACCCTGTGGTACCTGCTTCACCATCAATAAAAACGGTAGCCATCGTCACGCTCCTACAAAAAAATGATGCGCAGCAGCACATGCCACCGCTTATATGTAAGTTCGCCATAAGATATGACGCCTCACAGCATGATACATTTGGCAGTTGACATGTCCCCAGCCCGCCGCCAGACATACCGCCCGGCAGGCGGGTGAAATCCCTTTCCTGAGAGAGACGAGACCTCATGAAGATTCACGAATACCAAGGCAAGGAAATCTTGCGTCAGTTCGGCGTGCCCGTTCCTCGCGGCATTCCTGCTTTCACCGTACAAGAAGCGGTCGAAGCGGCACAAAAACTCGGCGGCCCCGTGTGGGTTGTCAAGGCCCAGATCCACGCTGGTGGCCGTGGCAAGGGCGGCGGTGTCAAGGTAGCCAAGAGCATTGATGACGTCAAACGTCTGGCAGGCGAAATCTTGGGCATGCAGCTCAAGACCCACCAAACTGGCCCCGAAGGCCAAAAGGTACGTCGCCTCTATATCGAAGACGGCGCAGACATCCAGAAGGAATACTACGTCTCCATCGTCACCGACCGCGCCACACAAAAGTTGGCTTTCATCGCTTCGAGCGAAGGCGGTATGGACATTGAAGAAGTGGCCCACTCCACCCCCGAAAAGATCGTCACCGAGTTCATCGACCCGCTGACGGGCTTGGGCGAAGAACAAGCCGCCAAGATCGCCAACGGCATCGGCCTGCCTGCCGAGTCCACCGCCCAAGCAGTAGAGATCTTCCAAAAGCTCTACAAGTGCTACATGGACACCGATGCATCGTTGGTCGAAATCAACCCGCTCAACCGCGACAGCAAAAACAACCTGATCGCTCTGGACGCCAAGTTCAACTTTGACGCCAACGCACTCTTCCGTCACCCCGAAATCGTGGCCTTCCGCGATCTGGACGAAGAAGATCCCGCTGAAGTCGAAGCCTCCAAATTCGATCTGGCCTACATCAGCCTCGATGGCAACATCGGCTGCTTGGTCAACGGTGCTGGTCTGGCCATGGCCACTATGGACACCATCAAGCTGTTCGGTGGCGAGCCCGCCAACTTCTTGGACGTCGGCGGTGGCGCTACCGCTGAGAAGGTCACTGAAGCCTTCAAGATCATGCTCAAGAACGAAAACGTCAAGGGCATCTTGGTCAACATCTTCGGCGGCATCATGAAGTGCGACACCATCGCCACTGGTGTGATCACCGCTTGCAAGGCAGTGAACCTGTCCGTACCGCTGGTGGTGCGCATGAAGGGTACCAACGAAGAACTGGGCAAGAAACTGCTGGCCGAGTCGGGTCTGCCCATCATCGCCGCCGACACCATGGCCGAAGCCGCGACCAAAATCGTCGCCGCCGTCAAGTAAGCCCGCAGAGGAAAGAACATGTCGATCTATATCAACAAAGACACCAAGGTCATCACCCAAGGTATCACGGGCAAAACTGGTCAGTTCCACACCGAGAAGTGCCAGGAATACGCCAACGGCCAAAACTGCTTCGTCGCGGGCGTGAACCCCAAGAAGGCTGGCGAGTCGATTTTCAACATCCCAATCTACGCCTCCGTTAAAGAAGCGGCTACCCAAACCGGCGCAACCGTGTCGGTGATTTACGTGCCCCCAGCCGGTGCTGCCGCTGCCATCTGGGAAGCCGTAGAGGCCGATCTGGACTTGGCTATCTGTATCACTGAAGGCATTCCGGTCAAGGACATGCTGGAAGTGCGCAACAAGATGAAGGCCAAAGAAGCCGCTGGTGGCAAGAAAACCCTGCTGCTCGGCCCCAACTGCCCCGGCATCATCACCCCCGAAGAAATCAAGATCGGCATCATGCCCGGTCACATCCACCGCAAGGGCCGCATTGGTGTGGTCTCGCGTTCGGGCACCCTGACTTATGAAGCTGTGGCCATGCTGACCGAAGTGGGTCTGGGCCAATCGACTGCCGTCGGTATCGGTGGCGACCCCATCAACGGCTTGAAGCACATCGACGTGATGCGCGCTTTCAACGACGATCCCGACACCGACGCCGTGATCATGATCGGTGAAATCGGTGGCCCCGACGAAGCCGAAGCTGCTCGCTGGTGCAAAGACAACATGAAAAAGCCAATCGTTGGCTTTATCGCTGGCGTCACAGCCCCTCCCGGCAAGCGCATGGGCCACGCAGGCGCGTTGATCTCTGGTGGCGCTGATACCGCCGATGCCAAGCTGGCCATCATGGAAGAATGCGGTTTCGTCATCACCCGCAATCCTTCTGAATTGGGCAAGCTGCTCAAGGCTCAACTGAAGTAAGCGGGGCCTTTGCCTGATCCTGGTCACAAACCAGGTCTGCACCACCAAAGCGTCTGTGGCCTGCGTGCCCCAGACGCTTTGTACCTTTTGAGCGCCAGATCCGTATCAGCCTAGTCTATGATTTCACCTGCTTGCGTTTCTACAGACCGCATGGGAGACTTTTCGTAGCCGTGGATAGCTCCCGGTTGCCATACCACCACCTTCGGCCTCGCCTGAACCTTGGGCAACAGTACACAAAAATGAAATACGCGTTCAGTGCCTGCACCGACCAAGGTCGCGTGCGCAGCAATAATGAAGATGCCGTCAGTATCGACCACCAAGCCCAAGTGGTCGTACTGGCCGATGGCATGGGAGGCTACAACGCCGGAGAAGTAGCCAGCCACATGGCCACCGAGCTGATCCGCACAGAAATGGCCCGATGGTTAGCAGAGACACGCCAGCCCCCCCCAGGCCCGCAGATGCGCCAAGCACTCGAGTCCTGCGTAGAACATGCCAACCAAGCTATTTTCCATGCAGCACAGAGCAACACACAATATTCAGGCATGGGTACCACCGTGGTCGCCAGCGTATTGTGGGATGACAAACTGATGCTGGCCCATGTAGGTGACTCACGTTGCTATCGGCTGCGGGCAGGCCGTTTGGTTCAAATCACCCGCGATCACTCATGGCTACAAGAACAAATCGATGCGGGCCTGATTACCCCAGAACAAGCAGCACAATCAGGTCAGCGCAATCTGGTAACACGGGCACTGGGAGTAGAAGAAGATGTGCAAGTAGAAAGCAATGAATTTTCTGTTGAAGCCCAAGACCTCTATTTACTGTGCTCTGACGGCCTCAGTGAAATGGTCAACGACTCGGACTTGAGCAGCATTCTGAGCACCGATGCCACGCTGGAAGAAAAAACCCAGCGACTGGTTGATACGGCCAACGCCCACGGAGGCCGCGACAATATCAGTGTAGTGCTGATTTATGCAGATGGCCCAGTGCCTGCCCGTAAGCGCAGCCTGGTTTCTCGTCTGCTGGGTACGGCATAAGGGCCATGACACCCGTTTTCATGGCACATTGCATGCTTTTCCTCCCATCCATGACCCACCAACCCACCAACCGCAGGAATAGGCCATGCCAAAACTGATCGTCTCGATCGACGGCGTAGTCATCAAGGAATTGCAGCTCACCAAAGAGCGCACCGCGCTCGGTCGGCGGCCCTACAACGACATCGTGATCGACAACCTCGCCATCAGTGGCGAACATGCCGTATTGCACATGCACCATAGCGGTGTCGAAGTCGAAGACTTAGACAGTACCAATGGCACCTATGTCAACGGCAAGGCCGTACAACGCCAATGGTTGCACGGCGGTGATGTCATCGAATTGGGTAAATACAAAATTCGTTTCTTAGACGAAAACGAAGCAGAGGACTATGCCAAAACGATGGTATTCAAGCCTGGCATGGTTCCGCCACCCTTACCACCACGCAACCGCACCACGCCCGTCACAGCTCCTATCGCGCACGCAAACAATCCCACCACCGATGGTGGCAATGCTTGCATACGGGTCTTGTCTGGTGCAGCAGTAGGCAGAGAAGTGCCTTTGACCAAGGTAGTAACCACCATTGGTAAACCAGGTATTGCCGTAGCGGCCATCACGCGACGCCAGCACGGTTACGTGCTAGCCCATGTAGAAGGGCCAGACACCCCCACACACAATGGCATGCACATTGGCATTGAGCCAGTACCACTGCACCATGGAGACCTGTTGGAACTGGCAGGCACAGAGATGCAATTCCTACAGAATTGATCTGGCAAAAAACAGAAAATTTGGTAGGCCGTGTTGGACTTGAACCAACGACCAAAGGATTCAGGTTGGCACAGGTTTCCCTGTTCCCCGGACTATCTCATCACCCTGACCCATCAGAACACATCTGATAGGTTGAGGGTGTCGGGCGCTCTGGGGATGCTTATTGGATTGGCTCCGCACATCCTAGTCTCTGCACCTTCCCACCTACCGATCGAATAACGACCTGCCTTCGGTGGACTTGGCTCAGGATTGCCGGGTCAGACAACTGACTGACGGTTTCCCTGAATTCACCCGATTTTTCCACTGCTGCTTTCACAACAGGGTCACCATTTTGATGAGTCCTCTGCTCTAACCAACTGAGCTAACGGCCCCCGGTTGCCATTGTACCTAGAAAGCAGAGGTTTCACCCTCAAGCATTCAATTGCACCCAAAGAGATTTAATACTTCTACAGAATATCTATCGTAAAAAAGCGAACCCCCTCTGACCGTAGAGATCAGAGGGGGTAGCTTGAATAATGAGCCTGACGATGACCTACTTTCACACGGGAACCCGCACTATCATCGGCGCGAAGTCGTTTCACTGTCCTGTTCG
>NZ_BAAGYJ010000007.1:0-141275 GCF_054779375.1 Giesbergeria giesbergeri | reverse complement strand
CGCAATTACGCGCACAACGCTAGTGAGGCCCGTCAGTCTAGTGCCGAGATTTTCGATTAGTTGCAAGGCTTCTTTCAGTTCATGTTTTAATTGATGATTTTCATCTGAATTCATAGATATTCCTAACGAACTAAGGTAAGCGGCAGCTGGAAGCTGTCCGCTTGAGCGCCGGGTTAGCTATTTGTTGTTGGCACTGTTCTCAGTTTGTACAGCTTTCTCAGTGTCACTCTGCTTCTCTAGCTCTTCAGGCATTTTTTCAATTACCCCCTCGACTAATTTTAGTTCTTTATCAATGCGGCGAGATTGCTTTCGGAGTTCTGTAATTTCTGGCTTTTTCTTTGCCAAATCTAAAATATATTTATCAAGATCAGGCTTGTATCGAAACCAAACAATATTGGCTGTTTCTACTGAATCCTCAAAGGTATTGTACATGGCAATTTTTCCGGCCAACCGTTCTCCGTTATGCACGGCCTTCAACGTGATTGACCCCCTGTCAGTCTTGGTTAAATCTGCTGACTCATACGTAAGCGGAAGAAGCATATTTCTAAAGCTGCCAGAGACTTGATATTTTTCTCCCGAATCATTCCCGGAGCTACAAATAATTGTCCCAGTAATTGCGTGCCCGCGTCGTTGAAGGGTAATTACTTCTTGCCGAACGTCTGACGAGCTTGGATACAAGCTATACCAACTACCTTCAATTCTGACATCCTTATAAATACGCTCCTCAAACCAAGGAATAATGAGCGCACTCCATGCGGATCGGAAAACAAAAACGAGTATCGTTGCAAGCAAGCCAGAAATCAGACCGGCAATAATATTTTCAGCCAAAGTGGCCCTCCCTTTTTTATGGCTAACGCCCCAGTTAACCGGCAGCAACGTGCGCAGCACGTTGATGTCCGGTTGAACGCCGAGTTAGGCGCGGCGCAGGTGATAAGGCGGATGAGAACACGTCAGAATGCCGATGGATATTGATGTTTGGCTTATGCATGACTGACTCCCTGTGCCTTTGCATGCCGTTGAAAACCGTTTGCGGAGATTCTGCCACGCATGCGCTGACTTGCGATGAGAGGATTCTCTTGGCGGCAGCCGCAGGACTGGCCGCGCTCATTGTGCCGATGATGATGAGCAGAACTTCTGGCCACGAGCCAATGCAAGAGATTTGATGGCGAAGCACTGCATTGCGCTGGCCGCCGAAGGACGGACGGCCAACCAGCCGGTGCAGTGGATTTCTGTTCATTCGCGTAGCACCTTGGCTCGCTGACTGCCAGTATGGACAGGCAGCCAACTCGGTGAGGCGATGAAGCAGACGTGCGATGAACATTGGCTTCTCGACCATGCTTGACCAAATGATGGCGGTACGCATTGGTCAAAAAGAGAGGCCTAACGAACCAAGGTAAGCGGCAGCTGGAAGCTGTCCGCTTGAGCGCCGAGTTAGAACCCAAGCCCACGCACCAGCCACCCAAAGCCAGCAGCATAGCTGTAAAAACGAACCTGCACCAGCGCCAATACGAAACCAAAGAACACTGACCGACAAGCCGAAAGCAAAATCTACTTTTGAACGCCAGCGACAGAAAAACTCGGATTTTTCCAGTCTTGGAATAAGCACCGGCGTGGGCGAAATACTAACGAATAAGGTAAGCGGCAGCTAGAAGCTGTCCGCTTGAGCGAAGGGTTAGATTTCTAGTAGCGTTTAATGCGCTTAACGATGTTTTTGTCGTGCTCTTTGATTTTTTCAAGTGAATCAAATAGCAGAGGCTCCGAAGAAACTAGGCCGTTCGTAACTACATGACAATGAATAGCTGCCTTTTTCCCATTCCGCTCTACATAGGCATGAGCAATAATGTGACCGTTAAGCAGGTCTTCCTCAACAGCCTTCGTATTGTTTTTGTCGATTAACGTTCGAATCACCACTACTAAATCAATATCTTTAAAGTAAATAACATCCCTGTACTCCAACATTTTTCCATCGTAGATAGAAAACACTGAAAAAAATTTGTCGAGATACTGAGCTATTGGGCGCTTAACTGTCCGGTCGTAAATTTCATCGAATACCTTTTTTCCAAAACAGGTTCCAATGAACAAAACGAATGTTCCAGCAATATCTAAGCCACCGAATGCGGTAGGTTGGTGTCGCTCCTTAAGTGCAGGCACTGATTCAAATAGTTGCGGTGCATACTCCCAACCATGACTCTCAAAGAAGGGCTCCATAACTTCTTCTTGCGCGTCTGCGGCTGCGCGCATGAATTGCGCATTTCCTTCGATACCAAAATTGTAGTGAGCTATATTCATGGGTAGGAAAGGTAGATGAATGAGAAATCTAACGAACCAAGGTAAGCGGCGGCTGGAAGCTGTCCGCTTGAGCGCCGAGTTAGGCCAATTTCTATATTGGCTCTGCATATCATGTATCAATTCGAGGCTATGACTTTACTCTGGTTGTGCTTGCTGGTAAGTTATTGTTTGATTTTTCTTCCGTGCAGGTCGTCTTGAATATCTTGCCAAGCTTGCTCCAGAACCCCATTTGCTACATCAACTAAGCTATTGCTTAGTGCCTCTAGATGATTGATGTCGCTGCTTCTTGTGGCTAATATCATGTCTTCCGTGATTTTTGATATGGATTTGGAATATCCCTTTTTCCGGTCTAGCATCAGTTCAATTTTGGCGTGAGTGTCAATTAGCTGACCGAACAGCTCGGTGGATTCTGAGCTGTTCAGGTAATCCGGATTTCCGCCTACTTCATAGCGAACAGTTGCCGCAAGTGAAATAAACTTGGCTATGAGTGTACGTAGTTCTTTTTGCCAGTCATGTCTAAATCCTGCCTTTGATGCACGTATTTGATTTCGTTGGCTAATGTAGGTCATGATGCCAACGGCGATCGCGACGGATGATGTTGCAATAACTGCTGGCCAATCTGTGGATGTGTCTACTGAAAGACGAACGGGCTGAGGCTGGATGGTTATTGATTGGCTTGCCTCGGGGCTGCCTTTTTGATTGGGAACATTGATTGTTATTATGTTTTCATTGTTGTTTCGTTCTGGGCAGTTTGTGCGATCCTGATTTTCCGGCTTGGG
The DNA here is from genome assembly GCF_054779375.1 of Giesbergeria giesbergeri. Taxonomy (NCBI): domain Bacteria; kingdom Pseudomonadati; phylum Pseudomonadota; class Betaproteobacteria; order Burkholderiales; family Comamonadaceae; genus Giesbergeria; species Giesbergeria giesbergeri. The sequence continues at coordinate 138,207 of NZ_BAAGYJ010000007.1, read as the reverse complement.
GCATGCTTCACTCATTTGGTGGTTTCCTCTCGTTTTTAGTGCTAAGCATTTGTTTTGTGTGCAAGAGACCTAACGAACTAAGGTAAGCGGCAGCTGAAAGCTGTCCGCTTGAGCGCCAAGTTAGAACCCACGCCCACACAGCAGCCACCCAAAGCCAGCAGCATAGCGGGAAAAACGAACCTGCACCAGTGCCAATAGGACACCGAAAAAACCAAAGGCAAAGCCTACTTTGGAAAAACTGGTGAAAACAAAACTAGATTTTTAACGGGCATGGAATCAGCACCATCGTGGGCGAATGCTAACTAGAAATAGACGACACCCCCATACAAACAGAGGGTCGGATAAGATGGAAGCATCCTACTGTACCTACAGGAAAACTCCAATAGCCTATTGTTTAGACAAACCTAAAATTTTACGGATGCGTGACTTTACCTCTCACATAGATGCTCCGCCCCCACCCAAACTGCTAGACCGTATGCGTGCTCATCTGCGCACACAACACTACAGTATCCGCACAGAGCAAGTCTATGTCGATTGGGCACGGCGTTTTATCCTGTTTCATGGCAAACGGCATCCACAAGAAATGGGGTCTGCTGAGGTAGCTGCATTTTTGAGCTATTTGGCAGTAGAGCGACAGGTGTCAGCCTCTACACAAAACCAAGCTAAAGCAGCACTTTTGTATTTGTACAAGCGGGTGTTAGACAGTGACCTGCCTTGGCTTGACGAGGTGGTGCAGGCCAAACGCCCCCAGCGTTTGCCCGTGGTGCTCACCCCATCAGAGGTGCGTGAACTACTGCTGCACATGGAAGGCACCACGGGCTTGGTTGCTCAACTGCTGTATGGCACAGGTATGCGGCTTATGGAGGCACTGCGCCTGCGCGTGAAAGATGTGGAGTTTTCTCGACGTGAAATCGTGGTGCGCGAGGGTAAAGGCAACAAGGACAGAGTCACAGTATTACCTGAAAATCTGTTGGCCCCGCTGCGGGCACAATTGGAGAAAGCACGGGTATTACACGAAAAGGATTTGGCAGCTGGCCTAGGCCGGGTCTATTTACCCCATGCGTTGGCTGTGAAATATGCCGATGCTGATCGGAGTTGGGCTTGGCAATGGGTATTTCCATCGCAGGTGCGGGCACTCGATCCTCGCCCCGATGCACGCACCGGAACAGCCATCGAGCGACGCCACCACATCTATCCTGAATCGGTACAGCGTGCAGTGCGTGAAGCAACGCGGCTGGCACGGATTGACAAGCCTGTTTCGCCCCATGTGCTGCGCCATTCATTTGCCACACATTTACTTCAGGCAGGCTATGACATTCGGACGGTACAGGAGTTGCTCGGCCATGCCGATGTCAGTACCACCATGATTTATACCCATGTATTAAACAAAGGCGGACGGGGCATTTTAAGCCCTCTGGATGCTTTATAAAAAAAGCCCGTCACCCACAAAGCGGTGACGGGCTTGAAATGCTATAAAGCGCGTGGGCTTACAGCGAATCAATAAAACTGCGCAATTTATCCGAGCGGCTAGGATGCTTGAGTTTGCGCAGTGCCTTGGCTTCTATTTGGCGAATACGCTCGCGCGTCACGTCAAACTGCTTGCCCACTTCTTCTAGAGTGTGGTCGGTGGACATTTCAATACCAAAACGCATCCGCAATACTTTGGCTTCGCGGGGGGTCAGGCCATCCAGAATGTCTTTGACCACATCACGCAAACCGGCTTGCATAGCCGCATCAATGGGGGCCGTATTGGCTCCATCTTCGATAAAATCGCCCAAGTGGCTGTCATCATCATCGCCAATCGGGGTTTCCATGGAAATCGGCTCTTTGGCGATTTTCATGATTTTACGGATTTTGTCTTCCGGAATCTCCATTTTTTCGGCCAACACGCTGGCATCTGGCTCAAAGCCAAACTCTTGCAAATGCTGGCGCGAAATCCGGTTCATTTTATTGATCGTTTCGATCATGTGTACCGGAATGCGGATGGTACGGGCCTGATCGGCAATGCTCCTTGTAATGGCTTGGCGAATCCACCACGTTGCATACGTGGAAAATTTGTAGCCACGGCGGTATTCAAACTTGTCTACAGCCTTCATGAGGCCAATATTGCCTTCCTGGATCAAATCTAGGAATTGCAAACCCCGGTTGGTGTATTTTTTGGCAATCGAGATCACCAGACGCAGGTTGGCCTCGATCATCTCTTTCTTCGCATTGCGCGAAGTGGCTTCACCTTCGTTCATGCGCTTGTTGATGCTTTTGAGCTCCGACAGCGGCACCACTACACGGGTTTGCAGATTGATCAGCTTTTGCTGTAGGTCTTGGATAGGCGGGATATTGCGCGCCATGGTGGCGCTCCACGGCTTGCCAGCAGCGGCCTGCTTTTCTACCCACTCCAAATTGAGCAAGTGGGCAGGAAATTCCTTGATAAAGGTTTCTTGTGGCATGCGGCACTTGTCCACAATGATCCGGCGCAGTTCGCGTTCTTTCTTGCGCACATCGTCGACCTGGGCGCGCACCATGTCGCACAGCTTTTCAATGGTCTTGGCGGTAAAGCGGATGGTCATCAGCTCGGCAGACAGGGCTTCCTGTACCTTCATGTAGGCAGGGGTGCCGTAGCCTTCTTTTTCGTAGATCTTGTGGATCTTTTCAAACAGTTCACGCAGCTTGTCAAAGCGTTCTAAGGCTTGTTTTTTCAGCTCTTCGAGCTTTTTGGTCAGGGCTTTGGAGCCGCCCTTACCATCGTCATCATCGGCTTCGTCATCATCGGCTTCGTCAAATTCGTCGAAATCTTCTTCGGCCACATAGTCATCGGCCTCGTTGGGGTTGGAGAAGCCATCAACGATGGTGGAGATAACGACTTTGCCTTCGCGGATTTCCTCGCCCATGTTGAGGATTTCGGCAATGGTGGCGGGCGAGGCGCTGATGGCCTCCATCATGGCCTGCAAACCGCCTTCAATCCGCTTGGCAATTTCAATTTCGCCTTCGCGCGTCAGCAGTTCTACGGTGCCCATTTCGCGCATGTACATACGCACAGGGTCGGTGGTGCGGCCAAACTCGCTGTCTACGGTAGACAAGGCGGCTTCAGCGGCTTCTTCAGCCTCTTCTTCGGTCGCGGCGGTCTGCGCAGTGTTGGTCAGCAGCAGGGTTTCGGCATCGGGCGTTTGCTCGTATACGGCTACACCCATGTCGTTGAGCATGGCGATGACCACTTCCAGCGTTTCGGCATCGATCAGTTTGTCGGGCAAGTGATCGGAGATTTCGGCGTGGGTGAGGTAGCCGCGTGTTTTACCCAGCTTGATCAGGGTTTTGAGACGCGAGCGGCGCTTGGCCAGATCTTCTTCAGATAGAACGGTTTCGTCCAGGCCGAATTCTTTCATCAAGGCGCGCTCTTTGGCCTTGCTGATCTTCATGCGCAGCGGCTTGACCTTTTCTGCACTGGGCGTGGCCTCGGCCTCCACCTCTGCTTCTACCTCGCCTTCGAGATCGGCTTCGATGTCGGACAGGTCGGCATCATCGGCGGGATCGGCATCGGGGTTGGCCTTGGGCTTGCGGCCGCGCTTGGCTGGAACTTTGGCTGCGCCGGTGGCGGGGTCGGTTTTGGCGGCCGATTTGGCCGGACGGCCCGGACGCTTCTTCACGGGCTCTTCGCTGTCAGCCGGAACCACCAGCAACACTTTGGGCGGTGCCACTTTCTTGACCACCACCACAGGTTCTGGCTCTAGTGCAGCCGCCAGTGGTTTGAGCTGGATGGTTTTTTTCTTCTTGATGGTGACGATAGGCGCTTCTGGCTCCAGTGCAGCAGCCAGCGGTTTGAGCTGAATGGTTTTTTTGGTGGTGACGATTTTTTCTTCCGGGGCGGGGGCAGGAGCGGCAGGCTTGGTCACGGTGGTGGCTTTCTCAGAGGTCACTGTCCGGGGGGCATCGGCGGATACCGATGCAGGCCGGGGGGGTATGGCGGGATCCGCCCCAGCGGCGGTATCTGGGGCAGGCAGGAAAGACTTCGCGAACTCTGGAGCAGGCATGTACAACCTCACAAACAAAGAAGAACACAAAGAAAAACACAAGCACCACGGCAGATTCCGGCACGACAGGCACGGCTCAGGCGGGTTGGGGCGGAATGGACTCCACCCTAGGGCAAGATGTCTGGGCGAACATTTGGTGTGCAGTCCTTGCGGTGCCAGGGGCGGTTGTGCGTGTGTGTCACGGTGGCCCACCCGGAGGTGCTGCTGTCGCTCTTGCCGAAAAACTCTATATTGTACGCTTGATGTGTCTATTCAAGGGGCGCCCGTCTTGCCTTTCTCTAGGGCGCGGCGTTGTTGGTGCAGTTCGTAGTAGCGTTGGCGCGCCACTGGGTCATGGCCCACAGCAGAGATCAAGGCGTTTTCTTCGATTTTGAGTTGTTCGATCAGGATGCGATTGAGCAGGTCGCGCAGCTCTTGGCGCAGTTCGTCGATATCTCCTTCGGCCTGTGCATGGGAGCCCGTCATCAGTTGCTCGGCCAACTGGTGGCTGCTGTGTCCCCGCAAGCGTTCGCGCAATACTGCCCACGGCAAAGCACCGTGTTCATGAAACTGCTCCTCCAGCCAAGCTAACAGGGGACTGTGGGGATGGCCCAGAGCGTGCAAAGCGGCCAGATCTTCATGCGAGAGCTCATCAAAAAAGGCCATGTGCGACAGCAGCAGACGGGTGGCATGGTCGGCACGGCTGACAGGCACTGCGCGTCTGGAAGCGAGTGCGGTGGCGCTTCTGGCGGGGCGTGACGGGGTGGCACGGCGCGAAGATGTCGGATCAGCAGGGCCGGCAGCAGTGGCTGGTGAATCGCTACCGTGGATGGTGCTGATGTGGTGGGGGCCGCGAGCGTTGGCACGTTGCCAGATTTCGAGCAAGTCGGCTCCGGAAAGCTGGGCCTGCGCGGCAATATCGCCCAAGAGCTGACGCTTGAGTGCCCCATCGGGCAAGGCTGACCACAAGGGTCGGGCATTGCTGCTCATGTGCGCGCGCCCTTCGGGGGTGCTCAGATCGCATTGCTGCGCTGCCACAGCACACATAAATTGGCTCAAGGGCTGCGCCCCTGTTACCAGACGGGCAAAGGCGTCACTACCGTGGCTGCGGATAAAGCTGTCTGGATCGTGTTCGGGTGGCAAAAACAAGAATTTGATGCTGCGGGTGTCGGTGGCATAGGGTAGGGCGCCTTCCAGTGCCTTGTGTGCTGCCCGCTGCCCGGCTGCATCGCCATCAAAGCTAAAGACCACGGTATCGGTAAAACGAAAGAGCTTGGCCACATGCTCTGGGGTGCAGGCGGTGCCCAACGTGGCTACGGCGTTGGCAAAACCGCACTGGGCCAGCGCCAGCACGTCCATATACCCTTCTGCCACCAAAACATAGCCTTGCTCGCGTATGGCCGTGCGGGCCTCAAACAGACCATAAAGCTCCCGACCTTTGTGAAATACGGGGGTTTCGGGGGAGTTGAGGTATTTGGGCTTGTCATCGCCCAACACCCGGCCACCAAAGCCGATGCACTCGCCTTTGACGTTGCGGATGGGAAACATCACCCGGTCGCGAAAGCGGTCGTAGCGTTTACCGCCCTCTTCAGCGTGGGCAATGACCAGTCCGCTTTCCTCCAGCAATGGATCGTCGTATTGGGCAAACACGCTGGCCAAGTGGCGCCAGCCTTCTGAGGCATAGCCGACACCATAGGCACGGGCAACTTCCCCCGAAACCCCCCGACCTTGCAAGTAGGCAATGGCCCGCTGGGCACCACGCAATTGACGGCGGTATGCCTGTGCCGCCTGCTCCAACACATCTGTCAGGGTGGCCTGCTTGTGTCGCTGGGCGCTGGCTTGGGCCTGTTGTTGTGGCGATAAATCATCTTCGGGCACTTGCAGCCCGGTCTGTCGGGCCAGGTCATGCACCGCCTCGACAAAACCCATGCCGGTATGCTCCATCAGAAAACTGATGGCGTTGCCGTTTTTGCCACAACCAAAGCAGTGGTAGAACTGCTTGGCTGGGCTGACGCTGAAAGAGGGTGATTTCTCGCCATGAAAGGGGCACAGCCCCATGAAGTTGGCGCCGCCCTTCTTGAGCTGCACATAGCGCCCCACCACATCGACTACATCGACGCGCGAGAGAAGTTCCTGAATGAAAGACTGAGGGATAGACACTAGCCTATTGTCGGCGCAAAGCTGATGGGACTGGGAGCCCGCTTCCATACAGACAGACACGGGATAGCCCACAGTTGCGCGTAAACTGGCTTGCTGCTGGCACCATAGTGGCCGCGCTGGTGCGCGGACGGGGTGCTGTGCAATGTTCCGTCGCCGTGGCGCTGCCAGGCGTTTTTTGTCCGAACTGTTTTCTCATGACATCCATCTACGACCAAGACCTGCCACGCAACCCTGCTAATTTTGCCCCTCTATCGCCTTTGGGCTTTATTGAGCGTGCTGCCGAGGTCTACCCCGAACGGCTGGCGATTGTGCATGGCGACTTGCGCCAGACCTGGAGCCAGACCTATGCCCGTTGCCGCCAATTGGCCAGTGCTTTGCAACAGGCTGGCATTGGTAAAAACGACACTGTGGCCGTGATGCTGCCCAACACGCCCCCCATGGTGGAAGCCCACTTTGGTATCCCAATGGCTGGGGCCGTGCTGAACACGCTCAACACCCGCCTTGACCCTGAAGCCATTGCCTTCATGCTTGACCACGGTGAGGCCAAAGCCCTGATTGTCGATCCAGAATTTGCCAGCGTGGTGGCCAAGGCGCTGCCCTTGCGCCACAGCACAACACCGCTTTTGCTGATTGATGTAGAGGACGCGCTGTATGGCCCTGCCAGCCAACGTCTGGGCAACACCACCTACGAGGCCTTTGTGGCAGGCGGCAATGCGGACTTTGCCTGGGAACTGCCTGCCGACGAGTGGGATGCTATTGCCCTGAACTACACCAGCGGCACCACTGGCAACCCCAAGGGGGTGGTCTACCACCACCGGGGGGCGGCACTGAACGCGATCTCCAACGTGTTGGAGTGGGACATGCCCAAGCATGCCGTCTATTTGTGGACGCTGCCCATGTTCCACTGCAACGGCTGGTGCTTTCCTTGGACGGTGGCAGCACGCGCTGGCGTGAACGTTTGCCTGCGCCGTGTGGATGCGCAGTCGATCTTTGATGCTATTCGCCAGCATGGCGTGACGCACTACTGTGGTGCCCCCATTGTGCAGAGCCTGCTGGTGAACGCGCCTGCGGCGATGAAGGAGGGCATTCCTGCTGGAGTGAAAACGATGGTGGCGGGGGCGGCCCCACCAGCGTCCATGATTGAAGGCATGGAAAAAATGGGCTTTGACCTGACCCATGTTTATGGCCTAACTGAAGTGTATGGCCCGGCCACAGTTTGTGCCAAACACGATGCCTGGAACGAGCTCGATATTGGCGAGCGTGCCCGCCTGAATGCCCGCCAAGGGGTGCGCTACCACCTGCAACGCGGTGCCAGTGTGCGCAACCCCGAAACCCTAGAGCCAGTGCCCCACGATGGTGAAACCATGGGCGAGATTATGTTTCAGGGCAATATCGCCATGAAGGGCTATCTGAAAAATCCTAGCGCCACAGAAGAAGCCTTCCGGGGAGGCTGGTTCCACAGCGGTGATTTGGCGGTGCAATACCCCGATGGCTACATCAAAATCAAAGACCGCAGCAAGGACATCATCATTTCGGGCGGCGAGAACATCTCTTCCATTGAGGTAGAAGATGTGCTGTACCGCCACCCCGATGTGCTGGCCGCTGCCGTGGTGGCTAAGCCCGATCCCAAGTGGGGCGAGACGCCCTGCGCATTTATTGAACTGAAATTGGGCGCACAAACCACGGTAGAAGACATCGTGGCACACTGCAAACTGCACTTGGCGGGCTTTAAGGTGCCACGCCACGTCATTTTTGGCGAAGTGCCCAAAACCAGCACCGGCAAAATCCAGAAATTTGCGCTGCGCCAACAGGCTGGCTCGCAAAGCGCCATCAACGTTTAACCACGTTGTCACCCCATGGCCGTTTACTGTATTGGTGATGTGCAGGGCTGTGACGAGGCACTGCAACGGCTGCTGGAGCAGGTGGACTTTTCTCCCAGCCGGGATACGGTTTACCTGCTGGGCGATTTGGTGAATCGGGGGCCAGCCTCGGTGCAGGTGTTGCGCCGCTGCTTGGCTGCCGATGGAGCCATTCTCAGCCTGTTGGGCAACCACGATCTGCACCTGCTGGCCGTAGCCCACGGGGCGCGCAAACCCTCGTTGCGCGATACCTTGGCGCCGGTGCTGCAAGCACACGACCGGATGACGCTGCTTGATTGGCTGCGCCAGCAACCGCTGGTGCGCACGCTCGAGCATGGTGGCCAGTCCATGTTGATGGTACATGCCGGGGTGCTGCCGCAGTGGGATGTGGCGCAAACATTGGCCTTGGGCAAAGAGGTGCAGGCGGTACTGTGCAGCCGCGATTTGCCGCTGTTTTTACGCCAGATGTATGGCAATGCGCCCGACCATTGGAGCTACCAACTCCAAGGCATAGACCGGCTGCGGGTGGTAGTGAATGCCCTGACGCGGCTGCGCTTTTGCTCGCCTGCCGGAGCCATGGACTTTGCCAGCACCGAGAGTGCCACGGTGACGCCAGCAGGCCTGCTGCCTTGGTTTGAGGTGCCGGGGCGGAAAACCCAAGGCCATCTGGTGGCGTTTGGGCATTGGTCTACGCTGGGTTGGCTCAACCGGCCCGATGTGCTGGCGCTGGATACCGGTTGTGTCTGGGGTGGCTGCCTGAGTGCCGTGCGCTTTGGCGCTACGCTGGCTGAGCGCGAGCTGCTGCAAGTGCGTTGCCCACAGGCACAAAAGCCAGGCTGAAAGGTATCGGCCACCATGTTGCAATCAAACAATAGCATCACGGTGGCTACCCCAAGACGCATGGTGATCGGAATTGGTTTTTTATGCTATGGAACAAAACGGTAACCCACACCAGTCTCGGTGAGCAAATGCTCTGGCATAGAGGGATTTTTCTCAATTTTCTTTCTTAAATTTCCCATGTGTACACGGACATAATGTGTATCTTCCATGTGCCCTGGCCCCCATAAAGATTGCAATAACTGCCGGTGTGTTATCACCCGATCTGGCTGAGACACCAAATGGGTGAGAAGTTTATATTCTATAGGGGTTAGGTGCAATGGTTTCTCATCACAAGCCACTACGCGCCGCGCCAAATCAATGGTGATGTGGCCAAAACTGATCGTGGAGCTCCCACCAACGGTCTGCTTCTGGCTACGGCGCAATTGGGCACGGACTCTGGCCATCAACTCACCCGTACTGAATGGCTTGACCAAGTAATCATCAGCCCCGACATCTAGAGCAGAAATTTTTTGTTCCTCGCTGCTACGGGCAGACAGAATAATCACAGGCACCGCAGACCATTGACGCAGTTCTTTGATAAGTTCAACACCATCGCCATCAGGCAACCCAAGATCGACCACCAGTAAATCAGGACAGCGTATGGCTGCTTCAATTAGGCCACGCCCTAAGGTTTCTGCCTCATGAACGACATATCCCTCTGCCTGCAAGGTGAGACGCAGGAAGCGCCTTATTTCTACTTCATCTTCTACGATAAGAATATGATCATTAATATGGCTCATGGTGTCATTTATATTTTAATACCTGTGCCATCATCCTGTGGAGGGTTGCCACAGGGAAGCACCATCACAAAACGTGCCCCTACTACCCTAGAATTTTCATGCCTATTATGAGCAGCAATATGACCTCCGTGTGCTTCAACAATGGCGCGACAAATAGCTAATCCCAAACCAACACCAGGGGTGGTTGTCTCACGCTGGCCACGCTCAAATTTATCAAATAACAATTCTTCTTTTCCAGGAGGTAGTCCTGGGCCACTATCGTCAATATCAATCACCACCTCCCCACTCTTTAGCTTAGCATTAATGGTGACGGGGCTGCCCTCAGGGGTATATTTGGCAATATTCTCTAACAGGTTGACCCATACCCGCTCCATCAATACGGAGTCTAAGTGCAGTAATGGCAAATCTTCTGCCAAATGGATCTGAATAGGCCGCCGTGCCATCATGGCTGCACAGGCAGTTAAGGCGCAGCCAATCACTTCGTCCAAGGGCTGCCAAGCACGGTGGAGGTGGACAGTGCCTCCTTGCAATCTGGCCATATCGAGCAGATTGTTGACTAGCGCACTCATGCGCAAGGCCGAGTTTTTGATCGAATCCACGATCTCATGCTGTGCCCGCTCGACTGCGGGTAACATCATGAGCAACGCCTCTGACAGACCAACCAAAGAAGCCAGAGGGGTTCTAAGATCATGAGAAATGGCCGATAGCAAGGAGTTGCGCAAGCGTTCGGATTCGATCTGCACTGTGCTCTTTTGCGCCATCTCAATGTAGTGAATTCGCTCCAGTGAGATCGCCAACAGAGAAGCGCAGGTGTCCAGGAGTCGCCGTTGTTCTGGCCCCAACAACCGCGGATCGCCTAGCTCCAGTGCCAACACCCCCCGCACCCGCATCGGGGCTTTGAGTGGCAACACCAGACAACCGGTCGAAGGCAGGGTATCGGTTCCTAAACCGGCGGCCTCGGCACGATCAAACGCCCACTGCGCTACCCCCATATCGACGGTGGCATTGCCACCCGGAAGGGCTTCCAGATGGTCTTGCTCGTCTGCCGCCAACAATGTCGAACGGGCTTGAAACTCAGAGGCCAGAAAACGGGCACCAATCTCGGCCACCTGCTCTGAGAGGAGGGCTGCCGACAGATCGCGGGACATCTCATACAAACTTCGTACTCGGTGTTCACGCTGGGTAGCTGCCTCTGCCTGAACTTTCAGGCCCGCCGTGAGTTGACCTATCACCAGTGCCACCACCAACATCACAGCAAATGTGACGAGATATTGAACATCACTGACAGCAAACGAGAAGCGTGGGGCGACAAAAAAGAAATCAAACAGCAAGACCCCCAGAAAAGCAGCCAAGACCGCCGGCCCACGACCAAAACGTAAACCAACACCCACCACTGCTAGCAAGAACAGCATGACAATATTGCTCAGTTCAAGCACGTTGCTCAACGGGCTAATGAGCAATGCCACCATGACACAAGCCATAGCGGCGGCAGCATAATCTGACCACGCTATTGGGGCTGCCTCTAACGCCCGCAGTTTCTGCTCAGAAGGTGGCGTACGAACTGCCCCCTGTGGGAGAGCAACCTGCAAGACATCCAGATCGTCGGCCTGTTGTATCAGAGCATCCACCAAGGGCCGCTGCCAAGGCCAGCGCCGATGGCTGCGACGGCCCAATACGAGGCGAACCAAGTTTTGCTCCCGGGCATAACGCACCAAAGCAACCGCAGTATTGGTATGAGAGACAGTGGCTACAGTAGCCCCCAACTCTTGGGCCAATTTGAGCACCCGCAGTGCTTGCTCGTGCTCTCTATCGAGGCTCTGATTCTGTCCAAGCGGCTCGACGTGCAAGGCATGCCAAGGCACGTCCAACTGTGCCGCCATCCGTGCGCAGGTGCGTACCACTTTCTCGTCTTCAAGCCCTGAGCCCACACAGGCTAACAAAGCCTCACGGTTAGGCCAGACAGGCTTGACCAAGCTGGCACGACGATAGGCACGCATCTCGTCGTCCACCCGGTCGGCGGTGCGCCGCAACGCCAGTTCACGCAAAGCCAGCAAATTGCCCTTGCGGAAAAAGTTGGCTGCCGCCTGCTCCGCCTGCTTTGACAAATACACCTTACCCGCCTTGAGGCGTTGTAGCAATTCGTCAGGGGGCAGATCTACCACTACCACTTCATCAGCAGCGTCAAAAAGACGATCAGGCACGGTTTCCCAAACCCTAATGCCCGTGATACCACTGACAATATCGTTCAGACTCTCCAAATGCTGCACGTTCATCGTTGACCATACATCAATGCCCGCGTCTAGTAGTTCTTCAGCATCCTGCCAACGCTTGGGGTGCCGAGAGCCGGCCACATTGCTGTGGGCCAGTTCATCAAGCAACACCAGCGCCTGGGGCTGCCCAACGCCAAACGCTAGGGCGGCATCGAGATCAAACTCTGGCAATACCCGATCTCGGTACAGCACCTGACGCAATGGCAGGCGGGGCAAATGCTCGGCCATGACCTCAGTATCTAAACGACCATGGGTTTCCACCACACCAATGATGACCGGCACCCCCTCGGCTTTGGCGGCATGGGCTGCCGCCAACATCGCATAGGTTTTTCCAACCCCTGCATTGGCACCAAAGAAAATCTTGAGGCGCCCCCGATGGGCCTGCCCCTCCTCCTGCAGCATCCGGGCCAGCAGGGCATCCGGATCTGGACGCTGTTCTTCCATAACAGGCATGGCTACAACCAACCAATACGCCGAAAGCGCCAATACAACACACCGATTGCGCTGAAAATAATCAACAAGGCTACCGGGTAGCCATACTCCCACTTCAACTCAGGCATTCTTTCAAAGTTCATACCCCAAACTCCAGCCAAGGATGTAGATACACCAAAAATGGCCGCCCAAGCTGCCAATTTTTTGGTTGTTTCGGACTCCTCAATCGTCACCATAGACAAATTTACCTGGATGGCTGTAGCAATGGTTTCACGAATGGAGTCAATCGTTGAATTGATTCTCATCAAGTGGTCGTGGACGTCACGAAAATACTCTTGTGTTCCAGAAAAAGCCACAGGCACCCTCCCCCCATGCAGTTTTCCAGTAACTTCGAGCAACGGAGATACTGCATGACGCATAGTAGTAGCACGGCGCTTGAGTGCATACAAACGCTCAATATTGCCACGTGCAGCATTTCTATCAAAAATACGAGTTTCAATATCATCTAACTCGGTTTCAATAGCATCCAGTAATGGAAAATAACGATCCACCACGGCATCCATCAGCGCATAACAGACAAAACCAGCACCATGCTGCAACAAATCTGGTTCTCGTTCACAACGTCCACGCACCCCAAGAAAATTTTGCTGGCTGCTATTGCGTACGGAAAGAACAAAGTTAGTCCCCACAAAAATAGCTACCTCCCCTACCTGTACCTGATCCTGCTGGACTTCCAGTAACTGCATCACAATAAAGACGATGCCGCCATACTCTTCTATCTTGGGGCGTTGGTGTCCATTGCGTGCATCTTCTACCGCTAATTCGTGCAGCCCAAACTCTTCTTGCATCAGCTGCAACTCGGCATGGGTGGCATCACGCAATGCGACCCAGACAAAACATTCTGGTTTTTCTACCCAGATGGAAATATCTTCGATAGGAATATCTGCCAATTTTTTTCCATGGTGATAGGCCACGCAATTAATCAGCATATAGTTTCCTCTGAATTAGCACTTTTTATGATGCTCTTGTAGATGCTTGGGCGGTGCTTGGCGTCGTACCAACCATGCAGCCCACAGCGCGGGTAAGAGGACTGTACCTAAACCCAACAGTACCCCCCAAAGATCCAGCATGGTCTCTTTTTAAGGCGTGACTTGGGCATCCAGCGCCAGATTCAGTGGCAGCACATGAACGCGTGATTCGCCCAGTACCCCTAGCCAAGGGCCTTGTGTATGCTGAGCCACCAATGCTTGCACTTGGGTCGGTGATAGATTGCGCGCACGCGCTACCCGACTAACCTGAAACTCGGCAGCTGCCAAGCTGATATGTGGATCCAATCCACTGGCCGATGCTGTGACCAAATCAACAGGAATCGACTGGGTATTGCTCGGATCGGCAGCGCGCAAGGTGGCGATCCTGGCCTGGACTGCCTCAGTCAGGTTGGGATTAGATGGCCCTAAATTAGAACCACCCGACGCTGCCGCGTTGTAGGTCATGGGAGCAGTGGCTGAGGGTCGTCCCCAGAAGTAGTGGGGGGCGCTGAAATTTTGTCCTATCAATGCAGAGCCGACCACCTGATCATGCACTTGAATCAGACTGCCATTAGCCGCATGTGGAAACAACTTCTGGGCAAGGCCCGTGACGGCGAATGGATAGAGCAACCCTGTCACCACTGACAGTACAGCGAAGAGGGTGAATGCAGGCCGCATAATGCCAGGGGCCGTATCGGTGTTTGCCAATCGGTTAGATTGCGATGTCATGAAAGCCTCTTCGATCAGAAATTGATCTTGGTACCCACTACAAGACGGCCTCGGCCCAAATTCCTGCCATCGGCTGCCGTGTAAGCATGGCTATCGGTGCCCAGCCATGTGAGACTGAACAACAGGCCACGAATATCTTTGGTTAAAGTGAGTGCATAGTCGGCGTAGGAATATGTACTGTTATTGCGCACGATCTGGTAGCCAATGTGTGGCGTCAGTGTCATACCCTTATCTAAATCTAGCGTAGCACTCAGATCAAGATAGCTGCTGCCACGGCTGCGATCAAAGCCAAACAGATTTGTGGCGCTTCGGAAATACTTGGCGCTGAACATGCCCATACTGAGTCCCCCATAAACTTCAGTGGTGTTGGGACTAATCGATAGACCAGCAGAAGGATATTGGTAACGCAGTACGCCAACATCATAGCCAAGGCCAGGTGAAATTTCACCTTTGTAGCCCCCATAGAAGTCAAACTCTGAGGGAGCATCACCACCAGAATTTTTGATCCAGCGGATAGTGGATGCCCAGGCTCCCAGATAGAGGCCTCCATCGCTGAAGTCAACGCCTGCCTGAACAGCAGGTTTCCAATGGGTTTGCGATATACCACGATAACGGTACTCACTCACGACACTGGCATTGAAAGTGAGATCTGCATGGGCCACGATGGGGCTTGCCAGCACAACCACAGCCAAGGAAAAACGAGATACGATTTTTGTCATGGGAAAGATATGAGGAATTTTGTCAAACCAGACCAATAAAAGCCAATGCCATATCAATCAGCTTGATGCCAACAAAAGGAACGATCATGCCACCGAGACCGTAGATCGCCAGATTGCGTCGTAACAGTACTGCCGCGCCCACAGCACGGTATGGAACGCCCTGAAGTGCCAAGGGGATCAGAAAGATAATAATCAAGGCGTTGAAAATCACCGCTGATAGGATGGCAGAGTTAGGGCTAACCAACTGCATGACGTTCAGTGCAGACAACTGTGGATAGGTGCCCACAAAAGCGGCGGGCACGATGGCAAAATACTTGGCAATATCGTTGGCAATGCTGAACGTAGTCAGGGAGCCGCGCGTCATGAGCATTTGCTTGCCAGTCTCCACAATCTCAATCAGTTTGGTGGGGTTGCTGTCGAGATCGACCATGTTGCCCGCCTCTTTGGCCGCTTGGGTGCCAGTGTTCATAGCGACCGCCACATCAGCTTGGGCCAGGGCTGGAGCGTCGTTGGTGCCATCGCCTGTCATGGCCACCAACCGACCGGCACTCTGGTAATCACGAATCAGCTGGAGCTTGGCCTCGGGTGTGGCCTCGGCCAGAAAATCATCCACCCCAGCTTCCGCAGCAATGGCCGCTGCCGTCAGGCGGTTGTCACCTGTCACCATCACGGTTTTGATGCCCATACGGCGCAACTCGGCAAACCGCTCCTTAATGCCCCCCTTGACAATGTCCTTCAACTCCACGATGCCCAGCACCTTACTGCCATCGGCCACTACCAGTGGAGTGCTGCCCCGCCGTGAGACATCGTCTACCAATGCTTGTAGAGAGGCTGGGAAGTGCCCCCCCAGAGATTCCACATGGTTGCGGATAGCCAAGGCAGCCCCTTTGCGCAAGCTGCG
The DNA here is from genome assembly GCF_054779375.1 of Giesbergeria giesbergeri. NCBI lineage: Bacteria > Pseudomonadati > Pseudomonadota > Betaproteobacteria > Burkholderiales > Comamonadaceae > Giesbergeria > Giesbergeria giesbergeri. The sequence continues at coordinate 122,489 of NZ_BAAGYJ010000007.1, read as the reverse complement.
TTCACCAGCCATATCGACACCACTCATCCGAGTTTGAGCGGTAAAGTGAACAAACTGGGCCTGTAACGCGGTGATGTCGCGTTCGCGCAACTGAAACTTCTGCTTAGCCAGCACCACGATACTGCGCCCCTCAGGGGTCTCGTCCGCCAAGGAAGCTAACTGGGCAGCATCAGCCAAATCGATCTCCTTGACGCCCGGTGCTGGCAGGAAGGCACTGGCCTGACGATTGCCCAAGGTGATGGTACCGGTTTTGTCCAGCAGCAGCACATCGACATCGCCTGCCGCTTCTACCGCCCGCCCAGAGGTGGCAATCACGTTAGCCTGCATCATGCGGCTCATACCAGCCACCCCGATGGCACTGAGCAACCCAGCAATCGTGGTGGGGATCAAGCAGACCAGCAAAGCAGCCAGCACCACCAAACTGACCGGCTCCCCAGTACCACTGGCACTGACAGAAAATTGCGAAAAGGGCAGCAAGGTGACTACGACCCCCAAGAACACGATGGTCAATGCCACCAACAAGATGGTGAGCGCGATCTCGTTGGGTGTTTTCTGGCGTTTGGCGTTCTCCACCATAGCGATCATCCGATCGACGAAGGTTTCACCTGGATTGACCGTGACACGAGCTACGATCCAATCGGAGAGTATCTGCGTGCCGCCAGTGATGGCACTGAAATCGCCACCCGACTCCCGAATCACGGGGGCCGATTCGCCAGTAATGGCACTTTCGTCTACCGAAGCAACCCCAGCAATGACTTCCCCATCAGCGGGGATGGTGTCTCCAGCCTCTATCAGTACTAGATCACCTCGTCGCAGCATGTCGGCCTCTAGCGGCAGCCATTGTATTTGTGCACGCTCCATGTCCGGGCGAGAAGCTGCATCGAGTTTCTTGGCCCAAGTTGTCTTTTTAAGACCTCGCAATGATGCGGCTTGCGCCTTGCTGCGGCCTTCGGCCAAAGCCTCGGCAAAATTAGCAAACAAGACAGTAAACCACAGCCACAGGGCCACTGCCACCGTAAAGACAGTAGGATCATCCCAAGCCAAAGCAGTGGTGAAGGCACTGCCCACATACACAACAAACATCACAGGGTTGCGCCACTGGATTCGGGGATCGAACTTCCTTAGAGCATCCCACAACGCAGGGCGCATGAGGGCAGGGTCTAACAGGGTAAGCTTTTTGCGTGTCATACGGCTTGGCTCCACAACATTAGGTGCTCAACCACAGGCCCCAGTGCCAAGGCAGGCACGTAATTGAGCAATCCGACCAACAACACCATGCCGATGAGCAGTGCGACAAACAGCGGCCCGTGAGTAGGCAGGGTGCCTTCGGTGGCTGTGAGGCGTTTTTTTGCGGCCAGTGATCCAGCAATGAGCAGTACCGGAACGATGATGCCAAACCGCCCCAACCACATGGCTACAGCCAGCAACACGTTGTAGAAGGGGGTATTGGCAGACAGGCCCGCAAAGGCACTGCCGTTGTTGTTGGCGGCTGAACTCAAGGCATACAAAATCTCACTGAACCCATGTGGGCCAGGATTGGCAATGCCTGCACGGCCTGCCTCTGTCATCACTGCCAATGCGGTTCCGAGCAGCACCAACAAGGGCGTCACTAGGATGGCTATAGCCACCAGTTTCATCTCTACCACTTCGATCTTCTTACCAAGGTACTCTGGTGTTCGACCAATCATCAAGCCAGCAATGAATACGGCCAAAATAGCAAACAGAAGCATCCCATAGAGACCCGAGCCAACGCCACCAAAGACCACTTCACCCAGTTGCATCAGGATCAGCGGCATGGCCCCCCCCAAAGGAGTAAAACTGTCGTGCATGGCGTTGACCGCCCCGCAACTGGCAGCGGTGGTGATGATGGCAAACAATGTGGAAGCATTGATGCCAAAACGCACCTCTTTGCCTTCCATGTTGCCGCCAGACTGGGTGCTGCTAGGGCTTTGGTCGATGCCCAGCCCCGCCAGAACTGGGTTGCCCTGTTGCTCTGCCACTGTGGCAGGAATAACAAAGGCGATAAACAGTATCGCCATGGCGGCCCATACGGCCCAGCCTTGACGCTGGTCAGACACCATGCGACCAAACACAAAACACAAGGAAGCTGGAATCAAAAAGATGGCCAGCATTTGCAGGAAATTGCTCAGCGGTGTCGGGTTTTCAAAGGGGTGGGCAGAGTTGGCGTTAAAGAAACCGCCACCGTTGGTACCCAGCATCTTGATAGCCAATTGGGAGGCCACAGGCCCCATGGCTATGGTCTGTACCGCGCTGCGCTGCTCTTGCAGCAGCGGCTGGCCTTGCGCATCTACCATAGGCTGCCCTTCGGGGCCCAGTTGTGGCGCTTGCCAAGTCACAGGCTCTAACGTGGTCACCTCTTGATAGGGCGACAGGTTTTGTAAAACCCCCTGACTGACAAACACCAAAGAGAACACCAGCGACAATGGCAACAAAATCCAGAGCGTCACCCGGCTCAGGTCTACCCACACATTGCCAATGGTCTGCGCTGAATGGCGGGCAAAGCCGCGTATCAAGGCCAGCACCACCACGATACCGGTGGCAGCAGACAGAAAGTTCTGTACCGTCAACCCTAGCATCTGCGTGAGATAGCCCATAGAGGACTCGCCACCATACCCCTGCCAATTGGTGTTGGTGACAAAACTGATGGCGGTATTGAATGCCGAGTCTGGGCTGATGGCCACCATTGCTTGCGGATTGAGGGGCAGATAGGCCTGCCACCGTTGCAGCCCATACACGGCCAATACCCCCAAGCCATTGAACACCAGAAGCCCCAGAGCATAACGGTAGGCATTGCTCTCCCGTTCTGCTCGCACCCCCAGCAAGCGCCATAGTGGCGCTTCCAGCTGCTGTATCCAGCCCACACGGCCAGAGAGAACGGCGTCTATATAATGCGCTAAGGGCCAAGACAGCGCCAGCAGCACGGCCAAGAAAACGGCCAGTTGAATCCACGCACCGGAGGTCATGAAAAGTCCTCTGGGTGCAACAGGGCTGCGATCAGATAAACCAACAACCCGCCAGAGAGCACCAGTGCCCACAATGCCCAGCCGGTCATGTGCGCTGCTCCTGTGTCACCAGGCGGAGACCACCTCTTAATAAACCGTAGGCCAACAGCCAGAGCGTGCCGGCCAGACCCAAATAAAAAGCATCCATCTCTTCCTCCTATGGAGATAACTCCATGTTAGGAAAGATGGCATCAAGATAGTCTCAAGAAAGAACTACAGAATACCAAGAAAGCATCAAGGGACTGTGGTGTCGTTGGACAGTTCGATACAGGTGCTACCTAGATCCATAGTGGGGGCTGGCACCACCGGTTTAAACAAGGCTGCCAACTTGCGCTTGGACTTGATGTTGGTGGACTGACCACGCACCGCAGAGGTACGGGGGGCGGCGTCCCATTGTGGCACTGCCGTGGCTGGTGAGGCCTCGTAAGGTTTGTCGAAAAAGGGATCGCGCGAGGCCACTGCGGGCCGAAAACCACCACGCTGGAGGGGCGAGCGGGCCGCAGCACCACGATCGGGGCGCTCGTAGCGTTCAGAACGGCCTTCTGTGTAGCGGCTGGGCGGACGCTCGGTGCGCACCTCGTCCAACACCAGTGTCTCAACGTCGAGCTTGGTTTTGAGCAGTTTTTCGATGTCAGCGACCAAACGGTTGTCACTGCCCGACACCAGCGTGACGGCCAACCCGGATGCGCCCGCACGGCCCGTGCGACCAATGCGGTGTACGTAGTCTTCCGCGTTGAACGGTACATCAAAGTTGAATACCGCTGGCACATCCTTGATGTCGAGACCGCGTGCAGCCACGTCGGTACAGACCAGCAAATCGACTTCACCTTGCTTGAAGGCATCGAGCGCCTTGAGGCGCTCATCTTGGCTTTTGTCGCCGTGCAGTGCGGCCGTTTTTAACCCTTCGCGCTCTAGGCTGCGGGCCAAGCGGCCACAGCCGAGTTTGCTGTTGACGAAGATGAAGGCCTGCTTGATGCCACGGGTTTTGAGCACTTGGTGGATGATGCGGCGCTTGTCGTCATCGGTGGCGGCATAAAAACGCTGCTCGACGGTGGAGGCTGTCTGGTTGGGCCGTGCCACTTCGATGGTGATGGGGTTTTGCAGGTAGCTGCCCGCCAGCCGCTTGATTTCGGGCGAGAAGGTGGCAGAAAACAGCAAGGTGGTGCGCTGCTGGGGGAGGTAGCTCAGGATGCGCTGCAAGTCGGGCAGAAAACCGATGTCGAGCATGCGATCGGCTTCGTCTAGCACCACGTATTCCACCTGGTTGAGCACGGCGTTCTTGGCCTCGATATGGTCTAGCAAGCGCCCTGGGGTAGCCACCAACACCTCGACGCCTTTTTTCAGCTCTATGGTTTGGGGCTTCATGTCCATGCCACCAAAGACCACCGCGCTGCGCAGTTTGGTGTATTTGGCGTAGAGCGCAATTTGCTGGGCCACCTGATCGGCCAGCTCACGGGTGGGCAGCAGCACCAAGGCCCGCACCGGATGGCGGGCTGGGGAGGTGGAGGCGTTTTCGTGCTGGAGCAGGCGTTGCAGCAGGGGCAGCGAGAACGCCGCCGTTTTGCCGGTGCCGGTTTGGGCGGCACCCATCACGTCCTGTCCGGTCAATACCACCGGGATGGCCTGCGCTTGGATGGGTGTCATGGACTCGTAGCCCATTTCGGCCACGGCACGCGCCAGCGGCTCGGCCAGCGATAAATTGGAAAAAGAACTTGTCATTGAGCCTGCAATTGTCGCACCAGCGCCGGGAAAACGGTGCTGGCTAGAGGCTACGTGCTGAAAAAGTGTCGCAACCTTGCACTTTCCCGTTTTGCAGCCCCTGCTGGAACCAGCGCACACGCTGGGCGCTGCTGCCGTGGGTGAAGCTGTCGGGCACCACACGGCCTTGGCTGCGTTGCTGCAGAGCATCGTCGCCAATCTTGGCGGCGGCATTCATGGCCGCTTCGATATCGCCCTGCTCCAAAATTTGCCGTGCTGATTGGGCATGGTGCGCCCAAACACCGGCCAGGCAGTCGGCTTGGAGTTCCAGCCGCACCGAGAGCTGGTTGTATTGGACTTGGTTGACGCGCCCGCGCTGGCGATCTACTTCGTCACTGATGCCCAGCAGATGCTGGACATGGTGGCCCACTTCGTGGGCAATGACGTAGGCTTGGGCAAACTCGCCAGGTGCCCCCAGATCGCGTTTGAGGGTTTCGTAAAAGGCCAGATCGATATAAACCTTTTGGTCTGCTGGGCAATAAAACGGCCCCATCGCCGCCTGCCCCGTGCCACAGGCGGTGGGGGTTGCCCCCCGAAACAGCACCAGCTTGGGCTGTTGGTAGCGGCTGCCACCTTGGCGAAACACGTCAGTCCAGACGTCTTCGGTATCGGCCAGCACGGTGGATACAAACTGGGCCATGCGGTCATCGGCCGGAGGGCGCTGTGCTGGGGTGTGTGGTTGCACTTGCGCCGGAGGCGTGCCACCACTGAGCAACCCCAGTACGGTGAGCGGGTTGATGCCCAGCAACCAACCTGCCAGCAAAGCCACCACGATGGTGCCAATACCGATGTTGCGGCCACCAAGCACCGGCTGACTGCCGCCTGAGTGATGCCGCCGGTCTTCAACGTTGTCGGATTGGCGGTTGCCTTCCCATTTCATGGTGCGCCTCCGGGACAGAAAACTCAGGCGCGCGGCAAAGTGACGCCGTGCTGACCCTGGTATTTACCGCCACGGTCTTTATAGCTGGTTTCGCACACGTCGTCTTTGTCGCTCTCGAAAAACAAGACCTGCGCACAACCCTCACCGGCATAAATCTTGGCAGGCAACGGTGTGGTGTTGGAAAACTCCAGCGTCACATAGCCTTCCCATTCTGGCTCGAAGGGCGTGACGTTCACAATGATGCCGCAACGGGCGTAGGTGCTTTTGCCCAAGCAGACCGTGAGCACATTGCGCGGAATGCGAAAGTACTCTACCGTGCGGGCCAAAGCAAAGCTATTGGGTGGGATGATGCAAGAATCACCATGAAAATCGACGAAGCTTTTTTCGTCAAAATTTTTAGGATCGACCACCGTGCTGTGGATGTTGGTGAACACCTTGAATTCTGGGGCGCAGCGGATGTCGTATCCGTAACTGCTGGTGCCATAGCTGATGACTTTCTGACCATCCACTTGGCGCACTTGTCCTGGCTCGAAGGGTTCGATCATGCCGTGCTCGGCCGCCATGCGGCGTATCCATCGGTCGCTTTTGATGCTCATGGTGGCTCCTGTGAAAACTACGATTTTGATAGCTACTGACTCTTATCAGTCCAGCATGGGTTGGTATTTTGCTTGAGAAATGATGACGCGCTCTATCACACGGTCATCGCCCAGCACTATCAATGCGAACAACAGCTCCTCTAGGCTGGCCGCCTGTGCCGTGCGCCGGGCCAACAAAGCAGTGGCCTGCGGATTGAGCACCACAAAATCGCCCTCACAGCCCGGCAGCAAATTACCTACTACACCGGCCAAGCCCAACGCTCGCGCAGCCCCTGCCGTGTGCAACCACCACAGATGCGTTGGTGACAAACTAACGCCCGGCTTGGTCTGGCACTCTCGCCCCGTGCCATAGGCAGCCAGCATGGTCTTGAATGGCGAAAAACTCGTGCCCGCCCCCACATCACTGGCCAGGGCATAAGCCACCCCCGCCCGCATGGCTGCGGCAAAATCAAAAAAGCCACTGCCTAAAAACCAATTGCTACTGGGGCACACCGCCACGGCCGTGCCGCTCACCTGCAACAAGGCCCGATCTGCATCGTCTATATGAATGCCGTGGGCCAACACCGCCCGCTCACGCAACAAGCCAAACTGCTCGTACACCGACAAATAACTGCGCGCCTGCGGAAACAACGCCCGCACCCAAGCCACCTCATCGCGGTTTTCGGCCACATGCGACTGCACCCAAACCTGCGGATAACGCGCTGCCAGCTCCCCAGCGCCGCGCAATTGTTCAGGCGTGCTGGTAGGGGCAAATCGCGGCGTGATGGCATAACCCAAGCGATCGACACCATGCCAATGCTGCAACAGCCTCTCGGTATCAATCAGGCTTTGCAACGTATGGTCACGCACCCCATCAGGCGAATGCCTGTCTTGTAGCACCTTGCCTGTGATCAGGCGCAGCTGCAAACGCTGTGCCTGATCAAACAAAGCCTGTACCGAGGCCGGATGTGAGGTGGCAAACACCAGCGCCGTAGTCACACCATGGCGCAGCAACTCTTGCAAAAAAAACGCCGCCACCTCGGCACTGTGCTGTGGCTCGGCAAAGCGGGATTCTTGGGGAAAGACATACCGCTCCAGCCAAGGCAACAAGCTCGCAGCAGGCGAGCCGATCACATCGGTCTGCGGATAATGCACATGCACATCCACAAACCCCGGCGCCATGATCCGGCCAGGCCAATGCGTTACGGGCTGGTCGGCATACTGTGCAGCCAGCGCCTGCCAGCTACCCGCCGCTTGTACCCGCTGGCGCCCGGTGGCATCTGGGCCAATGGCTAACAAGCCGTCCTCGTCATAGAGCGCCCTGCCATCCGCCGCAAAACGGAGCAAGGCGGCACGAAACACCGACACAGGCGGCATATCAACAACCTCCCACCTCAGCCGCAGCAAACCCCCCGTCTTATGCCAACGGGGAACACCTCACTTCGTGGCTTCTTCTTCGTAACGTTTGACCAGCTTATCGAGCTCACCAGACTCCTTCATGGCCTTGATGGCCGCAGAAATCTTGGGCGCCCAATCCTTCTTGGCCGGATTGAGAGAGTGGTAAAGATCCAAACGCGCAATCTCGGCCACTTGCCCAATATCGGTCAGACCCATCTTTTTCAACACAATCGGGCCGCTGATGCCTTCATCGATCACCACGTCAATACGGTCACCATCGAGCATCTTGTAAAGCTGCTCATACGAAGCCGCCAACTGCACCCCCGGCACGCCCTCGGTGGCTGCCTCACCGTGGGCAATACCCCGCACAATGCCCACCTTGTATTTTTTCAGGTCTTCCTTCGACTTGATCACCACATTTTTGCTTTTCTTGGCAAAAGCTGCCGAAGACAGGTAGTAATGCGAAGGCTCCACCTTGATCAACGTTGGGTTCTTGACAAAATAAGCGCCAATACGCCCGGCCTCGCCATCCTTCTCCCCCGACAAAGCCATCGCATTGGCCCGCACACCCGGCACAGGCACCGCATTGGCCGTCATCCCTGCCTTTTTATAAATGTCGGCAATCAGCTTGCCTGCCACCGTCTGCCCCACCGCATTTTCGTTGTAGACCAATTGGGCGGTTTGTGCCCAAACCGACGAGCCAACAGTCAGGGCAGCCGCCGCAGCCAAAGTAGAAACCAAACGCTTCATCATGGGTAAACTCCTTTATCAGGGTGGGAAAAACTAGCGCAACGCCAGCAAACGGGAAGAGGAGGCCGACTCCGACAACCTGAACACACTCACCGCCTGCGCCAAATGAGACGCTTGGGTCTGCATAGAGCCAGCTGCTGCCGCAGCCTCCTCCACCAATGCGGCATTTTGTTGGGTGTTGTTGTCAATCTGGCGGATAGCCTCATTGATCTGGCTAATGCCCAAGGTTTGGGCATCGGTGGCGGCATGAATCTCAGCCATGATGCCCGTGACTTTGCTCACACTGTCCTCAATGTCGGTCATGGTAGAGCCTGCTTGGTCTACCAACCTAGAGCCAATGCCCACATTGGCTACCGACTCATCAATCAAGCCCTTGATTTCTTTGGCCGCCGCCGCAGAGCGCCCGGCCAAGCTGCGCACTTCAGAGGCCACCACGGCAAAACCACGCCCCTGCTCACCTGCGCGTGCGGCCTCCACCGCTGCATTGAGCGCCAAAATATTGGTTTGAAAGGCGATGCCATCGATCACGCTGATGATGTCCACAATTTTGCGCGACGACGCATTGATGGCCCCCATCGTCTGCACCACCTCTTTCACCACGGCACCACCACGCGCGGCCACTTCGGCAGCAGCCCCCACCATCTGGTTGGCCTGCTGGGCGCTGTCGGCATTTTGTCGCACCGTGTTGGTAATCTCATCCATAGAGGCCGCCGTCTGCTCCAACGAGCTGGCCTGAGACTCGGTGCGGGCCGACAAATCCATATTGCCCCGCGCAATCTCTTCAGAAGCATGCGAGATCGTGCCCACGCTTTGGGTAATCTGCACCATGATCTTTTGCAAGCGTTCAACAAAGGTATTAAAGCCCTCCGCCACATCATTGAACTCATCGGTATTGGCACGGGGCAGGCGGCGGGTCAAATCGGCATCGCCTTGCCCAATCTCGCGCAGAGCATGGCCCACATGGGCCAGTGGGTTGAGCACCATCGAATTGAGGATGGAAGACAGCGCAATCACAATCACCACATCCAAAATCAACACCTGCAACAGTGCGCGCAACAGCTCTTGCCCCAAGGCTTCGCGGATTTCTTCGGTAGACACATAAATGACGGCTTTACCTACCGGGTTGGCCTTGCCACCATCGTGGAAGAACAGCTCCACCTCCTTAGAAAAATCTGCGGCTGGAGGCTGGGTGGCCGCAACAGTCTTGCCATCGCCCCCACGCGAGACCCCCCCAAGCACCTTTTGACCACTGGTGATGATGATGCCGTTGAGGAAGCTGGCCGACATTTCAGAATCCAGATTCTTGCTCAACTGCTCGCTGTCAAAACTCCACAACAAGCTAGGAAGATTGGTAGACAGCCGTTTGAGCGCCATTTCTACCTGATGGGCATTATTACGCTCTAGAGTAGATTTAGTTCTGAAGTAACTGACCGCACTGAACGCCAACAACAGCACGGAAATAATGACAACGAACAAAACATTCAGCCGCAGTTTAATGCTGGTCATCTTCATCTTAAAAATCTCATTCTGAAATTGCAGCCGTTTGCCACGGGTGCCAAGCCCATTAAGCAACACCCATGATACACAAAGAGAGATGGCTTTTTTGCACCAGCAGCGGCACCACCAATACGGGCAATCCCCACCCCACCACAGCAGGACACCCGCACCGCACCACCACTGGGCACCTTGGGTCATTGTCATATAGGCACTGCAAATGCCCCATGAACCTCTGGTGCCAAGACAGCTTATACCATGCGCTACAGCCAGCGCCTAGAAGAGGGTGCCCAATGTGCAAGTTTGGGGCCAAGCATAGAGCACGCCCATAAGCACAGCGCAGGCCGTGGCGCACTTCAGAAAATGAGCCAATGAGAGAAAACCAATCGGCATCGCCATCCAGATGCCACAAAACAAAAAAACGCAACAATAAACCAATTCAGCTAAAAATGCATTCATCACTATCCAGATGGCACGGATAGGCCGTTGAATGCACCGACTCGGCAACGCTCATTGGTTATGTATTTCCTCAATATACAAGGCACTGGCTAATATTTTAACTTTGCTGGCATAGTATCGATCCAGACGCCATTCTTTGATGATTTCAACCGCAGTTTCAAAGTTTTTGTAATCCAGCTCATAGAGTCTATGCATATTGAAGCTGGTATTTTTTTCCAACGACAACACCAGTTCAGAAAAAATAGTAGCAGCAACAGAATCCATTTCTCTTTGAATGATCTTTTGTGCTTTCTTTATGGCAATCATTGTGAATCCTTACAAATTGTCATACTCATGAACAACGGGGTGACTCAACAATTCTAGCAGCATTTTTACCTTATGTTGCAGCGCAACATTAATGCTCTGCTATTCACATAAATGTCATATTTGACTTCTACATTGATAGCTTCCATTTCACCCCAGATCACCATGCCCAACACCGTCCGCTCGCTCTTTACCCCCGCCGAACCCTTTGCATTTGTTCAGCACATTACACGCAAGGCCTGTGAAAGCCTGGTGCAAATTGCCACACTGAATGTCCAAACCGCACAAAGTGCCTTGAGCGAACAAACCCAGCACTGGAACAAACTGCTCCAAGTGCAACGCCTAGAAGAATTCACCGCCTTACAAGCAAGTGCGGTGCAACCCCTGACCCAGCAAGCCAGCCACTACGGTCAAGAGCTGTACCAAATTGCCAACCACCTCGGGCAAGAATGGCATCAGCACTCCAACAACCGGCTTGGTGATGTGCAAAACCATTGGGCACAGGCACAAAACCAGATCAGCACCGTACTCAAAAACATGCCTGTAACGGCGCAGGTGTTCAGTGCCAGCATGAAAAACCGTTTGGCATCGGCCAACGAAGCCGTCAGCGCCCTGCAACAGGTGGTGACACAGGCAGGTGATGCCGCCCAAGCCAATTTCTTGGCGGCGGCCCAAAGCAGCCTGCCTGCAACCGCCTGAGCGCGCGCGCTGCGCTGGTCAGACTTTGGGTCTGACCAGTGGCAAGGACGAGGCGCGGCGGTAAATACTGGGCAAATGTTGCACCAATGCCTGAGTCACGCCCTTCAAAGACTCGGAATGCCCTACGATCAAATAACCGTCCTCGCGCAAAAATGGCAGCAAGTTGGCAATCACTTTCTTCTTGGTTTCCAAATTGAAATAAATCAGCAAATTTCTGATCAATATCACATCAAATTGGCCCGTCACCGATGCAGGGGCCAATAAATTGCAGTGTAAAAACTGCACCCGCTGGCGCAATTCTTTAGTTACCAACAAAGTACCATCTTGCTCCCGTATCCCTTTGCGGCAGTATTTTCGCAATAACGACAACGGAATCCCTTCTGTCCGGGTCAGTGGGTAATGCCCCCCTTGGGCAGTAGCCAACACCTTGGTACTGATGTCTGTGCCCACCACCTCCCAAGGGCGCTGCCCCAGCGTCTCGGCCAAAACCATCGCCGCAGTGTAGGCCTCTTCACCACTGGAGGCCGCCGCACTCCACACCCGAAACCCATCACGGTTTTGACGCGGGCGTTGCGCAGCACACTGTTGCAAAAAATCAAAATGCCGAGGCTCACGAAAAAAATAGGTCTCGTTGGTGGTGACCAAATTGATCATAGCCTGCAACTCACCCGCATTTTTGCGCTTCATCAGGTAGTCAAAATACTCTGTAAAGCTCTTGCACCCCAAGGCCTGCACCCGCCGGGCCAAACGCCCCACCAGCAAATCCTTTTTGGCCTGAGACAGGCTGATACCCGTCATCTGAAAAATCAGCGTCTGAAAAGCCGCGAACTCCTTACCCGAGAGCTTGGTCAACAGCGGCGGCAAAGGCATACACAAGGGATGGGCCATAGCAAACTCAGCGCATCTGCCCCATGACCGCCACTTCGGGCAGCCACAGCAAGCGCGCCAGTTGCAGCAAGACAATGAACTGCCCCGCCATTTTGCCCATCGCCTGCACAAAATCCCGGCGCAAAGGAGTGCCAAACTCTGGTGGTGGCTGCCTGTCGGCTTCTGCCAACTCCAGCACCTGCGAGACCGCATCAACCACCAGCCCCATCTTGTAGCCCGGCGGTGCCTGCTCACTGTCGGGCAACTCCACAATCACGATGCAGGTGCGCTCGGTCACTGGGCTGACCGGGCGGCCCAAACGCACTGCCAAATCAATCACTGGCACCACGGCACCACGCAGGTTAATCACCCCGCGAATCAGCGGGGGCACCAAGGGCACTGCGGTCAAATCGCGGTACTGGAGGATCTCGCGGATGGCCTCAATCCCCAGCCCGAATATTTCCTGCCCCACCTGCACCGTCAAATACTGCTGTGGCCGTACGGCCCCCCCCGATGCCACAGAGACTGTCTCCATCAACATGACCATCCGCCTCAAAACGACACAAAATCGGCTTCATCGGCACTGCTCATCAGCGCCGGTGCTGGCGCCAAGGCAGGAATACCGCCAGACACCCGAGGCACCCTGTTGGGTGCTGCGCTGGCCCAACGGCTGATGTGGGCCTCGTTACCAGCCACCACAAAAAAAGCCATGACCTCTTGCAAATTGGCAGCCTGTGAAGACATCTCCTCCGCCGTAGCGGCCAACTCCTCTGAGGCGCTGGCGTTTTGCTGGGTGATCTGGTTGAGCTGGCCCATCGCCACATTGATCTGACCAGCACTCACGCTCTGCTCTTGCGAGGCCGCAGCAATCTCTTGCACCAAATCAGCCGTCTTTTGGGTAGCGGGCACAATTTCGTCCAACAAAGTGCCCGCCCGTTCGGCCATGCCCACGCTGTTCACCGCCAATTGGCTGATTTCTTGCGCCGCCACTTGAGAGCGCTCGGCCAACTTGCGCACCTCTGCCGCCACCACCGCAAAGCCCCGGCCATGCTCGCCCGCTCTGGCCGCCTCAATAGCGGCATTGAGCGCCAGCAAATTGGTTTGGTAGGCAATGTCATTGATGATGCTGATCTTGCGGGCAATCTGTTGCATGGCCCCCACCGTCTCTGTGACGGCCTGCCCCCCTTCTGTAGCCCGCTGGCTGCCTTGGGCCGACATGCCATCGGCCACCTTGGCGTTGTCGGTGTTTTGCTGGATCGATACCGCCATCTGGTTCATGGCCGCCGAGGTCTGCTCCACCGATGCCGCCTGCTCGCTCGATGCCTGGGCCAGTGCCTGCGAGGTGGCCGACACCTGGGCCGTGGCCGACACCAAATTGGCAGCCGTGGTGCTCACCTCCACCATCGCCTGCGAGAGCTTCTCGACCGTGTTGTTCACCACACCTTTGAAATCCTGCAAATCGCCCCGGTAGTCGCCCTTGACCTTGCGCGTCAGGTTGCCACGCTCCATCTCTTTGAGCACCGCGACCGCCTCATTGACCGGCAGCACGATGCCATCGAGTGTCTGGTTAATCCCCTGCACAATCTTGCGAAAGTCCCCTTGGTGCCGCCCTGCATCGGCACGGGTAGATAGCTGCCCCTGTGCAGCCGCGTGGGCCAACATGGTGGCATCGGCCACCAAGGCCTGCACAGCATCCATACAGGTGTTGAGGTTGTTCTTGAGCGTATTGAAATCGCCCTGGTAGGTATCGGTAATGCGTGCAGGCACATCCCCCTGTGCAATGCGCTCAACATACCCCGCCGCCACATGCAACGGGCCAATCACTGCGTCCAAAGTCTGGTTGACACCTTGCACAATTTTGCGAAAGTCTCCCTGATGGCGGGACTCATCGGCCCGGGTCGATAGCTTGCCCTCTACCGCCGCCTTGATCAGCAACTGTGCATCGGCAGCCATGCCATGCACTGCCGCGTGCAAACTGCGCATGGCCTGCGCCAACTGCCCTATTTCATCCTGGCGTTGCAAGGTCACAGGACGGCTGAAATCCCCTTGGGCCATCTGTTCCACACTGTGCAGCAATTGGTGTGTTGGCCCGGTAATGCTGCGGGTAATCCAAGCTCCCGACAACACACTGAGCACCACCGCCGCCGCGCCCAGCCCCACGATGAGCCAGTGGGTTTCATTGGCTTCACCCATGGCATGCACGCCCATTTGTCGTGCCATCTGCGTTAGCAAGGTCAGCAAACTGTCCACACTCTGCACATAGGCATTTTGGGCCTCTAGGGCTGGCCCCAACAGCTCCACGGCAGCCTCTTCGGGCTTGTTGGCGCGCAACAGCGTTACCACCTTTTTTTGAGCTTCGCGGTAGAGCTTGCGCACCTCGGCCACTTTAGCCAATTGCTGTGCCTCCTTGGGCTCGGTGAGCACCGCTTCCAGTTGCCGGTAGCGGTCGGCAATTTGGTCGCCGGTGGTAGCCAGCTTATCAAGCTGGGTCTGCATATCGGCATCAGCGTGCAACAGAGCGTAGACCATTGCACCATTGAGCGTGCGGGCCTGCAAATTGATCAAATCGATCATCTCATTGGCCAGCACCACCTCATTGAGCTGCTGATTAGACAAAGACTCCACATCTTTGCTGATGGCCCCGATGCGGCCCACCCCCACAGCAGCAATTGCCAACAAAAAGGCCAACGCCAGCGCAAAGCCCAGCCCCAGCCGCGTCCCGATCTTGAGGTTTCCGAACATATTCTTGGAACTTCCTTGGTTGAACTTCTTATGCCATGCTCACTTCGTGGCTGCCCAGACCGATGCTGTCGTCATGGCGCCCTGCCGCCGTGGCCAACAACTGCGGCACATCCACAATCAATGCGACCTGACCGGTGCCCAGAATGGTGAAACCACTCATACCCGGCAAACCGTGAAACACCGGCCCCAACGGGCGGATCACTGTTTGGTATTCACCGTGCAAGGCATCGACCATCAAGCCTGCACGGTGCCCACCGCAACGCACCACCACCACGTTGTGGCGGGCTTGCGTCTCTTGTGGCGCCACCGTGGCAAAACCCGCAGGCAACGCTGGGGCTTCTGACAGGCCAAACAACGACCGCAAACGAATCACGGGCAACCATTGATCACGCAAGTGCAATACGTCGTGACCGGGAGCCGCTTGCATAGCCTGCGGCGTCAACTCGATGCACTCCTCCACCATCTCCAGCGGAATGACCAAAGCCGCATCCCCCACGGTGACCAAAAACCCGTCGATGATGGCCAGCGTCAATGGCAAGCGAATGCGGATAGTGGTGCCAGCTCCCTCCACACTCTGAATGTCGATGCTGCCGCGCAGGGCAGTGATGTTGCGGCGCACCACATCCATCCCCACGCCCCGCCCCGACAGGTTGTTGACCTGCTCGGCAGTAGAAAAACCGGGCTCAAAAATAAGCTGCTGTATTTCTTGCTCGGTCAATGCTTGGTCGGGGCGCACCAACCCGCGCTCCACAGCCTTGGTCAAAATACGCTGCTGCGACAGCCCGCCACCATCATCCGACACCTCAATCAAGATGCTGCCCGAGTCATGGCAGGCATGTAAGCGCACCCGGCCCTGAGCCGGTTTGCCACGGGCCACCCGCACCGCCACCGGCTCAATGCCGTGGTCAATGGCGTTGCGCACCAGATGGGTGAGCGGATCACCAATCTTCTCGATCACCGTCTTGTCCAACTCGGTCTCAGCGCCGCTGATTTCCAAGGCAATGTCTTTACCTATCTCCTGCGACACTTCGCGCACCACACGCTGAAACTTATTGAATGTGGCCCCAATTTGCACCATGCGCAACTGCAAAGCCGAGCCACGCACCGACTCCACCAACCGCGCCAGCACCGAAGCCGACTCCTGCAACGCGGGCAAGCCGCTGTGTGCCACTGCCAGATGCAGGCCTGCGCTGGCAATAATGAGTTCACCAATCAAGTTGATATGTGCATCCAACGTGTCTGCGTGGACACGAATCAACGCCACCTCTGCCGATTTGGCCGCCTGTGGCAGCACACCAGCAACCACCGATTGCGATGCCTTAGAAGCCCCAGCCTCCACAGAAGGCAGCACAGCGGCAGATGCAGAGGGCAATGGTGGACACCACAGCGCCAGCTCCTCTGGGCTCAGGGTGCCACACCCTTGCAGTGCCTGCCTCCAAACAGCCACATCCGGGGCGTCAGGCAGGGCGTGGTGGTAATCTTGGAGCGGGCTGTGCGGCGGCACGATGCCCACCTGCGCCCCCTCGCGCACAAACTCAAACATGCTGTCAATGGCCTGTGCAGCCAGAGCACTCTGGTAGCGAATGGCAAACCCAAGGTAGCAAGCCTCCGGGTCCATCTGCGTCATGTCTGGCAATTCGTCACTCAGCGTGACCATGCCCACTATGCGCCCTTGACTGTTCAGACAGTGCAGCAATGCCAGCGGGTCTATGCCATCGCGCAGCATGTCCGGGCCACAGCGCAAAAAAATATGCCAGTCGCTGCTGGCCGCCCGTGGCGTGGCTGTGCCATCTTGGCTGGCCGTGGCCTTGGGGCCGGTGGCTCGCCGGGCCAACGCCGACACAATGGCCGCATCATCCAAGGGATGTGGGTGGGTGGGCGCAGGCACACTGCAAGTTTGCAATGCCTGCATCAGCTCCACGCTGCGGGCATGTACGGCGGCACTGGGTGCCGTACCCCCGGCCACATGGTCAATCAATGCGCCCACATGGTCACGCACCTGCAACAACAGCGCCACCAACCCGCTAGAAAATGGCAACTGACCGGCACGCACTTGGTCGAGCACATTTTCGGCATGGTGGGTAAACGTCACCAGATGATCTAAGCCAAACAAGCCGGCCGACCCCTTGATAGTGTGGGCCGCACGAAAAACGGCATGTACCAGCTCGGCATCTGCCGGAGACTGCTCCAGTTGCAGCAACGCCTGCTCCATGCCTTCGAGTAGCTCACGGCTCTCGATGATGAAAGTCTGGAGAATTTCATCAAGGTTCATACTGGGTTGGCTCCGCAATCGGTCAGGGTGCAATCAGCCTAGACACCACCGACACAATTTGCGCGGGCTGAAAAGGCTTGTTCATCCAGGCCTTGGCACCCGCCGCCCGGCCTCTTTCTTTAGAGGCTTCGCCCGATTCTGTGGTCAGCATCACCACCGGCGTAAAACGATAGGCCGGAATCTGCTTGGCTGCCTTGACAAACGAGATGCCATCCATGCGCGGCATATTCACATCACTGATCACCAAATGGATCTTTTTGCCATCCAGCTGCTCCAGCGCCTCCTGCCCATCGCTGGCCTCAATCACCTCAAAGCCCACACCCCGCAAGGCAATGCGCACCACTTGCCGCAGAGAGGCCGAATCGTCAACGATCATGATGGTCTTGGACATGGATAACTCCAATCAAAGCTGCTGTAGCACCTGAAGTTAGCGGCCGTTTGTGACACTGGTATGCACAGACAGCCAGCGTAGAAAACAACGCCCCCCAACCATGACGTCTTGGCGCACCACTAACCGGCAGGTACAGCATATTAAATGAGAATCATTTACATTTTTAGCGGCACTCCAATACCCATACCCCGTCTCGGGCCACCCAGCTCCAAACGGTGCTTACTCTGGGGCAGGTGCCAACACAGCGGGCACTTCACGCCACTGGCCCGGCTCTAGCCCATCCAATGCCCACGGGCCAATGCGCACACGCACCAAGCGCAATGTAGGCAAACCCACCGCTGCCGTCATGCGGCGCACCTGCCGATTACGACCCTCGCGAATCACCAACTCCAACCAAGCCGTAGGAATATGCTGGCGAAACCGCACCGGGGGGTTACGCTCCCACAATGTAGGAGGCTCTAGGCTGCGCACTTGGGCAGGCAATGTGAGGCCATCGTTCAACAACACTCCGCTGCACAGTTGTTGCAATTGCGCCTCGGTAGGGATGCCTTCTACCTGCACCCAATAGGTTTTTGCCAATTTGTGCCGAGGGTCGGCAATGCGGGCCTGTAAGGCACCATCATTGGTCAGCAAAAGCAAGCCCTCGCTGTCTCGATCCAAACGGCCTGCCGGATAAACACCAGGCACATCCACCCAATCTTTCAGGGTAGCGCGGCCCTCGCCACCACTGAACTGGGTTAACACATCAAAGGGTTTGTTGAGCAACAGCAGGCGGGGCTGAACAGGTGCAGACCGGGGCAACCGCCGTGGTGGCGGCCCGCCACGGCGCCGAGCAAACGGGCGTGGGGCAGAGGTCACCATGCACCCACTGGCACAGCCATCATCCTGGGCACGCTCAGATCTCGAAATTGTCAATCAGGCGGGTGCTGCCCAAACGGGCGGCCCCCAACACCACCAGCGCACCACTGCCATCCCCAGTCTGGGGCGGGAGCAAATCGCTGCGGCGGCGCACCGTGAGGTAGTCGGGCTGCCAGCCTCGCGCCTGCAAGGCTTGCATGGCCTGCGCCTCCAATGCTTGCCATTGCTGGGGCAAGGTGTCGGCGGCGGCCAAGGCAGCGTGTGCCAAAGCCCGCAGGGCCAACGAAAGCTGCACGGCCTCGGCCCGTTCAGCCTCGCTCAGGTAGCCATTGCGTGAACTCAGAGCCAAAGCATCGGCAGCGCGCTGGGTTTGGCCGGGCACGATCTCGATGGGCAGCGCAAACTGCTGCACCATGCGCCGCAGCACCAGCCACTGCTGGTAGTCTTTCTGACCAAACACCGCCACGCCCTGGGGCTTGCCCGCAAACACCGCACTAAAGAGCTTCATCACCACCGTGCAAACGCCAGTGAAAAAGCCGGGACGGAACTGCCCCTCCAGAATGTCGGCCAGCTGTGGGTCGGGTTGTACCTTGAAAGTTTGCGGCTCGGGATACAAATCCGCCTCGCGCGGTGCAAACAGCACATCACAGCCAGCCGCTTGCAGCTTGGCACAATCGGCCTCCCAGGTGCGCGGGTAGCTGTCAAAGTCCTCATGTGGCAAAAATTGCAGCCGATTGACAAAAATACTGACCACCATGGCATCGCCCAATGGCTTGGCCTGGCGTACCAGAGAGATATGGCCCTCGTGCAAATTGCCCATGGTGGGAACAAAAGCGGGTTGGCGGCTGGATGCCAAAGCGGCACGCAACTCGGGAATGGTGTGGACGATGTGCATAAAACAAGGGCTGAAAATCGGGCTGTGTCCAACCTACGTGTTGGCTTCTAGCCTTCCATACAGCATGGTACGCTTGCCGCACCGGCAGGGTGCGGTTGTATTGCAAGGGCAGACGCGTTGCCACGCCTAGGAAAAGAATTTTACGTGTTAAGGGGGGACAACACATCATGGGTGCATTTCAACTCACCTCTATCAAAGCCAAGCTCATCGGTTTGATCATTGCCATATTGCTGTCCCTGTCGGTGGCAGTAGGGCTGATGGAAGCATCGGTAGGACGGGCACTGCACCACACCATGAGCAGCGTGGCCCAATACGAGTCTGGCATTAAGCTGGCCTTGGAGTGGAAAGGGCTGATCGGCAACAACCTGCAACGTGTGGTTGCCATTGCGGTCAGCTCAGACGAAAACGTAGGCCAGACTTTCGGCAGCCTGATCAAGGCCACCATCGCCGACATTGGGCAGGTACACAAGCGCATTGAAGCAGAAACCGAAAATGCACAGGCCAAGCAGGCGCTGGCCGATGTCAATGCCTTTCGCCAACCCATCTTGGCCATGGTGGCCCAAATCAACACCCTGAAAAAAGAACAAAAGTTTGATGAAGCACGCACGCTGGCCACGAGCCGCCTGATGCCCATCAGCAACGACTATTTGGAATCGTTAAAGAAATTTATCACCATCCAAGAAGCCCTGCGCGATCAAGCCCGCACCGAGGGCTTGCAGGCCGTGCAAACCGCTCGGCTGCTAGGCACCTCGGCCATTGCCATCGTGCTGTGCCTGAGTCTGCTGGCAGCGTGGTGGATTGTGCGCGGCATTACCACGCCACTGGCGCGCACCGTAGAAGTGGCACAAACCATTGCCCAAGGCGATTTGAGCGCCCACCTAGAATCCAATCGGTCGGATGAAATCGGCCAATTGATGAATGCCGTTGGCACCATGAATGGCCGACTGCGGGAGCTGGTAGCCCAAGTGCGTGCCGGTACGCAATCTGTCACAGGGGCCTCCACCGAAATTGCCCAAGGCAACCTTGACCTGAGCCACCGCACCGAACAAACGGCCACCAACCTGCAAGAGATGGCCACGGCCATTGATGAGCTAACCCGCACTGTCATCCAGTCCACAGATTCGGCCCAACAAGCGGCGCGGCTGGCGCAAACCGTGTCCAGCTCGGCCAATCTGGGTGGCGATGTGGTCGCCAAGGTGGCAGCGAATATGTCGCAAATCACCGACCACTCCAAACACATCGGGGACATTGTGGGCATCATCGATGGGATTGCCTTCCAGACCAACATTCTGGCCTTGAATGCAGCCGTGGAAGCGGCCCGCGCCGGTGAACAAGGCCGAGGCTTTGCCGTGGTGGCCTCAGAAGTGCGCACCCTGGCACAGCGCAGCGCCCAATCGGCCAAGGAAATCAAAGAATTGATTCAGGCATCCGAAAGCACTGTGGCCGCCGGTGCCTCACTGGTGGCGCAATCGGGCGACGTGATGCGCGAAATGGTGCAAGGGGTGCAACAAGTCAGCCAGTTGATTGCCGAAATTGCAGCCATGGCGCAATCGCAGCGTGACGGCATCGGGCAGGTACAGACCGCCGTGAACGAACTCGACCAAATGACGCAACAAAATGCGGCGCTGGTGGATGAGTCGGCGGCCGCGGCCCATTCTATGAACGAGCAAGCGCAAAAGCTCTCCAGCATGGTGGGGCAGTTCCGCCTGTAACCGCCCTGCGCTGGCGCGCGCCCAGCACTACCAGGCGTGCAGCGCGTTATCTGGAAAAGCGCCTGCCTTCACGGCGCGCACATAGGCCTCCATCGCGCCACGCACGCTGCCCGCGTCTTGCATAAAGTTGTGTACAAACTTAGCCATCTTGCCCAAGTTCATGCCCAACATGTCGTGCAACACCAGCACCTGCCCGGCTGTGCCATTGCCAGCACCAATGCCAATGGTGTGGCAATGCGTGAGTTCTTGCGTCAGTTCGGTCGCCAACTCGGCAGGCACCATCTCCAGCACCACCATGGTGGCACCTGCATCCTGCAATTCGTGGGCATGGCGACGCAAGGTTTGGGCAGCTTGCTCGCTTTTGCCCTGCACCCGGTAGCCACCCAGCGCATGCACCGTCTGGGGTGTCAAACCCAGATGGGCACAAACCGGAATGCCACGCTCTACCAAAAAGCGTACGGTTTCGGTCGTCCAGCCACCGCCTTCGAGTTTGACCATGTGGGCACCCGCATGCATCAGCGCCGAGGCGCTGCGCATGGCCTGCTCTTTGGATTCGTGGTAGCTGCCAAAGGGCAAATCGCTCACCACCCAGGCCGTGCCTTGTACGCGGCGCAAACCACGGGCCACGCTGTCGGTGTGGTAGATCATGGTCTCTAGCGTCACGCCCACGGTGCTGGCCAGCCCCTGGCACACCATGCCAAGCGAATCACCCACCAGCAGGCACTCCACGCCTGCTGCGTCAGCCACGGCGGCAAAGGTGGCATCGTAGGCAGTCAGCATGGTGATTTTGTCACCAGCCTCGCGCATCTGTTGCAGGCGTGGCAAGCTCACCGGGCGGCGCTGGGGCAGCGGCGAGGCGGGAGGTAAGGTGCCATAAGGTGTGGCAGTGGTAGAAGCAGGCATGGCGGTGTGTGTCATCAGGGGCCAACTCGCAAAGTCCATGAAAGGCGCGCAGTGTAGCCCCCTGCGGTGTCATAGGCACAGCATAGGCGACAAAGCCGCTATGCTTGGCGGCCATGACATACCTCAACGATGAAACCCGCCAAGTGCTGCACAGCCAAGTTTTGCTGGATGTAGCCCGGGCCTTGCAGGAAGATGTAGGCACCGGAGACCTGACCGCCGCCTTGGTGCCTGCCGAGCGCCGCAGCCGTGGCCGTATTCTGGCCCGTGAAGCCGCCGTGATTTGTGGCGCCCCGTGGGCCGAGGCCGCTTTTCGTGCGCTCGACCCTACCGTACAACTGCACTGGTGCGTGGCTGAAGGCCAACGTTGCGCCCCCGATACTGTGGTGCTGGAATTCGAGGGCTACGCCCGCGCTCTGCTCAGCGCCGAGCGTACCGCCCTCAACTTTCTGCAACTGCTGTCGGCTGTAGCCACCAAGACGGCCACCTATGTAGAGGCCGTGCAGGGCACCCGCGCACACATTGTGGATACGCGCAAAACCATTCCGGGCCTACGGCTGGCACAAAAATATGCGGTGCGGGTGGGGGGTGGCACCAACCACCGCATTGGCCTGCATGATGCCGTGCTGATCAAGGAAAACCACATTGCGGCCGCCGGTGGCGTCACTGCTGTGTTGCGCGCTACACAGCAGGTGGCGGCACGGGCTCAATTTATCGAGATCGAAGTAGAAACCTTGGCGCAACTCGAAGAAGCCTTGGCGGCAGGGGCGCAAATGGTACTGCTGGACAATATGCCCCCCACCCAATTGCACGAGGCGGTGCGCCTCAATGCTGGCCGGGCCATCTTAGAAATCTCTGGCGGCGTTACCCTAGAGAGCCTGCGCGCACTGGCCGAGACTGGCGTTGACCGCATCTCCATTGGCGGCCTGACCAAAGATGTCAAGGCTATTGATTTTTCTATGCGTTTGCAGGAGCTTGCATGACCACCGCCCAAGCCCTTAAAGACGTTGAATACGAGCAACCCACCGAAGGTGCTGTCTGTGCCACCAAACATGCTTGGGCGCGGGTGCCCGCCGAGCCAGCAGCAGCAGAGCGCGCTGCACTGAAAGACAAAATCCGCCGCCTGCTTAAAGAAAAGAATGCGGTGATGGTGTCGCACTACTATGTACACCCCGATCTGCAAGACTTGGCCGAAGAGACCGGCGGCATCGTCAGCGACTCGCTGGAAATGGCCCGCTTTGGCCGCGACCATGCCGCGCAAACGCTGGTGGTATCGGGCGTACGCTTCATGGGCGAGACCGCCAAGATCTTGTCGCCCGAAAAAACCATCCTGATGCCCGATCTGGATGCCACCTGCTCACTCGATTTGGGCTGCCCGGTAGACGAGTTCAGCGCCTTTTGTGATGCCCACCCCGACCGCACCGTGGTGGTCTACGCCAACACCAGCGCCGCCGTCAAAGCCCGCTCCGACTGGCTAGTCACCTCAAGCTGTGCGCTCGACATCGTGCGCGAACTCAAGGCACAGGGCCACAAGATTCTGTGGGCCCCTGATCGCCATCTGGGCGACTACATCCGCCGAGAAACCGGTGCCGACATGGTGTTCTGGAATGGCGCCTGCATCGTCCACGACGAGTTCAAGGCATTTGAACTGCAAGACCTGAAACAACAACACCCCCAAGCCAAAATACTGGTGCATCCCGAGTCACCCGCCGAAGTGGTGGCCCTGGCCGATGCCGTAGGCTCGACTTCGGCGATCTTGCACGCGGCCAAAACGATGGACGCCCAAGAGTTCATCGTAGCCACCGACAACGGCATGATGCACAAGCTGCGCACACTCAACCCCGGCAAGGTCTTCTACGAAGCGCCCACGGCAGGCAACAGTGCCACCTGCAAAAGCTGCGCCCATTGCCCTTGGATGGCCATGAACAGTTTGGCAGGGGTGGTGCAGGTGCTAGAGAACAGCAGCAATGCCATTGAGGTAGACCCCGCCTTGATCCCACGCGCGCGCCTGCCCATTGACCGGATGCTGGCCTTTACGGCGGCACTCAAGAGCGGCCAGCCCACGGCAGGGCTGGTGCCAAACATTGGCGCGGCCTGATACCGCCCACGCAAAAAAACAGGCAAACCGGCCACAGCGCCCACCTCGCTGCAGGGTTTGCCTGTCATCCTCCACCATCACCGTCTCGCCTACGGTGATAGTGGACGGCCATCACACCACAGTGCTCTTAAAAAGAGTGGCGCAAACCCAGCATGTAGCCTGTGGTGGTTACGCCAGCGGCCACAGGGGTGCCATACACCAACGCTTGGTTCATCGTCCCTTTGTTCTTGACATGGCCTGCTTGGAGATAAGCCGTTGTTCGCTTGCTCAAGCTGTAATCCATACCAACGGCCAACAGATCAGACTGGTTGGCACTATTGTTCTTGTCTTTGATATGGTAGTAACCAGTGAGCAAACGCAGGGCCGGCGAAAAGGTATAGCCCACACCCACACTCCAGGTGTCGTAATTGCTGTTGCCTGCCGTACTGCCCAAGGCAGGACTGGCCGCATTGACCACGCCCATCCCTGCGGGAACGCCTGAGGGATTCTTGGCATTCATAAAACCAGCCCCCACGCTGAACTGGCCCCATGCATATTTGGCCCCCAGATGGGTCACACGGTTATTGACCTTGCCCGTGGCATTGGTGGGCAAGGTGTAGCTATCGGCTGCGTTGTAATACACCGCCGACAGACGCAGGCCCGCACCGTTGTTGTAAAGCATCGTGATGGCATCACGGGCGCCTGCACGGGCGCTGCCGTCGATATTGCCAAAGGTATGCTGATAATTGACGGTGACGCCGCCCATGTTGGGCAAGGTATAAACCACGGAGCTGTCGTCATACACCGTGGACAACGGCACATTGGTGGTGGTGCCTGCCCAGCCCGCCGAGCTGTTCATGCCCACCATAGCACCCAAAATACTGCCGAAATACCGCCCCTCGCGCGGGTCCGTAAAGGCCACTGCATAGTACAGAGGGCTGATTTGACGCCCCATCTTCACTTCACCCCAGCCACCGGACATGCCCAACATGGCAACTTGGTTGAATGCCGCCGAGGTACGGGGAGCCACTGCACCACTGATGGGGTTGGATGCCCCCGTGGCCAGACTGATATTGCCCTGCAACTGGAAATTCGCCTTCAAGCCCCCACCAAGGTCTTCACTGCCCCGAATGCCCCAGTTGCTTGCGCCAATGCCACCGTCCTGAAACTTGGTCAGATGGCCCTTATCTGCCGTTGCGCCTGGGATAGTGGTGGAATAACCCTGTGCCGAACTGTTCTGGCTCAAAATACCACCATCCAAAGTGCCATAGAGCGTCACGGAAGACTGTGCCAAAGCACTGCCCGCCAGCAACCCCAGCACAGCGGCGGGAATCAGTTTGTATTTCATCGTGTCTCCTCGTAATGTCTGGCATCGGGGCACTGCCGATGCCGGTGCTCGCCAACCGTGGGTCAGCATTCTTATGGGCACCATGCGTACACGCTGGGCGTTGCCACCGTGCCCATGCCCCCAGTGCCGGGGCGGCGTCACGAGCAGCCCTGCACAAAAGCAGCAGGCCTGCTCGGTATCAAACCCGTTCAAAGATGGCAGCAATGCCCTGCCCACCACCAATGCACATCGTCACCAGCGCATAACGGCCTTGGATACGTTGCAACTCATGCACTGCCTTGACTGTGATCAGCGCACCCGTGGCCCCAATCGGGTGCCCCAACGAGATGCCAGAACCATTGGGGTTCACCTTGGCAGGGTCTAGCCCCAAATCCCGGCTGACGGCACAAGCCTGTGCCGCAAACGCCTCATTGGCCTCGATGATGTCCAGATCGTTGACGGTCAGCCCCGCCTTGTTCAAAGCCAATTGCGTAGCAGGCACTGGGCCAATACCCATGTATTTCGGGTCGACACCGGCATGTGCGTAAGCCACCAGCCGCGCCAAAGGCTTGAGACCGCGTGCCTGTGCTGTTTTGGCCTCCATCAGCACCACGGCCGCCGCCGCATCATTGATACCCGAGGCATTGCCCGCTGTGACCGTGCCGTTTTCCTTGAGAAACACCGGCTTGAGCTTGGCTAAATCATCCATCGTGGCCTGGGGACGAAAATGCTCGTCGACGGCAAAGGCCACCTCGCCCTTTTTGCTCTTGAGCATCACCGGAACAATCTGGTCTTTGAAATAACCCGCCTCGATGGCCCGTTGCGCCCGATTGTGGCTCTGCACGGCCAAACGATCTTGCTCTTCGCGCGAGATGCCCCATCGGGCAGCAATGTTCTCAGCCGTTACGCCCATGTGGATTTTGTGGAACGGATCGTGCAGTGCATTGATCATCATGTCCACCATCTGGGTGTCGCCCATGCGCGCACCCCAGCGGGCATTCAGGCTGGCATAGGGAGCACGGCTCATGTTTTCTGCACCCGCACCAATGGCAATGTCTGCATCCCCCAACAAAATGCTCTGACTGGCAGAAATGATGGCTTGCAAACCAGAGCCACACAGGCGGTTGACGTTAAAAGCAGGCGTGCCTTCGGCACAACCGCCCTCGATGGCCGCCACGCGCGAGAGGTACATATCGCGTGGCTCGGTGTTGACCACATGACCAAACACCACATGGCCTACATCCTTGCCTTCGGTGTGGGCACGGGCCAAGGACTCTTTGACCACCAATGCCCCCAGCTGGGTGGTGGGGATATCTTTGAGGCTGCCACCAAACGTACCAATGGCGGTACGGACGGCGCTCACAACAACAACGTCACGAGACATGGGAAAACTCCAGAACAAAGGAAAAAAGAGCCAACAACATCAGGCGGCAACCAAAGCATCCAGCAAAGTGAGCGCCTGCGGCCAAGGGCCAAACCCAGACGCTGGGTTGATATGCCCCAGTGCCCCTACTTCCACAAAACGGCTACCCCAGTCCTTCGCAAACCCTTGGGCGCGCTCCAACGCACACAAGGGATCGTTGCTACTGGCAGCCAGCACGCTGCGAAAAGGCAAGGGATTACGGGGAATCGGCGTCCAACCACTGGCCGCCAGTTGTGCCACGGTGGGGTAGCCTGCGGGCATGGGAGACTCAACATCGGCAGGCGCCACCAACAAAGCGCCCAAAATGGAACGGTGGTACTTCTGTGCCCACTGAACAGTAATCATCACGCCGGCACTGTGGGCCACCAAGACCACCGGCCCCTCAATGGCGGCCAACGCCTTTTGCAAGGTATCTACACGGGCATCACGGCTGAGTTTGTCGTGCTCCAACGGTGGCACACAGCGGGCGCCAGGAATCTCTTTTTGCAACAGGGTCTGCCAATGTTCCTCCACATGGTCGCGCAGACCGGGAACGAATAAAACGGTGGTAGCAATACTCATGGGTTTTCTCAGTGTCTGTAAGAGGTAAAGGCTTACTTCTGCATGGCCTGAATGCGCTGTAGATCGTTGGTGTAGTGGCGCTTGCCATAGGCAAAAACAAACACGGCAGCAATCGATATCAGGGGGACGTAAGAGAGGGCGACCTGCAAACTACCCATGTGGTCAGACAACATGCCCGTGACAAACGCGCCCGGTGCAAAACCCACCAAGTTGTTGACCAACGTCATGGTGGCAAAGGCTGTGGCATGAATCGACGGATGTGTCAGATTGGCGACCATTGCACCCACTGGGCCTGTCACGGAGGCCACCGTCAACATGCCCAATGCCATCAGCAGCATTTGCTGTGGGCCCACGGGCTGTTGGAAAGCCAACAACAAGAACATGGCCGACAGTGCCGAGTAAATGATGGCCATCGTCCATTTGCGCTCGGGATGGTTACGACACAGCCGATCCGTAATGGCACCACAAACAGACATCCCCACCGACAACACCAGCAACAAACCCGCAGCCGTGACACCGGCCTTCTGGGCGTCGTAGTGGTAGAAACGATTGAAGTAACTCGGCAGCCAGGCCAGAATTGCACCAAAAATGAAAAGTTGCAGGCCACTGCCAAAGTAGGCGGCCAACACCGACCGGCTCGAGACCAAAGCCATGAAAGTCGCTTTGACACCCAGACGCGATGGGGTTGGGCCCTGGCGCTCAGTGCCTTGCACCGCCGACGCAGGCCGCAGCTTTTTCTCACGCACGATGAGCATATAAAGAACAACCAGCACCAAGCCAAAGCCAGCCATGGCCGCAAAGGCCGGACGCCAACCCAATTGCTTGGCAATGGCACCGCCAAGGGCCATCCCAAGTACCGACCCCACGGGGCCACCGGCCATGAACGAGGCCGTGAGGGAAGAGCGCATCCGGGCCGGAAAGGCGGCCAAAATCACCGCCAGCCCCACCGATCCATAAGCGGCCTCACCCACCCCAATACAGAAACGGGCGATAAACATCTGCTCATAATTGGCCGCCAACGCACACCCGGCCGTAGCCACACTCCAGAGCAAGGCCATGAGCGTGATGCTATTGACCCGCCCCCAACGATCGGCAATCAGTGACAGGGGGAACGTCAGCGTGCCCACCAGCAGGGCCACAATGCTGTTGAGCGATGCCAACTGCGTATCGCTCAATGCCCACTCGGCCTTCAGCAGCGGAAAGACGGCATTGAGCACCTGCCGCGACATGTAATCTGACAGCATTAACCCAAAGGTCAAGGCAAAAATGATCCAAGCATAGCCCCGTGAAACGGCTGGCTCCTGAATCTCAGTCTCCGTAGTTATAGTATATGCAGCCATGTTCTGTCTTATTGCAATGTTGCCGCTTTGAATGAACAGAGAATGATTAGAGCATGCCAAAATAACTCTAAAAACACCCCTGAGATGAACAGACGACCCCAAATAGAAAACAAAAGCCTTGAACTATCAATCCATCAGTGGCTTCTAAACTATTCGTCGCCTTCTCGGCCTGATCATTTATTTCCGTCTCAAAAATAAATGATCAGGTCACTTTCATCAATTTTTATCTTCGATCTAACAATGCGGGAGGCCATCACCTCCCGCAAATGCCTCTTTAGGCTACATAACCAGTAAAGCCCTTTTGGCCTGGCTGGCGATTGGGGGCAAAACCGTTTTTCGCCAAGGTCTCGTCAGCGTTCTTGTAGAAGGTGCCAATCTTGTAGATCTCGCGGGCCTCTTTGGCTGTAGCCACTGGACGACCACACTCCTTCGCCATACGCACCAATTGCTCAATTTGCTCCACCGAAGTCATCTTGCGTGAACGGTCTTGCGTCCAGATGTTGTCTTCAATGCCACAACGCACATGCAGACCCATCGCCATTGCCATCATGTTCAGCGGCAGCACATTGAGCATGGAGGTCTCCAGCGTCAAAACGGCACCATCGGGCACGGCACGGACAAAATTAGCCAGGTTGTAGAGGTTGGGGGCATCAAAGCCACCACCAATCGCCACCCAAGTCAAGATCAGAGGCACATTGCACACGCCCCGGCGCATCATGCGCTCCACGGTTTCCAGTTGGGTGATGTTGGCCAATTGGAAATGGGTCTGGATGCCCTTGTCCGACAGGCGGCGGATATGCTCCTCCACCCAGGCTGGGCCTGCCGGAATGGTCATCTCGCTGTAAGCACGGTAGCCTTCTGGCGTGCCCAAGCTGGTGCCTGCCACATCGGCGGGGCACATTTGCTCGACCACATTCATCTGGTTGGTGTTGATTGCAATGGTCACTTGGTCGGGCGCAGGGTCTAACTCTGCCAGCATGTGACGGGTGTCGTCTGACAACCATTTAGCCACAGCACCATCGCCTTCTGGCGCAAACGAGATGGAGCCGCCCACCTGCAAAATCATGTCAGGCACACGGGCACGAATGCCCGCCAGCAGTTCATTGAACTTGGACAGACGTTTGGAGCCTTTGCCGTCGAGTTCACGCACATGCACATGCAATACGGTGGCACCAGCGTTGTAGCAATCCACTGCCTTCTGAATCTGATCTTCCATGCTCACAGGAATATCTTCCGGGAAGTCAGCGGGCATCCACTCAGGGCCATAGGGGGCTGCGGTAATCACCAATTTTTGCTGATTTTCTGGGAACAGCGATCCGTCGAGAAAGTTCATAAATGTCTCCTGAATAAAATAGGGATAACGAAAGGAAGAAAATTAAAAAGGCTTATCACCAATGATGGCTGCACGCTCCATCTTGCGATGGCAAGGGGAGTAATCCATCACCGCATAATGCTGGGTGCTACGGTTATCCCAAATTGCCATACTGAAAGGCTTCCAGCGCCAACGCACTTGATACTCTGGATTAAAGGCTTGGTTAATAAGGTATTGCAACAAATCGCCACCGGCCATGTTGTAGTCCTGTCCATAACGCACCCGTTTGGCCGTGTGGTAATTGACAAAATGGGTCGTAAAGGCATTCACAAAGAGCACCTTTTCCCGCGTTTCGGGATGGGTACGCACCACGGGATGCTCGGCATCGGGGTACTGTGCCTTCATCGCCAGTCGCTTTTCCTGTGGCATGGCAGCGGCAAACGAGGCATTGAAGCTGTGGCTGGCCCACAGGTCGGCAATGTCGTCCTTGATGGCTTGGGGCAACTTGTCATAGGCCAATGCCATGTTGGCCCACATGGTGTCCCCCCCTACGGGCGGGCATTCAATGCAGCGCAGCACGCAGCCCAAGGCCGGTGTTTCGCGCCAGGTGCCATCGGTATGCCAGGCGTTCTCGTAGCGATCCATCGGGCTGTCTGGGCTCTTGTAGATCTGAACCAAACCGGGGGCTTCTGGGTGGCTAGGGGCCATCGGATGGTCTTCCAACTGGCCCAGGCGCCGCGCAAAGGCCATGTGGTCTTGGCGCGAGAGCCTGTCGAGCGTTTGGTCTCGCAAGAACAAGACCTTATGCTGCAACAAGGCTGCGTAGATCTCTTTGAACAGCCCATCATCGCGCACGGCATCGCCGAGGTTGACGTCTACCAACTCTGCGCCAATGGCGCAGGTCATCGGTTCGATACGCATAGGAATGTCTCCTGGTAAAAGACTCAGATCACAAAAATGGAAGATCCGGTGGTTTTGCGCGCTTCCAGATCTCGGTGGGCCTGCACGGCGTCTTGCAAGGCATAACGTTGGTTGATTTCGATCTGGATGCGTCCGGCAGCCACATGCCCAAAAATCTCGTTGGCGAGTTCGGCCTTTTCGGCAGGATCGGCGATGTAGTCGGCCAAGGCTGGACGGGTGATGTACAGCGAGCCTTTCATTGCCAGAATCTGCGGATCAAACGGTGGAATGGTGCCCGAGGCTGTGCCCACACACACCATTAGCCCCCGGCGCTTGAGCGAGTCCAACGAGGCCATAAAAGTGTTTTTGCCCACGCTGTCAAACACCACATTCACGCCCACGCCATTGGTCAGTTCGCGCACGCGCTGGGCCACATCTTCATGGCTGTAGTTGATGGTGTGGTCGCAGCCGTGGGCCTTGGCTACGGCGGCCTTTTCTTCACTGGAGACGGTGCCAATCACCGTCAGGCCCAGCAATTTGGCCCATTGCGACACAATCAGCCCCACGCCACCGGCTGCCGCGTGCAACAGCACCGTATCGCCAGACTGGAACGGATAGATGCGGCGCATCAAATAGGCGGCGGTGAGGCCACGCATCGTCATGGCGGCAGCGGTCTCGCTGCTGATGCCCGCAGGAATGTGGATCAGGGGTGCGGCAGGCACCAAACGCTCGGTGCTGTAAGCACCCAACGTATTCAGAAAGCCGGTGTAGGTCACGCGGTCGCCCACGGCTACGTGGCTAACGTCTGGCCCTACGGCCTCCACCACCCCAGCAGCTTCCACACCAATGCCATTGGGCATAGGAATGGGGTAGGTGCCGTTGCGGAAATAGGTATCGGCATAGTTCAGACCCACGGCTTCGTGGCGCAAACGCACCTGACCCGGCCTCGGATCACCCACTTGCACCGCTTCATACTGCATTACTTCCGGGCCACCGGCCTGGTACATCCGCACTGCATACGCCATTTCTTTGTCTCCATATATCAAGGACAGTGGAGTCAGACTGTAGGGATGGGCTGCCCGCGGCGCTTTGCATCCAATGCCCAAGATTTAGCATTTCGTGCCAGAATCGGGTAAACACCAAGAGTTCATGCCATGGCCACACTGATCCGCTCAGCGGCACTGACCAAGTTCTTCGATATCGCCCGCGAAGTGGGCCTGCCACCGCAGGCTGCCTTGCAAAAAGCAGGGTTGACCAAAGCCCTGCTGGACAACCCAGACCAACGCATCCCCTCACGCTCGGCTTTGGTGCTACTGGAAGCAGCCGCGGCTCTGTCGGGTTGTCAATCTTTTGGCTTGCGCATGGCCCAAGCACGGCAACTGGCCGACTTTGGTGTGGTTAGCCTGCTCATCAGCCACCAGCCCACCTTGCGGGCCGCACTGGCCACCACCGTGCAATACCGCCATTTGCTCAATGAGTCACTGGCCATGCAAATTGAGGAGGTAGGACAAACCGCCATCGTGCGCCAAGAAATCGTGGCGGGCATCCATTCACGCCAGGCCACCGAGTTAGCCATTGGCGTACTGTTTCGGCTGTGCAGCAATTTACTGACCGACGGCTGGCGACCCAACAGCGTCAATTTCACCCATTCCCCGCCCAACGATCTGACACTGCACCGGCGCTTTTTTGATTGCCGTCTTGAATTTGGCAGTGAATTCAATGGCTTTGTGTTCAATGCCCGCGATCTGGATGCACCGCGTGCCTCCGCCGTGCCTGCCATGGCTGAATATGCCCGCCGGTTTTTGGAGTTTCTGCCACGCATCGAAACCAACACGCTGGTGGACGAGGTGCGCAAAGCTATTTATTTGTTGGTGCCCATGGGCCGGGCCAATATCCAACATGTTGCGCAAAGTCTGGGCCTGAGTGTGCGCAGCTTGCAGCGCCAACTTGATGCCGAACACACCAGTTTCAGCACATTGCTACACGAAGCGCGTAGCGAGTTGGCACAACGCTACCTGCGCAACCCACACTACAGCCTAACCCGCATCTCTGAGCTGCTGGGGTACAGCACTCCCAGCGCCTTCACCCGTTGGTTTCATACCAGTTTTGGCTTAGCCCCTATCCTCTGGCGGAGCCATCCCCCCAGCACCAACGGCCTCTTGTCTGCTGCGCCAGACGGTGACGCTGCAACCGAACTGGGTGCGAAACCAGTGCGCAAAGGCACTCGGACTGGAAAAGCCTAACAGGCCCGAAATTTCAGTCAATGGCAAGCCATTTTCTCGAATCTGGCGCAGCGCCAGCTCGGCCCGCACTTCATTGAGCAATTCAGAAAAGCAAACCCCTTCCTTAGCCAGATGGCGGTGGATGGTGCGCCTGTCCACATGCAAGTGGGCGGCTACTTGCTGGGCCGTACAGCGCCCGCCTGGCAACAAAGCGGCAATCAAATGGCACACCGTCTCGCGGGCGCTGTGCCCCCGGTCGTGCAATGCCCGCTCTAAATAGTCGCGTGCAAACCGGGCAATGCCCGGATCACTGCGGTGCAGCGGAAGCAGCAAATCTTGGGCACGGCACACAATACCGTTGTAATCTTGGTTAAACGCCACCACCGGGCCAAAGAAGGCCGAATGTCCACTGGGGTCGCGTGGGGGCCGGTGGGCAAAACACACTTGTAGCGGCTTCCAATGGTCGCCCAGCAGTTCTTGCAAAATGCGGAACATCACCCC
This sequence comes from Giesbergeria giesbergeri, assembly GCF_054779375.1. Taxonomy (NCBI): domain Bacteria; kingdom Pseudomonadati; phylum Pseudomonadota; class Betaproteobacteria; order Burkholderiales; family Comamonadaceae; genus Giesbergeria; species Giesbergeria giesbergeri. The sequence goes on along the minus strand of NZ_BAAGYJ010000007.1, from coordinate 88,850 downwards.
CACGGCCAACTCCATGACCTGCCGCGCCAAAAACGTGGGCTGCACCAGCATCTCTTCACGGATAGTGACGGTGTCCTCCGTCTCGTCAATATGGGTGATCAGCAACGCATTGAGCAAGCGCAGATAACGGCACAAGGTGTTGAGTGCTTGGCGCGGCGTAGGCTCATCTTTCAGAATCAAGCTGATGGGCCCCAAGCTGGCAAAACTGCGCTGCACCACCATGCGCAGTGCAAAATCTTCCCGGCCACAAGCTTGGGCACTGCGCTCCAACAATTCACGCACCGCCTCGGCAGCCACCAGCGTTTCTGGGTTTTCTAGGCAACGGGTGGGCAAGCCGACCTGGCGCATCATTGCAGCGGCATCCAGCCCGCAGGACTGGGCCACCTCCAGATAACCATTGAGACTGGCACTGCGCACCACACGCATCGTGGAGATCATGGTTCATGTCCCAATTTCAACAAAGAATGTCCCAGATTATCAAACAAGCAGGGGCCGGTCTTTTTTACCATGTGCTACCGACAAGCAGTCAGCACAGAACTGCCGTCTGGAACCTATAAACATACATCAGGAGACACACATGCCCACTCGCCGCCGTTTCTGGTGCGCCACCCTTGGCACCCCCTTGCTGGCCTTGAGTTGCAGCTTGGCCCATGCTTGGACTGACAAACCCGTGACCATGCTGGTTCCAGCCCCCGCAGGCGGCAGCATGGATGTGATGGCCCGAATTCTGGCCGACCAGCTCAGCCAAGAACTGGGCAAAGCGGTGGTGGTGGACAACAAACCCGGTGCCGGCGGTGCCATTGCTGCCAACGCGCTCAAGAGTGCCGCCGCCGATGGTCAGACCGTGATGTTTACTGCCAACAACATCCTGACCGAAATCCCCCATGTGATGCGCACCAGCTTCAAGCCACTGAGCGATGTAAAGCCAGTGGCCGCAGTGGCCAAAACAGGCATGGTGATGGTGGCCGCCCCCACGCTGGAACCCAAAACTCTCAAGGGATTCATCAGCTACGCCAAGACCCATGCAGGCCAACTCAGTTTTGCCTCCTACAGCTCTGGTACCAGCTCGCACTATGCAGGCATGATCTTCAACCAGAAAGCTGGGTTGGATTTGCAACATATTCCATTTGCAGGCTCCCCTCCAGCCCTGAGTCAGGTGATGGGCGGCCAGATCGCCATCATGTTCGATGGCATCGTCACCTCGCGCGCCATGATCACTGCGGGCAAGCTGCAAGCCTACGGCGTGGCCAGCAAAACGCGTTCGCCGTTGCTGCCCGATGTACCTACCCTGTCAGAACAAGGCTTTGCCGACCTCAACTTTTCTAACTGGCTGGGTGTGGTAGTAGCCAGCAGTGTGCCCGCAGACACCGTAGAGCGGATGCACGCCACCCTCACCAAGGCAGCTACCGCAGCCAAAGTGCGTGAGCGCATGCAGCAAGCGGGCTATGAGCCGGTGCCCTCGCAAACCCCCAAAGAACTGGGCCAGTCGCTACAACAAGACTATGAACGCAATGCCGCCATCGTGAAGGCATTCCATATCCAGCTCAACCCCTGAACGCTGGCTGCGGCACGCTGTCACGACAGCACCTGCCCCCCCACTGCCCCGACCTGTTCTACGCCCTCTCTGTGCAGGGAGGCGGGGGGCTGTTTTTTCCTTTTTGACTGCTTTTGAACCAGAAAGAGCCTTTTGCGATGTACGGCCAAATGATGCACCAACCTTTGTTGATCTCCTCTCTGCTGCGCCATGCCGAACGGCACCACAGCGAGCAATGGATCGTCTCCCGCCGTGTGGAAGGAGATATCCACCGTTATACCTACAAAGATATGGCCGCCCGTGCGCGGCAATTAGCCCAAGCCTTGCAACGCCTGGGCCTGACCCCAGGCCAGCGGGTGGCCTCACTGGCTTGGAACAGCTATCGCCACCTGGAGTTGTATTACGGTGCCTCAGGCTCCGGACTGGTGCTGCACACCCTGAACCCCCGCCTGCACCCCGATCAAATGGCGTGGATCGCTCAAGACGCCGATGCACAGGTGCTGTGCTTTGACCTGACTTTCCTGCCACTGCTCGAAGGCGCTGCCCACCAATTCAGCCACATCCGGCATTTTGTGCTCATGACCGACCGGGCACACATGCCACAGCACACATCGCTGCCGCACTTGCTGTGCTACGAAGACCTGCTGGCTGCCGAGACCGGGCTGTACGACTGGCCCCTGCTGGATGAGCAGGCCGCCTCCTCGCTGTGCTACACCAGCGGCACCACCGGCAACCCCAAGGGCGTACTCTACAGCCACCGCTCCACGGTACTGCACAGCCTTGCATCGGCGTTGCCAGATGCCTTCAACCTCTCCGCACGCGATGCCATCTTGCCCGTGGTGCCGATGTTCCACGTCAACGCATGGGGCTTGCCCTATTCAGCCTGCATGGTCGGGGCCAAACTGGTGTTTCCGGGCCCGGCGCTGGATGGCAAGTCGCTGTATGAACTGTTTGAAGCCGAAGGCGTGACGATGGCCGCTGGCGTGCCTACCGTTTGGCAGGGGCTGCTCCACCATGTGCAATCGCAGCAATTGCGCTTTAGCACCATGAAGCGTACCGTGATTGGCGGCTCGGCCTGCCCCCCAGTGATGATCAACACCTTTGAGGAGCAATACGGCGTGCAGGTGATCCACGCTTGGGGTATGACTGAACTGAGCCCTATGGGCACAGTTTGTACGCTCAAGAACGAGCAACAAGGTTGGCCACTAGAGCAACGCCGTGCCATCCAAAACAAACAAGGCCGCTCGATTTTTGGCATTGACATGAAAATCATTAATGCCGAAGGAGAGGAGTTGCCCTGGGATGGGGTGACTGCCGGTGAACTGATGGTCAGCGGCCACTGGGTGGTAGACAGCTATATCCATGGTCAGCACAGTGCCACGGTAGCCGATAGACAAGGGCGCTCGTGGTTCCCCACCGGCGATGTGGCCACCATCGACCCCCAAGGCTTTATGAACATCACCGACCGCAGCAAGGATGTCATCAAATCGGGCGGCGAGTGGATCAGCTCCATTGACCTCGAAAACATAGCCATGTCGCACCCGGCTGTAGCCATGGCCGCTTGCATTGCCGCCCGCCACCCCAAATGGGATGAACGCCCGCTGCTACTGGTGAGCATCAAACCGGGCGCAGAACTTGACAAAGACACCCTATTGGCCTTCTACGGCGACAAGATTGCCAAGTGGTGGACGCCAGACGATGTGATCTTTATCGATGCCATCCCGCTGGGGGCCACCGGCAAGATGCTCAAGCACCGTCTGCGCGAACAATACCAAAACCACTTGATCGACCAAGGTCTGCAATGAGCCTCTCTTTGCCCCCCCATTGGGCGCCCCTGTGGCCGGGTCTGATGCTTTCGGCCATCATCGCGGTGGCCGCTCTGTATCTGGCCGAACACTACGGCGCACCAGTCATGCTGTTTGCCCTGTTGCTGGGCATGGCCGTCAACTTTCTGTCCACCGAAGGCCGCTGCAAGCCCGGCATTGAGTTTGCAGCACGGCAAATCTTGCGCGCTGGCGTGGCCCTGCTGGGGCTGAAGATCACGGCCGGACAGGTGCAAGCCATGGGCTGGCAGCCGGTAGCCATGGTGGTGCTGTCTGTGGCAGTCACTATTGCGTTTGGCATTCTGGCCGCCAAGCTGATGGGGTTTCAGAAGTTCTTTGGCTTGCTCAGTGGGGGTGCCGTAGCCATTTGCGGTGCCTCGGCGGCTTTGGCTATCTCGGCGGCCTTTCCGCAACACCCGCAGAAAGAACGAGCCACCCTGTTCACGGTCATTGGCGTCAGCACCCTGTCCACCATCGCCATGGTGCTCTACCCGATAGTGGTACGTGCTTTGGGGCTAAACGATTTGGAGGCAGGGCTTTTTTTGGGCGGCACCATCCATGATGTAGCACAGGTGGTGGGGGCCGGTTACAGCATCAGCAACCCTGCGGGTGATGCCGCTACGGTGGTCAAACTGATGCGCGTTGCCATGCTGGTGCCGGTGATTGTGTTGGCCGTTTGGATGACGCGCCAGCACATGCTGCGCCAACGCGAACAAAATACCCCCGATGACGGCATTACCTTGAGTGACAGTGGCGCCCGCCCACCATTGCTGCCTTGGTTTGCCGTGGGCTTCATTGTTTTGGTGGTGGTCAACAGCACCGGCTGGTTGCCGACCTGGATGGTCAGTGGCGGCAACGAAGTGTCGCGCATGTTTTTGGTCACGGCGATGGTCGCCATCGGTATGAAAACCCACCTGAAAGACATTTTGACCGTGGGCTGGAAGCCCGTGGCGCTGATGGTGTTGCAGACCCTGTTTTTGGCCGTGCTGTTTTTTGGTCTGATGCTGATCCACCGGCATTGGTCTGGCATCTAAGCGAGCACTAACCAACGCCAGCACCCGATAAAACCATGCGTCTCTCCGATTATTCCATTTCTAGCCGCCTGACTGCCGCTTTTATGCTGGTAGCTTCGCTGGGGGGTCTTCTGGGCATTTTTGCCGTTTACAACATGGGGCAACTAGATGCCGCTGACACCGCCTTGTATGAACGCGATACCCTGGGGCTATCGTTGGCCAAAGAGGCTAATGTGCAACGCTATGTGGGGGTAGTGGCGCTGCGTGATGCCATTCTGGCCACCACGGTTGCCGAACGGGCGCAGGCGCTGGAGCGTATGCAGCAATGGCGCGCCAAGAGCATCGACCTAATAGAACAAGCCCGCCAAAAAGCGATGGATGGGCCCACCACAGAAGCTATCCGCAAGGTGGAACAAGCTTGGGCTGCCGATGAGCAAAGCGTGCAAGAAATGCTCAAGCAACTACAAACCGCAGAACTGCATGCCAACAGCCCCATACTGCAATATCTGCACCGCCATGCCATGCCACGCAGCATGCAGGTGGGTCAGTCTATGTTTGAACTGACCGAACACTTTGAACGCAATGCCAAACAAGTCTCTGACAACAATACGGTGCTGTACGAGCGCAGCCGCAATATCACTTTGGCTTTGGCTGCCTTGTGTGTGCTATTAGGCATCGCGCTGGGGGTGCTGATCAGCCGCAGTGTCACTGCACCGCTGGCCCAGGCCGTGGCCGCTGTGCGCAGCATGAGCACCGGAGACATGCGCATGGCGCTGCATCCACAGGGCCAAGATGAAGTGGCCCACATGCTCCATGCGTTAGAACAAATGCGCCAGCAACTACAGGCCATCGTGGTGCAAGTGCGCCAAGGCAGTGGTGCAGTGGCCAGCGCCAGCACCCAAATTGCCCAGGGCAACCAAGACTTGAGCGCCCGCACCGAAAGCCAGGCCAGTGCCTTAGAACAAACCGCCGCCAGCATGGAAGAGCTGAGTGCCACCGTGCGCCACAACGCAGACAACACCCAACAGGCCAACCAACTGGTGCAAAGCGCCGCCACAGTAGCTACCCAGGGAGGGCAAGCCGTCACGGAAGTGGTATCTACCATGAAAGACATCAGTGATGCCAGCCGCAGAATGGCCGACATCATCGGCGTGATTGACGGCATTGCCTTTCAGACCAATATTTTGGCGCTCAATGCAGCCGTAGAAGCGGCCAGAGCAGGAGAGCAAGGGCGTGGTTTTGCCGTGGTGGCCAGCGAGGTTCGTCATCTGGCACAACGCAGCGCCACCGCCGCCAAAGAAATCAAAGCGTTGATCACCGAAAACATCGACCGTGTAGGACAAGGCAACACGTTGGCCGAGCGGGCCGGGCACACCATAGACGAGGTCGTGACGCATATCTACCGTGTTAAGGGTCTGATGGGAGAGATCAGTACCGCCACCACCGAACAAAGCACCGGCATGGCCCAAATCGGCGAGGCCGTAGTGCAAATGGACCAAGCCACCCAGCAAAACGCTGCCTTAGTCGAAGAGATGGCAGCTGCGGCAGACAGCTTACGCCTACAAGCCCAAGATTTGGTACACGCCGTCGCGGTCTTTCAAACCGACCCAAGTGACGCGGCCCCCTTCACTGAAAGCGTCTCCCAGCCCACTCGCTTGCCTGTCTAAGCCGTCTTTACCTGCCGCCGCAGCCATGTGACGCCATACCGGCACACGGATCAGTGCACCTTGGTGCTCATGGATGGTGCCTGATCTCCGCGTTGTCTTCATATTTTCAGCCCCCAGTGCAGCCTATCGGCTGCACTCTTTGCCTCCCAGTCATTGGTGCTAGGGCTTCTCTGAGCATTTAGCGATTGGGCAACCTTCTAACAACATGGGCACAAGGGCGTCACACATGACGCTGCCGGTTTGATTGGCTCCATCTACGGGGGTTTTCTTTTTTAGTTTGCTTTCAAAAGGTTGATCATGCGCAACAACCAGCCTGTCACTGGGCAACTTTATGAGTTTTCGGCTGATACCACTCTGATGTCCACCACCGACACTCGGGGCCGCATTGTGTATGCCAATGCAGCCTTTGTGGATGTGAGTGGCTTCACACGCACAGAATTGCAAGGCCAGCCGCACAACATCGTGCGCCACCCCGAGATGCCCCCAGAAGCATTTGCCGATATGTGGCACACGCTGCGTGCTGGTCAACCGTGGACGGGCCTGGTTAAAAACCGCCGCAAAAATGGCGACCATTACTGGGTTCGGGCCAATACCGTGCCGATCGTGCGCAACGGCCAGCAGACAGGATACATGTCGGTGCGTACCCCTGCCCTAGCCACCGACAGTGCCGCTGCCGAGCAGTTCTACCAACACCTGCGCACCGGCACTACACGCCAGCAAAAACTGCACAAAGGCATTCTGGTGTATTCCGGCCTCAAAGCGGTGCTCAGTTGGGGCCGCACAATGGGGGTGCGAACCCGCATCCGGCTGCTGATTGGCAGCATGGCACTGCTCAGTGTGGGCGGCGCTTTCGCCATCCGCACTCTAGGGGGCGAAGGTGGGATGGTGCTGTTGTGGATATTGCTGCTGGCAGGCTGCATTGGTCTACTGCTAGAGCAACACATTGCCAAACCGCTGGAACAAGTGCAGGCAATGGCACTGAACGTAGCCACCGGTGCCAACCACATGCCTGCCCACATCGACCGCGTCGATGAAATCGGCATGACTTTACGCACCGTCAGCCAATTGGGCCAGATGTTTCGTTGGCTGATTGACGATGTTGCCAGCCAAGCCACCTCTGTGCAACACGCCGTGCGTGAAATTGCCCAAGGCAATGTGGACTTGAGCCACCGCACAGAGCAAGCGGCCCACCATGTGGCACAAACCAGTGCCTTGATGGCACAAATCACAGAGAGCGTACACCACAGTGCCCAAACCGCTGTGCAAGCACAGGAAATGGCGGGCGGCGCCACACAATCGGCACACCACGGCAGCCACACCATGCAGCAGGTGATTGCCACCATGCAGACCATCAGCCAGTCCTCGCACCAGATTGCCGACATCACCAGCCTAATCGATGGCATTGCCTTTCAGACCAACATTCTAGCGCTCAATGCCGCCGTGGAGGCCGCCCGCGCAGGAGAGCAAGGACGGGGTTTTGCCGTGGTGGCCGATGAAGTACGCACGCTGGCCCAGCGCAGTGCCCAAGCCGCCAAAGAGATCAAGGCGCTGATTGACAACAGCACCCACCAAGTAGAGACTGGCACCCAATTGGTCGATGCCGCTGGACAAGCCATGTCCGACATCCAACATCGCGTTCAACAAGTGTCAAGCATGATTGAAACCATCAGTGCCTCAGCCCAGAGCCAAAGCACCAAGATCGTGCAGATCAATGATGCGTTGGCGCGTTTTGATGCCATCACTCAGCAAAACGCCGCTCTAGTAGAACAAGCAGCGGCAGCCTCCGCCTGCCTGCACGACCAAAGCACGCATCTGGCCGAAGCCGTGCAAGTCTTTCGCTGAGAACACCCACAGTCTCTCTCCCTTGTTTGCCTGCCATCGCCAGCCCTGCCCATGACTAACACCCCTGATGCATCACCCTCCCCCTCCTCGTCGGGAACCTTGCGCAACAACCTCATAGCCTTCTTTTTAGCCCACCGCAACCACAGTCGGCGCAGCATTGCCTGGATCATCAGTTGCCTGATCTGGGGCAGCATTGCGTTGTTGTCTTTCCAAACGTGGTCAGACTATCGTGCCCAAGAGCAAAACGCCTATAAGCATCTGTCGGACACGTCCCGACAAATTGAACGCGGCATCGTCGACCTTTTTGCCACCAACCGTTCCATTTCGAATGCCATCCATGAAGCCGTTCGGCGCAACCAACACAGCCGCTCCAGTTGCCCCTTGGTTTGCCAAGATGAGCTCAAATCCATCCGCCGCCTCTACAACGAACTCACCCCCGGCATTGAGCTGCTGCTGCTCGACGTCACAGGCAAAGCCGTTGCAGAAACCGACCCGGATCTGGTGAACCGCTTGGTGGGTCTGCCAGAAATCATCGATCAATTCAAAGCACGGGGCGGCATCCAAGCAGATGTTCGTTTTGCACGCACGCTCTCCCACGCCCCAGCCTTCATGATCAGCCGGGCCATCCGTTCGCCAGCTGGCGACTTACAGGCCATTGCCATATTGCTAGAGCCGTTGTCGGTCTTAGACGCGGTGTTTGACGTTCCCCTGTTAGGCGAAGGCCGCAATGTCACATTGCTCGATGCCAAGAACACCCTGTTGGTCAGAAAACCCACGCCATTGACCGTCAATATCGGGCAGCAACTCGAACCTATGGATTACTCCCATGCTGGCCCCGGTGCGGGTAGTTTTTGGATCAGGTCGCCGATAGACCGCGTCCAGCGCCTGACTATCAAACGCAGTTTGCCCTATGCCCTGACCTCCGGCGAGCTCATCCTGTTGGTAGGTCTGAGCCCAGCCGACTATTTGGGGGGATGGGTGTTCAGTACCATTGTCAACGGGGGCTTGATTTTATTACTGATTACTGCTTGGCTATGGGGTCTAAACACCATGCGTACAGCCATAGAAATCCAAGAACGCTTAGAGATTAATGCCCACGTCACCCGCAAAGTATTGATGGAGCTTCCCATTCCCATAGTGATTGTCAACCGTAACACCCATGTGATTGTGCGCAGCAATACTGCCATGATCGAATGCTTTGGTGCTTTGGCAGGAGAAGAGCAGCCGCTCGACCGTCTATTCAAAGATATTGATATTTTTGAAGACTGGTCACGGGCCGCAACCCCCATCACCCTTGTAGAGCTGATGACGCGCGCCGGAAAGATACATGCAGAAGTTCACTGCACTAATGTGGCCGAACTGGACGCCTATGCTGAACCTTGCCTATTGCTGGTGATTGTAGATGTCAGTGATCGCGTAGAACGTGAACACCATTTAAAAACCGAAGCCTTTACCGATCCACTCACTGGTTTAGCCAACCGCAGAAAATTTTCGTTGGAATCTAAAAATCTGATTGCAGAGGCCCATCACCAAGGCCATGATTTTTCTATTATTTCTATCGATCTAGACCATTTCAAACATGTCAACGATGAATATGGTCATGATGTCGGTGATCAAGTACTGATAGCGACTGCCAAAACAATTCAATTGATGTCCAGAGATCAAGATATTCCTGCCCGCATGGGAGGGGAAGAATTTTCTGTATTGCTACCCCAATCTGGCCTAGAAGAAGCGCGTATGCTTGCCGAAAGAATAAGGCATACCATGGCTACAACACCTATTCCGCTAGCCAATGGCAAAATTCTGCATGTAACGGCCAGTTTGGGCATAGCCACTTGGCAAGAAGGAGAGCAAGACATTCAAAATGCACTCAAACGTGCTGATGAAGCATTGTATCGCGCCAAAGAGTGCGGACGCAATCGTGTCATGGACTAAGGGGAATCATTCTATTCACCATAGCTGGCTAGCTGGATAGATCGGTATCAATCCAGCAGTAGCAATAGTCAAAAAATTTCTATGACACTGAATCTCAAAAGCCTGCGAATTCACATTATTGCCTTGCTTGGCATGGTAATGTTTTTGGTCATGCTGGTTGCCGTCTTTCGGGCCTACGAACGGCGCTCGTCAGATATTTCTAAAGCACTGCTGCAACTTCAAACCCAGACAGATGCCATAGCCATACAGCAACGACAGTTACTACAAGGCATCAACACGCTGGCTAATACGATTTTAGTTAATCGAGATTTAGGCTCTTTGAATTCACGGCAGTCCTGCATTGATACACTAGCCCGTTTTCAAGAGTGGAACCATGCCCTCGAAAGCGCCTCTATCCTCACCCCCGATGGTGAAATGCGCTGCTCTACTTTGGCCAATCAATCTCAATTCAGGGGAGAAATTTCTCGAAAATTCTTACAGCATGTGCAACGTAGCATTTATCCCGTACAGCATGACCCCATGGTATCTGGAATGACTGAAAAATGGTCATTACCGATTGCGGTCTCTTTACGCAATGGCACTGACCCACCCAAAGGCATTTTACTTTTATCTTTTAATTTGGATTTTCTTCGTATACAGTTTCAGAACAATCCGTTGCAATCCTTGATGCGCATGGGAGTTGTTGATCAGCGAGGTACTGTATACACCCATTATCCAGATCCTGCCCGCATGGTGGGTCAAGACATCAGCCAAACTCCTTTTCATAAAAATATATTGGAAAAAGGAGGACGGGGCATAGGGGAAGAAAATGGCTTGGATGGTCAATCTCGCATCTACGCCTTCACTCCATTTATAGAGACGCCTTCAGGCACAATTTATGTTTGGGTCAGTGTTTACAAGAAAACTGCTACTCTTGTAGCGAATCAACAATTTCAAGAAGCTATTTTTGTAGGGTTTATTCTAACCGCCTCCTCTTTTTTACTGATCTGGCTTGGCAGTGAAAAACTATTCCTGCAACCATTGGCTGCAATTACAAATGCAGCCAAACGTTTAAGCCAAGGCGACTATCTTTCACGCACCGGAATTCCACATGACTCTAGTGAAATTGGACAATTAGCAACCACATTTGACGACATGGCTCTGGCCATGATGGATAAATCAGAAATTTTGCGCTTAAACCGAACATTGCGTGTATTAAGCAGTGTAAGCAGCACCATCATTCAAGCAAAAAATGAAGAGGATCTTTTACAAAAAATCTGCCAAGTTATTGTTGACACAGGAGATTATTCACTGGCATGGATAGCTTTCCGAAAAAATAGCACAGAAAAAGAAATGAGAATTGTTGCGCATTATGGTGCAAATATAGATATCTTAAAAAAGATTCCTCTCAGCTGGGGTGGTGGCGAATACGGCCACGGCCCGAGCATGCGTGCATTTACTTCGGGCTCTATCGAACTGGTACACCATTTAGAAAAAGACCCTGGTATCGGCCCATGGCGCCAGATTGTAAAAGAACGTGGCTACCGTTCAGTCATAGCCCTACCCCTGAAAGAGCATGGAGATTCATTTGGCATATTGTCCATTTACTCCACCCAAACCAATGCCTTCTCTCCAGAAGAAGTAGAACTTCTGGAGAAAATGACAGAGGAATTAACATTTGGTATCTCTAATCATCGTGCTCATCAAGACCGTGCGCGCGCTGAAGAGCTTTCTGCCCGTCAAAGAAGATTTGATCTTGCCACAGGCCTACCCAACTCTATTGAACTTGATTTACAGCTTTCTAAATTTATTAATGATGCCAAAAGATCTGGCGAAGAATTATCCATCATTATTCTTAAAATAGAACGCGTTTCTGATATTCAAGACGCCATAGGATTTTTTGGCGCCGACACCATTACCAAACAAGTTGGCATTTTATTGGCTCAAGAAGTAGGGCCAATTTATTATGTCGCCCGCATTTCACACGACGTTTTCTCCATCATTATTCCGATATCTATCGAGCATCCAAACAAAGCGGCCATTCGCCTGCATACTTTATTTGAAAAACCGTTTGAATACTCTGGAATTCCTATCGATGTGCAGATAACTATCGGAATTGCACTTTTTCCGAAACATGCCAGTGATCCAGACACATTACTGCGCCTTGCCACTATTGCAACACGACAAGCCATCGTCGAAGAGAATTGGTTCTCTTTTTACAGCGACCGCTTAGAGAAAGGAAAAATTGGTCAATTAACTTTATTGTCTAATCTACGCAAGGCCATTCGGGAAGGTGAATTAATTCTTAATTATCAACCCAAGGTATGTACGACCACTATGGCAGTGACTGGTGTAGAAGCACTGGTGCGCTGGAAGCATCCAGAGCGCGGAATGATTCCACCGAACGACTTCATACCTTTGGCAGAACAGACTGGCCTCATTAAACCTCTGACTTACAAAGTCTTGGCGATTGCTATGCAGCAAGCAGCCCAATGGAAAAAATCAAAAACAACCGTTCGGATTGCCGTTAACATTTCTCCCAACTGCTTACGAGACACTAATTTCTCTCAAAGATTAACAGAAATGTCAGAACAGTTTAACATTCAATTAAACTATTTTGACCTCGAAATCACCGAAACCGCACTCATGGAAAACCCGGAGGAATTTCGAGAAATACTGGTTAATTTATCAAAAGTTGGCATGAATGTTTTTATTGATGATTTTGGCACGGGATACTCATCGCTGGCTTATCTGGCAAAACTACCTATTCATGCCTTAAAACTTGATCGCTCGTTCATCATACAAATGGACGACACCAAGCATGAGTTAATTGTAGCCAACACAATCACACTGGCACACTCCCTCGGCATCAAAGTAGTCGCAGAGGGTGTAGAAACTGAAAATTCTGTCAACCACCTCAAACAAAGGGGTTGCGATGAAATTCAAGGCTATATTTACAGCAAACCGTTGGCTGCAGATGATTTTTTACAGTGGCATCGATTATTTCAAGACTCTTTTTCTGCCTGATTCAAAAAATACATCATTGCTGCTCGACCAGCCCACTGAATCGATGACACTCTAATCTTAAAATATATCGAATCCCCTGAAGCTGCACGCAATCTGTATTTGCGTACACCTTCAAAACGATGTTCCGCACCTGCTTGCTGAAATTGCTGCAATAGTAATGCACGGTCTTCTAAAACAAGAAAATCGATAAATGGCCGCCCAATCATGCTGTCAATAGCATACCCCAACATCTGTCGGATCTTTGGATTAGCCATACAAATGACAGCATCCTGCACCACGCATACGCCTTCACTACTGTCTTCAATCACTTTCACAAAACGCCTTTCTGCTTCTGCCAAAGCGCGCTCTGTATCACGGCGCATATCTTCTGCCATCGCATTACTCGACTTCAGATCCGTCAACTGCTCCATAATTGTGGGCGCAGCGGAAAGGTTATTTTCTTTTGCAACTGCCGAACTTGGTGCATTGACCAGTTGATGCAAATCAGCAACAGACCCCCCGACAATTGCACGAAAACTGCGGCGTACCTGCCAAAGCAACCACAACAGCCCTACCCCACAGATAGAAAATGCCACCATCAATACATTTGCACTGATCTTAGATTTTCGTACATCATTGTCTGTACGCCCATCCACCATCTGATTAAAATCAGCAATCGGCTGCATGATATTAAACTTTGCTTGATGGTACAAATCGTTATGCAGCATCTCAATAGCAGACCAACGCTGCAATGAGCTTTTCTCACTGGCATCGGTCAATCGCATAGCCATGCGCTCAATACTTACCAGTTGATCAGATTTATTTTTTGCATCTGACAACTTTCTTAATTCATCTCCTGTAAATCCAGCTTGATTCATACGCTGAATCAATGGCGCTATCTCTCCTTTTGAAGAAGGTCTTTTTCCACCCAAGGCCAGATCCCAATACACATTCTCATAACCAATAGGCCGTGGCGCAATACCATTGCGTATATCTAATATTTCTTGATAGTTCTCTTTGTATTGAACGTCCCCCGTGACGGCATAGGTTCGCATCATGCGCGTCAGATCATCGGATGACTGACGCAACTCAGAGGCCAACTGCCACGAATGGAGCCGTTGCTCATTGGCAGCAATGAGCCGTGATACCGAAAACGCATAGGCACCAAACAAAGCAGCACAAACAACGCACATGGCTACGGTGAGCCAAAAAATCATCGTAAAACGATAAAGCCGCTGTGTCGTCACTACGTTCTCCCCATCCATTACCTTGTCAGGCAGGGTGGATCATGCAGCACATTTCCTATGGGTCTCAAAGGGTTTATACCCATCACCGCAGCTCTAATGTGCAGCTATCGCCCACGGCGTCACGCCAAACACGCACGCGGCTGGGTGCTGGCTGCATATCGGCCAGCGCCTTGGCAATAAACAGGCACAAATTCTCCAGCGTGGCTGGCCCCAAGTCCGGCACTTCATCGAGCAAATGGTGGTCGAGTTGCTCGCGCAGCAACGAGAGGCGCTGACGCAGATGCCCAAGGTCTATCACCATGCCACTGACGGGGTGGCGCGGCCCAGTAATAGACACTTCGGCATGGTAGGTATGGCCGTGGATACGGCGGCTGCCTTCGGCCTCAATCTCGCGTTGCAGGGTGTGGGCGGCGTCAAAGAAAAAACGTTGGCTGACAGTAAATTGCATGGTGATGGTGTCAACGAATACCAGTGAGTTTGTGGGTTTGCAGGCTCAAGCGCCAAGCCGGGCGTTGCAGGCAGGTTTCAATGCACTGGGCGATGTGTTGCGCCTGCTGGCTATCGTCCAAAGGCTGCAAGAAGCGGTGCTCAAACTGCCCCATCGTTTCGAGTTGTGCCAAATCCAGCCCCACTTGGGGCCAGACCACTTTCAGTTCTTGACCTTGCTGCTGCACCCAATCGGTGCCTGCCTTGGGACTGACGCACAGCCAGTCAATGCCGGGCGGCGCCAGCACAGTACCATTGGTCTCTACAGCAATCCGAAAGCCCTGCTGGTGCAAGGCATCTATCAAGGCCGTATCTACTTGCAGTAATGGTTCACCGCCCGTCAACACCACCAAGCGATGGTGTGCATCCTCGGCAGGCCAGAGCGCAGCGATCTGACCGGCCAAGGCGGTGGCGTTGTCAAACTTGCCACCCAAGGTGCCATCCGTGCCGACAAAGTCGGTATCACAAAAACGGCACAAAGCACTGGCACGATCTGAAGCACGGCCACTCCAGAGATTGCAGCCAGCAAAGCGACAAAACACGGCGGGCCTGCCAGCTTGGGCGCCTTCGCCTTGCAGGGTGTAAAAAATTTCCTTGACGGAGTAGCTCATGGGGGTGTGGTTATATCTTCCGTGGCACGATGCTAGGGGCGTGCGAGTCTATGCTATGCAGCCCCTCCAAGTACACCCCGTCCACCAGCCCCATAAGATCGGCAGGGCCACTCACCCCCGACCAACCTCTCATCTACCGACCAGCGATCCCGCGCCTGCCCCGCCATGTCTACCGACAACCACAGCCATCATGACCGGAACGACTCCCTCACAGACACGGCACGATTCTGGAGCCTGCTGTGCATTTGACTGCCAAGATCGATTTTTCTGACCCGCATGGCGGCCCTGACGCAACCCGCCTGCGCCATGCTTTTGGCACTCCACAACATATTCTGACCGCCACCACATGGTCAGAGGTGCCTGCCGTGCTCGATGGCGTACAGGCGGCCGCAGAAAAAGGCGCTTGGTGCATAGGCTACCTGCGCTATGAGGCAGCAGGTGCTTTTGATATAGCCCTGCGTACCCACCCCGCTGATGGCCCACTGGCTTGGTTTGCCGTGTATGGGCAGGCACTGCCTTGGCCAGAAGACCACCCCACCATCCCCCCAGCGCCCACCTTGCACTGGAGTGCTCCTGCACAACGGCCAGTGTTTGATGCGGCCCTGCACCAGATTCAACAAGCCATTGCCAATGGCGAGTATTACCAAGTCAACTACACCGCGCAGATGGTGGCCGCTATAGATGGCATGGCGCACGGTGCCGCGCCCGCATTGTTTGCCGCCTTGCAACGGGCACAACCGGGGGGCTATGCAGCCTATATCGATACAGGCCATGAGCAGGTGCTGTCGGTATCGCCCGAACTGTTCTTTGACTGGCACAGCCAGCCCCACGGGGGGGAGATACTGGCCCGGCCCATGAAGGGAACAGCCCCACGGGGCCACACACCCGAACAAGACACCGCCCAAGCCACCGCCTTGCGCAACAGCCCCAAAGAACGTGCAGAAAACGTCATGATCGTAGACCTGCTGCGCAACGACCTCTCGCGCCTTGCCACCCCCGGCAGTGTGCAAGTGCCACGGCTCTTTCATACCCAAGCCCTGCCCGCGGTTTGGCAAATGACCTCGGATGTGCAGGCACACACCCGTGCTGGCACCAGCTTGGCACAGGTGTTTGGTGCCTTGTTTCCGTGCGGTTCCGTCACCGGCGCGCCCAAAGTGCGGGCCATGCAGGCGATTGCCGCGCTAGAGACGGGGCCACGGGGTATTTATTGCGGTGCGCTGGGTGTGGTGCGGCCCCTAGGCGATGGCAGCATTCATGCCACGTTTAACGTCCCCATCCGCACCGTGGTACTCCAAGGCAATCAAGCACGCTGCGGTATTGGCAGCGGCATCACCGCAGGCTCCCAAGCCAGTGCAGAATGGAACGAGTGGCGCCACAAACGCGCCTTTGTGGAGCAAGCAAGCATGTCTTTTGACCTTCTGGAGACCTTGGCACTGGAAAATGGCCAATGGCGTCATGGCACTGACCATCTGGCCCGATTGCACCGTGCGGCCCAGCATTTTTCTTACCCTTGGGATGCCCCCCGCATCCACCAATGCTTGGCAGATCTGGCGCAAGCCCAACCACAGGGGAACTGGCGCGTACGTTTGTTGCTCGATTCCAGTGGTCAACCCAGTGCCCAAGCTTTTACGCTAGAAGCATCCCCCCCACAGGTGCGCCTGCAACTGGCTACACAGCCACTGGCAGAGGCGCACAGCCCCTTTGTGCACCATAAAACCACCCACCGCGCACACTACGATGCCTTCACACCCACATTGGCAGGCATCTACGATACGGTGTTGTACAACGAAGAAGGCGAAATCACCGAATGCACCCGAGGCAATGTAGCCATGCTGCTGGATGGTCAATGGGTCACCCCGGCATTGCACTGTGGCTTGCTGCCCGGCGTGGGGCGCGCGGTGGCCCTGCGCAACGGGCGCCTGCGCGAGGCGGTGGTCAGGCTGGAGGACAGGCCACGCATACAGGCATGGGCATTTCTGAACAGCCTGCGCGGCTGGATCGCTGCCGAGCTGATCTAAGCGCGGGCACCCAGCAGTAGACGATGGCACAGGGAGGCAGTGATGGATGAACTCGATGGAATCCTCAAGGGTCTGATCATCATGGCCATGATCACCGTGGCCGTGGTGGTGTGGTTTTTGGTGGCCTCCTTGGCGGGGGAATACTTTGACCATAAACCCGTGGTGCCCGACGAGCCAGAAGAAAAAGAAACACCACCCGCAGCCCCGGCAGCCCATGTGGCAACGGCGGCGGCGGTATCACGGCCCGCACTTGATCGCACGCCCGCTGATCCGCGCCTGCTGGCTGCGGTGTCAGCACGCAACTGGGCAGCGGCCCACCAATTGTTGCGTGCTGGGGTTTCGCCTCGGGGAGTAGATACCCAAGGACATTCGCTGTTGGACTTGGCGCTGCACAAAAAGGATGAGCAAATGGTGCAACTGCTCAAATCGCATGGGGCCAAGCGCAGCAGCTAAGCCCCATTGCCCTGTTTACAGCCTATCCTTGATATAGGAAGGGCGATCCATATCGACAATTTCTACGCTCAACTGCACCACCAGCCCCTCGGGCTGGGGTGTGAGGCGGCGCAACACAGCAGCAATGCGCTGCGAGAAGTCGAGCTTGGCCTCGGGGCTGCGGCCCGAGAGCAAACGCAATTGGACATGCACAAAAGCCCGGCCCGCGGTTTGGGTGCCCACAGCGTAAGACGCATGGGCCACACAGCGGCTCTTGAGGTCAAACTCGTCGGCAATCTCTGGGCTGGCGGTGACGGTCTGGTTGAGCTCGGCCAGCATTTGGGCTTCAGGGAAACCGCTCAGGTTACTGGAGTATTCAACGGTCAGGTGGGGCATGGTCAGCTTTCAGCGGGCATCAGAGTTGCTGGGTGGGCACATGGTGGCGCAGCTCGGTCTGGCGGTTGTTGTCATCGACAAACACCAGTTCTGGCTCGTGCGTTTTCACCTGGTCTTCGTGCACTTGGGCAAAGGCTGCAATGATGAGCAAATCGCCCACACAGGCACGACGTGCTGCCGAGCCGTTGACAGAGATCATGCCGCTGCCACGCTGGCCCTTAATGGCGTAGGTGACAAAACGCTCGCCGTTGTCGATGTTCCAGATATGCACCTGTTCGTTTTCGGCAATGTTGGCAGCGTCGAGCAGGTCTTCGTCAATGGCGCAGGAGCCTTCGTAGTGCAACTCGCAATGCGTGGTCTTGACACGGTGAATTTTGGATTTGAGCAAGGTACGGAACATGATGGATACGTCCAATTTCAGTGGGTAAGGGGAGGAACAAGAATGGTGGGGGCCGCCGGTGCGGCCAGACTGGGGTAATCACGGCTGTAGTGCAAGCCTCGGCTTTCACGGCGCATCTGGGCCGAGCGCACGATCAGGTCGGCCACCTGCACCAGATTGCGCAGCTCCAGCAGGTCACGCGTGACATGAAAATGGGCATAAAACTCTTGGATTTCTTCTTGCAGTAGCCGAATCCGGTGTGCAGCCCGCTCTAGGCGCTTGTTGGTGCGCACTATGCCCACATAGTCCCACATAAAGCGGCGCAATTCATCCCAATTGTGCGAAATCACCACAGCCTCGTCGGCGTCTTGCACCCGGCTATCGTCCCAGCGTGGCAGGGCCGGAATCAACGAGCGCGGTGCAGCAGCAATAGCTTGGGCGGCAGCACGGGCAAACACCATGCACTCCAGCAACGAGTTGCTCGCCAGCCGGTTAGCCCCATGCAAGCCGGTACAGGCCGCTTCGCCCACGGCATACAGGCCGGGCAGGTCGGTGCGCCCGGCCAGATCGGTCAGGATACCACCGCAGGTAAAGTGGGCACTGGGCACGACTGGAATCGGGTCTTGGGTGATGTCAATGCCCAACTCGGCGCAGCGCGCCAAGATGTTGGGGAAATGCTCCTGCAAAAACTCCGGACTCTGGTGCGAAATATCCAAATACACGCAATCGAGGCCGTGCTTTTTCATCTCAAAGTCGATAGCCCGGGCCACGATGTCGCGCGGGGCCAATTCGGCACGGGGGTCGTGGGCCAACATAAAGCGGGTGCCATCGGGCAATTTGAGCTGACCGCCTTCACCACGCACCGCCTCACTGATCAAAAAAGATTTGGCGTGCGGGTGGTAAAGGCTGGTGGGGTGGAACTGGATAAACTCCATGTTTGCCACCCGGCAACCTGCACGCCACGCAGCGGCAATGCCATCGCCGGTCGAGGTGTCAGGGTTGGTGGTGTAGAGGTACACCTTGCCCGCGCCACCAGTAGCCAACACCGTTTGTGGCGCGCGGAAAGTAATCACCTCGTCGGTTTGCTCATCCAGCGCATACAAACCCAGACAGCGTTGCCCCGCCAGCCCCAGCTTTTGGCTGGTAATCAAATCAACCAGCGTGTGGTGCTCAAACAGCGTGATGCCCGGCGTAGCACGCACCACATCAATCAGCGTCTCTTGCACCGCCGCGCCGGTGGCATCGGTAACGTGGGCTATGCGCCGGGCGCTGTGGCCGCCTTCGCGCGTGAGGTGCAGCTGTTCGCCCTCTAGCGTGAAGGGCACCCCCAAATCCCGTAGCCAACCGATGGCCGCTGGGGCGTTTTCCACCACAAAGCGCGTGCTGGCCAAATCACACAGCCCGGCCCCAGCCACCAGCGTGTCTTCAATGTGGGCGGCAAAGCTGTCGCCATCGGCCAGCACTGCCGCAATACCCCCTTGTGCCCATGCACTGGAGCCATCGTGCATGGTGCGTTTGGTGATCACGGCCACGCGGTGCGTAGCGGCCAGATGCAAGGCGGCAGACAAACCAGCCAAGCCACTGCCCACAATCAGAACATCAAAATCGTGTGAAGCCATAAAGAATAGAAATAAGAAAAGAGCGCCCACCAAGGGCACGGCATGGAGGCATCAGACAGGCGTATAAGCCAACCTGACATAGATGGGGGCAAAGGCTTCGGCCTGGGTGATTTCGATCAGCGTTTCTTTGGCCAGTTCCAGCAAGGCAATGAAAGTGACGACCAACACGGTACGGCCTTGGGCCGGATCGAACAACGCTTCAAACTCGACAAAACGCCGCCCTTGCAAGGCGCGCAGCACTTGGCCCATGTATTCGCGCACGCTCAGTTCTTCGCGGCTGATGCGGTGATGTTGTACCAAAGTGGCCCGTTGCAGGATGTCGCGCCAAGCCATTTGCAAATCGGCCACGCACACCTCGGGTAGGCGCTGTTGCAGGCTTTGCCCCATCACGGCCTGTGCAACCCAAAAGTCACGCCCCTGCTGTGGTGCTTGGCCCAACTGCACAGCAGCGCCTTTGATCTGCTCATACTCTAGCAGGCGGCGCACCAGCTCGGCACGGGGGTCTTCTACCTCGTCGCCGCTGTCGGCTTTGCGCACCGGCAGCAACATGCGCGATTTGATCTCGATCAGCATGGCAGCCATCAGCAGGTACTCGGCGGCCAGCTCTAAATTCCGGCTGCGAATCTCTTCGACATACGCCAAATACTGGCGTGTGAGCGCCGCCATTGGAATATCGAGGATATTGAAATTCTGCTTGCGAATCAGGTACAACAGCAAGTCGAGCGGGCCTTCAAAGGCGTCGAGCATCACCTCCAGCGCATCGGGCGGGATATACAGATCGGCAGGCAACGCAAACAAAGGCTGACCATACAGGCGTGCCAAGGCTGCGCTGTGGCTATCGACAGACTCTACAGGCACGGCCGCATCTGCCAAGGCCACTGGGGGCAGCTTGGCAGACATATTGGCAGGGAGACTGCCCATTATTGGCTCATGCCTCTATCGCCTGAATCGCTGGGGGCACAGGGCGCACCCATACCAACGACTTTGCTGTGCTTACAAATCCTTGCTGGGACTGGCTTGGTAGGGATAGGGCTTTTGTGCCACACGGCCAGCATCGTAGTCTTGCCAGACTTCGCGATCCACCTCCTTATCCCACAGCAGGGCGCGGCCTGCCACTTGCTGGGCGTCCAACTCGGGGCGCTGGGCCTTGAGCTGATTGATGAACTGTGTCGCGTCGGACATGTAATGGGGGCGGGCAAAGATGGACATGGACTGGGTTAACCTCTCTGACCTGAATTTTACTGGGGTAGCGCGATGCCGTCTTTCAAACACCTTGCAAGCACCGTTGTCATGGGTTGCGCCCTGCTGGCCCTGAGCGGCTGCGACCCCCAGCGCATCAGCGAACTTGAGGAGGGACTATCGACCGAAGTGGATGTGCGCGACCGCTTTGGCGTGCCCGACCATGTGTGGGATGAAGGCGGCGGCAGCCGCACGCTGGAATACAACCGCCAGCCCGCCGGAATGCGCAATTACATGATCACCATTGGCCCCGATGGCAAGATGAGCGCCCTGCGCCAAGTGCTCACGCCAGAGAACTTTGCCCGCATCACCCCCGGCATGGGCATGGACGAGGTGCGCAAGCGCCTGGGCAAACCCGCCAAAGTCACGCCCTTGGCACTACAGAATGAAACCCACCATGATTGGCGTTTTTTGGAACCACCCCATACGCCCATGCTGTTTACGGTGGTGACAGATAAGCAACTGCGGGTGTTGCGCACGCAAATAGGGCCAGACCCCCATACACAACAGGGTGGGGGGCGCTGAGGAGTGCCCCCCATGCCCCACACCATTCACCCGCACGAAGTGGAATTCAGCGCGGTGCGCGCCCAAGGGCCGGGCGGCCAAAACGTCAATAAGGTCTCTAACGCCATCCATTTGCGCTTTGATATTGGCCGCTCCTCTTTGCCGCCCACCGTGAAGGAGAAGCTGCTGCAATGGCAAGACCAACGCATCACCAAAGATGGCGTGATCATCATCAAAGCACAGTCCTCCAGCAGCCGCGAGCAAAATAAGGCAGAAGCACTGGCACGCCTTGCTGAACTCATTGCCAAAGCCTCTGTGGTGTTGCCAGTGCGGCGCGCCACCAAGCCAACCTTGGCCTCTAAGCGGCGGCGGCTGGAGGGCAAATTGCTGCGCTCTGGCATCAAATCCAGCCGGGGCAAGATAGCCTTGTAGGCAGACAAAACCGCCAAACCCGTACGCCCACCACTGTGCGCCACAGGGCTTGCGGCAAGTGGCACCAGTTGCCAATCCTGCGTGGTTTTTCCACCATAGTTGTTTGATATCACTATTTGTTACCGATAGCCATGCCTAGACCCCGCTACGATGGGAGATTATTTCTCGGGCAGCGCGCCGGGCGCCTGTCATCTCTCCTTGCGTTCCATAGGTGTCCATGCAGCAATTCAGCGCCGAATCTGTTCTCGCCCTGGCCCCCGATGCGGCCTCGGCCAAAGCCGCCAATGGGCTGACCAAACCGGGGCAGTGGCCTCTGTTGGGTGCCAGCGATGCCGCCGTCTGGGGCGAATGCCAAGGCAGCAGCCGCTACCAAACACAGGTAGACTTGTCTGGCCCCTCGTTTCGCTGCTCCTGCCCCAGTCGCAAGTTTCCATGCAAACATGGCTTGGCACTGCTGCTACTGTGGGCCAAGAACCCAAGCCAGTTTCAACAAGGCTCCCCCCCCACTTGGGTGAGCGAATGGCTGGCCTCGCGCACCGAACGCAGCCAGAAAAAAGAAGAAAAACAGCGCGAAAAAGCGGCCGAGAAGGCTGCCGACCCCCATGCTGCCGAAGCAGCCCTCAAGAGCGCCCAAAAACGCTGGAGCCGCATTGACAAGGGGGTGGCCGAATTGCAGCAATGGCTGCTTGACCAAGTAGCCCAAGGGCTGGGCCACCTCACTCCCGCCAGCCACGAGGCGTGGGAGAGCATGGCCGCCCGCTTGGTGGATGCGCAGGCACCGGGGCTAGCGCAACGTGTGCGCTATGCCGCCGCTGCCTTGCTCGATGGCCCGCAATGGCCCGAAAACGTGCTGCGCCGCCTCGGGCTGCTGCAACTGGCCTGCCATGCCATCCAGCGCCGTGATGCCTTGGACGAAGGTGCCAGCGCCGATCTGCGGGCGCTCATGGGCTGGCCCATCGATAAAGACACCGTATTGGCACAAGCCACCAAAGTGAGTGACCAATGGCAGGTGCTGGGCGTGGTTCAAGAAGAGCGCGACAACAACCTGATCGAGCGCCGGGTTTGGCTGCATGGCGTGCAAACGGGGCAGCGGGCCTTGGTGTTAGACCATATCTTTCCGGGTCGGGTGTTTGAGCAGTCATGGATGGCACTGAGCCAAGTGCAGGCCACACTGGCGTTTTATCCCAGCGCCGCACCACTGCGGGCCTTGGTGGTGCAAACCGAAGCCATCACACCCGCCGCCGACCAACCGCCCCCGCCTACCAGCACCCCAGCACAAGAATGGCAAGCCGTGGCACAGCGTGTGGCGGCCAACCCTTGGGGCAGCCTGCACCCGCTGCGCTGCCACAACACCACCCTGACTTCTGACGGTGAGCGGTTTCACCTGCACTGGGATGATGTAGCACTGCCACTACAACTGCACCTCAACGATGGCTGGGCCTTGTTGGCGCTCAGTGGCGGCCACCCTCTCACGGTGCAAGGCGAGTGGGACGGCAGCAGCCTGCGCCCACTCACTGCCCACAGCCCCGAAGGTTTCTGGATATGGAGTCCCGTCTGACATGAGCACCCCGCAAGCCTCCAGCCCCTGGAAAACCCTGCTGCCCCCAGCAATGGTGGGCACCGACAAAAAGCCCTTGCAGATGCCCATGCTGGAGGGCGCTGTAGGCCAATTGCTGGCACAGCTCCAGGCCCCAACCAGCCCTCCAGCGCAAGTCCTATTGCAAGCAGCAGGGGTCTTGACCGTCTGCGAACGCGCAGGCCAACGGCCTGTAGCGGCGTCCACACCTGCCAGCCACGGCGTGGCAGCTACCGACACCTTGCAACAACCGCTGCAAGACAAGGCGCTCAAAGACACAACGCGCTGGCTATTGACCGATGCGCCACAACGACTGCAAATCGACTGGTTCCAACAGATGGCCGCTGCGGGTTGGCGCCTACCCGCCACCCTACTGCCACTGGCACTAGACACCGCCCAGCGCGCCAGCGCCCTGCGCCCTGCGGTGGGAGGCGTCTTGGGCGAGCGAGGCCGCTGGCTGGCACGGCACCACAGCGCCTGGCGCTATGCTGCAGGCAGTACCGACAGCGCCCCACCCGACACCCGCTGGCAAGAAGGCACCCTGGCCCAACGCCTGCAATTGCTACGCCAAGAACGCCAAACCCAACCCGGCGCCGCCCGCGAACGCCTGCAAGCCAGTTTGTCTGATTTGCCCGCCAAAGAGCGGGCCGAACTGTTGGCGGTGTTACAAACCGGTTTATCTGCCGACGATGAAGCCTTGCTCACCACACTGGCCAGCCAAGACCGCAGCCGGGACGTGCGCCAAACCGCCCGCACCCTGCTGGTGCAATTGCCCAACAGCGCCATCACCCAAGCAGCCATTGGGCGCTTGCAAGCCTGTATCCAAGCATCCACCAAAAAGGCCGGTTGGACTATTGCCCCCCCAGAGGCCGCCGACCCCGATTGGAAAAACCACGGTATTGACGCCGAACGCCCCACCCACGAGCGTTTGGGTGAACGTGCTTGGTGGCTGTACCAACTAGCCCGGCAGGTGCCCTTGGCTTGGTGGGAACAACACACCGGCATGACCCCCGAAGCCTTGCTGCAATGGGCGCGCAAGGGCGATTGGACAGAAGCCCTGGTACGTGCTTGGTGGGAAGTGCTGCGCCCAGCCCCGGTGGTGGCATGGTGCCATGCCTTTCTGGAGCACTGGCCCGGCAAGGCCATGCCAGAATCCCCCGCCGCTGTGCTGGCGCTGCTATCGACAACCCAGCGCGAACCCTACTGGCAGCGCACGCTGGAATCCATCCACAAGCCGCAACAGGGCAACCTTGAGGAAGTCATGCAGCAAATAGTGGCTGCCTACCCGCCTGGGCAGTACCTGTCAGCGCCACTATCGCAACTGCTGGTGGAGAAGCTATCGCTCTACCAGCCACGCTACTACTACCAATTGCAACTGGCGGATGTGTGCTGCGTGCTCCACCATGATGCTTTGGCGCCCCTGTTGGCACTGGCCCAACACTCCAGCCAACACGAAGGCAAACCCACCGAAGCCTTGGCACAAGCACTGCGCCAACAGCTGCCCGTGCTCATGGCACGGCAGACCATGGCTCGCCTGCCCCGCGCCTGACATTTTTCGTCTTCAGTCCAGCCCTCACCCGAATCCCTCGCACCCAAGGAAATCCATGAGCACCGCCAACGCCCTGCGCCAACACGCTGAATACCAATTTGCCCACGAACTCGAAGAGCTGAAAAAAGTAGACAAACACCCGCGCCCGGCCAATTGGGTGTTGTCGCCGTGGGCCGTGGTGTCGTACCTGATGGGCGACAAACTCGACAACGGTTTTGAACTCAGTGCCAAATACATCGGCAGCCGCCGCTTGATGGAAATTGCCGTCTCTACCTTAGCGACCGACCGCGCCTTGCTGCTCTATGGCGTGCCCGGCACAGCCAAATCGTGGGTGTCGGAGCATCTGGCGGCAGCCGTCAGTGGCAACTCCACCTTGCTGATTCAAGGCACCGCCGGCACGAGCGAAGAACAACTGCGCTACGGCTGGAACTACGCCCAACTGCTGGCGCACGGCCCGTCTGAAAAAGCCTTGGTGCCCAGCCCGCTGATGAATGCCATGAAAGACGGCAAAATCGCCCGCGTGGAAGAGCTGACCCGCATCCCGGCCGATGTGCAAGACTCGCTCATCACCGTGCTGTCAGAAAAAACCCTGCCCATTCCCGAACTAGGCTCCGAAGTGCAGGCCGTGCGCGGCTTTAGCGTGATTGCCACCGCCAACAACCGCGACAAGGGCGTGAACGAACTCTCGGCCGCGCTCAAGCGCCGCTTTAACACCGTGGTGCTGCCGGTGCCCGCCTCGGAGGATGAAGAAGTCTCCATCGTCGTCAAGCGCGTGAACGAAATGGGCCGGGCCTTGCAACTGCCTGCCGAACCACCCGCGCTGAAAGAAGTGCGCCGCATTGTGCAAATTTTCCGTGAGTTGCGTAGTGGCCGCACTTTGGATGGCAAAACGCAGCTCAAATCACCCAGCTCCTCGCTCTCCACCGCCGAGGCCATTTCTGTCATCAACAACGGCATGGCGCTGGCCGGGCATTTTGGCGATGGCGTACTGCACCCGCACGATGTGGCTGCCGGACTGATTGGCGCGGTGGTGAAAGACCCGGTGCAAGATGCTGTGGTCTGGAAAGAGTACCTCGACATTGTGGTCAAAGAGCGCGAAGACTGGAAGAGCCTGTACCGCGCCTGCAAGGAACTCGAATAACAACAGGCCACCGCTGTGAGCAAAGTCCACTATTTTGGTATCCGCCACCACGGGCCGGGCTGCGCGCGCAGCTTGCTCCATGCCTTTGAGGCCCTGCAACCCGACTGCGTGCTGGTAGAAGGCCCGCCCGAAGGCGAAGGCGTGCTGGCGGCCCTGTTGTCTGAGCAGATGCAGCCCCCGGTGGCCCTGCTCAGTTATTGCCCCGATGAACCCCGGCGGGCCGTGTACCACCCGTTTGCGGTGTTCTCGCCCGAGTGGCAGGCACTGCGCTGGGCCTTGCAACGGCAAGTGCCCGCCTCCTTCATTGACCTGCCGTTGGTACACCAATTGGCTCTGGCCAAAGCGCGCGAAGAAGAGCAAGCCGCCCAAGAAGCTGTCGAAGCTGCTGTCGAAGCAACGCCCGCAGCGACGACCGAAGCCGAACCCAGTGCCGATGCCACCGCGCCCAACCAAGACAGCCCCCCCGAACCCAGCTACCGCACCGACCCCCTGAACTGGCTGGCCCAAGCCGCAGGCCATGCCGATGGCGAAAGCTGGTGGAATCACACCGTAGAAGAGCGCGGCGACGGCGAAGAACTGTTTGCTGCCATTGCCGAAGCCATGACCACACTGCGCGCCGACCTGGGCGAGCAGGCCGAAGAATCCTGCCCTTACCGTGCCCGGCGCGAACTGCTGCGCGAAGCCTATATGCGCCAGCGCGTCCGCGAGGCGGTAAAAAAGGGCCACGAGCGCATCGCCGTGGTCTGTGGTGCTTGGCATTTGGGCGGCTTGCAAACCACGGTCAAGGCCAGCGCCGACAATGCGTTACTCAAAGGGCTGCCCAAACTCAAGGTGCAATCCACCTGGGTGCCTTGGACATACCGCCACCTGAGCCGCGACAGCGGCTACGGCGCAGGCATTGAAGCCCCCGGCTGGTATGAGCACCTGTGGCTGCACGGCCAAGCCGTGGATGCCAACCCCACCACCGCCCCGCCACGCACCGTGGGTTGGCTGGCGCGTGTAGCCAAATTGATGCGCGAACGCGATTTAGACTGCTCCAGCGCCCACCTGATTGAAGCCACCCGGCTGGCCGACAGCTTGGCCGCACTGCGCCAACGCCCGCAGGCCAGTTTGGAAGAGCTGCACGAGGCCACGCGCACCGTCTTAACGATGGGCGACGATACTGCCTTAGGCTTCATTGCCGATGCCCTGCTGGTAGGCCACCGCATGGGCCAAGTGCCGCCCGACGTGCCCACCGTGCCGCTGCAAAAAGACGTAGAGCAGCAGCAAAAATCGCTGCGCCTCAAACCCGAGGCCACGCACCGCATGCTGGACTTGGACTTGCGCCAGCCCAACGACTTGGGCCGTAGCCACCTGCTGCACCGCCTGCGCCTAATAGACCTGCCTTGGGGGCGGCCCAGCAGCAACGGTAGCTCGGCCAAAGGCACTTTCCACGAAATTTGGGCACTGCAATGGCAACCCGAATTTGCGGTGCGCCTAATTGAGGCCAGCCAATGGGGCCAAACGCTGGTAGCGGCGGCCTGCGCTGCCAGTTTAGACCGCGCGCAAAAAGCCGAAACGCTGGGAGCCTTGTCGCAACTGGTGCAAGAGGTGCTGTTGGCCGACCTCGAGCCCGCAGTGCAAGCCATCACACGCATCTTAGAAAACCGCGCCGCCGTCAATGGTGACACGGTGCAGTTGCTCGAAGCCCTGCCACCACTAGCCAATGTGTTCCGCTACGGCAATGTGCGCCAAACCGACACCGGCATGGTGGCGCACATGCTCGATGGCTTGATCGTGCGTGCCGCCATCGGCTTACCGTTGGCGTGCAGCGGCATCGATGACGACAGCGCCCACACACTGCGCAGCACCATTTTGGCCGCCCACAGCGCCGTAGCCCTGCGCGATGCCGAAGAGCAAACCCAAGCCTGGCAACGCGCCCTGCGTTTGGTGGCCGAGAGCAGCACCGCCCACGAGTTGCTGCAAGGCTTGGCCGCACGTCTGTTGCTGGATGAAGGCGTGTGGCAAGGCAACGATGCTGCCACCGCCTTGTCCTTGCATCTGTCCAGCAGCACACCACCGTTGCAAGCTGCGGCTTGGCTAGAGGGCTTCCTCAACCGCAATGCGATGGTGCTCCTGCACGACAACCAACTTTGGCAACTGGTCAACGACTGGCTGTGCAGTTTGGGCGAAACCCACTTCACGCACATTTTGCCGTTGGTGCGCCGCACTTTCTCGGCCTTCAGCGCCAGCGAGCGCCAAGACTTGGGCCAGCGCGCCCGCCAAGGCGGCCACAGCACAGCCAGTGCCGCCAGCGTAACGGCCCCGCAGTGGGACGACACTTTGGCCGCGTTGCCCGTGCCACTGCTGCAAACCATTCTCGGAATTGCCCCATGACCGCCGATACCTCCGCCAGCCTAGACACCACGCCCCCCCTTAGCGAAGAAGAACGCCTGCGCCGCTGGCGCTTGGTTTTGGGTGGCGAAGCCGAAGGCAGTTGCGGCAAACTCTCGGGCCCAATGGCCGAAATGGACCAAGCCTTGGCTGCGCTGTACGATGCCGATGGCAAAAACGGCCTGGGCAAATCCTCCGAGCGCCGTGGCGGGCGCGGTGGCTCCTCGCCCAGCGTGGCCCGGTGGCTGGGCGATATTCGCAAATACTTTCCTACCCCGGTGGTGCAGGTGATGCAGCGCGATGCGCTAGAACGGCTTGACCTGCGCGAATTGCTGCTGCAACCCGAAATGCTTGAAAGCGCCCATGCCGATGTGCATTTGGTCGCCAACTTGATCGCCTTGTCGGGCGTGATTCCGGCCAGCACCAAAGAAACCGCCCGCATGGTGGTGCGCAAGGTGGTCGATGAGCTGCTGAAAAAACTCGAAGAACCCATGCGCTCCGCCGTGACGGGCGCCTTAGACCGCAGCCAGCGCAACCGCCGCCCACGCCACAGCGAGATTGACTGGAACCGCACCATCCGTGCCAACCTGCGCCACTGGCAAGAAGAGTACCGCACCATCGTGCCACAGCAACTGATTGGGTATGGGCGCAAAGCCCGCAGCCCACAGCGCGAGGTGGTGTTGTGCATAGACCAAAGCGGCTCCATGGCGGCCTCGGTGGTGTATTCCAGCATCTTTGGGGCCGTGATGGCCTCCTTGCCTGCGGTGGCTACCAAAATGGTGGTGTTTGATACCAACATCGTCGATCTGACAGAACAACTGGATGACCCCGTAGAACTGCTGTTTGGCGTGCAGTTGGGCGGCGGCACCGACATCAACGGCGCGGTGGGTTACTGCCAGTCCATCATTCGCGAGCCACGCAACACCATTTTGGTACTCATTTCGGATTTGTACGAAGGCGGTGTCGAAGCCAACTTGTTGCGCCGTGCGGCCTCGCTGGTAGAGTCGGGCGTGCAATTTATCACCCTGCTGGCCCTGAGCGACGAAGGCGCACCCTCGTATGACCGGGCGCTGGCCGCCAAGCTGGCGGCACTGGGCGTGCCCTCGTTTGCCTGCACCCCCAATGCCTTTCCCGATCTGATGGCCGCCGCCATCCGCAAAGAAGACATCAATGCTTGGGCCTCTACACAGGGGCTGGTAGCCACGCCCAAGGGCCAGCCCTAAAGCCCCGCAGTAGCCCTCTCCTCACCATCAAATCAAGGTTGGGGCGCTTTTTGCGCCGCATTCTGCGCGGCTACCCGTTGCGTAAAACCAGAACGCTCCATCAACGAGCGCGGTTGTTCCTGCGCTTGACAAAAATGCAAGACGCCACCGCGCAAGCCCACAGCCTTGAGAATCTGCTCTAGGCCATCAAGCCCAGTGGTATCCAAGGCAAACAGGCCGCTCATATCCAACACCACCTCAACCCCTTCGGGGCCAGACTCCACCGCCTGCACCATTGGATCGACCTTGGCCACTGCGCCAAAAAATAGTGCGCCATGCAGTTGCCAGATCAATCGAGGGCGTGGCCCAGCGGTGATAGCACATCCGGGTGCAGGCTCCGACAGTGGCTCTGCCCGAAACAAAGCACCCATGCGCCGCACAAACAGCACACAGGCCAGCGCCAGCCCTACCTCCACGGCCACGGTCAGATCAAACACCACGGTGAGGAAGAAGGTGCCTAGCATCAAGAGCCGGTAATGGTTGCTGAAATGTTTGAGCCGGACAAACTCGTGCCACTCCCCCATGTTCCAAGCAACAAACAACAAAATGCCCGCCAACACGGCCAGCGGAATATGCAGGGCCAGCGGCGCGGCCAGCAGCACAATGACGGCCAACACCAAGGCATGCACCATTCCAGCCACTGGGGTGGTTGCCCCAGCGCGCAAATTGGTCACCGTACGGGCAATGGTGCCCGTGACCGGCATGCCACCAAAGAAGGGCACCACCAAATTGGCGATGCCCTGCGCCATCAGTTCTTGGTTGGGGTCGTGCTTGCGGATATGCGGATCGGTGGCAAGTTGATCGGCCACCCGCGCGCACAACAAAGACTCGATGGCACCCAGCAAGGCAATGGTCAGGGTGGGGGTAGCCAACAACCGCGCCGTCTCCCACGAGAACGATGGCAAGGCAAACGCTGGCGGCTGTTGCGGAATACCGCCAAAGCGGCTACCAATGGTCTCCACCGGAAGCTCTAACAGGTAAGCCAGTGCTGTGAGCGTGACCAGCGCCACCACGGGGGCAGGTACACGGGCAAACACACGCACGGTATGCCCTTCCGCCACACGCAGCACTGGCGAGCCTTTCAGAAAAAGGCGAGGCCACAGAAAAAGCCCCCCTAGGCAGGCCAGTCCCAGCCCCAGCGCATAGACATTGATGGTATCGATATGCAGTGCCAACACATGCACCTGCGAGAAGAAATTGCCCGGCATCTTCTCGATGTCCAGCCCCCACCAATCTTTGAGCTGCGACAGGGCAATCAGCACGGCAATACCGTTGGTAAAGCCAATCACGATACTCACCGGCACAAAACGCACCAGATTGCCCATCCGAAACAACCCCAGCGCCAGCAGCAACACCCCGGCACAGGCGGTAGAGATGAGCAGGTTGGCCAGCCCGTAGCGTTCGACGATGCCATAGACAATGACAATGAAAGCCCCAGCAGGCCCGCCAATTTGCACATTGGTGCCCCCCAACAGCGACACCAAAAAGCCCCCAATGATGGCTGTCCACAGCCCCGCCTCGGGCTTGAGGCCGCTGGCAATCGCAAACGCCATAGCCAGAGGCAGCGCCACAATGCCCACGGTGGCCCCTGCACCAATATCGGTCAGCGCCCGACCACGGTCGTAACCACGCAAAGCATCCAAAGCACGGGGGCGAAAAGCAAAAGACCAGGACATACAGACGCTCCAAAAAAGGCGATTGGGCAAGACCGGTACGTGTGCTGCGGCGCTCAGTGGATACGCATCCCCGGCGTGGCACCGGGCCAAGGGCTCAGCACATAAATACCGGGATGGGCCTTCTCATCGCCGTGGCTGGCGGCCAGCACCATGCCTTCACTGATGCCAAACTTCATCTTGCGTGGCGCCAAATTAGCCACCATCACCGTCAGTTTGCCAATCAAGTCTTCGGGTTTGTAAACGCTGGCAATGCCACTGAACACATTGCGCGTGCGGCCTTCACCCACGTCCAGCGTCAGGCGCAGCAGCTTGGTGGAGCCTTCTACGGCTTCGCAGTTAACGATTTGGGCAATGCGCAGGTCGATTTTGGCAAAGTCATCAATGCTGATGGTGGGGGCCAGCTCCTCGCCACCGGGGATGGTTTTTTCTGGCTCCGGGGCCGCAGGGGGTTCAAACAAGGCTTCGAGTTGCTTGGCGTCAACGCGCTGCATCAGGTGCTGGTAAGCGCCGATGGCATGGCCTGGGCCCAAGGGCTGTTGCAAGCTGGCAAAGCTCATAGGCTCTACCTTCAAAAAGGCTTCTACCTGTGCAGCCACGGCGGGCAATACGGGCTTGAGCAAAATGGTTAGCACTCGGAAGGCTTCGATGCAGGTGGTGCATACATCATGCAGCCGGGCCTCCATGCCTTCTTGCTTGGCCAACTCCCACGGTTTGTTTTGATCCACGTAGGCGTTTACGCGATCGGTCAGCAACATGGTTTCGCGCAGGGCTTTGCCATATTCGCGCTCGGCCAGCAGTTCGATAATGGCCGGGGCAGCAGCACGCAGGTGTTCTAACAGCGCATCGCCATCGGCAGAGACCTCACCCAACACACCGCCAAAGCGTTTGCTGATAAAGCCTGCCGCACGGCTGGCAATATTGACGTATTTGCCCACCAAATCGCTGTTGGCACGGGCCATGAAGTCATCCGCATTAAAGTCAATGTCTTCGTTGCGGCTACTCAACTTGGCTGCGAGGTAGTAGCGCAACCACTCGGGGTTCATGCCCAAAGCCAAGTATTTGAGCGGGTCAAGGCCAGTGCCCCGGCTTTTGCTCATTTTCTCGCCATTGTTCACGGTGAGGAAGCCATGCACAAACACCGAATCGGGCACCTTGCGACCACTGAACTTGAGGGTAGCGGGCCAAAACAGGGTGTGGAAGGTCACAATATCTTTGCCGATAAAGTGGTATTGCT
The DNA here is from genome assembly GCF_054779375.1 of Giesbergeria giesbergeri. Classification (NCBI taxonomy): domain Bacteria; kingdom Pseudomonadati; phylum Pseudomonadota; class Betaproteobacteria; order Burkholderiales; family Comamonadaceae; genus Giesbergeria; species Giesbergeria giesbergeri. Next base: position 55,877 of record NZ_BAAGYJ010000007.1, on the reverse strand, counting down.
CCAGTGCTGGATTAGCCATGTAGTCGTCATAGCTTTGGCCACGCTTGTCCAGCAAGTTTTTGAGCGATGCCAAATAGCCAATTGGGGCATCCAGCCAGACATAAAAATACTTGCCCGGCGCATCAGGGATTTCAATACCAAAATAAGGTGCATCACGGCTAATGTCCCAATCGCCCAAGCCCTCGCTGGTGGTGCCATCGGGGTTGGTGCGCACCGTAAACCACTCGCGCACCTTGTTGGCTACTTCGGGTTGCAAGCGGCCGTTTTGTGTCCAGTCTTCCAAAAAGGCCACGCAGCGCGGATCGGACAGCTTAAAGAAGAAATGCTCTGAGCTTTTCAGCACCGGCTTGGCCCCTGACAAAGCCGAATAAGGCTCGATCAGGTCGGTGGGGGCATACACCGCGCCACAGACTTCGCAGTTGTCACCATACTGGTCTTTGGCATGGCATTTGGGGCACTCGCCTTTGATAAAGCGGTCGGGCAAGAACATGTTCTTCTCGGGATCGAAGAACTGCTCGATAGTGCGTGTCTCAATCAGGCCATTGGCTTTGAGGTCGCGGTAAATGTCTTGCGCCAGTTGGTGGTTTTCTGGGGCATCGGTGCTGTGCCAGTTGTCAAACTGGATATGAAAACCATCCAAATACTGCTGGCGACCTGCGGCAATATCAGCCACAAACTGCTGCGGTGTTTTGCCCGCCTTTTCGGCAGCAATCATGATGGGAGCACCGTGGGTATCGTCGGCCCCGACAAAATTTATCTCATTGCCCAACATGCGGTGCGTACGCACCCAGATGTCGGCCTGGATGTATTCCATGATGTGGCCGATATGGAAGTTGCCATTGGCGTAAGGCAGGGCAGTGGTAACAAAAATTTGGCGTGCGGACATGGTGATGAGCGACTGGATGCGGGGTCAGCGCGCTGTGCAGCGCGGAACCAATCATTTTAGGCGGGCACGATCTTCGCTTGAAAAGAGACTGAATCATCTTTTCAGACAAAGGCTCCGATGAAAACAGCACTGGGTTTCTTGGTGGCAGCACGACGTTGTGAAATTCGTGATCTTGAACAACTCACCCTCACCTGCGAACTGGTAAAAATTGTCAGTGAGCTGGTGCATTGCTTTCAGCGCGAACGCGGCACCTCCAACATCTTTCTAGGCTCTGGTGGGCACAACGTGGCCGCACAGCGGCAGGCCTGTATTGCTGCCAGCGTATCGGTAGAGGCGCAATGGCGGGCATGGATTGATCCGTTGGCTCTGGACGGCGTGTGCGGATCTGGGGGCGTGCGTCTGTTTACCCACATTGCCTTGGTGCTGCATGGACTCGATGAGCTACCCAAGCTACGGGCCGACATACAGGCGCTGCAATGCTCCACCGGACATGCCACCAAACTCTACAACCGGTTGATTGCCGCCTTGCTCGGTTTGGTATTTGAAGCCGCTGATATTGCGACCGACCCCACCGTCTCTCGATTGCTTGTGGCCTTGTTCAACCTTATGCAGGCCAAAGAGTACGCAGGTCAAGAGCGGGCGGCAGGAGCTGCCGCCTTTGCGTTGGGAAAAATCACGCCCGAAGAGGTACAAGCCTTACAAGCCCTGATCGACTTGCAAGAGCAATGTTTTCAGCGTTTCGAAACCTTCAGTGCCCCCGAGAGCTTGCAACAATGGCAGGCACTGCAAAGCCGGCAACCACTGGTGGAATTGGAGCGGATGCGGCGCAAACTGATGGCCGGGTTGCCCACAGGCCAACGCGACGGCACTCTGGCCCAAAGCTGGTTCGATTGCTGCTCTTTGCGCATGGATCAGGTGCATCTGGTGGAGTCCCACTTGGCCACCAGTTTGCAGCAGGTCTGCGCCCATCGGATCAGCGCCAGCCAAGCCGAGCTGGAAGACCACCGGGTGCTGCTGGCTGCGCTGGATTCTCTTTCAGAAATCACAGCTCCACCGGTTGTCTTGATGCCTGGTGACTGCCTAGCGGCAGCACCCGACACCCTGCTCACTGGCGATGGCATGGGGCCACGGGTGATGCGTTCCATTTTTGACAGTCTGCAAATTCAATCGCAAAAACTGCAGGCCGTCAGCGAAGAACTGGCCGTGGTGCGCGGTGCGCTGGAAGAGCGCAAGGTGATCGAACGGGCCAAAGGCCTGCTGATGGCCCACCAAGGGCTGAGTGAAGAGGAGGCCTACCGCCTGTTGCGGCAAACGGCTATGGGCAAAAACCGTCGAATCATTGATGTAGCCCGAGCGGCACTGTCGATGGTGGAGTTGCTCCCGGTGCGCAGCTGAACGCCCATCTGCACGGTGCAGACAGCACCAGCCTTGTGCAAGCAACGCACCGACTTTGCGCAAAGCAGATGCCATGTGGGTGTGTGGATGGCTCTGTGGCAAGCGTGGCACGCTTGATGCTTTACCAGCCCTGAGGGCAGGCCAATGACGGCTGGGCCTATTGCAGACTGCTCTGCATCTATTTTTTGATTTTTGAACAACGGCGTTCATTTTGGCTCGGCCACCCAAGGCTGCGGGTCGGGATGAACGCCGTTTTCATTTTGGCATCAGGAGCCACCACCCATGACCACCCCCCCATCCACAAAAACCGCCAAAACCTCCATCACCCCAGAGGGATGGGGTTCGATGCTGGCCCCTCTGCACCGCACCTGCGGCGCTGGTTTGATGCCTCTGGAGGCACCCGGCACCGTCACACTGGTGGGTGCGGGGCCGGGCGATCCAGAGTTGCTCACGCTCAAGGCCATCAAGGCCATTGCCAGTGCCACGTTGCTGATGGTGGATGACTTGGTCAACGATGCGGTGTTGGGCTACGCATCGCCACAAGCCCGTATTGTTCATGTGGGCAAACGGGGCGGCTGCATCTCTACGCCACAGAGTTTTATCGAGCGATTGATGATCATGGCCGCCCGACAAGGAGAAACCGTGGTTCGCCTCAAAGGGGGTGATCCTTTTATCTTTGGTCGGGGCGGGGAAGAAGTGGAATACCTGCGGGCTGCAGGCATCACGGTGCGGATTGTGAATGGCATCACGGCAGCCCTGGCAGCAGCCAGCAGCCTAGAGACACCGCTGACCCACCGCGATCGGGCGCACGGTGTGGTGTTTGTCACAGGCCATGCCAAGCCTGGTGCGGCAAACACCCACTGGGCAGCATTGGCTGCCTGTGCCCATGAAGCCCAACTCACGTTGGTGATTTATATGGGGGTAACCCATATCACCACCATCGAGCAAGGTTTGCTGCAAGGCTTACCCGCCCACACCCCGGCAGCGATTGTGGAGCACGCCAGCCTGCCACAACAGCGCCAAACCCGCTGTCTGCTTGGCAATCTGGCCCAAACTCTGCAAATGCAGGGTTTGGGCAGCCCCTCCATTTTGGTGGTGGGGGATGTGCTGCAAGGTATGGCCCAATGGCATGAGAACGCATCGGCCGGACATCAGCTCTATGCCCAAAGATAAGCACAGAGGCTTGATATTTTGGTGCAGCGGTACCTTGTGCAGCCCCGAACTGGTGAAGCGCATCGCCAGCCCTCCCCCTGCCCCCTCTTGCACAGAGTGCAAAAAAGTCAATAAAAACAATCTATTCAATCGATTTCCATCACTGGCACCGATCTTGCATCGGTGCAGTGAATGCCGGAGCAACGAAGCTCCGGTACCGTGCTTGAAGTGGAGCTAGCGGACAACGGCGTCCGTCACTGGTTGGGGTACTTCCCCAGCCTTTGACGCGACGCCTTTTTTTATTGCTTCTTTGATTGGAGCTGCCATGAAAAAACAGAAACTCGTGCTCGTTGGCAACGGCATGGCCGGGGTGCGCACACTGGAAGAGTTGCTCAAACTCGCCCCCGATCTTTATGACATCACGGTATTTGGCGCAGAGCCTTACGGCAACTACAACCGTATCCTGCTCTCGCCTGTGCTGGCCGGGGAGATAGCCTTGTCAGAGATCATCCTGAACGATCGGGACTGGTATGAAAAGCACGGCATTACGCTGCACACAGGCAAGACCGTCACGCAAATTGACCGCGCCAACCGCCGGGTGGTAGCAGACGATGGCACGGGGGCAGACTATGACTACCTGCTGCTCGCTACCGGCTCCACCCCTTTCATACTGCCCATTCCGGGCAGCCACCTGCCAGGCATTCTGGGCTATCGGGACATTGCCGATACCCAGGCCATGCTGGCGGCTGCCCAGCAATATCAACACGCTGTGGTGATTGGTGGCGGCCTGTTGGGGCTGGAGGCAGCCAACGGCCTGAAGCTGCGCGGCATGGACGTGACGGTGGTGCATCTGGGGCCGTGGCTGCTGGAACGCCAACTCGATGCTGCTGCGGGTCAGATGCTGCAAACATCACTGGAAAGCAAGGGGCTGAAGTTTTTGTTGCAAACACAAACCGAGGCGCTGATAGCGGGCAAAAGTGGTCGGGTGGCGGCTGTGCAGTTGCAGGGTGGGCTGCAAATTCCGGCCGAGTTGGTGGTGATGGCCACGGGCATTCGTCCTGAAACCACATTGGCACAAGCAGCAGGGCTGCATTGTCAGCGGGGGGTGGTCGTCAACGACGCGATGCAAACCGATGACCCGCATATCTATGCAGTAGGGGAATGCGTCAACCACCGTGGCATTGCCTACGGTCTGGTAGCACCATTGTTTGAGCAGGCCAAAGTGGCTGCTAACCACTTGGCAGGCCAGCGCACCAGCAGCTACACCGGATCGGTCACTTCCACCAAACTCAAGGTCACGGGCATTGATCTGTTTTCGGCAGGTCAGTTCATGGGGGGAGAAGGCACAGAAGAAATCGTGCTCAATGACCCACACGGTGGCCGCTACAAAAAACTGGTGCTTCAGGAGGGGCGCTTGGTTGGCAGCGTGCTGTATGGGGACGTGGGCGATGGCCCGTGGTACTTCCAACTGCTGAAGGAAGAGCGCAACATCCAAGAGCTGCGTGACCGCCTGATTTGGGGCCCATCGTCGGGTGCCCAAGCCCAGCAGCCGGGCCAAAATTCTGCCGCTACCTTGGCAGATTCTGCCGAAGTTTGCGGCTGCAATGGTGTTTGTAAAGGCACCATCGTACAGGCCATCCAAGAGCAAGGTCTAGCCAGCCTGGACGAGGTGAAAAAACACACCAAGGCGGCCTCCTCGTGTGGTTCCTGCTCGGGCTTGGTGGAGCAGATTCTGGCGGCCACTCTGGGGGACAACTACACACCCACGGCCCAGAGACACAAACCCCTTTGCGCCTGCACAGAACACTCGCACCAAAGCGTGCGCCAAGCCATCTTGGCACACCACCTGACCCGCAAAGAGGCGGTGTTTGACGCACTGTCCTGGAAGACACCCAACGGCTGTGACAAGTGCCGCCCAGCCATCAACTACTACCTGCTCTCGAGTTTTCCGCACGAGGCCCAAGACGATCCGCAATCGCGCTTTATTAACGAGCGGGCACACGCCAATATCCAAAAAGATGGCACTTACTCGGTGGTGCCACGGATGTGGGGAGGACTGACCAACCCCGCCGAACTGCGCGCCATTGCCGATGCGGCTGAAAAATACCGGGTGCCCACGGTGAAGGTGACCGGCGGCCAACGCATCGACCTGCTGGGTATTCGCAAAGAAGACCTCCCCGCTATCTGGGCCGACCTCAATGCCGCAGGCATGGTCTCAGGCCATGCCTATGGCAAATCCATCCGTACCGTCAAAACCTGTGTGGGTGCCGAGCATTGCCGTTTTGGCACCCAGTTGGCGATGGATATGGGCATCCAACTGGAGAAGATGCTGTTCGACATGTATGCACCACACAAGGTGAAGCTGGCCGTATCGGGTTGCCCACGCAACTGTGCCGAAGCTGGCATCAAGGATGTGGGCGTGATTGGTGTGGACTCGGGCTATGAACTCTACATCGGTGGCAACGGTGGCATCAAAACAGAAGTCGCCCAGTTTCTGTGCAAGGTGCGCTCCGACCAAGAGGTCATGGAGTATTCGGGAGCCTTTTTGCAACTCTACCGGGAGGAGGGTTGGTATCTGGAGCGCACCTGCCACTACTTGGAGCGCGTGGGGATGCCCTACATCCAAAACAAGATCGTGCAAGACCCCGAAGGCCGCCGCGCCTACTACGCACGTTTGCGCGATGCACTCAAGAACGCACAAGACCCCTGGGAAAGCTCACGCGCACCCCGCCCTATCCAACAGTTCATCCCCATCCAACTCCAAGCCTGACCCCTTGCCAACGAGGAACAAAAAATGCACCACTGGAAACCGATTTGCCTGCTGGAAGATATTCCGCCGCTGGGCTCACGCATCGTGCAACGCCCCAGCGGCGGGGACATTGCCATATTCCGCAACGCAGAAGACGAGGTGTTTGCCTTGCACGACCAATGCGCACACAAAAACGGCCCTCTGTCGCAAGGCATCGTGCATGGCCGCAAAGTGACCTGCCCCCTGCATGGCTGGCACTTCAATCTGGAGACCGGCCAAGCCTTGGCGCCCGATGTCGGCTCCTGTGCCACCTTTGCCATCAAGGTAGAGCACGGCCAAGTTTTGCTGGCGGTTTAAGCGCCTCTTTGATCTCACGTACTGTAACCAAGGATAGTTTATGGCCTACCTCGTTCCTGCCGAATTCGTGACCAAGATGGTCGATGCCGGTGAATCCAAAATCTACATGGCAACCCGCGATGTCTTGATTCGCTCTTATATGGCCGGCGCCATTTTGGCGTTGGCAGCGGTTTTTGCCGTGACCGCCTCGGTGCTCTCCGGCTCGCCACTGGTGGGTGCCATTTTGTTCCCCGTCGGCTTTTGCATGCTCTACTTGCTGGGGTTTGACTTGCTCACTGGCGTTTTTGTGCTCACTCCGCTGGCTTGGCTAGACAAGCGCCCCGGCGTGACCATCAAGGCCATTCTGAAAAATTGGGGACTGGTTTTTACGGGCAACTTTTTGGGTGCACTGACCGTGGCCTTCATGATGTCCTTCATTTTTACCTATGGTTTCTCCATCCCCCCCAATGACATCGGCACCAAAATCGGCCACATCGGCGAGGCCCGCACCTTGGGTTATGCCCAATATGGTTTGATGGGCTGGATCACTATTTTCATTCGTGGCATGTTGTGCAACTGGATGGTGTCCACTGGGGTGGTCGGGGCCATGATCTCCACCACCGTCAGCGGCAAGGTGATTGCCATGTGGATGCCGATCATGCTGTTTTTTGCCATGACGTTTGAGCACTCGGTGGTCAATATGTTTCTCTTTCCATCGGGCCTGATGATGGGTGGCAACTTCTCCATCGTGGATTACTTCATCTGGAATGAAATCCCAGTGGTGTTGGGCAATTTGGTGGGTGGCTTGGCCTTTACTGGCCTGACTTTGTACACCACCCATGTGCGCACCGCCCCTAAGCGCACGCTCGGCTAATCATCGACTGCCGCCCACAGCCCCGCTCCTGCTTTTTGGCATGCGCTAGGGGTTTGTGGGCCCGTCCCTATGACTGCGCCAACATTGAAAATCACCGCCGGGCAATACTCGGATGCGGGTCGCAAGGAGCAGAACCAAGATTTTCATGGTCTCTGCATTCCTCAAGGTTCACCGCTTCAGAACAAGGGCATTGCCATAGCCCTGGCCGATGGCATTAGCAGCAGCCAAGTCAGTCAGATGGCAGCACAGTCGGCAGTGACGGCTTTTTTAGAAGATTACTACTGCACATCGGATGCTTGGTCGGTCAAGACATCAGCAGAACGGGTGCTCACGGCCACCAATTCTTGGTTGCACGCACAAACCCAGCAAAGCCAGCACCGCTACGACAAAGATCGGGGCTATGTGTGCACGTTCAGTGGCCTGATCCTCAAATCCACCACGGCCCATCTGTTTCATGTGGGCGATACACGCATCTACAAATGCCACGATGGCAGGCTAGAGCTACTGACCGAAGACCACCGCGTCTGGGTGTCGGCAGAGCAGAGCTACTTGGCGCGCGCCTTGGGCATCGCCCGCCATTTAGAGATCGACTATAGCGCCCTCCCCCTCTCCGTAGGGGATGTGTTTTTGTTAGCCAGCGATGGCGTGTACGAGTTTATAGATGCCGCTTTGGTTATTGCCGGCCTCCAAACAGCGGCAGACCTGAACCTGGCAGCACAACAGATCGTGCAAGAAGCGTTGCGGCGCGGCAGTGGCGATAACCTGACCTTGCAGATCGTCCGCATCGACCAGCTCCCCGAGCCACAGGCCCATGAAATGCAGCACCAGCTGTCGGCATTGCAGATGCCCCCGCTACTGGAAGCGCGCATGGAGTTTGACGGCTACCAGATCATCCGCGAGATCAAGGCCAGCCACCGCAGCCATATCTATCTGGCCGTGGATGGCGAGACGGGCCAGCAGGTGGTCATCAAAACCCCCAGCGTGGACTTGCAAACCCAGCCCACTGCCTTGGAGCATTTTCTGATGGAGGAATGGATTGCCCGGCGCATCCACAGTCCGCATGTGCTCAAATCCTGCCCCCCCCCACGCGAGCGCCACTACCTTTATGTGGTGACCGAATATGTCGAGGGACAAACACTGGCCCAGTGGATGACCGACCACCCCCACCCCGATTTGGCCCGCGTGCGCGCTCTGTTGGATCAGATAGCCAAAGGTCTACGGGCCTTTCATCGGCTGGAAATGGTGCACCAAGACCTGACACCGCACAACATTCTGATTGACACGATGGGCACGGCCAAGATCATCGATTTTGGGGCCACCCAAGTGGCCGGGGTGGCTGAGCTGTCGCCTTCTTTGGGGCCACCTGCGCTGCTAGGGGCCACATCGTATGCGGCACCAGAGTATTTTTTGGGCGAAAACGGCTCGGTGCGCTCCGACATTTACGCTTTGGGCGTCATTGCCTACCAGATGCTATCGGGCCAACTGCCTTATGGTGCCGAAGTACCCAAAGCCAGAACCCGGGCGGCGCAGCGCAAATTGCGCTACTGCTCGGTGCTGCATGAGGAGAGAGAAATTCCGGCTTGGGTGGATGATGCCCTGCGCAAGGCCGTACACCCTGACCCGTGGCAACGCTATGGCGAGCTGTCGGAGTTTATATACGACCTGCACCACCCCAACCCCAATTTTCTGCACCAAAACCGCCCACCGCTGATTGAGCGCCATCCGGTGCTTTTTTGGAAGACCATCTCCTTCGTGCTGCTGGTCTTGCTGGTGGTGCTTATCATGGCGGCCTGGGGTCTGCGATAGCCAGCACAGCACACAGGCCTGCCGATTGTCCTGTCTGCACAGGGGTTGGGGCAGTTGGCTAGACTAGCCCTCCCCCACAGGAGTTAATGCAAATGGCAGTCACAGAACAAGCCCTTTTGGCGGCGCTCGCGCGCGTGCTAGACCCCCACACCGGCCAAGATTTGGTGAGCAGCCGGGCACTGCGCAATGTGCAGATCAACGGCAGCCATGTCTCTTTTGACGTGGTATTGGGCTACCCGGCCAAAAGCATCATCCCGCTCCTGCAAAGCCGCCTCACAGAGGCCGCCAAGGAGGTGGCGGGTGTAGAACAGGTGCAGGCCCACATCAGCAGCCACATCACAGCCCATGCCGTGCAGCGGGGCGTGGCCCTGCTGCCGGGTGTGAAAAACATCATTGCCGTGGCCTCGGGCAAGGGTGGCGTAGGCAAAAGCACCACAGCGGCCAACTTGGCACTGGCACTGGTGGCCGAGGGTGCGCGTGTAGGTGTGTTGGATGCCGATATTTATGGCCCCAGCCAACCCATGATGCTGGGTATTGATGGCAAGCCCGAGAGCCTGGATGGCAAAACGATGGAGCCGCTAGAAAACCACGGCGTGCAGGTGATGTCGATTGGCTTTCTGGTCGATGCCGACCAAGCCATGATTTGGCGTGGCCCAATGGCGACCCAAGCCTTAGAACAACTGCTGCGCCAAACCAACTGGAAAGAACTCGATTACCTGATCGTAGACATGCCGCCGGGCACTGGTGACATCCAACTCACCCTGAGCCAGCGTGTGCCCATCACGGGTGCCGTGATCGTGACAACACCGCAAGACATTGCACTGCTGGATGCCAAAAAAGGCATCAAAATGTTTGAGAAGGTGGGCGTCCCCATTTTGGGGCTGGTGGAGAACATGGCCGCCCATGTCTGCTCGCATTGCGGCCATGTAGAGCATATCTTTGGGGCAGAAGGTGGCAAAAAAATGGCGGCCCAATACGGCATCGACTATCTGGGCGCGTTGCCACTGGATATGCAAATCCGCTTGCAGGCCGACTTGGGCAGCCCCACCGTGGTAGCCGCCCCCGACAGTGAAGTGGCCCACATCTATCGCACGGTGGCCCGAGAAGTGGCCGTCAAGATTGCGCTACAAGCCAAGGATTATTCGGCCAAGTTTCCTAGCATTTCGATCAGCAAGAACACCTGATGGGCTAGCAGGCCAGACTGGCTCAGTCGGCCTGTGCCACGGTGCTGGCATAGGCCACCACCCGGTTGCGCCCTTGTTGTTTGGCTTGGTAGAGGGCTGCATCAGCCTGCTCAAACAGTGTCTGTGCCGCTTGGGGTACTGTGTCTGGCTCGGTACACACGTCAAGGGCCGGAGTGGGGGTAAACACAGGCTGTATGCTGGTGGTGCCAATGCTGACTGTGACGCAGCCTGCAACGCTGGAGTCGGCATGCTCCATCGCCAGCGCCTCCACCGCCGCCCGAATACGCTCGGCGCTCTGCTGGGCCTGCTCCACATCGGTATCGGGCAACAGCACAGAAAACTCCTCGCCACCATAGCGGGCCGCCAACTCCCCAGCACGGCTGGCACAGGCCGCAATGGCCGCAGCCACTTGGCGCAGGCACTCGTCTCCAGCCACATGGCCGTAGTGATCGTTGTAGGCTTTGAAATGGTCTACATCAATCATCAGCAGTGACAGCGGCGTGTGGTTGCGCATGGCCCGGTGCCATTCCAAGACTACATGCTCATCCAAGGCCCGCCGGTTGGGAATTTGCGTCATGGGGTCTAGGCGCACTTTCTCCTCCAAGGCCGTGCGGTAGTTGGTCAGCTCCTGTTCGGACTGTTTGCGTTCCGTGATGTCTTGGATGGTGCCAATCATCCGGGCCACCCGGTCTTGCTCTACCTCGACTTCGTATTCGCCCCACACCTCCACCCAGCGCAATGCTTGGTTGTCCATGCGTTGAATCCGGTATTGCGTGCGCAGTGGTGTGCGTTGTGCCATCGCATCACGGTGGATGGTCAGCACTCTTTGGCAGTCTTCTTCGGGAATGGCACTCATCCATTCTTGTAGCGACAGCACGCCCGTGTGGGACATGCCAAAAATCTCATTGGCCATTGACGACATCAAAAACTGCTTCTGGTCTAGATCAAAGGCAAAGTAACCGACCGAGGCAGCCTTCTGCGCCCCCTCCAACCAACGCATATTGCGCTGCAGTTGGGTTTTGAGTTCGCGCTCGCGGCGCCAAGCCCGCCGCTGCACATAGGCAAAGACCAAACCTGCCAACAACAACAGCAGACTGACAGGTAAGCTCAAGGCCAATATCTCGCGCAACTGGGTATCGGCAAAGGCTTCGGCCACATCGATCTTAGACACCATGATCCAAGGAGAGTCGGGCACGGCACTGGCCATCGCCATCACAGCACGGCCCCGGTAGTCGTGACCATACAGCACGCCACGCGCTCCAGCCATGGCTTGCACCACAGGGTCGTCAGGCGGCATCTGAGACAGCTGAAACACCGACTTGCCATTGGTGTCGTGGCGCAGTGGGCTCAATGCCCGCACTTCGTCACCGTGGCGGCTAAAGAGCGTAGATTCGGCTGTCTCGCGCGGTGTGGGCCAAGTTTGCAGCTTGGTATAGAGGTTGGTGCGTACGTCACTGACCAACCAAACCGCGCCCACCGGCTCGGTGCCCTCAAACAGAGGCACGATGACGCTCAGGAACGGAAACGCAAAGAAATCATCACGGCGCGGCTCCACCACGGTCACGATGGCCTGTGCCAATGCCTCTTGCAATGCCTGCATCTCTGGTGCTGGCAGTCGGCCATTGGTATCTCCATGGGGAGTGAGCCACAACCGCCCCTGGGCATCGAGCAAATAAACCGCTGTGTATTTGGCCCGCTCTTGAAAAATGCGCAAACGCTCTTGAATGCGCAGGGTGAGCACGGTGGCCCCAGGCACCTGCAACCACTGCGAGGCAGACTGCGCAAACATGCTGTCATCGGCCAAGGTGCTGGCATCGATCAGCCGTTGCTCGCGCCAGTCGAGCAGGCTTTGGGTCTGCAAATAATTGACGGTGTGCAGTTCTCGTTCAATCTGGTGCCGGGTATGCTCTTCACGGCTTTGGTAGGCCTGCACCAGCCCCCACAGAACACCCCCCAGCGCCAGCAGGCCCACCAATGCCAACACCCGCCCCCCCCATAACCGGGACTGATACCATGAAAAAGCTGGTGGCAGCGGCATATTGAAAGTAGAGGACGCTAGACAGAAAACCCGATAGAGAACAATAGCGTACCGGCAAAATGTGTTCCAAAGAGAGCCACGGACACTGTGTCGATATGTAAAACGGTGCATTATCGTGGTCTGTGTCCGATTGCGCATCGGGCCTGTGTTTTAACCGACTGTTTCGTGACCCCCTGCCTGGAGTGCTTTCCGTGCCCATCTCTCGCCGCCATGCCACTGCCGCTTTGCTGAGTGCCCCACCAGCGGCCCTGTGGGGCTTACCTGGCCCCGCACAGGCACAAGCACGGGGCCGACACCATGTGGTCATTGGCTTGTCGTTGGAGCCTAATAGCCTCGACCCCACCTCGGCCCCTTCGGCCTCTATTGGCGAGGTGGTGCATTACACCGTGCTGGAGGGGCTGACCCGCATTGAGGAGAGCGGTGCCGTGTCGCCCTTGCTGGCCCAGTCTTGGAGCCGCAGCCCAGACGGCAAGACCTATACGTTCCAACTGCTGAAAGGGGTGCGTTTTCATGATGACGCCCCTCTGGATGCCGCGGCAGTCAAGTTTTCGTTTGAACGCGCCCAAGCCCCGCACTCCAACAATAAAGCCCAGCGCACCCTGTTTAACAACGTCACCGGCATCACCACACCCGATCCGCATACGGTGGTGATTACCTTGCAACACCCGGATGGCAATTTTTTGTTTCGCTTGGGCGAAAACACAGCCGTGATCCTGCATCCGGCCAGCGCGGCCCAAGCCAGCGGCCACCCCATAGGCACTGGCCCCTACCGCTTTGAGCACTGGAAAAAGGGCCACAGCATCCACTTGCGCAAGTTTGCAGGCTACCGGCAAGCCAGCCAAGTGCAGTTGGAGCGGGCGGTTTTTCGCTTCATCAACGACCCGGTAGAACAGGCCAGCGCGGTGTTTGCCGAAGAAGTAGACATTTTGTTCAACATTGCTACACAAAATGTGCAGCAGTTTCAGTCCAACAACCGTTATCAGGTGGTGATTGGCTCCTCCAATGGCAAGGGTATGCTGGCCATGAACAACCGGCGCAAACCCTTGGACGATGTGCGGGTGCGCCGGGCCATCACCCATGCTATTGACCGCGAAGCCTTTATCCAGCGCATGTTGGATGGGCGTGGTCGGGTGATTGGTAGCCATTTCTCACCCTCAGAGCCCGGCTATGTGCATCTGGCAGGTTTGTACCCCTATGACCCAGCCAAGGCGCGGGCCTTGCTGCAAGAAGCGGGGGTCAAGACGCCACTGACCTTGGGCCTCACGTTGCCGCCCACCCCCTATGCCCGCACCGACCGCTCCATGCTGATGGACAACTTGGCCCAGATCGGGATTGAGCTCAAGCCCGAGCATGTTACTTGGCCGCAATGGCTGGAAGGTGCCTTCAAGGGGCACTTTGATCTGACCATGATCAACCATGTGGAGCCGCTGGACTACCCGATTTATGCCGACCCCGATTACTACTTTGGCTATGACAGCCCAGTCTTTCGGGAGTTGATGGCCCGCCACGCTGCCAGCGACAACCCCCGCGAGCGCCAAATGCTGTTTGCCCAACTCCAACGCCATCTGGCGCAAGATGCGGTGAATGCTTGGATTTTTGCCTCGCAAATCACCGCCGTGGCCCGCAAGGGGCTCAAGGGCTGGTGGATGAACTACCCTATTTTTGCGCACGACATTGCAGCGATGCGTTGGGCCTGATACGAGGCCACACGCACCGCTGGTGCCCGGTGCGCGCCTTAGGGCTTGGCGCTGTGGGCGGCGTTGGCGGCGGCCAAGGCCGTCATGTTGACCACACGGCGTACCGTGGACGATGGCGTCAGCACATGCGCCGAGGCTGCCGCGCCCAACAACACGGGGCCAATGGTGGTGCCGTGGCCGCTGGTGGTTTTGAGCACATTGAACAAAATGTTGGCTGCATCCAAGTTGGGGCAGATCAGCACATTGGCCGCACCGGTCAGGGTGGTCTCGGGCAACATGGTGCGGCGCATGGCATCGGACAATGCAGCATCGCCATGCAATTCACCATCGCACTCGATGTGCGGTGCAGCATGAACGAACAGGTCACGCGCTTGGCGCATTTTGCGGGCCGAGGCCCGGCCCGACGAGCCGTAGTTGGAGTGCGACAAAAAGGCGACCTTGGGCGGCAAGCCAAAGCGTTGCACTTCTTCAGCGGCCATCAAGGCGATGTCGGCCAACTCTTCGGCACTGGGGTCTTCGTTGATGTAGGTGTCGGCAATGAACAGTGTGTGCTGCTCTAGCATGAGTGCATTGACGGTGGCCAATGTGGGGGTAGCGGGGGCCAGCCCAATCACATCACGGATGTGGTCGAGGTGGCTGTCAAACTTGCCCACCAACCCGCACAGCATGGCATCGGCATCGCCCAAATGCACCATGAGCGAAGCGATCAGGGTGTTGGAGCGGCGCACAATCACTTTGGCGGCCTCGGGGGTCACGCCACGGCGGCCCATCAAGCGGGCATAGGTTTCCCAATAGCGGCGAAAGCGCGGATCGTCTTCGGGGTCGCAGATTTCTACATCTTTGCCGGGCTGGATGCGCAGGCCTGCTTTGTCGATGCGAGCGGCAATCACTGCGGGACGCCCAATCAGGATGGGGCGTGCCAGACCATCATCAACGGCCACTTGGGCCGCACGCAGCACGCGCTCGTCCTCGCCTTCGGCGTAGGCTACGCGGCTGTGGGCCAGCTTGGCGGCGTGAAACACCGGGCGCATGAACATGCCCGTTTGGTAGACAAAGCGGTTGAGGCTTTCGCGGTAGGCTTCGATGTCGGCAATCGGGCGGGTGGCCACCCCAGACTCGGCAGCAGCCTGCGCTACAGCAGGGGCAATGCGCAAAATCAGGCGGGCATCGAAGGGGGTGGGGATGAGGTAGTCGGGGCCAAACGTCAGGTCTTTACCAGCGTAAGCGGCGGCCACTTCGTCGCTGGCTTCGGCCTTGGCCAAATCGGCAATCTGGCGCACGCAGGCCAGCTTCATGGCATCGGTGATTTTGGTGGCACCGCAGTCTAAGGCACCCCGGAAGATGTAGGGAAAGCACAGGACGTTGTTGACTTGGTTAGGATAGTCGGAACGGCCCGTGGCAATGATGCAGTCGGGGCGTGCGGCCTTGGCCAGCTCGGGGCGGATTTCTGGCTCGGGGTTGGCCAGCGCCAAAATGATGGGCTTGTCGGCCATCGTTTTGACCATTTCCACGGTGAGCACGCCAGGGGCAGAGCAGCCCAAAAATACGTCGGCACCACTGACTGCATCGGCCAGCGTGCGGGCACTGGTGGTGCGGCAGTAGGTTTGTTTGGACACATCCAGCTTGCCCGCTTTGGCATCATCGCGCTCGGTGTGGATCACGCCCTTGGAGTCGCAGACGAGGATGTTTTCTACCCTCACGCCCAACCCCACCATAACGCCCAAACAGGCAATGGCAGCAGCACCGGCCCCAGAGACGGCCAAACGCACTTGGCTGATGTCTTTGCCCACCAGCTCCAGGCCGTTGAGCAACGCAGCCGAGGAGATGATGGCGGTGCCGTGCTGGTCATCGTGGAACACCGGAATGTTCATGCGCTTGGAGAGTTCGCGCTCGATGTAGAAGCATTCGGGGGCTTTGATGTCTTCGAGGTTGATACCGCCCAGGGTTGGCTCCAGCGCCGCAATGATATCGATCAGCTTGTCGGGGTCGTTTTCGGCCAGTTCGATGTCAAACACATCCACGCCGCCAAACTTTTTGAACAGGCAGCCCTTGCCCTCCATCACGGGCTTGCTAGCCAGCGGGCCGATGTTGCCCAAACCCAGCACCGCCGTGCCGTTGGTGACCACACCCACCAAATTGCCGCGCGAGGTGTATTCGTGTGCCAGGTTGGGCTCGGCCTCAATATCCAAACAAGGGTAGGCCACGCCGGGGGAGTAGGCCAAAGACAAGTCGCGCTGGTTGGACAGCGGTTTGGTCGGGGTGACAGAGATTTTGCCCCGGCTAGGATTGCGATGGTATTCGAGTGCGGCTTCGCGCAAGGCTTGTTCGGCGGTAGAGAGGGTTTGGGTCATACACAAAAGGTTTCTGAGCGATTAGCAGAATGAGCTTACCCGATGCTGATGTCTTTTGACCAGACTATGGTACTTTGGGCTACACCAGCCATGCCCTTTTGGCAGCATAGCTATGCCACATTATTTTGGGCCTGATACAGCCTTAGAACATGGTACATCAGACTATGGAGCTATTAAACTTGTAGCAAAATAAATTCAACGCTATAGTCCGCCGCACCGCTGTCCCATCTCTATTGCGCAAGGAGACGCCCGATGAGCTCAAAAGAAAACACTGCCACCTACCAGCTGTTCGAACGTATTGAACGCCGTTATGCCCTGCGTGTGCTGTGGGCCTTGCGCGATGGGCATCCCCAAACTTTTCGTTTGCTGCAAGACAGTGTGGGCGGCATTACCCCCAACACCTTAAACACCCGCATCAAAGAGCTGCGTGAGGCCGGTTTTCTAAACCACGGCAGCGATGGTTACACCGTCACACCGTTAGGCACTGATTTGCTCAAACGCCTGAGCGATGTGCAAGCCTTTGCCAACCGCTGGGCCAGCGCCCGCGCCAAGCGATAAATGCCGCCGGTTTCGGCTACATTGTGCAACGCATGGGCCTTGCGCCCTCGTCCACCAAGCGCATCGGGCGCTTGTTTTCTCTCGCATCACAAGGATATTCATGGCATTCAATACCACTGCATCGGGCCTGCAATACGAAGACACCGTCGTTGGCGAAGGCACCGAAGCCACACGCGGCCAATCCGTCACTGTGCACTACACCGGCTGGCTCTACCAAGACGGCCAGCAAGGCGCCAAATTTGACTCCAGCCGCGACCGCAACGACCCCTTTGTATTTGGTCTGGGTGCTGGCATGGTCATTAAAGGCTGGGACGAAGGCGTGCAAGGCATGAAGGTGGGTGGTCAACGCACCCTGATCATCCCCGCCGCCTTGGGCTATGGTGCCCGTGGTGCAGGGGGTGTCATTCCACCCAATGCCACGCTGAAGTTTGATGTGGAACTGCTCAAGGTGGGCCGCTGATTGTGGGGCCGGGCCGGGCCGCGTGTGTCCACCGACTCACCAGCACGGTCATGAGCAACCCCGCAGGCACCCCAAACACCCCAGCAGAAATGGGCAAAATGCCCCACCACAGGCCATCGCCCAATAACAGGTTAGGCAATGCGGCCCGCACAGCAGCCACATTGCTCAACATATAGTAGGCGGCTACACCCAAACCGGCCATCATGCCCGCCACAGCCCCTTGGCGGGTGGTGCCGCGCCAAAAAATGCCCAGCACCATCACCGGCACAAACGCCGATGCGGCCAACGAGAAAGAGGCCGTGACCAACGGCAAAATGTCGGATGGCTTGAGCGCCGCCACAAAAGCCGCAGCCAGAGCCACCGCCAACAAAATAAACTTGGTCAAAATCACCCGCTGCTCAGGCGAGGCCGCCTGATCGGGGTCGGCCACATACAAATCACGCACCAGTGCGTTGCTGATAGTCAACAACAAGCCATCGGCGGTAGACAGCGCCGCTGCCAGCCCCCCAGCCGCCACCAGCCCCGACACCACATAGGGCAGCCCGCCCAACTCGGGCGTGGCCAGCATGATGAGATCGGCACCCAAGCGGATCTCGCCAAACTGCACCACCCCATCACCATTCACATCTTCAATCGACAACAACGAGGCGTCTACCCGCGCCCACTGGGCCATCCAGTGTGGCAAGGCATCAAACGGACTGCCCACCAAATTGTGCATCACCTCAAACTTCACCAGCACTGCCACCGCAGGCGCACTGAGGTAGAGGATGGCAATAAAAAACAGCGACCACGCTACCGATGCCCGTGCCCCCGCCACCGACGGTGCGGTGTAATAGCGCGTGAGCAAATGCGGCAGCCCTGCTGTACCCACCATCAGGCAAAACATGAGCGCCAAGAAATTGCGGCGCGTGTCTTGGTATTCGGCCTGTTCCTGTGCCGAGCCCTCTGGATCTCCGGCATAGGCTTGGCTATGGCGTGGCAGCCCCCCCAAGGGCTGGGCGCGGGCATAGTTGTCGCGCATTTCTTGGCGCCAACGCTCGCGGGCGGTGGCAGCATCGCGTGGCAAAGCGGCCAACTCACGGCTGGCGGCCACAATCAAACCCACATCCTCATTCTGCGCCCGCAACCGATGCACGCGCTCCTGCATCGCCAAACGTTGCTGCTCCAGCGCCCCTTCTACATCTTCCAAGCGCACCTGCAACTCTAAGGCCCGGCGCAGATAAGCAGCAATCACCTCTTGCTCTGCTGGCGATGCCAACAACTGCTTCTCCAACTCGGCAATCTTGCCCAGCTGCTGCCCATAAACCAATGGGGCGATTGGATTGCCCAACTGCTTATAAGCCAACCAAGAAACCGGAATCAGAAACGCCAACAAAATCACCACATACTGCGCCACCTGCGTCCAGGTGATGGCACGCATGCCGCCCAGAAAAGAGCACAGCAACATGCCCCCCAGGCCCAGCATGATGCCAATTTCAAACTGCACCCCCGTCAGGCGCGAGGCAATCAGCCCCACCCCATAAATTTGGGCCACTAGGTAGGTAAACGAGCACACCACCGCCGCCAAGGCCGCAATCACACGCGGCCAGTGGCCCCCAAAACGCACCTGAAAGAACTCTGGCACCGTATACAACTGCATGGCCCGCAAATGGGGGGCAATCAACAGTGCCACCAAACAAACCCCCCCCGTCCAGCCCAGCAAATAGGCCAGCCCCCCTGCCTGCCCCGGCGTGCCAGAAAAGCCCTGCAAATACAGCGCCCCCGACAAACTGATAAACGAGGCCGCACTCATCCAGTCGGCAGCCGTAGCCATGCCGTTATAAAACGGCGGAATACGCCGCCCAGCCACATAATATTCTTCGGGGTCTGCGGTACGCCCATACACACCAATGGCCGCATAGACCATCACCGTCAGAAAAAGAAAAATCGGGCCAATCCACTGGCGCGACAGGCCACGGTGTTCGGCCCAAGCCATCAGGCCCACAAAACCCAGCACCCCCAGCGCATACAAGGCCAGATTGCGGTGCAGACGGCGCAGATAGGCGCGGTCTGTGCCAGCGCCCGGCTCAGCCATGCCGGGCAGGCCGGGCGGCCGCAGCAGCCACAACGGCCGTGGTGGGTGCGTCAGGCAAGGGGTGGCGGTCAATATAGGCCATGACCAAGGCATAGACCAACACGATGGCCAAAAACACCAACACCACCCCCTGCGAAGCCAGCCAATAACCCAAAGGCCAGCCATACACCTGTAAAGATTGCAGATCGCGTGCAAAAAACATAACCCCAAAGGCTGCCAGCCCCCACAGCAGCAGCAACACCGCCTGCAATCGCAGGCGGCGTGGGTCGGGTTTGGGCAGTATCACCGGTGGCAACGCCACAGGCGTGCCACTGGCTTCTGGGGTGGCGTGGATGCGGGTCACCACGCGCGCAGGTTCAACCTGCCAGTTGTTGCCAAGTCGCGATCACGCTGTCTGGATTGAGCGAGATCGAGGAAATGCCCTCATCGGCCAGCCACTGAGCAAAGTCAGGGTGGTCGCTGGGGCCTTGGCCGCAAATACCAATGTACTTGCCCTGTGCCAAACAAGCCGTGATGGCTTGGTGAATCAAGGCCTGCACTGCAGGATCGCGCTCATCAAAGTCGGCAGCCAGCAATTCCAGACCCGAGTCCCGATCCAAGCCCAAGGTGAGCTGGGTCAGATCGTTAGAGCCAATCGAGAAGCCATCAAAATATGCCAAGAAGCGATCTGCCAAGATGGCATTGCTTGGGATCTCGCACATCATGATCAGCTTCAAGCCGTTCTCACCGCGCTGCAGACCATGTTGTGCCAACAGTTGCGTCACGCGCTCGGCCTGGCCCAATGTGCGCACAAAAGGCACCATGATCTGCACATTGGTCAGGCCCATGTCGTTGCGCACCCGCTTGAGGGCTTCGCACTCCATCGCAAAAGCTTCGCCAAACTCTTGGCTCACATAACGGGCTGCACCGCGGAAGCCCAGCATTGGGTTTTCTTCTTCTGGCTCGTAACGGCTGCCACCAATGAGCTTGCGATATTCGTTGCTCTTGAAGTCCGACAGGCGCACGATGACGGGCTTGGGCCAGAAAGCGGCGGCAATGGTCGCCACGCCTTCGGCCACCTTGTCCACATAGAAGGCACGCGGCGAGGCATGGCCCCGCGCCACCGACTCGACCGCCTTTTTCAGGTCGGCATCTACAGCGGGGTAGTCCAAGATGGCCTTGGGGTGTACGCCAATGTTGTTGTTGATAATGAACTCGAGGCGGGCCAAGCCCACGCCTTCGTTGGGCAACTGGGCAAAGTCAAACGCCAACTGCGGGTTGCCCACGTTCATCATGATTTTGGTCTTGATGGGGGGCATCGCGCCGCGCTGCACTTCGGTCACTTCGGTCTCTAGCAAACCGTCATAAATACGGCCTGTGTCGCCTTCGGCACAAGAGACAGTGACCAGCGTGCCATCCAACAACTTGTCGGTGGCATTGCCACAACCCACCACGGCCGGAATACCCAATTCACGCGCGATGATGGCGGCGTGGCAGGTGCGGCCACCCCGGTTGGTGACGATGGCGCTGGCGCGCTTCATCACCGGTTCCCAGTTAGGGTCGGTCATGTCAGTCACCAGCACATCGCCGGGCTGCACCTTGTCCATCTCAGAGATGTTATGCACCAAGCGCACTGGGCCAGTGCCAATTTTTTGCCCAATGGCGCGGCCTTCGGCCAGCACCGTGCCGGTGCCCTTGAGCTTGTAGCGTTGCTCGGCTTGGCCCTTGGCTTGGCTTTTCACGGTTTCGGGGCGGGCTTGCAGGATGTAGAGCTGGCCGTCGGTGCCGTCTTTGCCCCATTCAATGTCCATAGGGCGGCCATAGTGCTGCTCAATCACCAGCGCATAGTGGGCCAATTGCTCTACATCGGCATCGGTGAGCGAGTAGCGGTTACGCAGTTCGGGCGCTACATCGGTGGTCTTGACCAGCTTGCCGCTGGCGGCCTTTTCTTCGGGGCTAGAGAACACCATTTGAATCAACTTGCTGCCCAAGTTGCGGCGAATCACGGCCTTGTTGCCGGCCTTGAGCATGGGCTTGTGCACATAAAACTCGTCAGGGTTCACCGCACCTTGCACCACGGTTTCGCCCAAACCATAGCTGGAGGTAATAAACACCACCTCTTCAAAGCCCGATTCGGTGTCGATGGTGAACATCACACCGGCAGCGCCCAAATCCGAGCGCACCATGCGTTGCACACCAGCAGACAAAGCCACCACATCATGGGCAAAACCCTTGTGGACGCGGTAGGAGATGGCACGGTCGTTGTAGAGCGAGGCAAACACTTCCTTCATTTTGTGCAGCACGTCTTCGATGCCAACCACATTGAGGAAGGTTTCTTGCTGACCGGCAAACGAGGCATCGGGCAGGTCTTCGGCAGTGGCCGAGGAGCGCACCGCAAAGCTGGCTTGTGGGTTGCCAGCCGAGAGTTGGGCAAACTCTGCACGCACAGCCGCCTCTAAATCGGCCGGGAAGGGGTGGTTCTCCACCCAGCCCCGGATTTCAGCACCTGCGGCAGCCAAGGCGCGCACGTCTTCCACGTCCAACGCAGCCAGTTTGGCGCTGATTTTGTCGGCCAGCCCCTCAAAGGCCAAAAATTCGCGAAAGGCATGGGCCGTGGTGGCAAAGCCGGTAGGCACGCGCACGCCCTCGGGCAATTGCGAAATCATCTCGCCCAAACTGGCGTTTTTGCCGCCGACCGATTCGACATCGGTCATTCTCAGGTTTTCAAACGGTACCACCAAGGCGGTTGGGCTGAAAAGTGCAGACATAGGAGTGCTCCAGAAGTTAAAACCGGCTCAAAGGCCCACGCCCGTGCAATGCGGCGGACGAGGCAACACCCCCAGCAGGAAAGCAGCTTTATCGTTGTTCTTATGGGCCGCTGCCCATGCTGGGCGCAGAATTTAGATAATCCCGCGATTGTAGGCTCCTCCCCTGGAAAATCGTCATGCACACACGCACCGTATTTTTTGTCTCCGATGGCACCGGCATCACCGCCGAAACCTTTGGCAATGCCATCCTGGCGCAATTTGAAATGGTGCCACGCCGTGTGCGCCTGCCCTTTGTCGATACCGTAGACAAGGCCCATCAGGCCGTGCGCCAAATCAACCACACGGCAGAGCTCGAAGGACGCAAGTGCATCGTCTTCACCACACTGGTCAACATGGAGGTGCTCAAAATCCTGCAAGAAGGTTGCAAAGGCATGCTGTTAGACATGTTTGGCACCTTTGTCCATCCACTTGAAGAGGAACTGGGCATCAAGTCGCACCACCGCGTGGGGCGCTTTTCTGACATCAGCAAAAGCAAGGAGTACCACAGCCGCATTGAGGCCATCAACTTCAGTCTGGCCCACGATGATGGTCAGAGCAACCGCGACTTGGCCGGGGCCGATGTGATTTTGGTTGGCGTCAGCCGCAGCGGCAAAACACCCACCAGCCTGTATTTGGCGATGCAGCACGGCCTCAAGGCGGCCAACTACCCGCTGATTCCCGAAGATTTTGAGCGCCGTCAATTGCCACCAGCACTGGTGCCGCACCGCAAAAAGATTTTTGGACTGTCAATCGGCCCCGAACGGCTGTCCGAAATCCGCAGCGAGCGCCGCCCCGACTCGCGCTATGCCAGCTTGCAAAATTGCCGCCATGAAGTGGCCGAGGCTGAAGCCATGATGCGCCGCTCGGGCATCCGCTGGCTCTCGACCACCACCAAATCCATTGAAGAGATTGCCACCACCATCCTGCAAGAGCTGCAACCCGACCGGCTGGTGTACTGAGCATGGCCGCCTTGCAGATTGCCGTCATGGGTGCTGGGGCTGTAGGCAGCTACTACGGTGGCCTGCTGGCCCGAGCAGGCCATGCCGTCACCTTGATTGCGCGGCCTGCCCATGTGCAGGCCATCGAGCAACACCAGGGATTGTGGCTAGAAAGTGCCTCTTTTACGGGGCGTGTGCCCGTGCGTGCAGCCACCGAGGCCCGCGCAGTGCAGGGGGCACAGTTTGTGCTGTTTTGCACCAAGTCCACCGATACCACCAGCGCCGGGCAAGACATGGCGCCCCATCTGGCCTCTGGTGCCGTGGTCTGGAGCCTGCAAAACGGCGTAGACAATGCCCAACGGCTCACACAGGTGCTGGGGCGGCCTGTGGCCCCAGCCGTGGTCTATGTAGCCGCTGCGATGGCGGCACCGGGCCATGTGTGCCACCTGGGTCGGGGTGAGCTGGTGGTAGGGCCACACCCCGGCCATGCGCCACTGCTGGCCGCACTGACCCATGCCGGAGTACCGGTTCAAGAATCGAACAACGTCACCCACGCCCTATGGGCCAAACTGGTACTTAACTGCGTTTACAACCCCCTGTCAGCCATTGCCGATCTGAGCTACGGCCCCTTGCTGGCAAGCCACGGGGTGGAGCAAGTGGTGCGCAACACCGTGCAAGAATGCCTGGCCGTGGCCCATGCCAACGGTATCGTCTTGCCACCAGACACCCTCGACAAGGTGCTGCAACTGGCGGCCACCATGCCACAACAAAAATCTTCCACAGCCCAAGACTTGGCCCGTGGCAAGCGCAGCGAGATCGACCACCTCAATGGCTTTATCGTTCGCGAAGGGCAACGGCTAGGCATTGCTACCCCGGTCAACCAACTGCTGCACACACTGGTGCGCCTGCGCGAGTCACATCCCCCCGCTGCGGGCGCAAGGGCCGCATGACACAGAAAGCCATCCTCCCCACACAGCGCCAGCGGCTACTGCGTTGGGGCTTTTGGAGCCTGCTGCTGGCCGTGGTGGTGTTGTCTTTGCTGCCCACCAGTTATTTGCCACCACAGGCTTTTAGCCTGTGGGACAAGGCACAGCACGCCTTGGGCTTTTTGGCGCTGGGCCTGCTGGGGCAGGCGGCCTACCCAAGCCAGCGCATCCCGCTATGGCTGGCCCTGCTGACCGTGGGCGGCGCCATTGAACTGGCCCAAGCAGCCACCGGCTGGCGCTACGGCGAATGGGCCGACTGGCTGGCCGATGCACTGGGACTGTTGGCAGCCCCTGCCATGCAAACCCTGTGGCCTGCACGGCACCGCGCCCCCACGCAGCCTTAGTCGGCAGCCAGAAAGTCGCGCCCAATACCCACGCCAATGTCGTTGATACGCAGCAAAATCTGCGTCAGGTAAGCGTGCAAGCCGGTGGCCAAAATTTCGTCGATACGGCCATACTGCAAATCGGCCAGCAGGCGGCCCACCAAACGCTGGGTTTCCTGTGACTGGCCGTTGGCCACCCGGTCGAGGTTTTGCCGTACTTCCAACATACAGGCCAACAAGGAGCGCGGCATCGACGGGTTCAAGATCAACAACTCGGCCACACGCTCGGGGCGAATGCCATCGCGGTACACCTTGCGATAGATCTCAAAGGCCGAGAAGCTCCCGAGCACGGCGCTCCAGTGGTAGAAGTCGTACTCTTGGTCGCGGCCATTGTCGGTGCCGTGGAACTCACTGTCCAAGGCATGAAACTTGGCGTCCAGCAGGCGTGCCGTGTTGTCGGCCCGCTCCAAAAAGGTGCCCAAACGCAGAAAATGCAGCGCCTCATCGGCCAGCATGGTGCCCAAAGTCACCCCCCGCGAGAGATGGGAGCGAAAGCGCACCCACTCAAAGAACTGCCCCGGATCGGCTTCCAACTGGCCGCTGCGCAGCAGCCGGTTCACTTCTAGCCAAGTCTGGTTTTGCATTTCCCAGGCTTCGGTGGTCAGGGAGCCACGCACAGCACGGGCATTTTCGCGCGCAGCACGCAAACAAGACAAGATAGAGGCCGGATTGCTCTCGTCCGCCACCATGAACTGCAACACATTGCGGGCAGTGATCTCGCCATGTTTAGCCTGATAAGCCGGGATCAGCTCACTGATGGACAGCAGCCCCTGCCAGTTGGTTTGCGCTACAGCAGCCGATTGCGGCAGCAGCGCAGTTTCGTAGCCCACATTGAGCATGCGGGCGGTATTCTCGGCCCGCTCCATGTAGCGGGACATCCAGAAAAGGTGGTCAGCGGTTCGGCACAACATCCATACTCCTCTCAAACTTCCATGATCCAGGTGTCTTTGGTGCCGCCCCCTTGGGAGGAGTTGACCACCAAGGAGCCTTCTTTGAGGGCCACCCGCGTCAAGCCACCGGGCACCATCTGCACCGTTTTGCCACTGAGGACAAAGGGGCGCAGGTCAATGTGGCGCGGCGCAATGCCTTGCTCGACAAAAGTGGGGCAGCTCGACAGACTGAGCGTGGGTTGGGCGATATAGCCCGCCGGGTTGGCACGCAGCACCTGGGCAAATTCGGCAATCTCGGCCTGCGTGGCGGTGGGGCCAATCAACATGCCGTAGCCGCCCGCGCCATGCACTTCTTTCACCACCAAATCTTTCAGGTTAGCCAGCACATATTGCAGGTCTTCGGGCTTGCGGCACATCCAAGTGGGCACGTTGTTGAGGATGGGCTTCTCACCCAGATAGAACTCAATCATCTTGGGCACATAGGGGTAGATGGATTTATCGTCGGCCACCCCGGTGCCCACCGCATTGCAAATGCTGACGTGGCCCGCCCGGTAGGCGTCCATCAGGCCCGCACAACCCAAGGCCGAATCGGCACGGAAGACCGCCGGGTCAAGGAAGTCATCGTCCACACGGCGGTAAATCACATCCACACGCTCTGGCCCTTGCGTGGTGCGCTTATAGACAAAGCCATCGCGCACAAACAGGTCTTGGCCCTGCACCAACTCCACGCCCATTTGCTGTGCCAAGAAGGCATGTTCAAAATAGGCGCTGTTGTACATGCCGGGGGTGAGCACCACCACGTTGGGGTCGGAAGCGCCCGTGGGGGCGCTGGCGCGCAAGGTCTCCAGCAGCAGATCGGGGTAGTGCGCCACTGGGGCGATGCGGTTTTGGCTGAACAGCTCTGGGAACAAGCGCATCATCATCTTGCGGTTTTCGAGCATGTAGCTCACGCCGCTGGGCACGCGCAGGTTGTCTTCGAGCACGTAGTATTGGCCGTTACCGGCGCTGTCGGGGGCGCGCACAATATCGACACCGCTGATGTGCGAATAGACATTGTTGGGAACGTTGACCCCCATCATCTCGGGGCGAAACTGGGCATTGTTGACCACCTGCTCACGCGGAATCACGCCCGCCTTGAGGATTTCTTGGTCGTGGTAGACGTCGTGAATAAAGCGGTTCAGTGCCGTGACCCGCTGCACCAGCCCTTTTTGCATCTGGCTCCACTCTTGCGCCGGAATGATGCGCGGAATGAGGTCAAACGGAATCAGGCGCTCGGTGCCGGCGCCATCTTCATCCTTGGCACCATACACCGCAAAGGTGATGCCCACGCGGCGGAAGATCATTTCCGCCTCTTCACGGCGCGCACGCATGGCCGCCTCCGTCTGCCGCTCTAGCCATTGGGCATAGGCAGCGTAACCGGAGCGCACATCGGTGCCACACCGCAAACCCTGTTGTTGCACCTGCCCGCCCCCGTGTGGCAAAGGGGGCAGCGTGGCGTACATCTCGTCGAATTTCAGCATGGTGTTTTCTCCTGCCGAGGCTTTAAGCAAGGAGTGGGCCAGCTTCCCACACGTTGTGTTGGCGCAGCTTTTGCTTGAGGGGCTGTTACAACGCGCCTTGGGGCGTGCCTGCAAAAACCCTATCCCCTTTTGCTCTTATGTCGATACACGCTGCCCTACACCACGTTACCCACTACCAATACGACCGTCCCATCAATTTGGGGCCACAGTTGATTCGCCTGCGGCCTGCACCGCACTGCCGCAGCAAGGTGGTGTCGTACTCGCTGCGCGTAGAGCCAGCGCAGCACTTCATCAACTGGCAGCAAGACCCCTTTGCCAACTACCAAGCACGGTTTGTTTTTCCAGAGAAAACCACCGAGTTCAAAGTGACGGTGGATTTGGTGGTGGAGATGGCGGTCTACAACCCGTTTGACTTCTTTTTGGAGCCAGAGGCCGAGCAGTTTCCGTTTGGTTACAACGCCGCTACCACCGAGGAGCTGGCCCCCTATCTAGCCACCGACCCCATCACACCATTGCTGGCCGCTTATTTGGCCCAAATAGACCGCAGCCCCCGGCGCACGATAGATTTTTTGGTGGATCTGAACACCCGCCTGCAACGCGACATTGGTTATCTGATTCGGCTAGAGCCCGGTGTGCAACCCCCCGAAGAGACCCTCACCAAACGCTCTGGCTCCTGCCGCGATAGCGCCTGGCTGATGGTGCAGTTGCTGCGCCACTTGGGGCTGGCGGCCCGCTTTGCCTCGGGCTACCTGATTCAGCTCAAGCCCGATGTCAAATCGCTCGATGGCCCCAGCGGCACTGAAGTGGACTTTACCGACCTGCACGCTTGGTGCGAAGTCTATTTGCCCGGTGCAGGCTGGATTGGCCTTGACCCCACTTCGGGTCTGCTGGCCGGTGAAGGCCATATTCCGCTGGCCTGCACGCCACGCCCTTCGGGCGCTGCACCGATTGAGGGCGGTCTGGACGAGTGCGAAGTAAAGTTCCAGCACACGATGGAACTGACGCGCATTTATGAGTCGCCGCGCGTCACCAAGCCCTATAGCGAAGAGCAGTGGAGCGAGGTGCTGGCGCTGGGCGATCTGGTCGATCAGGTGCTAGACGCCGGGGATGTGCGCCTGACGATGGGCGGTGAGCCCACTTTTGTGTCCGTCCACGACCGTGATGCACCAGAATGGAACACCGATGCCCTCGGCCCCACCAAACGCGGCTATGCCACCGAGTTGGTGCATAAGCTGCGCACCGAATACGGGCAGGGCGGCTTTTTGCACTTCGGTCAAGGCAAGTGGTACCCCGGTGAACAACTGCCGCGCTGGGCGCTGTCCATCTACTGGCGGGCAGACGGCGAACCCGTCTGGCACAACCCAGCCCTGTTTGCCGACGAGCGCCAAACGCAACACTACACCAGCGAAGATGCCAGCCGCTTTACACAAACACTGGCGGGCAAACTAGGCCTGGACGGCCAGCACATCACCCCCGGCTATGAGGACACTTGGTATTACCTCTGGCGCGAGCGCCGTCTGCCCATCAATGTCGATCCGTTTGACTCCCGACTCGATGATGAGATGGAGCGTATGCGCCTGCGCCGGGTGTTCGATCAAAAGCTCGACAGCGTGATTGGCTATGTGCTGCCACTGCAAGCCAACCCCGGTGCCGATGACCACCACACCCTCTGGAGCAGCGGCCCGTGGTTTTTCCGTGATGGGCGCATGTATCTCATTCCGGGCGACTCCCCCATGGGCTACCGCCTGCCACTGGACACCCTGCCTTGGGTCAGCCAAGCAGACTACCCCTATCTGATCGAACAAGACCCCTTTGCCCCCCGCAGCAGCTTGCCACCAGCCACCCAGCTGCGCGCCCAATACGCACCGCACAGCGTAGGGGGCGGTTTTGCCGAAGGGGGCAGCGTAGCCGTGCAAGGCCAAGGCCACACCGACAGCCATGCCCCGCTGCTGCACGATGGCCGAAACCAGTCCCCCTCGCACGCAACGGTCATGCCCAGCCATGTGCCCCAGCGTTTTGAATCGGCCCACTGGACTACACGCACTGCCATCTGCGTCGAAGCACGCGACCCCATGCGCGCCAATGGCCCCAAGGCCGAACGTGAACATGGCTGCAACTTTGCCCATGACGGGGGGGGGCTGTATGTATTTATGCCACCACTGCAACGGCTCGAGGATTACCTGCGCCTCTTGGCCGCCATTGAGGCCACGGCAGAAGAGCTGGGCGTACAAATCGTGCTGGAAGGCTATCCACCACCGCGTGACCCGCGCCTAAAGCTGCTGCAAGTCACCCCTGACCCCGGCGTGATTGAAGTCAACATCCACCCAGCCCACCACTGGGGGGAGCTGGTGCAACACACCGAGTTCCTCTACCAAGCAGCCCACGAGTCGCGCCTGTGCGCCGAAAAGTTTATGACCGATGGCCGCCACACTGGCACCGGCGGTGGCAACCACTTTGTGCTCGGCGGGGCCACCCCGGCAGATAGCCCCTTTTTGCGGCGCCCTGAACTGCTGGCCAGCCTGATCTTGTATTGGCACAACCACCCCAGCCTGAGCTACCTGTTCAGCGGCATGTTCATTGGCCCCACCAGCCAAGCCCCACGCGTAGATGAGGCGCGCAACGACCAGTTGTATGAATTGGAAATTGCACTGCAAGAAATCCATGCCAATCGGCAAAAG
The DNA here is from genome assembly GCF_054779375.1 of Giesbergeria giesbergeri. Taxonomy (NCBI): domain Bacteria; kingdom Pseudomonadati; phylum Pseudomonadota; class Betaproteobacteria; order Burkholderiales; family Comamonadaceae; genus Giesbergeria; species Giesbergeria giesbergeri. The sequence goes on along the minus strand of NZ_BAAGYJ010000007.1, from coordinate 26,136 downwards.
TTTGGTCAAGACATGCCACCGTGGTTGGTCGATCGCACACTGCGCAACATCCTGATCGATGTCACTGGCAACACCCACCGCAGCGAGTTCTGCATCGACAAGCTCTATTCACCCGACAGCAGCACGGGCCGTTTGGGCCTGTTGGAATTGCGCGCCTTTGAGATGCCGCCGCACGCCCGCATGAGCATCGTGCAGCAATTGCTGCTGCGCGCACTGGTAGCCCGCTTCTGGGATCAGCCCTATCTGGCCCCCGCCACCCGCTGGGGCACCGAACTGCATGACCGCTGCCTGCTGCCCACCTTTGTGCAGATGGACTTCTCTGATGTGCTGGCCGACATGCGCCAAGCCGGTTTTGCTTTTGACGATGCGTGGTTTGCACCCCACTTTGAGTTCCGCTTCCCACGGGTGGGGCAGGTGCACAGCATGGGCATCGAGCTGACCCTGCGCACCGCGCTAGAGCCGTGGCACGTCATGGGAGAGGAAGGCTCTGCCGGGGGCACCGTGCGCTATGTCGACTCCTCTTTAGAACGCATAGAAGTGCGTGTCAGTGGGCTGAACCAAAGCCGCTACGTCATCACCTGCAACGGCCAGCCGCTGCCCTTGCAATCCACAGGTGTCGCTGGCGAATATGTGGCCGGGGTACGTTACAAGGCCTGGAACCCACCGTCGAGCCTGCACCCCAGCATCGATACGCACGCCCCACTGACCTTCGATATCCTAGACACCTGGATGAAACGCTCGGTCGGCGGATGCCAGTACCATGTCGCCCATCCTGGCGGTCGCAGCTACGACGTTTTTCCGGTCAACGCCTATGAGGCCGAAAGTCGACGCTTGGCACGCTTCTTCCGCATGGGGCATACCCCTGGCGCAATGCAAGTGCCGCCCGCCACCATCGAACTGCCCGGCAGCCGCGAATTCCCGTTCACACTGGATTTGCGCCGCACGCGCTAACCCCGCGTGAGGCCGCGCCCTGTACCTGAAAACTTTTGACGTGACGATTCTCTCTCCCCTGTCCCCGGTGGCGGCAGCCCCTGAAGCCTCCACCGCCGATCTGGCACTGTCCATGGCAGCCCCGGCCCTGCCGGGGCATTACGACGAACTGCGTGGTGGCACTGGCCTGCCCCATGACGACAGCACAGACACCACTATGGCGCCAGCCTGGCGGCAGTTCTTCTCCCATCCGGGCACACAGAACCTGGCCGATCTGAACCGCCGCCAGACCAGTTTGGAGCAGCAAATCCGCGACAACGGTGTCAGCTACAACGTCTATGCCGACAGCAGCAACCCACAACGGCCTTGGTCGCTGGATTTGTTCCCACTGATCGTGCAAGCCGACGAGTGGCGCCATATCGAGGCGGGTGTATTGCAGCGGGTGCGCCTGCTGGAACACACCCTGCAAGACGTCTATGGCCCCCAAGAATTGCTGCGCGATGGTTTGTTGCCAGCGGCTCTGGTGCAAGGCCATCCGGGCTACCTGCGCACACTGCACGGTCTGGCCCCAGTGGGCGGCAACCGCCTGCAAGTGTGTGCGTTTGACTTGGCCCGTGGCCCCGATGGCCGCTGGGCCGTGGCTGCGCAACGCACCCAAGCCCCCTCGGGGCTGGGTTATGCGCTGGAGAACCGCCTGTCTATCTCGCGGCTGTTTCCGCAGGCGTTTGACTCTTTGCAGGTACAACGTCTGGCCTCGAGCTACCGGGCGCTGATTGACGGTTTGCGCAGCATGTCACCCGCCGGGGCCGATGCCCACATCGCCCTGCTCACCCCCGGCCCCTACAACGAAACCTATTTTGAACAAGCCTACCTGACGCGCTATTTGGGCATCACGCTGGTGCAAGGCAACGACCTGACCGTGCGCGACAACCGCTTGTTCTTGCGCACATTGCGCGGCCTTGAGCCAGTGCATGTGCTCATCAAGCGGGTGGACGATGCTTGGTGCGATCCGCTGGAGTTGCGCGCCGACTCATCGCTGGGCGTGCCCGGTTTGCTGCAAACCCTGCGCAGCGGCAACCTGCTCATGGCCAACATGCCCGGATCGGCCTTTCTGGAATCTGTGGGCATGCTGGGATTCATGCCCAAACTCTCGCGCCGCCTGCTCAATGAGGAATTACAACTGCCATCGTGGCCCACCTGGTGGTGTGGCGAACATGCAGCACTGCAATCGGCCACCGCCCATCTGGCCCAATGTGCCATCAAGCCCACTTACACCGGCTCTGCGTTGCATGGGCAGTTTGCGGGGCTGCAATGCAGCACATTAGACGCCCACGAGCGCGCCGCTTGGCTAGAGCGTTTGCACCAGTCGGGCGAAGAATTTACGCTGCAACAAGAAATCCCCCTGTCGCAAATGCCCACTTGGGATGCCCAATCCCAGCCTCCACGCATTGTGCCGCGCGAAGTCATGCTGCGTGTGTTTGCCCTGACCGACGGCCAGCAATCGTGGCGCGTGTTACCCGGCGGGCTGGGGCGCATCGTTAGCACACAAGACAGCGTATTGAGCCTGCAACGCGGGGGCAGCAGTGCCGACGTTTGGGTGCGTGTCGATGCCGAGCGCGGCCACACGGTCGATCGCACCACCCTGCTCAACAAACGCATTACCCCGGCCACCGTTGCGCAATACCGCCGTGTAGTCACCAGCCGAGCGGCCGAAAACCTGTTCTGGTTGGGCCGCTACACCGAGCGCAGTGAAAACAGCCTGCGCCTGGCGCGCCTGACCCTCTCCACCTTGGGCAGCGCCGGGCAATCGTGCTTGCCACTGGTCAAATGGCTGGGCAGCTTGGCAGCCTCATGCTCTTTGGTGCCTGCCGATGTGCCCTCGCCCATGCTGGCGCGGCGGGTGTTCACCCGCGCGCTGGTGGCCGGGTTGGGCAACCCCGACACCACGGCCAGCGTCGGCTTTAACCTGCGGGCGCTGCGACAAGTAGCCTCCTCCATTCGCGAACGGCTCTCGCAAGAGCATTGGGGCTTGATCCTGCGCACCGAGCAGCATTTCTTTGAACGCTGCGCCGATCTGGTCGATGGCAATTACTCTACGCTGGACGTGCTGCGGGTACTCGATTCAGTCAGCCCCAATCTGGCCGCCATGACTGGCGAACAAACCGACCGCATGACCCGCGATGATGGCTGGCGCTTGCTGTCGATTGGCCGCCAACTGGAGCGGCTGGATTTTCTGGGCATGGCACTGGCACGGGCCTTTGAGTCAGGGGCCATGGCCGAATCGGCAGGCTTTGAAGCCGTGCTGGCCTTGTTTGACAGCACCATCACCTTCCACGCCCAATACCAGCGCAGCCGCGACGTAGCGGCGCTGCTGGAATTGCTGGTCATCAGCCGCGACAACCCGCGCTCGCTGGGCTGGGTGGTACAAACCCTGCGTGGGCGCCTGGCCAAACTGGCCTGCGATGCCGACGACAGCCTGCTGGCCCTGACCCCCGACCCCAACCAATGGGCGCTCGCGCAGTTGTGCAATGACGAGGTGCCACTGCCCGCGCTGGGGCAATTGCTAGAACGCTGCACCAGCGCCACTTGGCGCGTCTCCGATGGCATCAGCCTGCGCTACTTTACCCACACCCACGAATCCTCACGCAGCCTGGGTGCCTGAGGCGCAGGGTCTTTCTTTTCTTCCTGAAGGTGAACGCCGCATGTTGTTACAGGTCACCCACGAAACCCGCTACGACTATCAGCCAGCGGTGGAGACGGCACAGCATGTGTTGTGTCTGCGCCCCATCCAAACCCCCTGCCAGCAGGTGCTAGAGCACCAGCTGGACATCCATCCGCGCCCCGCCTCACGCACTGAGCGCGAAGACGTATTTGGCAACCACCTGTGCCACTTCTCGATGCAAAGCCCGCACGAGACGCTGCGCGTGGTCTCACACAGTGCCATCCTGACACACACGCCAGCACCAGCCACCAGCCACACTGCGTGGGAGACCGTGCGCGAGAGCCTGCGCTACCAATATGGCATGGTGTACGACCCCGCCGTGGAGTTCACTTTTCCATCGCAGCATATTCCTCGGCACCATGAGTTTGTCAATTACGCCCGCCCCAGCTTTACCCCTGGGCGCTCTCTGCGAGAAGCAGCGCGCGAATTAATGCAGCGCATCTACCAAGACTTTACCTATGCGGCCCAAAGCACCGAGATCAACACCCCGGCCCTGACGGCGCTGGCCCAGCGCAAAGGGGTATGCCAAGATTTTGCACAAATCCTGATTGCCTGCCTGCGCAGCTTGGGCCTGCCGGGGCGTTATGTGAGCGGCTACCTGCTCACCACTCCACCACCCGGCAAACCGCGCCTGATTGGCAGTGATGCCTCACATGCTTGGGCACAGGTCTATTTGCCCGATCTGCACGCCCAACACCCCGGTCAAGGCTGGTACGACCTCGACCCCACCAACAACCGCGATGGCTGGGGCACCCCCGGTGAAGACTACGTCACCGTGGCCCGGGGCCGTGACTACAGCGATGTGGCCCCGATGCGCGGCGTCATCCACGGTGGCACCCGCCACACCCTGCATGTGGGGGTGACGGTAGCGCCGGTAGAAGAGAGTGTCGACGCCTAAAACCGTTCTTCAGTGCCGAATCAGGTGGTCAAAGGCGCTCAATGCCGCCTTGGCCCCTTCGCCGGTGGCGATGATGATTTGCTTGTACGGCACCGTGGTGCAATCACCAGCGGCAAACACGCCTGGCACATTGGTATGCCCCTTGGCATCCACCACGATTTCGCCCATACGGTTCAGCTCTAGCGTGCCCTTGAGCCAATCGGTATTGGGCAACAGGCCAATCTGCACAAAGATGCCTTCCAACGCCACCTGCTTGATCTCGTCGTTGGTGCGGTCTTTGTAGGTAATACCCGTCACCTTGTGGCCGTCGCCGTTCACCTCCGTGGTTTGGGCATTCAGAATGATGTCCACATTGGGCAGGCTGCGCAATTTGCGTTGCAGCACGGCATCGGCCTTGAGTTCGGCGGCAAACTCCAGCACCGTCACATGGGCCACCACACCGGCCAAGTCAATGGCCGCTTCTACGCCCGAATTGCCACCGCCAATCACGGCCACGCGCTTGCCTTTGAATAAGGGGCCATCGCAATGTGGGCAGTAAGTCACGCCCTTGGTGCGGTATTGCTCCTCGCCGGGCACGTTCATGTTGCGCCAGCGAGCACCCGTGGCCACAATCACCGCTTTGCTGCGCAGGCTGGCCCCATTGTCTAATTGCACCTCAATCAGGCCACCAGCTTCGGCAGCCGGTACCAAGGCTTTGGCGCGTTGCAGATTCATTACCTCCACGTCATAGTCGCGCACATGGCGCTCCATCGCGGCGGCCAGTTGCGGGCCTTCGGTTTTGGGCACAGAGATGTAGTTTTCGATGTCTACGGTGTCGAGCACTTGGCCGCCAAAGCGTTCGGCTGCTACGCCAGTGCGAATGCCCTTGCGCGCGGCATAAATGGCGGCGGCAGCACCAGCGGGGCCACCACCCACAATCAACACCTCAAACGGCTCTTTGGCAGCCAGTTTGGCTGCTTCTTTGGCCGCTGCGCCGGTGTCAATTTTGGCGACAATCTCGGCCAACTCCATCCGGCCCTGACCAAATTTTTGGCCGTTCAAAAAGATGGTGGGCACGCCCATAATCTCGCGCGCCTCAATCTCATGCTGGAACACGCCGCCATCAATGGCCGTGTGGGTGATGCGCGGGTTGAGCACGCTCATCAGGTTGAGCGCCTGCACCACGTCTGGGCAGTTGTGGCAGCTCAGGGAGTAGTAGGTTTCAAAGTGAAAATCGCCTTCCAAGCCACGCACCTGCTCCAGCAGGTCGGCTGCTTCTTTGGAAGGGTGGCCGCCCACTTGCAGCAGCGCCAGCACCAGCGAGGTAAATTCATGGCCCAACGGCACGCCAGCAAAGCGCAGGCCCGTGTCTTGGCCGGGATTGGTAATTAAGAACGAGGGCTTACGCACATCGGCATCGTTCTTCTCTACCACCGTCACCTTGTCTGAGACGGAGGCAATATCATGCAGCAGCTCCTTCAGCTCGTGCGACGTGGCACCGTCATCCAGTGTAGCCACCAACTCCACCGGACGTTGCAGGCGCTCCAAATAGGACTTCAATTGGGCTTTGAGGTTGTCGTCGAGCATAAGAAAACTCCTGAGAAATCAAAATTTGGGGTAAAAAAAACCCAGGCGCCAAGCACCTGGGCGTCTTTATGGGGCTAAAAAAGTGCGGTGCAGACCGACTTAGATCTTGCCCACCAAGTCAATCGACGGAGCAATCGTCTGGGCGCCTTCTTTCCACTTGGCAGGGCACACTTGACCGGGGTTGGCGGCGGTGTACTGGGCAGCCTTGAGCTTGCGCAGGGTTTCCGACACGTCACGGGCAATCTCGTTGCTGTGGATTTCAGCGGTCTTGATTTGGCCTTCGGGGTTGATGATGAAGGTGCCGCGCAGTGCCAAACCTTCTTCAGGGATATGCACGCCAAAGGCATTGGTCAGGGTATGGGTGGGGTCGCCCACCAGCGGGAACTTGGCCTTGCCCACAGCGGGGCTGGTTTCGTGCCAAACCTTGTGGCTGAAGTGGGTATCAGTGGTCACGATGTAGACCTCGGCACCGGCTTTTTGGAAGGCTTCGTAGTTGTCGGCAGCGTCTTCAATCTCAGTGGGGCAGTTGAAGGTGAAAGCGGCAGGCATGAAGATCAGCACAGACCACTGGCCCTTCAGGCTGGCATCGCTCACTTCCACGAACTTGCCATTGTGGAAGGCTTGGGTCTTGAAGGGCTGGACTTGGGTGTTGATCAGGGACATTGCGGTTTCCTTTCGGTGGTTGAAACTGAACACGGAACGAAGTATGGCCGAAGCCATTACATACATCCAATCAATTGATTCGATTGAATCGATATCATTTAACTATTAACCTATACCTACCCGCCGCGCAGGAAGATTGCTGCACGTTCTGCGCGCAGGCAGCACAATATATATCTATCTCTCAACCAGGAGTCCACCATGAAGGGTGACACCCAGGCCATCGGCCATCTGCAAGCCCAGCTCAAAAACGAGCTGACCGCCATCAACCAGTATTTTCTGCATTACCGGATGCTCAAGCACTGGGGTTTTGACAAACTGGCCAAGAAGGAATACTCCGAATCCATCGGCGAGATGAAACATGCCGACTGGCTGATGGATCGCATCTTCATGCTCGATGGCCTGCCCAACCTGCAAGACCTGGGCAAACTGCAAGTAGGCGAGACCGTGCCAGAAATCCTGGCCTGCGATCTGCGTCTGGAGCAAGCTGCACAAGCCACCATCAAAGAGGGTATGGCCCACTGCGAGAGCGTGCGCGACTACGTGTCACGCGATCTGCTGCAAAAGATCTTGGATGACACCGAGGAACATATCGACTTTCTGGAAACCCAGCTCGAACTGGTGGACAAGGTAGGTCTGCAAAACTACCTGCAATCCCAAATGGGCACGCCCGAATAAGGGTTGCGGCCGGTTTATCCGGCGGCTGCACGGGCAGCCGCCAGTGCCCGCTTGTTGCGCATGCGTGGCACATACACCGATTGGGGGGCACCGTTGATGGCCGACAGCCCCAGCACCAACGTGACGGTGGGTGCTTCAGGCCGCTCATCCGTGGGTGGATAGGGCCGGTAAATACCATTACCTCCCCCCACAAATGGCACCGGATGGAAGACCAAGCGCACCGTGCCACGCTGCCCCCCAAAGGGCAATACGCGCAAACGTGCATTGAGTGCCAACACCAAGCCCATAGGGCCGTCGCGGTGGAGCAAATCGGTGCGCACTGCCTGCCAAGGCTTGGCCTCGTCCAGCGAATACTGCCAAACGCCTATTTGAGAGTCCAACCGCTCAATCACCACCCCCGCCAGCACGGGTGTGTCGGTGCAATGCATAGCCACAATGTCTTCTACACTGTTGCCACCCAAGGCGCTGGGCTGTGCAGTGGCCCCGTGGGAGCGAAAAGCGTGGATATTGATGGGAGAGGTCATGGCAGTATCCTTCAGAAGGCGGCCATCACGTCCAAGACGGTGATAGCACGATTCAATCAGCAAGCTACAGTCTAAAAACAGCACAAGCACTCGTCCATCGCACAAAAGGACTAGATGCAGTAGTGTTTTTATGCGCAATACTCTGCCTCCATGCCTGCCACCCTGTTGCTGGTCGATGACCACACCCTGTTTCGTACCGGTCTGCGCCTGATCGTGCAAGACCACCCCGGCGTAGGCACCATTGCCGAGGCAGGCTCCATTGCCCAAGCTTGCGCACTGGGTTTGCCTCTGTTGGAACTGGTGCTGCTAGACATTCAGTTGCCGGGCATGAGTGGCCTGGACGGGCTGCACCTGCTGCGCCAGAGCTACCCCGTTGCCCGCATTGTGTTGGTCTCGGCCAGCATGGCCCCTGATGCCGTGCGCGAGGCCCGCCTGCGCGGAGCCGATGGCTTTTTGCCCAAGTCTGCGAGTGCCGAAGATATCCTGCACGCCATCACGTTGGCCCTGGCCGGGCAGCCTTGTTTTCCGCCAGAGAGCAACACACCCGCCGTGGCCTGCTTTGGCACCCCAGCACCCAGCCTCACCTCGCGCCAACTGGATGTGTTGTCGCTGCTGTGTAACGGCAAACCCAACAAAGTGATTGCCCGCGATTTAGGCCTGAGTGAAAACACGGTGCGGGTGCATGTGGCCGCCATCTTCAGTCAATTGGGCGTCAACAGCCGCAGCGCCGCACTGCTACAGGCCCAGCGCCTGGGTCTGGTCAGTGCTCCCACGCATGACAGTAGCTACTGAAGCAAAGCCCGCACCGACGTCCTGGCTGGAGCGTTGGCGCAGTTCAGCCACCGGCCAAGACCGTGACGAGGTAGTGGCCGAACAGGTGGTGCTACTGCGGCGCAGCTTCCCCATGACGCTGTGGGCCTCGCTGCTGACCTCGTTGGGCACCGTGTGGGTGATGTCGTTGGTGGCCCCGTTGCAAGCCATGCTGTGGTGGATGGCCTCGCATGTGCTGGTGGTGGCCAGTGTGTATCTGTATTTACGTCCCCTGCCACGTTCACGCCAGCACCCTGGCGCAGATGTCTGGCGGCTGGTGGTCTGTATGGCTGCTATGGGCCTGACCTGGGGCAGTCTGGGCATCACCGTGTGGTATCTGAGTGGCAGTACCGAAGGGGTGGTGTATGCCATAGGCATTTTGAGCACCGTGTCGTCGGGGGCGCTGGGGCTGGGGGCGCCACTGCTGCGGGCCTATATCGTTTATCTGAGTTGTGCCGTTGGTGGCATCTTGCTGGCCTTGGTGCTGGCCGAAGGCCCGGTTACGCTGCCTGCCACTGTGTTGGTGGCCGTTTATTACGGGCTGACCTGTCTGCACGCACGCAATCTGGGCCAAGCCGCCCGCGACAGCATTGAGATCAAGTTTGACAACGAGCGACTGGTCATGCAGTTGCGCGCCCAAACCCAGCGGGCGCTGGAAGCCCAAGAGGCCGCCGAACACGCCAACCAAGACAAATCGCGTTTTCTGGCTGCCGCCAGCCACGACCTGCGCCAGCCCCTGCATGCCATGGGCTTGTTTCTGGAAACCCTGCGCCGCAGCCCACTCAATGACCACCAATCTCTGGTGCTGGGTCACGCACGCACGGCCTCCAGGGCTGCCGCCGAAATGCTCACCACACTGCTGGATTACTCACGCCTGGAAGCCGGGGTGGTGAAAGCCCACCGGGCACCGTTTTCTGTGCAGGCGCTGCTGTCGGCACTGGAGCAAGAGTTTGGCGGGCAGGCCGATGCGGCATCACTGGTATACCGCACCCGCGAAACCTCTGCGGCTGCGCTGGCAGACCGGGCCTTGGTCGATCTGGTGATGCGCAACCTGATCTCTAATGCCCTGCGCTACACCCCCAAAGGGGGCGTACTGATCGCCTGCCGCCAACGCCGGATGCGCTTGGCTCTGGAGGTATGGGATACCGGAGTGGGTATTCCCAAAGAGCAAATCGGAGAGATTTTTCGCGAGTTCCACCAGTTGGGCAACCCCGAGCGCGACCGACGCAAAGGGCTAGGGCTAGGGCTGGCTATCGTCAAACGATTGGTGGCTGAGATGGGCACACAGGTGGAGGTGTTCTCCTGTGTGGGCCGAGGCTCGGTGTTTAGGCTGTGGCTCGATGCTTGGCATGGCCCCTTGCTGATGGATGAACATGCCGACAGCGGCGACCAGACCCGGCGGCTGGTGGGGCTGCGGGTATTGGCAATTGACGATGATGAGGCCGTGTGCCTAGGCATGCAATCGCTGTTCCAAAGCTGGGGCTGCCTCTGCACCACAGCCCCTTCTGCCCATGCAGTGCTGGAGAGCCCCGCCGCCTTGCGCCGCCCCCCCGAGCTCATCATCACCGACTACCGTTTGCGCCAAGGCGAAACCGGCAAGGACGTGCTGGAACAATTGCGCAACCATTGGGGCCAGCCCGTGCCGGCCATCATCATGACGGGCGATACCTCACCACAACGCCTGCGCGATGCCCAGTCCACTGCGGCACTGTTGCTGCACAAACCCGTTTCTAGCGACCAACTCATTGCCGCTATGGTGCAACTGCTGCCCACCCCAGAACGCTGATGCCCGATCAAGACCGGCGGTGCGGCTCACGGGGCTGAACGTCGGTCACGTCAGCATCTGCCTGACCAGGCAAGGCCCGCGGAAACTGGCTCTCGGGCCATTCACCGGGCGTCTCGCGCACCTCGGTCACATCCGTGACATCACCGCCCTTGTGCCCTGGAGCAGCGGCCCCACGGGCCTGACCGCGCTGGTACACCGTGCGCCAGCCCGCACGCGGGTCTAAGGGCATAACCCAAGGTGCCACAGGACGCCCCGTCAGACGCGCCCACAAGGCCCGCAATGCCCATACCAGGGCCAGCACCAACCCCAAAGCCATCACGCCCAAGAACACCACCACGCCCACCAGCAACAAGATGGCCCGGAGAGCCCAGCGGATCAGCCCCGCAATGAAATCAGCCACAACAACTTCCTACGGGATCAGCCCGCTTCTGGGTGGTATGACCCACCATGTTGACCCCATCCGAGCGGCAAGCCTCGGGGTTCAACCCAAGGTTGGAGCGAGCAAGCCGGTACGGCCTGTGGTGTTGGGGTGCAGCAGCATAACCTATGATGGTCGGCATGGGCGCCAGCACCCAAGCCCCTCGGTTGCGCCTCAAAGACACGCAGGCCACCGTGCTGCATCCAATGGCGCATGAGGCTCGTCAGGTGGCAGCCTTTGCACGGCACGCCCCCATATCTCTCTGGCTATAACCAGCCAAAACGCACTGCGGGGGTCAGCCAATTGGGTGAGATAGGATGGGTGCTGTCTGTTCTTCTGGCACCCAGTGATCCGTCATGCAACATTTAGCAGCCCTGCACACCTCTGTTTTCCATTCACTGGAGGAGCAGATCGCGGTGATTGATCTGACGGGAAAAATTCTGGCCGTCAATCTTGCCTGGCAAGAATTTGGCATCCACAATGGGTTCTCACCCGAACATGTCTGGACGGGCTGCAACTACCTAGATACTCTGTCCCACTCGGCCTCGGCTGGCGACCGCCTCGCCCATGAAGCGTTGCAAGGCATTTTGGACGTGTTTTCTGGCAAACGCACAGTGGTCTACTTGGAATATCCCTGCCACAGCCCAGACGTGCAACGCTGGTTCACCATGCGCGTGGCCCCTTTGCATGGCGATGACTCGCGCACACTGTTTCTGATCTCGCACCACAACATCACCCAACGCAAGCTGGCCGAGGAGCAAGTCCGCCTGCTGGCCTTACAAGACCCGCTGACCCAATTGGCCAACCGCCGGGCCTTTGAGCAATTTCTGCACCGTGAAATACGCCACAGCACCCGCCATCAGCATCCTATTAGCCTGATGTTGGTCGATGTGGACTACTTCAAACACTACAACGACGCATTAGGACATGCAGCCGGAGATCAGTGCCTGAGCGATATTGGTCGGGTACTACAAAACCATGCTCGCAGACCAAGCGATCTTGCCGCACGCATTGGTGGCGATGAATTTGCGCTGATTCTAGGAAACACCCATCCAGCCATCGCCCACCAGATCGCCACATCGATCTTGAAGGCCATCCACGATCTCCAGTTGGTCTTTGGCCCATCGGAACAGGTCACTGTGAGCATTGGTCTGACCTCTGTGGTGCCACAGGCACTACAAAATGCGGATGCTCTGTTTCGGCAAGCAGACAATGCTCTGTACCAAGCCAAATCGGCAGGCCGCAACCGGGTAGAGCAGGCACTGCCCACCCCCCACGAACCGCACTGACTACGCCCCATGTTCCCCATACGGCTGCGCCGTTTGTTGATCGTCCTTGCCTGCTATAGCCTCTCAGGCTATGGCATTTTGGCCACCCTTTTGCTCGTGGTCGAGGGCATTCGGCATCCCGAGCCCAGCAGTGTGCTGACACTTATTCTTGTGTACGCATGGGCAGCACATCTGGTCTTGAGTATTTCTTGGATACGCGGCAAAGCCCCCCATCGGTTCTGGCCCCTCAGTGGCACGATGGCGGGCATTTGCTCACTCGGCATGCTCCCGGTGGGGTTGCCGTTTGTGCTGCCATCGGTGCTGCTGGCGGTGTATTTGGTGCGACAACATTACCAACAAAGCTGAATTGCCAAACCACCGCCCCCAGCTGCCGAGGTGCCAGCCATGCCCAGCCCGCGGCCTATGCCGCCGCCCCCCCACTGAAGTGGAAGACCCCCGGCTCGCGCACTGGGTCTACATCCACCGCAATGGTGCTCTTGGGCGAAAAGCGCCCTTCCAGCAACAATTTGGACAGTGGGTTCTCAATGCGCTGCTGAATGGCCCGCTTCAAAGGCCGCGCACCAAACACGGGGTCAAAACCCACTTTAGCCAATTCGGCCAACGCAGCCTCCGACACCTGCAAATGCAGCTCCATCTGCGCCAGCCGGTGTTGTAGCAGTTGCAACTGGATGCGGGCAATGGCGGCAATATGCTGGGCATCCAAGCCGTGAAAGACCACGGTTTCGTCAATGCGGTTGAGAAACTCTGGCCGGAAGTGGTTTTTCAACTCGCCCCAGACGGCGTCTTTGATGTCCTGTGTATCCTGACCCACCATGGCTTGAATCAGCGGCGAGCCGATATTGCTGGTCATGACGATCACCGTATTCTTAAAGTCCACGGTGCGGCCCTGACCATCGGTCAGGCGGCCATCGTCCAGCACTTGCAGCAGCACGTTAAAGACATCGGGGTGCGCTTTTTCTACCTCATCGAGCAGCAGCACGCTGTAGGGCTTGCGGCGCACGGCTTCGGTCAGGTAGCCGCCCTCTTCGTAACCCACATAGCCGGGGGGGGCGCCAATCAGGCGGGCCACTGAGTGCTTTTCCATGAATTCACTCATGTCAATGCGCACCAGATGTTCTTCACTGTCAAACAGGAAGCCCGCCAAAGCCTTGCACAGCTCGGTTTTGCCCACACCCGTGGGGCCAAGGAACAAAAAGGAGCCGGTAGGGCGGTTGGGGTCGGACAAGCCCGAACGCGAGCGGCGGATGGCGTTGGCCACGGCAGCAATAGCCTCGTTTTGCCCCACCACACGCTGGTGCAGCTTGGTCTCCATCTGCAAGAGCTTGTCTTTTTCGCCTTGCATCATCTTGGCCACCGGAATGCCGGTAGCACGGCTGACGACTTCGGCAATTTCTTCGGAACCCACTTGGGTGCGCAACAGGCGCGGCGCGGCGTGGTGGCCGTCTTTGCTGGATTCTTTGGCTTGGGCCTCGTTGAGCTTGCGCTCCAACTCGGGCAACTTGCCATATTGCAACTCAGCCACCTTGTTGAAATCGCCTTTGCGTTTGAGCTCTTCGATTTGTAATTTCACCTGCTCAATTTCTTCGCGCAACTGGCCCGAACCCAAGGCTTGGGCCTTTTCGGTTCTCCAAATGTCATCCAGATCGGCAATTTCTTTTTGCAGGTTCTCAATTTCCTCTTGGATCAACTCTAGGCGCTTGAGCGAGGCTTCGTCCTTTTCCTTTTTCACTGCTTCGCGCTCAATTTGCAACTGGATCAAGCGGCGATCGAGTTTGTCCATGACCTCGGGCTTGGAGTCCATCTCGATTTTGATTTTGGAGGCGGCCTCGTCGATCAAATCAATGGCTTTGTCGGGCAAGAAGCGGTCGGTGATATAGCGGTGGCTCAACTCGGCAGCCGCAACGATGGCCGGGTCGGTGATATCGACGTTATGGTGCTTTTCATAGCGTTCTTTCAGGCCGCGCAAAATGGCAATGGTGGCCTCCACCGTTGGCTCGCCCACCAAGATTTTTTGGAAGCGCCGCTCTAAGGCCGCATCTTTTTCGATGTATTTGCGGTATTCGTCCAGCGTAGTGGCCCCCACACAGTGCAACTCGCCCCGTGCCAAGGCGGGTTTGAGCATATTGCCCGCATCCATCGCCCCTTCGGCCTTGCCAGCTCCCACCATAGTGTGCAGTTCGTCGATAAAGACGATGGTTTGGCCTTCGTCTTGGGCCAGCTCTTTCAGTACGGTTTTCAGGCGTTCTTCAAACTCGCCGCGAAACTTAGCCCCGGCCAGCAAGGCGGCCATGTCCAAACTGAGCACCCGCTTGCCCTTGAGCGATTCGGGCACTTCACCGGCCACAATGCGCTGCGCCAGCCCTTCAACAATCGCCGTCTTGCCCACACCCGGCTCACCAATAAGCACCGGGTTGTTTTTGGTACGCCGTTGCAGCACTTGGATGGCGCGGCGGATTTCGTCATCGCGGCCAATCACGGGGTCGAGTTTGCCTGCGCGAGCGCGTTCGGTCAGGTCGATGCAGTATTTTTTCAGGGCTTCGCGCTGGCCTTCGCCTTCGGCGCTGTCCATTTTTTGGCCGCCACGTACCGTCTGGATCGCAGCCTCCAGACTTTTGCGCGTCAGGCCGTTGTCTTTGGCAATGCGCCCCCCCTCACCTTTGCTATCGGTGAGGGCCAGCAAAAACAATTCGCTGGCGATGAAGTTGTCATCGCGCTTGATGGCTTCTTTCTCAGTGGCTTGCAAGACCCGGCCCAACTCTGGGCTGGGTTGCACCTGTTCTTGGCCCTGTACCTGCGGCAGGCGCTTGACGGCGGCCTCGGCATCTTTGAGCAAGCCGGGCACATTGGCTCCGGCACGCTCCAGCAGGGCGCGGGGGCCGTCTTCTTGGCGCAGCAAGGCTACCAGTAGGTGGGTGGGTTCGATATAAGCATTGTCATGGCCCAAGGCCAGCGATTGGGCGTCGGCCAGAGCTTCCTGAAACTTGGTGGTGAGTTTGTCGATGCGCATGGGGTGTTCCTCCGAATGACGGGCAGTTGGGGCAGGAATACGCTGTTTTCAAGACACTTCCAGCGCAATGTAACGTCTTCCAGAAGCAATAGACATGCCTCGCTACCGCTATGGGCATTGACATCCTCTCCGGGATAAACCCTGGAGATTCCTACTGCTAGACGGCGATGCCCCGCCGCGAGAATGTTGCGTGCTGCATTCACATCGCGGTCGTGTTCCGCCCCGCAATCGCTGCACTTCCACTCTCTTATTCGCAAACCCGCCCTACCTTTCGGACTGCTGGCGGGTATGCTCCCGCAGCACGAGCAAGTTTGGGTTGAATACGCTTCGTTCACTTCCATAAAGACGATACCGGCCTGATGGCTCTTGTATTCCAACATCTTCTTTAGCGTGGCCCAGCCCGCATCCAGTGTGGACTTGGCCATTTTTGTTTTGACCAGCTTTGCGCTGGCTACGTCGCCCACGAAGATGGCGGCGTTTTCTCGCACCATCGTGGTGCTGAATTTGTGCAGCGCATCTTTGCGCTGATTGGCAATTTTTGCGTGGATGGCTTTGACCCGGTGCTTTTTATGCGCCCGCTGTGCTTTAGCCAGTTCCAATTCATGCTGGCGATACCAGCGGCCATGCTCTTTTTTTTCGTTCGACGCCGTGGCGCAGTCTTTCAGGCCCAAGTCAATACCCACACTGGCCGTTGCCGTTGCCACTGTAGGCTTGGCTTGCGCCTTGACTACGATATTGAGATGCCAACGCCCCCGGTGGTCTTGGCTAAAACTGCCAGAACGTAGCTCGTAGTCTGCCAAGCCGTAACTATCCCAAAGGCTCAATTTCTGTCCGGCAAAGGCGACTTGCCCTGCCTTGTACTGCAAGGCCCGTGCTTTGAAAGGAATCTAGCCCAAGCTCGACCTCAGGCTAAACCACGAGACTTCCCGCGCACTGGGTGAAGAGACTGCATACCCATCAGCGAAAAACACCAGATTTCTCTATTACCCGACGGGTAACAGCATCGATTTTTACTGATATGGAGTTGATGCAATAGTCACCACAACGATCTCCGTACCATGTAAAAATCTCATAGGATTCACTGGGGCAATCAGGGCCGCCACCACAAAAATTACTATCCCAAACACTATGGACGGGTGTTTCATACTGACACCCCATGATCTGATTAACCTCATCCAGACCCATGCCCATTTGAATTTGATCTAACTTTTGTGGTGTCACAGGAATCGCTGCATTGCTTGCACTGCCACATATCGGAAAATCAGACGGTGCCTGACTAATAATACCAACATCCAGCACTTCTACAGCCAATATGCGCACCTTTGGGAAGTTGTAACGCACACCACCCAGCTCCATACTCGGAATGGTGAGTGTATTTTGCTGCACATTATAGCCGGTACGGCCCGCATGGGTTTGTCCAGCCCATAGCAGAGCCAATAATACTATAGCCATAGAGGGGCGAATCATCATCTTGCTGCCTATGCAATAAATGCCTTATTTTTGATAGTAAGCCACCCGACTCTACTATGGTGAAATCAACACAAGCTGTTACACTGAAGATCAATTGACACACAAACCATTCAAAAAACAACGGACGGACAATAATTGTTTCGCCCCCTGGCTTTGGCAGCGTACAACGCCTGATCACCTTGGTGCAATAAGGTGTCCACGGTTTCACCGGGCTGCTGCAAATGGCCCCCAATGCTGGCCGTCAGTGGCACCGGCTGGCCTGCACCATCAACCACTGTGGCACACGCAGCCACTTCGGCGCATAGGCGCTGGCCCAGCGCGTTTAGTGTGGCCTGATCGGCATGGGGTAAAAGCACCAGAAACTCATCGCCCCCCCAGCGCGAAACAGCATCTTCGGGGCCAACGCAGCGTTGGATCAACACTGCCACGGTTCGCAATGCCAAGTCCCCTGTAGCATGACCACGTGCATCATTGATTTCTTTGAAGTAGTCTACATCGAGCCACAAAATGCCAGGGCGGCGCACATGGAGGGTGCTGGACTGTAGCCGTGCCTCCAACTGCTCCAACATGCCACGGCGGTTGAGCAAGCCGGTCAGGGGGTCAATTTTGGTGAGCTGCTCCAGCGCCGCTGTACGCTCTTGCACTTTGTTTTCTAGATCGTGACGGGCATCCGCCACCGCCTGTTGCATTTGCACAAAATGCTGGATCAACTGCCCAATCTCGCCACCGCCGTGTGACAGCAGGGGTGCCGTCACGGCCTGCCCTGCCTGCACTGCCGACATGCCTTGCCCCAATCGTGCCAAAGGCGTGACAACATAATAGCGCAGGGCCATATTAAACATCAGCAACAAACCGATCATGGTCAGCCCATAAACCAGCAGCAAACCCTTAAATTGGCTCAGGGGCAGCAACACATCCAAATCGAGCAGGGTAATTTCATACCAGTCAATTTCGGGCAGGTAGGCCACCCCGGCCAAATGCCGCTTGCCATGCACCTGCACAAACAAGGTGGCAACCTTTTGTGTGCCAGTCTCTAGGGATTTCATGGCGGCCAGCATGGCGGTGTAGTCTTGCTCTTGCTCGAACAACAGGTGCAAGGTCTTTTGTTCGGCACCACTTTTACTAACACTACCAAAATCAATCAATTGTTGGTTGCGGTGAATCTGTATTGCTCCACCATGATCAACAAACAAGCTGGTCACGCCTGCTACATTTTCTTCTACCACGTCATGGATAAAGGTGGTCAAATCCAGTCCAGTGCCTGCAATACCCAAAATATCATTGCCATCGCGAATCAATACATCAATCCACAGCTTGGTAATACCCAAGGCCGGATCAGGATTGACATTGATATGCATATCACGCTGCTGGCGGATAAGGTCAAAAAACCAAGCATCTTTGGGGTCTTTGGGATTGAGCTGATAGCGCAATTCACGCCCCGCAAACTCATTGGCCGCATTGTTATGAAAATACTGCCGCGTTTTGTACAGGCCCACAAAATAACTTTTGTCCTGAAAGTTTTTCCGAAAACTCTCAAGCTCTGCCATCGCCCGCTGTTGGGCGTGGCTGTCTTGCGGCTGCCGAGCCCAATCACGCACATCCTGCGATGCTGCCAACTGACGCGACAACGCCACCTCGCGCAAAATGGGTTGCAAGGTGCGGCTGGTGTCGTACAGCACCTGCTTTTCGGCATAGCGCACCGCCCATTGCTCCACAATGCCCTCGGCAATAGAGCGCACAACCCACCACGATGGCGCTGCCAACATGACAAAAAACAAGACCGTCAGCAGCAAAAAGCGCGGCTGAAGATTCATTGCAGCAAAAGGCAAGGGCATGGCATCAAAGGAGCGCAACGCATGGTGGCAGGCACATGCGGCAAATACATGGAAGCGCCCACTATAGCCACCGGCACAGGCTATCTGCGCATATTTTTAAAACCGCTCTGCCGCCAAGGCTTGTGCCAGCTTGGCCTCTAATGGCAAGGGCTCGCCGTGCCATCGTGCCGCCAATACTTCGGCACACAGCAGCGCCAGCGTCAGGCCACGCGCACCCATCGCAGTGCAGGCCCACAAACCGGGCAGAGCAGCACTGTCCAATGGCCCCACGATGGGCAGCCGATCGGGGGCAGCGCAGCGCACGGCAGCCCAGCTTTGCACCGCAGGCACAGGCGGTAACGCCAGCGGCGGCTCAACCCCAGCCTCCCATGCTGGTGCCAATGCCTGCTCTAACGCAGGCAACACACCCGGCAGCAACCCCGACAAACGTTGGCGATTGGCCGCATGGGCTTGCACACGCTCGGCAGGGGTGGGAGGCAGGGTGTGGATGCCACGCTCAAAGGTAGAACCTAAATACCAAGCCCGACCACCATCGTCCAACGGAATATGGGTGACCAAATTGCCCTCGCCATTCACCGGAAACGGTGGCAAAGCTGCATCCAATGCTGCATCTTGCACCCCCCAAGAGATCTGGCCGCGCAAGGCTTGCAAAGGTAAATGCTCCCCTGACAAGGCACGGCTGGCAAAACCTGCCGCCAGCACCACCCTGGGAGCCTGTGCCAACACTTGGGCTTGGGCATCCAAGGCCTGCCACTGAATGCGGCCCTCAAGCTCCACACCATGCAGGCGGGCCACTGTGGCACCACCACGCCATGCAATACCCGGCTGTGCCAACAACGCCGATACCAGACGGGCCGGACGAATCCAGCCAGCCTTGGCATGCCAGCAGGCTGTAGCATCTGGCGGCAACCCGGCAGCACGCAGCAAGTCGGCGGCAGCAGCCTGGCTCCAATCGATACCGGGGCCATCATGCCACTGGGGGGGCAAACCCAGCCGCCCCTCCACCCGATGCTCTAGCACCCCATTGGGCTGCCAGTCCACCCCAGCCTGCAACAGGTTTTGGGCTTGGCCTAGCAGCACCCGAATGCCACTGCGCGATAACCGTGAGATCACACTGTCATCGGGCGAGATATGCGGACAAAACAAACCCGCTGGTAAACCAGAGGCTCCAGCAGCGGGAGCCTCGGCACCATCGAGCACCTGCACCTGCCAACCACGCCGTGCCAAGCTAGAAGCCACGGCAGCCCCGGCCAAGCCACCACCAATCACCAAACAATGCGCAGGGGCTTCGACGGTGGGTTGCGCTGGGCGGGCCTTGCGTGGCTCCCAGCGCGGATCAAAGGTGGCCTGCACGTTATGGCGTTTGGGCGGTATGCCGGGCACTTTGGCCACGGTAAAGCCGCATTGCGTGAGGGCATCGCGCACCGAGCGAGCCACCGTCCAAGTCGCCAGCCGGGTGCCACGGCGGCAGCAACGGGCAATGGCCTTGAGGGTTTGTAGGCTCCACAACTCTGGGTTGCAGGCAGGGCTAAAGCCATCCAAATAGACCGCATCCACTGTCCACTCTGGTGCGCGCAGCAATGTTGGGGCATCGCCAATGCACAGTGTGAGCAACACGCGCCCACCATCAAAGGCCAAGCGATGCACCCCCGGCAGCAAACCCCAGTATTGGGCTGCCAAGGCTTGCGCCAGTTCAGCCAGTTCTGGGTGGGTACGGGCCACACGCAGCAAGTCATCTGCGGCTACCGGCCATGCTTCTAACGAGACAAAATGCAGCAACGTGGGGCGCTGCGGGTCGGCACGCCAAGCGGCCCAAGTGACAAGAAAGTTGAGACCAAAACCAAAGCCGGTCTCCAAAATACGCCACTGGGCTTGGCCCGCCCACTCCTCGGGCAGGCCACAGCCTTGCAAAAACACCCCACGCGCCTGCGCCAAACCCATCCCCTGTTCGCTGTGGTAGCGGTCACCAAAGCGCGGGCTGTAGGGCGTGCCGTCGTCTAGCCAGTCGATGCGTTCAGCCATTCAGGCGCTGGGGGGCACGTAGCCTTGCACGGCATCGGCACCGCCGCCAAAAAAGTGCTGCTCCATCTGCCGGGCCAAATACTGGCGCGCACGGGCATCGGCCAAGTTCAGGCGGTTTTCATTGACCAGCATGGTCTGGTGCTTGAGCCAAGCGGCCCAGGCCTCTTTGCTGACGTTTTCCCACAAACGCTTGCCCAACTCACCAGGGTAAGGAGGAAAGTCCAGACCTTCTGCTTCCTTGCCGAGCTTAACGCATTGAACCATTCTTGCCATATCAAATTGCTTCTTTAGATGTTTAAGTAATTAAAAACTGAAAACTCAGTCGTTCCAGTTTGGAGGCGTGGCTTTCAGAATCCAGCCATTGCATTTCAGACCCCAGAAAGATTCGCCATGAGCCTTCGTCGCCACTTTATCAAGATTCCTTTGGTCGCTGCGGTGTTGACCCTGAGCGCCACAGCGGCTCTCGCCCAAGGCGTGACGCTGCTGAACGTGTCGTACGACCCCACCCGTGAGTTATATGTGGAGTTCAACCAAGCGTTTGCCAAGCACTGGAAGGCCCAAGGCGGGCAGGATGTGAGCATCCAACAATCGCATGGGGGCTCGGGCAAGCAAGCCCGTGCGGTGATTGATGGCCTCAATGCCGACATGGCCACTCTGGCCTTGGCCGGTGATACCGATGCACTGCATACCAACGGCAAGTTGATTCCGAAAGACTGGCAAAAACGCTTGCCGCACAACGCCTCACCCTATGCCTCGACCATTGTGCTGGTGGTGCGCAAGGGCAACCCCAAGGCCATCAAAGATTGGGATGATCTGGTCAAACCCGGCGTGAGCGTAATTACCCCCAACCCCAAAACCTCGGGCGGGGCGCGTTGGAACTATCTGGCAGCGTGGGAATTTGCCAAGCGCAAGTACGGTGGCGATGCCAAGGCCAAAGAATTTGTGCAAAAGCTCTACGCCAATGTGCCCGTGCTCGATACCGGGGCGCGAGGCTCATCGATCACTTTCTCGCAGCGCAACCAAGGCGACGCTTTTATTTCTTGGGAAAACGAAGCCTATCTGCTGAAAAAAGAGTTTGGCGACAAGATTGAGATTGTGGTGCCCAGCATCAGCATTTTGGCCGAGCCTGCCGTGACGGTGGTGGACAAAAACGTGGACAAAAAAGGCACCCGCGCCGTGGCCGAAGCCTACCTGAAGTACCTGTACAGCGAAGAAGGCCAAGACATTGCGGGCAAACATTTTTACCGCCCAGCGGTGTCGGACAAAGCCAAGACCAAGTATGCCGCGCAGTTTCCCAAGCTCAACTTGTTCACTATTGACGATGCCTTTGGTGGCTGGGAAAAAGCGGCCAAAGAGCATTTTGCCGATGGCGGCAGCTTTGACCAAATTTATGCCCGCAAGTAAGCCAGCCCCTACAGAAAAGAGTTGATCATGTCTGTTTTGTTGATTGCTGGCAGCCCCACAGAACGCTCGCGCTCGGCGGCCTTGCTGGATGCAGTGGCACTGCGCCTGTCGGTGCAAGGCATCCGCAGCGAGCGTATCCAGGTGCGCGATTTGGCCCCCGAGGCACTGGTGCGGGCGGATTTTAGTCACCCAGCGGTGGTAGCAACGGCAGCACAGGTAGAGCGGGCCAACGTGATTGTGGTGGCAACCCCGGTTTACAAAGCTGCCTACAGTGGCGTGCTCAAGGCTTTTTTGGACTTGCTGCCGCAAACGGCACTCAAGGGCAAGACGGTCTTGCCTTTGGCTACCGGGGGCAGTCCACACCACATGTTGGCATTGGACTATGCGCTGCGCCCTGTGTTGCAGTCTTTGGGAGCCAAGCACATTCTGCCGGGCATTTATGCCACCGACGCCCAAGTCACGCTCACACCAGAGGGTGCCTACACCGTTCACCCCGACATCGGCTCCCGGCTCGACGATGCCACCCACATTCTGCTGAGTGAGACCTTGCGCCCAGCCAGTTTGGCCGCTGGAGCGTTTGAGGCGGTGAGTTTCTCTCAGGTGCGCTGTAGCGTTTAACGCCCTGTTCCATACCGGCAGGCCCGCACGGCCTTGCTGTTTTGCCTGTGATTGCATTTTTGCCCCGATGCCGGGGCCGGGCACCGCTTTGTCTGCGCCCTTGTCTATTGATTGCTCAAGAAAGAAAAACCGTCATGACCGATTTCACTGCTCTGTCACGCCGCCGCTTGTTGACTTCTGGCGTTGTGGGTCTGGCCGCCACATTGGGCGCCACTGGCACCGCCCTGGCCCAATCGAGTGGCACAAGCCGCGTGCTGCGCATCGGCTATCAGAAGGGTTGGCTCTCCATCCTCAAGGGCCGGGGCACCTTGGAAAAGCGCCTCGCCCCGCTGGGTGTGGGGGTGAACTGGACGGAGTTCACCGCCGGGCCCGTGCAACTGGAGGCACTCAATGTCGGCTCTATTGACTTTGGAGACGTGGGCGAAGCGCCACCGATTTTTGCCCAGGCTGCCGGTGCCCCACTGGTATATGCCAGCACCACCGTACCCCGCCCACACAACGAGGCAGTGCTGGTGCCCAAAGGCTCTGGTCTGCAAAAGGTGCCTGACCTCAAGGGCAAGAAAATTGCCCTGAACAAGGGCTCCAATGTGCATTATTTTTTGGTCAAGCTGCTGGAGAAGCATGGCTTGAAATATGCCGACGTGCAGGTGGTGTTTTTGCCCCCCGCCGATGCCCGTGCCGCCTTTGAGCGTGGCTCGGTCGACGCTTGGGTGATTTGGGACCCGTTCCTGTCATCGGCCATCAAAACCCTCGAAGCGCGTGTGTTGGCCGATGCCGCTGGGGTAGCCAACAACCGAGCCTACTACTTCACATCGCGCGACTTTGCGACCAAAAACATCGATGTGTTGAAGATTGCCATTGAAGAAGTAAAAGCCATTGACGCTTGGGCGGCCAAAAACAAGGCCGAAGCCGCACAAGAACTCTCCAAAGTGCTGGGGTTGGAACGCTCCATTGTGGAGCTGTATGTCAACAACCTGCGCTATGGCAGCCTGCCAGTCACACCAGACATTCTGGCGGAACAGCAAGCCATTGCCGACACCTTCTTTGAGTTGAAGTTGATTCCCCGAAAACTCAATCTACGCCACGCTGCGCCCATTGACCTGCGCTAATAAGCGCAGCCTTTGCCCTGCCTCTTTTTAGGAGCACGCCATGCCCACCCCCATGCCTTTTCCTTTGCACCAACGCTTGCAGCGTTTGCTGTGCGTCACAGCCACTGCCTGGGGGCTGAATACGCAACGCCCTTGCCGTGCGCTGGCACGCGCTCCTCGGGGCGGGTTTGCCATCTCCTACTAAAAGGAACACCCCTTTATGGCTATCCATTCGATCAACCATGTGCAGCTGACCTTTCCTGCAGGGGCAGAAGGTCAGATTCGCAACTTTTACAGTGATTTGCTCGGGCTGCCCGAGTTGCACTACCCCACAAGCAAGGCATTGCGTTTTGCCGCAGGCCCACAGCGCATCGAGCTGGTGCCCACCGAACGCGGGCCAGCCACCAGCACCGCCGCGCATCTGGCGCTGGAAGTCAACAACCTGCCCGAACTGCGCAGCCGCTTGCTGCAAGCCGAGCTGGCCTTGGTAGAAAACCGCGCCTTGCCCGGCTATCTGCGCTTTTACGTGAAAGACCCAGCAGGCAACCAGCTGGAGTTTTTAGAACCCGACACCGAACAGGAGTACGCCGCATGACACAGGCTGTGGAGCAATTACGGGCGCACCACGCGCCCCATCTGGCCAATGCCAGCGCCCCGTGGGCCGCTCTGTGGCAGCGCCTGCTGCCTTGGGCCGTACCCGTGGGCTTGATCGTGCTGTGGCAAATCGCCTCGGCCTTGGGTTGGCTCTCCACCCGCGTCTTGCCTGCCCCCGTAGATGTGCTGCGCGCCGCTTGGAGTTTGACGCTCTCGGGCGAGTTGTGGACACACGTCAAGGTGAGTGCAGGCCGCGCTTTGGCCGGGCTGGCCGTGGGCGGTGGCTTGGGGCTGCTGCTGGGGCTGCTGACTGGCTCGGTGCGCATGGCCGAGACTTTGCTGGACTCCACCATCCAGATGGTGCGCAACATCCCGGCGCTGGCGCTGATTCCACTGGTGATTTTGTGGTTTGGCATTGATGAGACCGCCAAGCTGTTTTTGATCAGCGTCTCGGTGTTTTTTCCGATTTACCTCAATACTTTTCATGGCATTCGCAATGTAGATGCGGGCCTGATTGAGATGGGCCGTACCTATGGCCTGGGTCGTTGGGAGCTGTACCGCCAGATCATCTTGCCCGGTGCGATGTCGTCCATTTTGGTGGGGCTGCGCTTTTCACTGGGGCTGATGTGGGTGATCTTGATTGTGGCGGAGACCATTTCGGCCCAAGCCGGCATTGGCTACCTGACGATGAATGCCCGCGAGTTCTTGCAAACCGACATCGTCTTGGTGGGCATCTTGCTTTATGCCTTGCTGGGCAAACTGGCCGACGTGTTTGCCAAAAGCCTAGAACGCTATTGGTTGCGCTGGCACCCCGGCTACCAACACTGACATGACCCATCGGCATTGGATTTTATTGTGAGCACCCCATCTTTTTCCTCCCCCCGCACAGGCGGCGTACACCTGCACATCAGCGGCTTGAGCAAACGCTACGGCCAGCGCACCGTGCTCCACCATGCCCATCTGGACATAGAGCCAGGCCAGTTTGTAGCGATTGTGGGGCGCAGTGGCTGCGGCAAGAGTACGCTGCTGCGCCTAGTGGCAGGGCTAGAGCAAGCCAGCGGCGGCCAAATCACCGTGGACGGCCAGCCCCTGAACGGTTTGTCCAACGACACCCGCATCATGTTCCAAGATTCGCGCCTGTTGCCCTGGAAGCGGGTACAAGCCAATGTCGCCTTGGGCCTGCCTCCAGAACAACACGATGCTGCTGCGCAAGTGCTGGAACGTGTGGGTTTGGGAGAACGCCTCAACGAATGGCCCGCACGCCTGTCCGGCGGGCAACGCCAGCGCGTTGCACTGGCCCGTGCGCTGGTACACCAGCCGCGCTTGCTGCTATTGGACGAGCCGCTAGGAGCACTCGACGCCCTGACCCGTATCGAAATGCACCGCCTGATCGAAGGCTTATGGCGCAGCAGCGGGTTTACGGCACTGCTGGTGACGCACGATGTGCAAGAGGCCGTGGCCTTGGCCGACCGGGTCATCCTGATCGAAGACGGCCAAATTGCGCTGGATCAGGCCATTGACCTGCCCCGGCCACGCTCCCACGGTGATGCCCGTTTTGCGGCGCTCGAAAAACGCATCCTTGATCGGGTGCTGCAAAAGCCAGATCAGCCCCACCACGAACCGCTGTGGCCGGGCATCCCGGCCCACGGCTTGCGCTGGGCGGTCTAAAACTGGCGTGAATTTTTGGTTATGGCTCAGAGTGCCTGAGCCAGCTCCGGCACGGCCTGGAACAAATCCGCCTCCAACCCATAGTCCGCCACGCTAAAAATCGGCGCCTCCGGGTCTTTGTTGATCGCCACAATCACCTTGCTGTCCTT
>NZ_BAAGYJ010000006.1:0-150713 GCF_054779375.1 Giesbergeria giesbergeri | reverse complement strand
ATATCAGAAGTTTTTATCTCCTGTCAAAGCATGGGGTTTTTAATTCCCGCCACCTTGAAATCCTTGCCGCTTACTTAGCACGCTTGGTATCAAACATTGCTTAGTAGCGAAGCCTCGAATTCTACATCGAATTTAGCAGCAATGGCAAGAAAACTTGAGAAATCTTTGCGACTACTGCTTAAACCGTGGGGAGTTCAAGTTGTTGCTGATGGGTTGGTTGTGTGAACAACTGGTCCTTATCGGCAGCAAGGGGCGCATTGTAGCACCAAATTTTGGCACTATCAGGTCTGTGGAACCAGATTGATCGGTTTTTGTGATGATCGTCTGGAAAGGTGATCGTGATCGTACTGGCACGGCACTGATAATGGGCTACATCATGGCACTGATTACATTACTCAACGCGCAGCTGGCCTTCGGGCATGTGGCTCTACTGGATCACACCAACTTCTCGCTGGAGGCGGGGGAACGGGTCGGCCTGATTGGCCGCAACGGTGCTGGCAAGTCCTCGTTGCTCAAAATTTTGGGGGGCTTGGCACTCCCTGATGACGGCAACAAACATGTGCAGCAAGGAGTTCGAATTGCTTATGTGGCCCAAGAGCCTGTACTAGATGCAGACACATCCGTTTTTCAGGCAACGTCGGAAGGTTTGGCAGCAGTCATCGCTTTGCGTGAGCAGTACCTAGAAGGCAAAGAAGGTGTCGATCTGGATGCACTGCAAACACAGATTGAAGCTTTTGATGCTTGGAATTGGGAACAACGTGTAGAAGAGACACTGCAACGGTTGCATCTGGATCCGGCAGAGCGGGTTGGCAATCTTTCTGGTGGTACTAAAAAACGGGTTGCCTTGGCACAGGCGCTCGTAACACGCCCTGATGTACTGCTGCTGGATGAGCCCACCAACCACCTAGATTTGGACTCTATTGAATGGCTGGAGAGCTTGCTGCTGGACTTTCCGGGTAGCGTTGTCACGATCACCCATGACCGGAGCTTCTTGGACAATATCGCTACTCGCATTGTTGAATTAGATCGGGGAGCATTACGCTCTTACCCCGGCAATTTTGCCCAGTACCAACTGCAAAAGCAGGAACAATTGGCACAAGAGGAAACGATCTCGGCCAAGGCAGACAAGTTGCTAGCACAGGAGGAGATTTGGATACGCAAGGGCGTGGAGGCCCGGCGCACCCGTAGCCAGAGCCGTGTTGCCCGCCTAGAGGCTTTGCGTACCCGCCGGGCGGCACGCCGAGAAACCTTGGGTAGTGTGAAAATGGACCTAGCGTCTGGTACCCCCAGTGGCAAGATCGTGGCTGAACTGGACGATGTTTCTAAATCGTTTGGTGAAAAAATGGTTGTTCGCCATTTCAGCGGTACGATTTTGCGTGGTGACAAGGTCGGGCTGATTGGCCCCAATGGCGCCGGCAAGACAACCCTGCTCAAACTGATTCTGGGCGAGTTGGCCGCGGACAGCGGACGGATACGACAAGGTGCCAACCTACAAGTGGCGTATTTTGACCAGATGCGCCATAAGATTGATCTGGATGCAACACTGGAAGACTTCATCAGCCCTGGCAGTGAATGGATTGAGATTGGCACACAACGCAAACACGTCAAGAGCTATTTAGGAGACTTTCTCTTTTCGCCTGCCCGTGCCCACTCTCCAGTACGTTCGCTTTCTGGGGGGGAGCGCAACCGGTTGCTGCTGGCTCGGCTGTTTGCACGTCCAGCCAATGTGCTAGTGCTCGACGAGCCTACCAACGATTTGGACATCGAGACGCTCGATTTATTAGAGGATCTACTGCAAAGCTATGAAGGCACAGTGTTCCTAGTGAGCCATGACCGAACATTCTTGGACAATGTGGTGACCAGCACCATTGCTTTTGAGGGTGATGGTCTGTGGCGCGAGTACGAAGGTAGCGTAGAAGATTGGTTGATTCAGTCGCGCCGGAGCCGGGAAATCACTGCGACTACAGCCCCAAACAGTACTCCTGTACCGCCCGAGAAGGAACGGAACCAGCAGAAAGAACTTGCCGAAAATAAGCGTGAGCAACCTACCAAACGCAAATTGAGCTACAAAGATCAACGTGACCTAGAGCAATTGCCCGGACAAATCGAGGCTCTGGAAGCCGAACAAAAATCTATCCAAGCAGAGTTGGCGGATGGGGCTCTGTATAGCAAAGACCCGGCCCATGCGATGGCATTGCACACCCGTGAGAGTGAAATCGAAGAGGCACTGATGGCAGCTTTAGAACGCTGGACAGAACTCTCTGCCTGATCCGCAAAGCCAGCACAGTGAAGTGGTGGTACGGACAGCACCGACCACTTCAAATACGGTGATGTGCTTTGTCTGACGTGCCATGCAGACGTGTAATCAGTGCCGATGCGATCTGGTTTAATGGCAATACCTCATCGGCAGCGCCCCGGGCAATAGCTTCTCGAGGCATACCAAACACAATGCAACTGGCTTCGTCCTGAACATAGTTGTAGCTGCCTGCATCACGCATCTCACGCATTGCACTGGCCCCATCTGCCCCCATGCCTGTGAGCATGATGCCAAAAGCATTGCGCCCCACCACAGCAGCAGCCGACTTGAACAATACCTCCACAGAGGGTTTGTGGCGATTGACTGGGGGGCCATCATCCACCACAGCTACATAATTTGCACCACTGCGACTGATAGAGAACTGTTTACCACCCGGTGCAATGTAAGCATGCCCAGGCAGTATGCGCTCACCGTGCACGGCCTCTTTGACAGTGATTTGGCACAAGCCATTGAGACGTGCCGCAAAACTGGTGGTGAACCCTGGTGGCATGTGCTGAGTGATCACAATTGCAGGACAGTCCGCAGGCAATTGCACCAAGATTTCCTTGATGGCTTCTGTCCCGCCCGTAGAGGCACCGATAAATATCAACTTTTCGGTAGAAACACGCCCTAAAAGACTACTGGTAGGAGCAAAGGCTGCCGCTGTCGGCCCTTCTGTCTTGGCTGCCACTACTGGAGGACGCTGAATACGATGAACATGGGCCACTGCTGCTACCCGGATTTTTTCTACAATCTGACCTGCCAACTCTTGCAGCCCAGTGGCCAGCCCCACCCGTGGTTTGGCTACAAAGTCGACTGCGCCCAACTCAAGTGCCTTCAAAGTGACTTCTGCACCACGCTCTGTCAGGGTGGACACCATCACCACAGGCATGGGCCGCAAACGCATGAGGCGCCCCAGAAAATCAATCCCGTCCATACGAGGCATTTCGACATCCAATGTGATGACGTCTGGATTCATCTCGCGGATCATTTCTCGGGCGATCAAAGGATCATGGGCAGTACCGATGCACTCCATATCATGCTGGCGATTGATGATTTCTGCGAGCAAGCTGCGTACCAACGCTGAATCATCCACCACAATTACTCGGATTTTCCTGCTCATCGACCAGCCTTTTTCTCATTAAAACAAATCCACCGAACCACCTGCGGTAGTTTGTACTACCGCAGCGGCATTGCCACGCTTTTCCTGTGCAAGTACATCAGGATGTGCATGGGCAAGCCGCTTGACCATCGCCTTTCCTGTAGTGGGAAAGAATACTACCTTGCGCGGATAGATATCCATCACATCTTCAGAGACAATTGGTATTCTCTCTGTACGCAAATAATTGACAACAAACTGGGTGTTTCGCTCTCCGACATTCATGGTCGTGAAATTATGCATAACCTGGGCACCCCCAAAAATCTTGGCTTGCATAGTTTCACGTCGGGCGCCCATTTTCTGCATCTCGTTGATCAATAGCTCCATTGCATAAGAACCATAACGCCCTGAAACATCCAACGCATCGCCCTCTGGGAGCATGAAATGGTTCATTCCGCCCACCTGCATTCGGCTATCCCACAAACAAGCAGCAATACATGACCCTAAGACAGTCATGATAATTATTTTTTTGTCAGATACAAAATATTCGCCGGGGAGGACTTTAACTGCATTATGTTGAAAATGATGGTCAAAGAAAAAGAAGCTTGCTTGCCCTGGTCGCCGGGGTTGTGATTTTAATATCTCTAGCGAAACATCTTTAGATGCCTCGTTAGAACTGGACGGTGCTGTATTTTGTGCAGGGGCAGAAATGGAAGATCCATGCCCACTGGCCTTGAGAGGTATGGCAGGAGCAACCGATGCAGAACGAAAATTAAACATGAAGGCACCACCACTGAGCGAAAAGAGGGATGCTCAACATCAACGCCGCTCATACACCGTTTTACCTCGCAAGGTAAAAAGATCACGCGATTCACTAAAATTTTCTGCATGCCCCACAAACAACAGCCCTCCGGGCTTGAGTACCCGATGGATACGTTCAAGCACACTACGCTGTGTTTTAGCATCAAAATAAATCATCACGTTACGGCAAAAAACCGCATCGAACGGCTCACGAAACGGCCAATCATCTCGAATCAAATTGACAATCATGAACTCAATCAAGCTGCGCAGATCTGGTTTGACACGTAGTAAACCAATGTTAGATCCTTTACCACGCAGAAAGAACTTCTGCAACCGCTCTTGACTCAGCCCCTTCATGGCCTCCATTCTATAAACGCCCTGTGCTGCAGTAGCCAATACCCGTGAATCAATATCACTGGCAGTGAGCTTAAAGTGGGCATGTGCCCCCAACGCTTCCAAGGCTGTCATGACGATTGAATAGGGCTCCTCTCCTGTAGAAGCTGCATTGCACCAAACACGCCATGAATTTCCGGCGGGCTTGGAACGCAAATGCTCTGCCAATATTTCAAAGTGGTGTTGCTCACGAAAGAATGCCGTTAGATTGGTAGTGAGTGCATTGATAAATTCTTGCCACTCCAGCCCATCGTGTTTTTCTAACCAGTCAAGATACTCCCGAAAGCTGGTATGCCCAGTTTCACGTAGCCGCCGAGAGAGTCGGCTATACACCATCGCATGTTTACCGTCATGGAGGCTGATGCCTGCACGCTGATAAATGAGTGCTTGAACACGAGAAAAGTCGGCATCAGACCACGCAAACTCACGCCCTTGCTCTAAGGGGCCCGATGTATCTAACCCCGATGGAAAGGAAGTTTCTACAGACCGAGGAGGATTCGATAGTTTGGTGTGGCGCATAGGAGATGAGTTCTGCAAATTACTGTCTATTTATCGATAGCCACACCCTTTACGCCAGCAAATTAATTATTAACTTGCTGGCTGAAGATTGAATCTACATCAATCACCCATAGAAACCAAGCCCATATCTACACTGGACATCAGTTTTTCAATATCCAACAGAATCAGCATTCGATCTCCGACAGAGCCAAGGCCAAGGATACATCCATTATCAATGACACTATCAATATCTGGTGCAGCACGAATACTCTCTGGCGCCAATTCCATCACATCACTAACAGAATCGACTACGATACCAACCACCCGCTGACGCAGATTGAGAATAATGACAACCGTGAAACTATTGTATTCTACATGCGAGCAATTAAACTTGAGTCGCATATCTACGATCGGCACAATAGTGCCTCTCAAATTTACAACGCCTTTAATAAACTCTGGTGCGTTAGCAATACGTGTGGGAGCTTCATATCCACGTATTTCCTGAACCTTCAGAATATCAATACCATACTCTTCTTGATCAAGGCGAAATGTAAGATATTCCCGTGCTCCTGAAGATACATTGTCAGCCGTTTTTCCCACTACGCTCATGGTGAATTTCCTTTTATCACATGCCAAGCCTGCACATTGAATTTTCTATGTGCAGGCTTAACGATCAATAACGTGCCCGACGAACCAAGCCGCCAATATCCAAAATAAGCGCCACCTTACCATCACCCAAAATAGTGGCTCCGGAGACATTTGGCACCTTGCGATAGTTGCTTTCGAGATTTTTCACCACCACTTGGTGCTGCCCCAGCAACTCGTCTACCAACAGCGCCACGCGCGAGCCATCGGCCTCTACCACCACCATGATGGTGCTGGATTTTTCTTGATTGACCCGGGGCACTTGGAAAATGCGCTCCAAGGCAATGACAGGCATGTATTCGTCTCGAACCTTGACCAGCTGCGCGCCCTGCGCCACGGTGCTGACATCATCGGGATTGACCTGAAAGGATTCGACTACCGAGGACAAAGGCAGGATGTAGACCTCATCGCCAACACCCACAGACATGCCGTCCATGATGGCCAGCGTTAGCGGCAAACGCACCGCTACTTTCATGCCCTGGCCTTCGAAGGATTCGATCTCTACAGTGCCATTGAGGGCTGCGATATTACGTTTGACAACGTCCAACCCCACACCACGGCCCGAAATGTCAGTGATGACTTCTGCTGTGGAAAAGCCAGGAGCAAAGATGAGCATCCAAACTTCGGCATCTGGCATTTGATCAGAAACGTCCAGACCCCGCTCACGCGCCTTATTCAGGATCTTTTCCCGAGACAGTCCCTTGCCATCATCACGCACCTCAATGACGATAGAGCCACCTTGGTGCGATGCAGACAGGATGATGGTGCCATTTTCAGGCTTACCCTTGGCCAGGCGCTCGGCAGGCATTTCAATGCCATGATCACAGCTATTACGAACCAAGTGGGTGAGTGGGTCGGTGATTTTTTCTACCAACCCTTTGTCCAACTCGGTGGCCTCGCCGTGGGTGACAAAATCCACCTTTTTGCCCAACTTGTTCGCCAGATCACGCAACATGCGCGGGAAACGACTGAACACCACCGACATCGGGATCATGCGGATCGACATGACCGATTCTTGCAGGTCGCGGGTGTTGCGATCGAGATCGGCCAAACCAGCCAGCAGTTGCTGGTAGACGGCAGCATCCAGCCCACGACTGTTCTGGGCCAACATGGCTTGGGTAATGACCAACTCGCCCACCAAGTTGATCAATTGATCGACCTTGTTGACTGCCACCCGGATGGTGGTGGACTCCATCTGTGCTGCTTGGCTACTGATCTTGGGTGCGCCACTGCTGACCGGGGCTGGAGCAGCAGCAGGTGCCAATGCCGGGACAGGTGCTGGTGCTGGTGCTGGAGGCGCCACGGACTCAGATGGCGCCGCGGCCACATCACCAAACAAGCCGTAAGGATGCTCGGCCCCAGCCTGGGGAGCAGCAGCCACTGGTGGCTGGGCTACAGCGGCCAGATCCATAGACCGTATCTGCACTTGCTCCTTGG
This sequence comes from Giesbergeria giesbergeri, assembly GCF_054779375.1. Lineage (NCBI taxonomy): Bacteria > Pseudomonadati > Pseudomonadota > Betaproteobacteria > Burkholderiales > Comamonadaceae > Giesbergeria > Giesbergeria giesbergeri. The sequence continues at coordinate 143,544 of NZ_BAAGYJ010000006.1, read as the reverse complement.
AGACGTGGAAAGCAAACAGATCCAGCAGGTCTTCATTGGTAGAGGATGTCTCGACGGCAAACAGTCGGGTACCAGCGTCTGCACAGGCAAGGTCACTGATGGTGCCCAAGCCGGGAATATCACGGAACAGCTCCTTGACCGCGTCCGCCTGCTCTACCAACGGCAAGGGGCCAATGCGAATTTCTAAGCGGCGCACACCAGGCGGCAACGGCTCCAAAACCACTGGCGCTGCGGCAACAGGTGCGGGGGCTGGTGCAGGAGGTGGTGGAGGCGGTGGCGCCTGCACTGGTGCAGGCACCACGCCAGAGACCAACTGGCGAATACGTGCCACCAAATCGGTAGTGGACAAGGCCTCCCCTTGTCCACCGGCTTGGTGACGGGCCAACAGACTGCGCGATGCGTCTGCGGACTCTAACAAGACATCGATCATCTCGGGGATGAGCTGCAACTCATGCCGACGCAAACGATCGAGGAGCGACTCCATTTGATGGGTTAACTCAGCCACATCAGCAAAGCCGAAGGTGGCAGCGCCTCCTTTGATGGAATGGGCACAACGGAAGATGCCATTGAGATCCTCATCGCTAACCGCCGCTACATCGAGCGCCAGCAGGATGCGTTCCATCTGATCGAGGTTCTCACCAGCCTCCTCGAAAAAGATCTGGTAGAACTGGGTAAGGTCAAAATCTGCCCCTGACCCTGTGCCTTCTTGATAGCTTTCACCCATGCGGGGCTCCTGTGTACGTGCGGTAGCTGTGCATCACAATTAACGAATGACTTTCCGGATCACTTCAATGAGCCGGTTGGGATCGAAGGGCTTGACCAGCCAACCCGTGGCTCCGGCACTGCGTCCTGCCTGCTTCATCTGGTCGCTCGATTCGGTGGTAAGAATCAGAATGGGGGTTGTCTTGAACTTGGGGTGCTCACGCAGCTTGCGTGTCAGCCCCAGACCATCAAGCCGGGGCATGTTCTGATCAGCCAAGACCAGCGCAATGTCTTGATCTTGCGCTTTTTCGTAGGCATCCTGACCGTCTACCGCCTCGACAACATGGTAGCCAGCCCCGGTCAGGGTGAAGGCCACCATTTTTCGCATGGATGGCGAGTCATCAACGGCAAGAATCGATTGCATGTAAGGCTCCAACAGAATTTGCAAGAATTTGTATATAACTCGGATTGTGCCGTTCAAAACAGCTCAATGGAGCCTGCATCCATCTCGCTTTGCGTGACAGGGTTGGGGCGTTCAGGCTCAATGCCCACAAACGAAGCGGCTTCTTCACCCTCATCATCTCCCATAGTTTCGGCGGCCAACCGGAATGCACAGGCTTGTAGCACCTTGGTGGTGTGCCCGATCAACTGAGATGCCATATCTTGGAACTGTAGCTCAGTCACCGCCCGGCGCAAGGCCGTACGAACACGGAGTACCTCTTCGGATTCACCCAATGCTGGATCATTGAGTGCATCATTGGCTTGACTGAAATTTTCTAGGAGCTTGTCTGCGGCATGACCCAAAAGCCCCTCCAACCGATGCAGATCGTGCATCACCACCATCAGGGAATCCTGTAAATCGGCAGCCACCATCACAGGCACCTGCACGCCAGGGACTCCAGTTTTTGTTAGGGTTGGTTGCATTGTTTCTCCAAGGCTGCGTCTCGTTTGCATAGCACACGTGCTGCACTATCCTATCGTGGTATCGCACTTGCACAGGCTCAGAGTATGTCTCCCCCACCCGTACTGCCTGTTTATCACCATTCCAGCACACTTTCAGCTGTTTGAACTTCTGTCCTATGATAGCGTCACCCATGGCTCGCCACGACCCAGAGCAGCGCCTTTCCATTTTGCATCTGGAAGACTCCTTGGCGGATCACCGTCTGACGGTCATGACCTTGCGCCGGGCACCACTGGTGTTTGACATCCATCATGCGGACTCTTTAGAGGCCTTTCAGACACTGATGGCCCATCATCCGATTGATGTGATCTTGGCCGACTACCAACTGCCTGGCTTTACTGCGATGGATGCTTGGCAATTGATTGTCCAAAATCCCAATCACCCACCTTTTATTTTGCTGTCTGGTGCCATTGGTGAGAAGGCTGCCGTAGATGCGATCCGCCTAGGTATTGCCGACTATGTGCTCAAAGATGATATGGCCCGGCTGCCCCATGTGATGCAACGCGCCTGCGAGGTACACGAATCCCGCCGCTTGCGCGAGCAAGCTGTGCAAGAGTTGGCCGCCTCCCAAAAGCGGTTGGCCGAATTGACCGAGCATTTGCAAAGCTCGATTGAGCAAGAACGGGCGGCCATTGCCCGAGAAATTCACGATGACATTGGCGGTGCGCTGACGGCGATTCGCTTTGATTTGGCCTGGATTGGACGCCACAGCACACAAGAAGGGGTGCGCGACCATGCCCAAGCAGCAACCAACATGCTGCAACATGCGATTGGGGCAAGCCAGCGCATTATGATGAATCTGCGCCCACCCATTCTGGACCAAGGTCTGGTGGCGGCAGTGCAGTGGTTGGCCGAAGATTTTGAACGTCGCACGAATGTGCCAGTCAAAATGGTAGCCAGCGCCCCCAGTATGCCACTGAGTGACGCCGTGCAACTGGTGGCCTACCGTACCGCTCAAGAGGCGCTGACCAATATCTCAAAATATGCCGCTCCCACACAGGTACGCATTGATCTGTCAGACTCTGAGGGCATGCTAACGCTGGAAGTTGCTGACAACGGCCAGGGGTTGGACATGCGTGCGCTCGAAAAACCCAAAGCCTTTGGCATCAAGGGATTGCAAGAGCGGGCCAGAATGGTAGATGGCTGGCTAGATATCAGCAGTCGACCAGGACAGGGTACCTCACTGATTCTTTCTGTGCCCCTGGTCTCTACACACCCCTTCACAGGAGACGAGCGAACATGATCCATGTGGTGCTTTGTGATGACCATGCCGTAGTGCGCCGTGGCATCCGTGATACCTTGGCTGAGGCTCCTGACATACAGATCACTGGCGAGGCTGGCAGCTATCCCGAACTGCGGGAGGTGCTGCGCAACGCTCTGTGCGATGTGCTGTTGTTGGATCTGAATATGCCGGGGCGCAGCGGTCTTGAGGTACTGAGCAGCCTGAAGGAAACAGATTCAGCTATCAAGGTGCTGGTGGTGTCAATGTATCCGGAAGACCAGTATGCTGTGCGTTGTCTACGGGCGGGCGCACAGGGGTATGCCAACAAGGCGGCTGATCCGATGGCCTTGATTGACGCTGTGCGCACCATTTTCCAAGGTCGCAAATACCTGACCCCCGAGGTAGCGCAAATGCTGGCGGAGAGCGTGTCCGAACGCACACCAGAGGCGCCGCACACGGCTTTATCGGAGCGCGAATTACAAACCCTATTGAAAATTGCCACAGGCAGGCGGCTGTCGGAAATTGCCGAAGAACTGACCTTGAGTCCGAAAACTGTCAGTGTCTATCGTTCACGGGTGCTGGAAAAACTGGGGCTGTCCAACAACGCCGAACTGACGGTGTATGCCATCCGCAACCAACTGGTTTGATCGCTCAATACGGCATTTGCTGTTGTTCCATATACTGACGAATCACCTCGATAGGTACTCCACCACAACTGCCCGCAAAGTACGGTGGCGACCATAGCGATCGGCCCCAGAGTTTTTGTCGAATGCTGGGGTAATTTTTTTTGCCGAATCATTCGGCTCGGTACGCCCTTGAGGCTGTTGACCAAGGCAGAGACCGAAACCTTGGGCGGATAGTTCACCAGTAAATGCACATGGTCATCTTCCCCATCGAACTCGACCAGTTCGGCTTCAAAATCGGTGCAGACCTTGGCCAAGATGGGGCGTAGATCGTTCAGAATTTGGTCATTGAATACGTCGCGTCGGTATTTTGTGACAAAAACCAAATGGACGTGCATGAGGAAAACACAATGTCTTCCGTGACGAATATCGTTGTTTTTTCTCATAGGCCAAGTAGCATTGGACGATGCAACGTCTGCAAGCCTTTCAATTTGAATTGCGGCCCAATGGTCAGCAAAAGCGTGAAATGCACCGTTTTGCGGGGGCTTGCCGCTTCGTTTTCAACAAGGCGCTGGCGTTGCAAAAAGCCAATCATGAGGCTGGAGGCAAGTTCATCGGCTATGTGGCAATGGCCAAGCAGCTGACCGACTGGCGCAACGGGCCAGAGACGCCGTGGTTGAAAGAAGCCCCAGTGCATCCCTTGCAACATGCGCTCAAAGACTTAGACAGGGCTTATCAACACTTTTTTGCCCAACGTGCAGCTTTCCCGCAGTTCAAGAAAAAAAGCGGCAAACAGAGCTTTCGCTACCCCGATGCCAAGCAGTTCAAGCTCGATGAAGCCAATGGGCGCGTCTTTCTGCCCAAATTGGGCTGGATGCGCCTGCGCCTATCGCGCCCGCTGCTGGGCACACCCAAAAACGCTACCGTCAGCTACCGGGCGGGCAAATGGTATGTGTCGATTCAGACCGAGCGCAAAGTAGAAGCACTCATCCCACAAGCCACTAGCGCCATCGGCATCGACGTAGGCATTACCCGCTTTGCCACCTTCAGCGACGGCGATTTTTTAGCGCCGCTGAACAGTTTCAAGCACCACCAAATCCGGCTGGCCCGCTACCAGCGGCGCATGGCGCGCAAGGTGAAATTTAGCAGCAACTGGAACAAGGAAAAAGCCAAAGTCCAAAAAATTCACACGCGGATTGCAAACTGCCGCAAAGACTTCCTGCACAAAGCCACTACAGCGATCAGCCAAAACCACGCGCTCGTTTGTATCGAAGACTTGCAGGTGGGCAATATATCCAAGTCTGCACAAGGCAGCCGGGAGCAGCCGGGTAAAAATGTCAAGGCCAAGTCGGGCCTGAATTGCTCCAACCTTGATCAAGGTTGGAGCGAGTTTCGGCGACAACTGGAATATAAACTGCAATGGTCGGGCGGGATGCTGGTAGCGGTATTGCCGCAAAACACCAGCTGCACCTGTCCGGCTTGCGCTCATGTGTCCAAGGACAATCGGCGCACACAGGCGCAGTTTCTGTGTGTAGCCTGTGGCTACCAAAACCACGCGGATGTGGTGGGGGCCATGAATGTTTTAGAGCGTGGATTACGCTTGTTAGCCTGTGGAGAGGATGTCAGCCGCGCCAAAGTTGCAAGACCTAAGCGTGCAGCCTCAGTGAAGCAGGAACCCACCGAGGCGACCAGCACAAGCACTATGCTTGTGACTGGCGCGGTAGGAATCCCTTGCTTTTAGGCAGGGGAGGATGTCAACTGTACCCGTGCCTAATGCCGGGTGGCAAACAAGTCAATCGCCTGCTGTAGCAAGGTGAGGATGGGTTGCTCCAGCATGGGCAAGGTGGCCGTGATACCTAACAGCCCAACGGTCAGGGTGACAGGAAAACCCACCGCATAGATGTTCATTTGTGGCGCGACCCGTGAAATGATGCCCATCGTCAGGTTGACGAACAGCAGCAAAGCCATCAGTGGCAATGCAATCCACATCGCACTGGAGAACAATGAAGCCCCCAGTTCATGCAACTTCATCCGGCCCAAAGCCTGTAAAAAGTTTCCGTCGGTTGGGAAGTGGGTAAAACTCTCTACCACGGCCATGATCAACAACAAATGCCCGTTGATGACCACAAAAAGCAGCAGGGCCATCTGCCCAAAAAACCGCCCGACCGCACTAATCTGGGCATTGCTGGTGGGGTCAAAAAAGGAAGCAAAGTTCAGGCCCATCTGCAAGCCCACAATCTCACCGGCCAACTCCACCGAGGCAAAGACTAAGCGCACCGCAAACCCCAAGGCCAAGCCGACAGCCAATTGCTGCATGACAGCCCCCAGCGCAGCAGGGCCATTGAACATGACCAAAGGCTGATCTGCCAGCATGGGCTGTGCGCACACTGCAATAAAAAAAGCCAATCCTACCTTGGCCCGGGCAGGAATGGCACGGATAGAAAAAAGCGGTGCGGCTGTGAACAAAGCAAGCACCCGCAGAAAAGGCCAAAGGATAGGCGACAGCCACCCCACCAGCTGTGCCTCAGAAAAGGTGATCAGGCCCGACGCAGCCATCTAGCCCATGATTCCAGGAATAGACTCAATCGTGCGGCGGATATAGTCCACCAACGTACTGAGCATCCACGGCCCAGCAATAGAGAAAACAATCATGGCAGCCACCAGTTTGGGCACAAAGGCCAGTGTGGCTTCGTGGATTTGGGTGACGGCCTGAAAAATGCTCACCAGCAGGCCTACGGCCAACACCACACCCAACACGGGCATGGAAATCATCAGCAGCAGAGTGAGCGCCTCGCGCCCAATGGTGAGAACCATTTGCGGTGTCATGGATGTCTTTCGTCAGGTGACAAAGCTAGCGGCCAGTGAGCCTACCAGCAGGTTCCAACCATCGGCCAGCACAAACAGCATCAGCTTGAAAGGCAAGGCCACCAACACGGGTGACAACATCATCATCCCCAGCGACATCAAGATGCTAGAGACCACCATATCGATGACCAGAAACGGTATGAAGATCATGAACCCAATCTGGAAAGCCGACTTGAGCTCACTCGTCACAAAAGCGGGCACCAACACCCGCAAAGGTGCAGCCTCTGCCGTGGTGGCTGGGTCTAGTTTGGCCAGCTTAGCAAACAAGGAAAAGTCTGACTGGCGCGTCTGTTTGAGCATGAAAGTCCGCATGGGTGCCTCTGCCTTAGCCACGGCCTGCTCAAAGGTGATGGCATTGGTGGTGTAGGGCACATAGGCCTCCTTGTAGACCTTGTCCAAGGTGGGCCCCATGACAAAGAGTGTCAGGAACAACGATAAGCCAATGATGACTTGGTTGGGCGGTGCCGACTGGGTGCCCAACGCTTGGCGAATCAGAGACAACACAATGACGATCCGTGTGAACCCGGTCATCATCAGCAAGATGCTTGGCAAAAAAGACAACGCTGTAAAGAACAGCAATGTCTGGATGGGGACAGAAAAACTGGTGCCCGAACCCCCAGAACCTACCAAAATCGGCAGGCTACCTGCGGCCTGGGCCAGCACTGGACTGGGCAATGCCAGCGCCAACAGACCGACGGCGGCCACCCCCGCCATTGTCTTGCGCTCGCCCTCACGCATGGCCCACATCCTTGGGGCTGATGGCCTGGCTAGCCTGCGCCACTACTTGGGCAAACGGCACTGGCGCCGTTGGGGTGCAGACCGTGGTGGGCAATACATGCAAGCAACTGATTTGCTGTGCTGTCACACCCAACACCAATCGGGTTTTTTCATGGTCGGCGGCAATTTCTACCGTGACAACGCGCTGCTGTGGCCCCACCGCCACGACCGATAACACTTTGGCGGCCACACCGGCCTGGGTCTGTGCGGCTGCATGGCGTTGCTGCCAATAGCGCAACAACCAAGGCGCCATAGCCAAGGCACCTATAAAAAGTACCACGACCACCAAGGTCTGGGCCATGCTGCCACTATCCGCCACGGCTGACGCGGCGCAGCCGCTCCGAGGGGGTGACTACATCGGTCAGACGAATACCGAATTTGTCGTTCACCACCACCACTTCACCTTGTGCAATCAGGTAGCCATTCACGAGCACGTCCATCGGCTCACCTGCCAGTGCATCCAGCTCTACGACAGAGCCCTGAGCCAATTGCAGGATGTATTTGATAGGCACTTTGGTGCGTCCCAACTCGACCGATAACTGCACTGGAATGTCCAGCACCATGTTGATGTCGTTGATAGGAGGGGCTTCTGCGGCACCACCAAAGGCCCGCAATGACTCGCCCGCTAGCGGCCCACCCTGCTCAGCATCAATGCTGGTGTGGTCGTCCGCCTTTTTCTGCTCTTCCAGTGCTTCAGCCCAACCCGCAAAGGCGTCATCACCTGCGGGCTTGTTTCCGTCTTCATTTGCCATTCTTATCTCCCATCCAACTCAAGTCTGTGGTGCGCAGACATTCTTCGATGCGAATTGCGTATTTAGCGTTGTGTGTGCCATATTGACAATTGAACACCGGCACGCCCCCAATGGAGGCGCGAATGCGGGGTTCACGGTCGAGTTCAATGAAGTCACCCGGTTTCATGGCCAGCAGCTGCTCTACGGTGGCATCAGCCCGTGCCAACTCGGCCACCAGTGTCACTTCTGCCGACTGTATCTCACGCGTTAGCACCCGCACCCAGCGGCGATCTACCTCAATGGAGTCACCCTGTGTGGAGGAGTAGAGCACATCCCGGATAGGCTCCATCGTGGCATAGGGCATACAAATATGAATGGCCCCAGCCAGATCGCCAATTTCTAACTGAAATGCAGTGGAGACAACGATTTCGCTGGGGGTGGCGATGTTGGCAAACTGCGGCTGCATTTCAGAACGCTGGTACTCCAGCTCCAACGGATAAATACCGTGCCACGCCTTTTTGTACTCAGCACAAATCACATCCACCAAACGGTTGATGATGCGCTGCTCGGTGGGGGAAAAATCACGCCCTTCAATCCGAGTCTGGAATTTACCTACCCCCCCAAACAGGGTATCGATGATGCCAAACACCAAGGAGGGCTCGCAAACAATCAAGCCACTGCCACGCAAGGGTCGGATAGCAACGATATTGAAGTTGGTAGGCACCGCCAGTTCGCGCAAAAAGGCGCTGTAACGCTGCACCGCCACCGTGCCCACCGAAATTTCGGGGCTGCGGCGGATAAAGTTGAACAAGCCGATACGGAAATTACGGGCAAAACGCTCGTTGACAATTTCCATCGTCGGCATGCGCCCACGAACAATCCGCTCTTGGCTGGAGATGTCGTAGCGGCGAACCTCGCCATCTTCATGGACTTCTTCAGCATTTTTCTGGCTCTCGCCAGTCACGCCCTCTAGAAGGGCATCAACCTCTTCTTGGGATAAGAATGATTCGCTCATGGCAGCGCCCTCATCAGCGTCATTGAATGATAAAGCTGGAGAACAACACCCGACGCACCGGATTCTGGCGCCGGCGTGGGGCCGAATCTTCTTCTTCCTCGACCGCCCGCGCAGCAGGTGGCTTGAACCCCAAAGCCTTGCCCGCCTCGCGCTGAATGTCGGCGGCCAATTTTTCTTTACCTTCTAAGCGCAGCAAATCTTCTGCCGTGCGTTGCGACACCAGCATCAAGATGCTACTGCGCACGCTAGGCATGAGCTTTTTGAGCTGGTCGGCCATTTTTTCGTCACCCACCTCCAAGGTAATGCCCAACTGGACAAAACGCTCCCCCCCCGGGTCGGCCAAATTGACCACCATGTTTTCTAAGGGCAAGAAGGTTGGTACGGTAGCCTTGGATTCTGTATGGGCAGCTTCACCTTCCTCGCCACCGGCCTGGCGCTGGGACATGACCCAGAAGGCACCGCCTCCTGCGACAAGGAGCAGCACGAACACGACAGCGCCAATGATGAGCAATTTTTTCTTGCCCTTAGCAGGCGGGGTGGCAGACTCGTCAGCCGGGGTGTTAGATGACACGATGGAGTTTCCTTGCAACAAGCGGAAGATGCCCTACGCTCAGGACACGGGCATGCTCCGGGAGATGGGGTGCATTATGGGCACAGCGATTCTCCGATAATAGCCAGAATAAAACAGCAAACCCTTGGCATTCTCCAAGCATCTGGGGGCTAACGAGAGCTGTCACTGCTGGTGCATCAGACAAAAATATCGACGGCCTTGTCAGTGACCACGCCAGCATGGCGATTGCCTTCTGTGGCTACGCTGGCCTGCACTGTGGTTTGACGTGTCTCTGGGTTGGCTCCGTTGCGCTGCTCGCTATTCTGGTTGCCACTGCCTTGGGTGGCTGAATCGCCTACGGTCATGCCAGACAGTACCAGCCCTTGACCTTCCAATAGCTCACGCAGTTGCGCCACACTGGCATCGAGCAACGCCCGTGTCTCCCCCTGATCACTGCGGAACGAAACATGGGCTTCGTTACCACTGAGGGCCACCGTGACCTCCACCGGATGCCCCGCATGCTCAACCGTCAACTCGGCATTTTGGATGTTCTGATTGACCCAGTAAGAGACCTGTTCAGCCACTGCATCTTCCGCAGGCAAGGCAGCAGCCAAATCAAACACAGGGTTTTCACCCAACGTGGTGGGCTCAACCCCTGGCCCAGCCAATGCAGACAGACTGCCTGTACCGGGATTCTGAGCAAACGCGCTGCGCCCTTCCCCGCCACGCGCCGCACTTTGACCACTCTGTGCCAATACCCCCTCCAACGATGCACCGCTAGGGGCCACGGACACAGGCAGCCCGGCATCCCGAGACATTGTCTGGACGCTGGACATCCCCTCATGAAACTGGCGTTGCGTCTCGGTCAGTATGGCGGCCGTCTGCACCGATGCGGCAGCCACCGCGTTGGACATGGAACGATCTAACGGCTCTGAGCGCAGGTTACTGGCCGTACGGGCTGCCGATAGCTCGGAGGAGGAGGCTGTGCCGACCAAGCTCCGGCCTGCTATTTTCTTACCACCCCCTGTAGCCCCCCCAATACCTTGGGTGGCCTGAGATTCAACGGCGCCATCGAAAGCAGCTGTTTGCGCTACCAACCCCAACTCCCCCCCGCCACTGGCAAGGGTCATGCCACGAGAACCTGTTGCCAACATCTGGTCTGGGACTTGCAAAATACCAGTAGTGGCTGTTGACACCAACGCAGTACGCGATGCATCCACGCCCCCCACAGCAGTATGGGTATCGACCATACCAGCGTTGTTGGCCGATGGTGCCATAGGGGAACCATTGCTTCCAGCAAAGCCGGCCTGCAAGGCTAACAAGGACATGATGGCAGTGGACGGGCTGTCTGTAGCGGGCGTTGCTGTTACCAAAGAAAGATTGGAATCTGTGGTGGGCAGGAGGTCTGTGCCTGTTGCGCCACCTTGAAATGTGGTGTCGCCCAGCGCCGACAACAGCCCTAGAAAATCGCCTGCTGCGCCCGCCTGGCCTTGGGTATCGGCAGCACGGTTTTTGGCTGTGGCTGTTGGGGCCGCATGGCTGGCAGAAGATACGTGCATTTTTTCCATGGTCTAGGCTCCTAACCCTCAATGGGCCTTGCGTTGCTGGATGTACTGCAAGGCAGCACGTTCATCGGTTTGTTTCTGCTCGCGCCGGGCTTGGGCCTGCTCGATTTCTTGGCGGCGCTTGTCCGTCAGCTTTTGCAGACTGCTCAAACGCAGTTCGGCCTGTAACAACACTTGCTGGGCTTGGGCTACCCGGCGCTCATGGTCTTGCACCACAGTGGTTTGTAAACCGATGGCATGGCCGAGGCGATCCATGAACTGGTAATGGTGGTACATGACCTCAGGGGCCATGGAGACATTGGCCCGCATACCCCAACGACCTTCGGTTTCATTGGCGTAGGCTTGTAGCTGGTCCATCTGTCCTTGCGCGGCCATTTGGGCATTGCGGGCATTTTGCAGCAGCCGCCGGGCATCATCGCGCTGGCGGCCAGCGGCCTCTACCGCCACCATCAAACCCCGCAGTGCAGAAGACATGGCGTCCGCCCTCCGTTCACTTCAGGATGTGGGCCATCGCTGCACAACTGTCTTCGAGCGAAGACGCCTCGTGCATCCCTTGTTGCAGAAAGGCCACCATCACTGGATGACGCCGGATAGCATCGTCCAGCAGTGGATCGGAACCACTCATGTAAGCCCCCACCTGAATCAAATCACGGCTTTTTTGGTAACGCGAATAGGTTGCCCGAAACTTGCGGGCCAGCTCAAAGTGCTCACGACTGACCACATTGTTCATGACACGGGATGCCGATTGTTCAATATCAATGGCCGGAAAATGCCCCATCTCTGCCAATGAGCGCGACAAAACAAAGTGTCCATCCAAAATAGCACGGGCAGAATCGGCAATTGGGTCTTGCTGGTCATCCCCTTCAGAGAGCACGGTATAAAAAGCGGTGATAGAACCTACGCCATGCAAACCATTGCCACTGCGCTCGACCAAAGCAGGCAATTTAGCAAAGCACGATGGTGGATAACCTTTGGTGGCCGGTGGCTCGCCAATCGCTAGGGCAATTTCGCGCTGTGCCATGGCATAGCGGGTCAGTGAATCCATGAGCAGCAACACATGCTTGCCCTTGTCCCGAAAATGCTCGGCCACTGCGGTGGCATAAGCGGCCCCCTGCATACGCAAGAGGGGAGGTGCATCGGCAGGTGCTGCCACGACCACTGCGCGCCCCCGGTCTTGAGCGCCCAAGATGTCTTCAACAAACTCCTTGACTTCGCGGCCCCGCTCACCAATTAACCCCACCACGATCACATCCGCACGGGTATAGCGGGCCATCATGCCCAACAATACGCTCTTGCCCACGCCCGAGCCTGCAAACAGCCCCAACCGCTGACCACGGCCCACGGTGAGCAGGGCATTGATAGCCCGCACACCCGTATCGAGTGGCGTACGCACCGGATCGCGATCCATCGCATTGATCTGCTGCCGGTTCATGGGTTCTGCGCTCACATTTTGGAGTGGGCCACCATGATCCAACGGCAAGCCCTGAGAATCCACCACCCGGCCCAGCAGTCCATCACCCATTGGCAAACGCAACATGCCCACCGCACTGACGGGACGCACTTCTTCGCCCCAACGGGGAGTAGGCACATACGGGGGCGCTGGCACAACACTGGCACCACTGGACATGCCGTGGATGTCACCGGCTGGCATCAGAAAAGCACGCTCGCCCTCAAACCCAACCACCTCGGCCAATACCGGCTCTTTGCCAGGCATGTGCAAAAAACACTGCGACCCCACCGGCACACGGATTCCAGTGGCCTCTAGCACCAAACCCGTCAGGCGGGTCAAAGTGCCGCGCGTCTCTAACGTCACGCCACTGGAAACACGCGCCTTGGCTCCGTCCATGAACTGCGCCCAAGCAGCGGTGCGATTGTCAGTCGGCATGGCTGGCGCTCCCCCCTTGGGCCGCAACCTCTGGCTGCCAAGGCAAATCGAGCCCTAAAGGTGCAATGGCCCGTTGCCAACGCTTTTCCAAATGGCCGTCGATCACGGTGCCCGCCAACTCCACCATGCAGCCCCCAGGGGCCACTGTGGCATCGGCAACCCACTGCACAGCACCATCGGCAAATTCTGTACGCAACGCCTGCGCCACCACCGCATGGTCTTCGGGGTTGAGGCGCACTGTGGACGGACGACCATCCGTGACCAGCATATCCAAGGCTTCGCGCACCACCGGCTCCAGGGCTTTGGGGTTGATATGCAACTCTTGGCGCACCACTTGGCGGGCAATGTCACAAGCCAACTCCAGCACATGTTGACCCAAATACGCTTGCATGGCCTGGAGATCGGCCCCCAGCTCACGCACCACAGCATCAAGCCGGGCTGCAGCCTCTTTGGCCTGCCCTTGAACATAAGCGTCCATGCGCTGCTGCCATTCTTGGGTGGCCTCGGTACGTCCTTGCTGCTGGCCTTGCTCCAGCCCTTGGGCCAACCCCTGCTCCAAGCCCAAATCATAGGCATCTTGACGTGCCTGCTCCAACTGTTGCTGCTGCTCTTGCAAGATCTGCTGCTCACGCTCGCGTTCTTGCTGGCGCTGTACCTCTTCCTTGGCTTTTTGCTCTACCGCCGACTGTGCGGGGCCAAAGGTCAAGGCAGCAAAGCCACCCTGATCGACTGCAGAAAACTGCACCGGCACCACATGCGCCACTTCTTCACGAGGAATGAAGCGCGCATAGACGTTGCGTGGTTTAGACGAAGCTGTCATCAGCACCACCGCCAATCACAACCTGACCCTCATCGGCCAGACGGCGCACAATCTTGATGATTTCCTTTTGCTGCTCCTCCACCTCGGACAGACGCATAGGCCCACGGGCCTCCAAATCTTCCTTGAGGGCAGCTGAGGCGCGTTTGGACATATTGTTGAGAAACTTGTTCATCAACTCGCCAGAAGCGCCCTTCAAAGCCACAATCAAGGTCTCGGAAGCCACTTCGCGCAGCACCACCTGGATGGAGCGGTCGTCGAGTTTGACCATGTGCTCGAACACGAACATCTTGCCCATGATCTTCTGTGCCAGCTCTGGGTCGTGGCTGCCAATGGATTCGAGCACCGACGCTTCAATGTTAGAACCCAACAGGTTGATAATTTCTGCCGCTGTTTTAACACCACCGAGCGAGGTCTTACGAATTTTGTCGCCACCGGCCAGCACCTTGAACAACACCTCGTTCAAATCTTTGAGTGCTACTGGCTGGATACCTTCGAGGGTGGCCACACGCAGCATCACCTCGCTGCGCTGGCGGTCGGTAAATTGCTTGAGCACCGCCGCTGCCTGTTCGTAGTCCAGATGCACCAAAATGGCAGCAATGATCTGTGGGTGCTCGTTGCGCAACAGTTCGGCCACTGACAAGGGGTCCATCCACTTCAGGCTTTCAATGCCCGAGACGTCACCACCTTGCAAAATGCGATCAATCAGCAAAGATGCCTTGTCGTCGCCCAGCGCACGGCGCAACACCGAGCGCACATAGTCGCTGGTATCAGAGACCAGCAAACTCTGGGCCGCCGCCGCGTTGGTGAACTTCAGCACGACCTCATTGACCTTATCGTGTGAGACTGAACGCATACGTGCAATTGCCTCACCGAGCTTTTGCACTTCCTTGGGTGAGAAATGCTTGAATACCTCTGCCGCCTCTTCTTCGCCGAGAGACATCAGAAATACAGCGGCGTCATTAAGCCCTTGGTCATCCATGGTGCAAATCCATCCTTATTGAAGCGGGTCTGGCATCACTCGCCATTGACCCAGGCTTTCACAATGTTAGCAACAGCAATCGGATTCTGTCGGGCCAACGCACGGGCTTCTTCTAAACGCAACTGCTCAGGTGCGGGCTCACCCGGTTTGGGGGCAGCCAAGGCAGGGCGATCCAGCACGTCGGCCTCGAGCGCATCCAACTGCGCAGCCTCTGCAGGCGAGGGTGGTGCCAAAGCCTTGATGGCGGGACGCACCAAGCCCAACAAAACCAGACCGGCAAACAGGGCAATACCCACGGGCCACGCAAAACTGCGGGCCAATTCCAATGTTTCTGGCTGCTTCCACAGCGGAACGGCTTCGGTCTTGGTGGTGTCACCTTGGAAAGGCGTATTCATCAGGTTGACGGAATCGCCCCGTTCCGCATTGAAGCCAATAGACTCGCGCACCAAGGCGGTCATCTGGGCCAACTGTTCAGGTGTCATCCCCTTGGTGATGGGGTTGCCTTTTTCATCTACCGCATTGTGGTAGTTGACCACCACAGCGGCCGTCAGGCGTTTAACCTGACCACTGTTGCCACGGGTCACACGGATGGTTTTGTCGACTTCATAATTGGTGATCGACTCGCGCTTGCTGTTATTAATGGCTTTGGAAGCTCCCGCCGCCGTGGGTGCCGGATTGGGGCCATTGATGGGAGCCGCAGCAGGCTGGGGTGGCTGGGGCTGGTTGGTAGCCGAGCCAGGAATACCCGTGGGCGGTGCTGGATCGGCTTGGTTGGTGGTGCTCTCCAACACCTGCTGGCTGCGAATCGCACCGGCTTCGGTATTTTGGTTGGGGCGATGTTGCTCTGAAGTGGATTCGGTACGGCTGAAATCCACTTCTGCTGTCACTTGCGCCTTGATGTTGTTGCGCCCGACCACTGGTTCCAAAATATCCATGACACGCTTGGTATACATCTGCTCCAACTGCTGCACATACATCAGTTGTTGGGCATCAAAGCCTTTGTCATCGGCCCCATCTGGGGACTTAGACAACAACTTGCCCGTATCGTCCAGTACGCTCACAGCCGATGGTGCCAACTCTGGCACACTGGAAGCCACCAGGTGAACAATCCCTGCCAACTGCGCCTTGTCCAAAATACGGCCAGGGTACAAGCTCACCAGCACCGATGCTGAAGGCTTTTGCTGCTCGCGGAAAAAACCGTTTTGGTTGGGCAGCGCCAAATGCACACGCGCCGTTTGCACCGAAGAGAGTGCCTGGATAGAGCGCGTCAGCTCCCCTTCCAAGCCCCGCTGAAAATTCAAACGCTCTTGGAACTGTGTTGTGCCAAAACGATTGGACTCCGTCAGCTCAAAACCCGATACCGAGCCTTTGGGCAGCCCCTGCGAAGCCAGACGCAAACGAACATCGTGTACCCGATCGGTAGGCACCAGAATCGCGCCCCCGCCTTCCGTGTACTTATAAGGCACATTCATTTGCGACAACTGCGCCACGATAGCACCGCCGTCTTTGTCGCTCAGGTTGGAGAACAGCACTTTGTAGTCAGGCTGGCGATTGAGCAGCAGGGCCACCACCACCGCCGCCACCAGCAGGGCCACACCGGCCCCAAGACGCAATCGCTGCCCGCTATCGAGGGCAGACAGACGCTGCAGCCAGACGGGCCTGGCAGACGGATTGGCATTGGCAGGTAGTTCAGCAATGGCAGACATTTTTTTATTCCAGTAGAACAGCGCCCGGATACACGGACTTTGCGTGCATCCGATTATGGGAATTCATCCCCTGACCACTCGGCAGATAAGCCGCCCCTTTGGCACTCTATTCGCACCGATGGTTACAGGTCTTGCGCCTACGATTACTGCCATCGCCACCTTTCAGAGCAAGACCATCATGGACATCCGTACCGTCTCACCTTCCTCCCCCTCTTCCAGTGCTGGGCCGTTGCGCCGTGCCGCTGCGACGGCACAGCGGGATAACGTTGAGGACGAGGGGTTCTACACCGCCTTCAAAAATGCTTTGCAATCGGTCAGTTCCGCACAGAACCACTCGACCAACTTGCAACGCGAAGTGCAATTGGAAAACCCCAACGTGAGTCTAGAAGAGACCATGGTGGCAATGCAAAAAGCACAAATTGCATTCCAAGCCTCTCTGCACGTGCGCAACCGGATGGTGCAAGCCTATACCGACATCATGAACATGCAGGTGTGAGTGGTGTTGCGCTCCACCGGCCCACAGCATCTTCTGAGGAGGTGCTGTATCGATTGAATTGACACCACACAAAGTCCCACCCCGGTTTGCACCACAGCAAAAAGCCCGCTCTGACTTAACAGAGCGGGCTTTTTGCTGACCCATCGGCTGACAAATACACGTCAAGCCGTACCGTCAGGGATAAAGTATGCGATGCAGCAACCCACTGAACCACTGCCCTACACCTGCGACCAGCACACAGGCTGGCCGCAAGCAGCAAGACTCAATGGATCAGTTGAGGTTGCCCTTCAAACATGTGTTCAAACTGTGCCAACCAAGGCTCTGCCAGACAACGAATCTGTGCATCATTACGCAAAATGCGCTGCATGATGCGCACTTTTTCGCGCCGATGTTCTGGCAGTAATTCCATCTCGTTGGCTTTGGCGCGCAACTGCTCAATCAAAACGGCACAAGCCGTTTCATAACGCACAACGCCATCCCAGTCTTTGTGCTTGGCAGCTTCCAGCATCTTGACGCTGCTGGCCTCAATGGCCTTGTAGTAATCGATCAACATTTCTGGCATGGCTCAACCCTCTGTTGTCACAGCATGTCCTGCCTGGCTGCTGTCCGGCGCGGGGGTAGCCGCACCGGGGTTTTTCATTTCACTCCAGCCCTGGGCAATCGGCCCAATAATGCGAGCCACCTCTTCAAGGATGGCATCATCATTGTGCAAATTGGCCTGAACCAGGCGAGCTAAACAATAGTCGTACAAATCCCCCAGATTCTGGGCAATCTCACCACCGTTTTCACGGTCTAGAGCCGTGGCCAGCCCCTCTTCAATGATGCGAACCGCTTTGGCAATACTGTTGCACTTGAGTGCCACATCGTTGCGCGCCAAAGCACCCCGTGCTGCCGTTACGGCATCCAGTACGCCTTGGTACAGCAAATGAACCAGCTGGTGCTGATCCATCGTGTGCATACTGGTTTCTACATTGATGCGTTGGTAGGCAGAGGCGGCACGGTTGCGGTTGGGGCTAAACATGCTGTCAATCCTTACAGGAGAATAATGGGGAATATCGGCTATTCAGCCAAAAACTAAAACCGCAGCCTCCTAAGAAGAGTTCGCTTTGTTCCAAGTGGTGACTTGCTGGCTAACGTAAGAATTCAGGGCATTGAGCGTAGCCATCTTCGAGTCCAAGGCGCTGTAACGCGCATTGAGGCGAGTCTCTAAGGTGCTCGCCTTCTCTTTGACTTGGGTTTGGTCTGCGGTATTGCGTTTGAGCGACAGTTTCAGTGAGGCGTCTTTGGTTTTGAAAAAACCATCCGTACTTAGCATGTCTGTAGCCAAAGACTTGACGCTGGCAGCAAGCCCACTAGCGACCGCATCTGAGCCTCGGAACATTTTTTTCACTTCATCCACGTTTTCCAGAGCTTTGGACAACTTGGTTGAATTCACTTCTAGGTTGCCCCCACGAATCACGCCCACGCCAATATCGCTCAGGGTTTTGTAAACGTTAGAGCCTTTGGCGACCGACTGCATGGCCGCACGCAACGAGTTTTGCAAGCCCACTGCGGTGGAGTCGCCTTGGAACAAACCAGCCTGCTTGGTGCCCGCGTCGTACTTGGTGGCTTCTGACAGGTAAGAGTTGACGGCGTTGTAAGCCTCCACAAATGCTGTGATGTTGGCCTGCACCGCGCTGTTGTCTTTAGCCACACTGATCTGAATGGGCTTGCCCACATCCGTGACTTTTTCAGCCTTGAAGGTCACGCCAGCCACGGTATTGGCAAAAGTATTGCTGCTGGAAGTGACTGTGAGGCCATTGACTTTGGCCGTAGCATTAGAAGCCGTCTCTGATGCACCTAGGGTAGTGTCGATGGCCGTGGTCGCCAAGCGTTCCAAACCACTGACTGCCGAGGTGGTGAGGTTAAAACCAGCTTCTTCGCCAGTATTTTTGCCACGTAGCAGCAAACGTTGACCACTTGCATCTGTCAAGATAGTAGCCGTCACACCGGCATTGGCACCATTAATCTTGCTGGCGATGTCCGCCACAGTGTCGGTAGCCGAGACGGCAATATCTACTGAAGATGCCGGAGTTTTGGGTGTGAAAGTGCCCGTGCCTACGGTATCCCACTTTCCTAGCTCAATTTTTAAGGTACCTGTCCCCACAATGCCACTGATGGCATTGGAGGCAGTGGACTGGGCCTTGGCCAAACCAATCACATCTACATTGAAGGCAGTCGGCAAAGTTCCACCCACTGCGGTGGCGCTGACGTAGGTGCTATCTGATGAGCTGGTGGTGACACCATTCCAGCCCGTCACGCTGGTGAGCTTGCTGGCTGCATCCGACAGGGTAGACACCAGCGACTTCACTTCGCCAAACGCCGAAATCTTGGCATTGACCGTAGCAGCCTGAATCTCCAACTTTTGCAACGGCTTCTTTTCCAGTTCCACCAACTGTGAAACGATGGACTTGACGTCCAGTCCGCTGCCTACACCGATTGATGAAATGGATGCCATATCAAACTCCTGAAAATTTCAAGGGAAATTATGGCGCTGCGCCAGCGCCGTGAACCGTGGTAAACGTACGCCTAAACCCGCCAATTCGCAAGCTATTGACTCCGCTAGCGGCCCAAAGTGCCGTAAAAAAGCGGTGGCATCACGGCCACCGCTGAAAAACATGCTTGCAAAGGCATCGATCAATACAACAAAACCAATACTTGAGGAGACAGACGACGCCCTTGGGCTACCAAGGCCGCGCCAGAACCTCGCACCATTTGCGTGCGCGACAGCTGGGCTGTCTGCTGCACTTGGCTGGCGTCGATGGTGCCTGCCTCTGGAGGGGATTCCGATCCCAACGAAAAACCCGCAATATTGCGGGTTTTGGCGTGGGGAGAGAGGGCATCGGCAGGCTGGGGTGGCGCTTGTTGTTCCTTTGCCTTCTCGGAGCGGGTTTTTTCTTCCTCTGACTGCTTTTTTTCTTTGGCTTTTTTTTCCTCTTCGTCCTCTTCTTTTGTCTGCCGAGCCGCTGGTTGTAAAGCTTCTCGGTAGATATCAGAGGAGAAAGAAGAGGAGCCTAGATTGGCAGCAATCGAGAAAGCCCCCTCCAGCCCCTGCGGCTTATCGCAAAAGCGACAGCACGCCTTGCGGCAGCTGGTTGGCCTGGGCCACCATAGCGGTACCAGCTTGTTGCAAGATTTGAGCGCGCGACAGATTGGCTGTTTCTACCGCAAAGTCGGCATCCAAGATGCGCGATTGCGAAGCCGACATGTTTTCAGAGGCAGTGCTCAAGTTACCAATGGCTGTTTCGAAGCGCGATTGCACAGCACCCAGCTTGGCGCGTTCGCTGCTGATAAAGGCAATGGCCGAATCAACAGTCTTGAGTGCCTTGGTGGCACCGTCGAAGCTGGTGATGTCCAGGTCAGCCACGGTGTTCAGGGTAGAAGCACTGGTAGAGGCTTCGGCACCGGGGGTGGTAGTGCCATCGGTGTCCACCGAGCCGGTCAAGGCATCAACACCGCCCAGCACGCTAAAGCCCTTGCTAGAGTCCATGGTTACCACGCCACCAACACGGCCGCCGGTACCCGAAGTCAAGGCCACTGCTGCTTCAGCAGTACCGGTTTGATCGATCTTAGCCACCGACATGACACCTGTAGCATCAGCGGCCACAAAGTCCATACCAATATCGTTGCCCGAGGCGTTGGTCAGCTCAATCGCAGTGCCAGCCTTGTTGACTGCTGCAGTGACGCCAGTTTTAGAGGCCACATCGTTGATAGCTGTGACTGCTGCTGCCAAACCTTCAGCCGTGCCAATGTTATTGACATCAAAATTGACCGACACAGCAGTAGCGTTGTCCGACTGCAACTGCACGGTATAACTACCCGAGGTATCGAAACTGATTTCGGCCTTGGTCATGGCCGTGGCCGTCACACCGGTTTTATCGCTTTGGGCATTGACCAGGTTGGCTACGTCTTTAGCGGTAGCGTTGGCACCGATCACAATCTCGGCACTGCCAGCAGACGCATAAATTTCGCCGCTACCACCAGCGATGCCGTTGTCTGTCAAACCGGAACCGGCAGCGGTGGCGCCCAAGCCGCTGGCAACCATCTGGTTGTTACCGTAGCTGGCAGTACGCATATTAGAGGTACTGGCCGTGATGGTTTGGTTGGCATTGGCACCCACTTGGAACTGTTGCGAACCAAACGAACCATCCAGCAACTTCTTGCCGTTAAATTCGGTGGTTTGCGAGATGCGATCGAGCTCACCCACCAGTTGGTTCACTTCTTCTTGCAGGGCTTTGCGGTCGCTGGCACTGTTGCTGGCATTGGCCGATTGCACAGCCAACTCACGCACACGTTGCAAGATGTCGCCCGAAGACTTGAGCGCGCCTTCAGCGGTTTGCGCCATAGAGATGCCATCGCCCGCGTTGCGGATGGCTTGGTTGGTACCACGGATTTGGCTGCTGAAACGCTCGGAAATGGCCAAACCAGCGGCATCATCCTTGGCGCTGTTGATCCGCAGACCAGAAGACAAACGGCCAATGGCGGTATTCAGGGAGGACTGGCTGGCGCTCAGGTTGCGCTGCGCAGTCAGGGAAGCAACATTGGTATTGATGGTGGATGCCATGACAAAGCTCCTAAAAAAGAAACGACTCAAAGATGGCGTTGCCGCCAACAAGGAAACCACAGTATGCACCCGCTCGACCTGTGTTTCACCTGTTTTCCAAAGTGGCTGAAGGTGAACTCACGGGCTGCAGCCTAGCGCCACAGTGTCCTAGCAGACCTATTTTCGGGCAGTGCGCAGAAAACTTAAGGGCAAATTGTTGGATTGGCGGTTTTTTCTAGCGCTTATCAAGCGAACGCCTAACGCAGCGGTCTCCACAATCACTTCCATCGTTCCACCCAAGTCCGCCGGGCAGATTCCCTTGAACCGGCAGATGTATTTGTTTACACCTCTGTAGGAGTTATGCGATGGCATCCACTATCAACACCAACGTCGCTTCCCTGACCGCGCAGCGCAATCTGGGCACCAGCCAAGCGCCGCTGAACACGTCGATCAACCGGTTGTCGTCCGGCCTGCGGATCAACACTGCTAAAGACGATGCTGCTGGCTTAGCCATCTCCGAACGCTTCACCAGCCAAATCCGTGGCACCAACCAAGCTGCACGCAATGCCAACGATGGCATCTCTTTGGCCCAAGTGGCTGAAGGCGCACTCAAGGCCTCTGGCGATATTTTGCAACGGGTACGTGAACTGGCAGTGCAGTCGGCCAATGCCACCAACAGTGCCAGCGACCGCAAAGCCCTGCAACAAGAAGTGAGCCAGCTGGTAGCCGAGTTGGATCGCATCTCCCTGACGACCGAATTCAACGGCAAAAAGTTGCTCGATGGCACTTTTGGCACCGCCCAATTCCAAGTGGGTGCCAATGCCAACCAAACCATTGTGGCTAACACGGCCAATATGCGTGCAGCCACCTATGGCAACAACCAAAATGCAGCCACCAGTGGTTTCGGTACTCAGGCCCAAGCCCCAGCCGCACTGGCCGACCCCCAGCCTAACGGCATCGCCAACGGACAATTGGATCTGAGCGGTTCGCCCACCAGTGGCTCCATCACCATCACCACACCTGAAACTGCCGCCAGCATTGCCAACAAAGTGAATGGCATTTCAGACAAAACAGGCATCACGGCCACCGCCCGCACACAAGTGGCGCTGGTGTTTGGTGACCCCACAGGTGTCACACCACCCGCCAGCGGTTCGTTCTCGCTGACGCTGAAGTCCGACAATGCCCCCGACACGCTGACTATTGCCTTCAGCCTCGAAGCCAGCACGGGCTCCGACCGTTTGGCCCCTGCAGTGGCTGCTGTCAATGAACAAACTGCCAAGACGGGTATCACCGCCAGTCTTTCCTCCGATGGCAAACAACTGATTTTGACCAACGCGAGTGGCAACGATATTTCGGTGGGCAGCGTGACCGGCATTAACAATGCCGAAACGATTGATGTTTACAAACTGGCTGCCGATGGTCTAGCGTACACCACTGGTGGCGCCGCCACACTGCCGTTCAATGCAGCCAGCGGTACACAAATTGACAACACCGGCACTGGCCAAGTGGTCACTAGCAGCGGCTTTATTACACTAGACTCCAACCAGTCGTTCACCGTCATGGCAGACACGAGTGGTGCTCTGTCGGCTGGTGCCTCTGAACTGCAAAAAGTCTCCGATCTGGATGTCACTTCGTTTGAAAGCGCCACCAACGCGCTCAAAACCGTAGACTCGGCCTTGGCCTTTGTCAGCAGCGAACGCGCCAAGTTGGGGGCCATGCAAGCCCGCTTCGAAACCGCTATCAACAACTTGAACATCACGTCCGAAAATCTGTCGGCCTCGCGTTCGCGCATCATGGATGCTGACTTTGCGGTAGAAACGGCCAACCTGTCGCGGGTACAAATTCTGCAACAGGCCGGCACCGCGATGGTGGCCCAAGCCAACCAGATTCCACAGGGCGTGCTGTCGCTGCTCAAATAAAAACAAGCCTTTGTGCTTATGCCAGCCAGCCGCCCACCAGGTGTGCTGGCTTTTTTGTTGGGCCTCGAATTTATCAAGACAGCCAAACATCCAAGTCAGCGGCGCCTGTGTGTCACAGGTCATTAGCAGCCACTGGCCCAAATTCTGGAATAAACCCCATCGCTTGGCGTGCAGTGTGAAGCCTTATAGGCCGCTGTTTTCTTTTCTGTTGTGTGTTTCCTCTTATGCCATGTTCTTCTGATTTGACGACATCCCCCAAGGCCATGACAGTGCTGCTACAACGGACTATGGATTTGGCGCTGCACTGCCACCGTGCCCAAGAATGGGACCAGGCCACTCAGTTGTACGAAGCTGTACTACGCCTGGAACCACAACACCCTGATGCCAACCACAATTTAGGTGCTATTGCGGTAGAAAAAGGAGACTACCTTGGGGCGCTTGGTTTTTTTCAGGCAGCACTACAAGCCCAATCAGACAACACACAATACTGGTTTAGCTTAGTTGATGCATTAATTTTGGCTAAAGAGCATAGTTTAGCCAGCGACATCCTAGAAGATGCCCGCCGTGCTGGTATGGCCGGTGACATGGTCGGCCAACTGGTGCAACGTTTGGTGGCTGAAGAGGTTGATCTCCGGCCTTTAACAAGCCCCCGCCATTCAGAGCCACCAGCACCACTGCAAGCACAATTGGGCCTACTGTATGAGCAAAAAAAATTTACAGAGGTGTTGGCTTTGGGCGAAAAAATGGCCCAGCAGTTTCCGCACAGCAATAAGGCTTTGCGGGCATTGGTTGCAGCCAGAATACAATTAGGTCAATCCAAGGAAGTAGAACCCTATTTACAACAGATTCTACAAAATGAACCACAAGATACAGATGCCCTGAGCAACTATGCTTTGATACGAGGGCAGCGCGGTGAATTGGTACAAGCAGAAGTGCTTTTGCGCCAAGCACTGCATTGGGCACCGCAAGCCATCAATCTTTGGGTATATTTAGGCCAAATGTTGCGGCAACAAGGACGTTTAACTGCTGCCACACACGCTTACACTCAAGCCCTGAAAATAAACAAACATGATCCAAAATTGTTATTCAATTATGGATCGCTGTTGATCGACTTGAATCGATTAGCCGAGGCAGAAAAATACCTTCATGAACTAACCGTTCTACAGCCCAACAACCCAGAGGCACACAATGTTTTAGGTATTGTTTATCAGCAACAAGGCCGTATTGAATGTGCATTGACTGAGTTACGCAAGGCCATCGATTTAGCACCAAAAAACATAGATATTTTTGAGACCTACCTTTTCACTATTAACTGTGCTCCGCAATTAGAGGCTCAAGAACGTTTTTCTGCTTACAAAGAATTTAACCGTCGTTTTGCTGAGCCGTTGCACCAGTATTGGCAGCCACATATCAACCAGCGCAATAGCAATCGGCGCTTGCGTGTTGGCTATGTTGCTTCAAATTTTCGCAACCATTCAAGCCAATTTTTCTTAGAGCCTTTACTGGCCCATCACGATCCACAAAAAGTGGAATTGTTTGCCTATGCTGAATTTTATAAATTAACCGATGCAGTGACAGAAAAATATCGCCAACATTTTAGTGCATGGTGCGAAACCAAGCATCTTAGTGATGACGAATTGGTCGCCAGAATTCGTGCTGACAATATTGACATACTGGTTGACATTTGTGGCCACACCAAAGGCAATCGCCTTACTGTATTTGCACAAAAACCTGCCCCCGTTTCGTTGCATTGGCTTGATTCTGGATACACCACAGGCCTCACGGCAATTGATTATTATCTTACCGACACTGCAACAGTACCTGTTGGCTCTGAAAATTTATTTTCAGAAACTCCGTGGCGTTTACCACGCACAGGATTGGTATTTAGGCCATTGTCCAGCACTGGCAAAGTCAATACCTTACCTGCCTTGGAAAAAGGCTATATTACTTTTGGCACCTTAAGTCGCGCCATACGGCTAAATCAAGAATTAATTACCACTTGGGCAGAATTATTACAACGCATTCCAAATGCAAAATTAGTCATCAATAGCGGTAATTTTCGCGCCCCTGATGTGCGTCAATCTTGGTTAGAGCGATTTGAAAAACTGGGCATTTCTGCTGAACGTTTGGACATCGGATACCAAACCCCTGCTTGGAATGTATTGCGCCGCATAGACATTACTTTAGACTGCTTTCCACAAAACTCTGGCACGACATTGTTCGAGTCTTTATACATGGGGTTGCCCTTCATTACTTTATCGGGTACCCCCAGCATGGGTACATTGGGAGCATCGATTGTGACGGCCTTAGGAAGACCCGAGTGGATTGCCCATTCCAAAGAGGAGTACCTTGAGAAATTAGTGGCCCTGGCCAGCAACGTACCAGCTTTGGCCACACTGCGGGCAGGTCTGCGCCAAGAAATGCAGGCCAGTGCCTTGATGGACGAGGTGGGTTTTGCCCGTGACGTGGAGGCCGCCTACTTTGCAATGTTCCAACGCTGGGCGGATACCCATCCAGAAAATGCCGCAAACTAACCCATGAGCCGCTTTATGGTCACTACCACACCATTGCCCGGTGTGATGAAAATACAGCGCCAACCCTTGGCCGATGCACGCGGTGCACTGACACGCCTGTTTTGCTCCCACGATCTGGCGGCGGCAGGCTGGGATGGGCCTATTGCCCAAATCAACCACACCCACACGGTACACCGTGGCACAGTGCGCGGCCTGCACTACCAACGCCCACCGGCTGCCGAGGCCAAACTGGTCAGCTGTTTGCAGGGTGCGGTTTGGGATGTGGTGGTGGACTTGCGCGCAGGCTCCCCCACTTTCTTGCAGTGGTATGCCCAAGAGTTGTCGGCAGAAAACAATACCGCACTGCTGATTGCGCCCGGCTGTGCCCACGGATTTCAAACACTGGCAGACAACACCGAACTCTTGTACCTGCATTCAGCGCCTTACACTCCCGGTTGCGAAGGGGCTGTGCATGTGCGTGAGCCGCAGCTGGCGATTGCTTGGCCGCTACCGATAATCCATCTATCGGCCCGCGATGCAACCCATGCGCTGCTGCCCCCTGAGTTTCAGGGCATTGCTCTATAAGGTTATTCTTCCCTATGAAGTGCCGTCACTGTGCCGCCCCTGTCACTCTGCCCTTGATAGATTTGGGCACGGCGCCCCCTTCTAATGCGTATTTAGATGCGCTGGCCCTGCATGGGCCTGAGCGTTGGTATCCACTGCGGGTGCTAGTGTGCGAACAATGCTGGCTGGCCCAAACCGAAGACTTCGCCCAAGCCGAAGAGTTGTTTTCGGCCAACTACGCCTATTTCAGTTCTTACTCCAGCACTTGGTTGGCCCATGCCCAAGCCTATGTCGATACGATGGTGCGGCGTTGGGGTTTAGACCAGCAGAGCAAAGTCGTCGAAATTGCAGCCAACGATGGCTACTTGTTGCAATACGTGGCGCAATACGGCATTCCCTGCTTGGGAGTAGAACCCACCACCAGCACGGCCTCGGTTGCTCGCGCCAGAGGTATTCCCATCGTAGAAGAGTTCTTTGGCACGGCACTAGCGCAAAAACTGCTGGCCCAAGGCCACACCGCCGATCTGATGGTCGCCAACAATGTGCTGGCCCATGTGCCCGATATCAATGATTTTGTGACCGGTTTTGCTACCTTGCTCAAACCCAGCGGGGTGGCCAGTTTTGAGTTTCCGCACTTGCTTCAATTGGTGCAACAGTACCAATTTGACACCATCTACCACGAGCATTTTTCTTATCTGTCGCTCACATCAGTGCAGCGCGTTTTTGCGGCCAATGGCCTCACGGTATTTGACGTAGAAGAACTACCTACCCATGGCGGCAGCCTGCGGGTGTTGGCACAACGCACAGATGGCCCAGGGCATCCGATAGCCCCCACCGTGTCCGATTTGCTGGAACGTGAAACTGCTGTGGGTATGTCTAACGCCCTGTTTTACCAAGGCTTGCAAGCACAGGCGTTGCGTATCAAACGCGAACTCCTCACCTTTTTGCTTGAGGCACAAGCCCAAGGCCGTAAGGTAGTGGCCTATGGTGCAGCTGCCAAAGGCAATACGCTACTCAACTTTGCGGGGGTACGATCCGATTTACTGCCTTATGTGGTAGACCGTAACCCCGCCAAACAAGGGCAGTTTTTGCCCGACAGCCGTATTCCCATCGTGGATGAACAGCATCTATGCGCCGACCGCCCTGATGTGGTGTTGATTTTGCCTTGGAACTTGCAAACAGAAGTCAGGCAACAACTGGCCTATGTTCACGCATGGGGAGGGCAATTGGCTGTGGCTATACCACATTTCACCCTGTTACCACAGGATGAGGCCTGATCACTATGAAGGTGCTGTTAACAGGCAGCAGCGGATTTTTAGGGCGCTATGTGCTGCAACATCTGCACCAACAAGGTGTCGAAACTGTATTGCTGGGGCGTCAGCCCCCTAGTGGTATCCACACAAGCCATTGGATAGCGGTAGATTTGCTGGACAACCCAGATGTTGCGGCACTGGTACAGCAAGCACAAGCCACACACCTGCTGCATTTGGCGTGGTATGCCGAGCATGGTCAATATTGGAATTCTCTACTCAATCTGCGGTGGGTGGAGGCCACCACACGCCTGACAGAAGCCTTTTGCCAAGCCGGGGGCCAGCAGGTGGTAGTGGCTGGCACCTGTGCTGAATACGACTGGTCGCACGGCTACTGCCGTGAAGAAAGTACGCCCCTGCACCCGGCAACTCTGTATGGCATAGCCAAAGACGCAGCGCGGCGTTTGGTGATAGCGGTGTGTCAGCAATACCAAATACCCTGTGCTTGGGGGCGCATCTTTTTGCCTTTTGGCACGGGTGAATCGTCCCAGCGCCTGATCCCCTCGCTGCTGGCCGCTTTGCGCGGGCAACGTCCAAACTTTGGCATCTACACCAATGCCTATCGTGACTTTCTGCACGCCTCTGACGTGGCCGCTGGTTTAGTCACCCTGTTGCAAACGCGTGCTTCAGGGGCTTACAACGTCAGTTCGGGTCAACCGCTGCGCTTAGAGATGCTAGTGCGCCATTTGGCAGACATACTGCATGTGAACCCCGAGCCCTTGCTGGCACTCGGCCAGAATCGCCCCCACGACCCCCCTTTGCTAGTGGGAGAATCCCAGCGCCTGCAAGCCCTAGGTTGGTGTCCAGCACTCACCTTAGTGCAAGCTTTGCACCAAGTGACCCAAGAAACCAGCTGATGCCATCTCTCATCACCACCTGCCCTGTTTGTCAAACCAACGCGCTGCAAAGCTTCGTGCACCGTAGTGCTGTGCCGGTACACCAAAATTTGGTCATCGATAGCCTACAAGCGGCCCGATCAATCGCCCAAGGTGTGTTGGAATTGGCCGTTTGCACCCATTGCGGTTTTGTTTGTAATCGGGCTTTTGATCTCTCTCTGCTGGCTTACGGACAAAATTACGACAACACCCAAAGTTGCTCCCCTTACTTTGATGCCTATTTGGATGACTTGGTACGCCACTTGGTAGAAGAGCGTGGGCTGCGAAACTGCACCATTGTGGAAGTCGGTTGTGGCAAGGGGCAGTTTCTGCGCAAGTTGGTCAGCTACCCCGGCGCCAATAACCGGGGTTTTGGTTTTGACCCCAGTTATGTCGGGCCAGATGCTGAATTGGACGGGCGATTAACGTTTCGCCGCTGTTATTACGACGACACATGCACCGATGTGCGTGCAGATGCCGTGGTGTGCCGCCATGTGATTGAACATGTGCCCCAGCCGTTAGCCTTGTTGCACTCAGTACGGCAGGCGTTAACGCACACCCCACAGGCCAGAGTATTCTTTGAAACGCCCTGTGTCGAATGGATTTTGCGCCATCGGGTGGTTTGGGATTTTTTCTACGAACATTGCTCGCTGTTCAGTGCCTCATCGCTGCGTACCGCCTTTGAGCAGGCAGGCTTTGCAGTGCAACAGGTAGATCACCTCTTTAACGGTCAGTACCTGTGGTTAGAAGCCCAACCTACCGTCGGCCCCCTAAAGACCTCCCCCCACCCGCTCACCGATACCATTGCCTTGGCACTGGCCTACAGCAACGAGGAAGATAAACTGCGCCAACTCTGGCACGAGCGGCTACAGGCGCTGCGCCAACACGGCAAAATCGCCCTTTGGGGCGCGGGTGCGAAGGGGGCTACCCTCGCCAATTTGGTCGATCCAGAGGCTACGCTGATCGACTGCGTGGTTGACATTAACCCGCGCAAGCAAGGCCACTACCTTCCGGGCACCGGCCATCCGATTATTGCCCCCACTGATCTACCACAGCGGCAAATAAAGCAGGCCATTTTGATGAACCCCAATTACCGGCAAGAAAACCTGCAATTGCTGGCCCAAGCCCATATTCCACTGGAACTGATCGACTGGAGCGAATCTTGAAAATTATCCTAGATACCGAAGCACAAACCCTGACGGTCGAAGACGCAGACCAGCCACAGATTTTTCCCCTGTATTCCAAGGCTGCCTTTGAAGTGCTGTCTCGCCAATGGGTGCGGGTGGGTTGGAACCAAAAATACCAATACACTTTTAGTTGGATGGGCCGCCCTGTCATTCAGCTACCTGAAGACATGCTGCGGATGCAGGAGGCTATTTTCCGTATCCAACCCGACGTCATCATTGAAACGGGCGTGGCCCACGGCGGCTCACTGATTTTTTACTCGAGTCTGTGCAAAGCGATGGAGCGAGGGCGTGTGATTGGCATTGACATTGAAATCCGCCCACACAACCGACAAGCCATTGAGGCCCACCCCTTGAGCGACCGCATTACCTTGATCGAAGGCAGCTCTACCGCCCCTGACATCGTGGCGCAAGTAAAATCACAGGTGCAGCCCGACGAAAAGGTGCTGGTCATTTTAGACTCTAACCACAGTTATGCCCATGTGCTGGCTGAGTTACAAGCCTATGCCGATTTGGTGACGCCAGGCTCTTATATTGTGGCTACCGATGGCATCATGTTCGATTTGGCTGATGTTCCTCGTGGCACCCCTGATTGGGCCACAGACAACCCTACTTATGCCGCCCGCGACTTTGCCGCGCAGCATCCAGAGTTTCGTATCGAACAACCAGATTGGCCTTTTAACGAGAGTGAGCTGAACCAAAATATTACCCACTGGCCGGGTGCTTGGTTGCTGCGCTTACCACAACCCTGAAAATTGGCCCTGCGGATAGATTTTTATGCACTCCCTTTTTTGCATTACCCACCAACCCCAGATCACGATTGATCTGGACCCCAGTGCCACCATTGTGTGGCTAGGGGCCGCAGGGCAGGCTCCACAAATGGGGCATCAGGTGCTGGATGTACATCAAGCTTACCCTGACCTCATGGCTTGGCATCCATTTTTAACTGGTGCCGCAGGCACTTTTGCCATTAGGCGATTTTTGAATGCACAAGCCCAAGAATTTTCCGATTTTGATTTAATCACGTTAACACAGTACCGAAAATTTATCTCACGGCAGGCATTTGGACGCACCACCGATAGCTTTCCAACCATGCGTTTTATCAATCAATCAACGCAGGTTCCGAACTATGCTGCTTGGTTTACTGAGCCAGAACAATGTTTTTGTATTGCCAACCCACGCAACATTGGCAATACTTTTCAACAATATATTCACGTTCACCAAGCCCCAGATTTTTTGCGCTATTTAGCCATTGCCGTGGAGCATGGGGTTATCACCCCTGATGAATGTTTTCAGCTCATTAACCATCCCACCATCATTCCTGGTGGCATTGAAGTGGGCACATTGCCCATCAACATCTTTTTGGCGATTGCAGAGCAACTAGAAGTGGTGTGTTTACAGTTTCTGGAACACCACCGCCCGGTCAAACTGGATGCCTACCATCGGCGGGCACTGGCTTTCTGTAATGAGCGGCTGGGCAGCTACTTGCTGCAAAAGGTGTTGCTCGAAATTTTTGGGCCAACCATCCCATCCGAGGTCATCGGCTACATGCACACCGTAGACATTGGTGCTACCGAATACCGCGTCGGAACTTGAGAGGACCACTCATACGCTATGAACCATACTTCTGCCAGCGCCAGTGACAACCGCTCTAAGCTGTCCCAGATCACACAAAAACTCAAAGACCGTCTGGCCCCGGCTGTAGCCCAGGCACGGACTGACGAAAAACACCGTGCCTATGCCAGTTGGCTGGAAGACTTTCGCACCAGCGCAGCCCATTGCTTGCCAGTGCTGCCAGCGCAACGTTTGCACCTGCGGGTATTGCTGTGCTGCGCTGCATCCACCGAAGCGGCTTTGTTAGAGCGCACCCATGCCAGTTTGGCCGCCCAGACGCGCCCGGCAGATCAGGTAGACACTATCTGCAACCACCAAACGCCGCTGTGGCAACAAGTGCCAGAGCAGGGGTGGACACTGCTATTGCACGCTGGCGATACCCTGGAGCCACAAGCCCTTTTTATGCTTGAGCGCACCTTGGTAGACCAAGCCAGCGCCGATACCGTGCTGCTGTATTGCGACCACGATGAATGGGGGCCAGACGGCCAGCCAAAGCAACCACGCCTCAAACCCGCCTTGAATGTCGATTTGTTGCGTAGCCTGCCTTACATGGGCCGCGCCTTGGTGCTGAAAAATGCTTGGGGCCAAGCCCAACTGGGTGAGCAAGGTCTGCCCGATTTGGCCGACGCCTACCACTGCGCCCTGCAAGCCAGCGTGTTGCCCGGCAAGGCTGTGCTGCACCTGCCGCTGGTGCTGCTGCATTTATCCTCTACCGCAGACAGCTTGTTCACCACCCAATCGGAGATGTGGCAACGTCTGGCACAGGTGTTAGTGCAACATTTGCAGGTGCAAGCCCCAGCAGCCGAGGTGCTGGAAGGGCCGGGGCCGGGCACTTTCCATGTGTTGTACCCGTTAGAGCGCACCCCCTTGGTCAGCATCGTCATTCCGACCAAAGATTTGCTACCTTTTCTCAACCGCTGTATCGACTCTTTGCTGTCGCAAACCGACTACCCAGCTTTTGAGATTTTGCTGGTAGACAACGACAGCCAAACCCCCGAGGCACGAGAGTTTCTGGCGGGCCTGTCTGCTTTGGGCAGTGATCAAATTCGGGTGCTATCAGCACCAGGCCCGTTTAATCTGTCCAGATTGAACAATCTGGCGGTGGCCCAAGCGCGGGGCGAGTTCGTGCTGTTGCTCAACAACGACACCGCCGTGCTGCAAGCAGATTGGCTCAGCCAGATGGTACGCCACGGCTTGCGTGATGGCGTAGGCGTGGTGGGGGCGCGGCTGCTCTACCCCGACACCACCGTGCAACATGCAGGCATCATTATGGGTTTGGGTGGGCCCGCAGATCACCCGCTGCTGGGGTTAGATAACAGCGAGCCCGGCTATATGTTCCGGGCCCAAGTGGCACAAAATTTTTCTGCGGTGGCGAGTGCGTGTCTATTGGTGCGCAAGTCTGTCTATGAAGCCGTGGGCGGCATGGACGAAGCCACCTTTGGTGTGTCGTACAGCAGCATGGATTTTTGTTTGCGTGTTGGTCAAACGGGCCAGCGCATTGTCTGGACACCCTTGGCCACCTTGCTGCATGAGAGCGGTGCCAGCCAAAAAGCCCAATTGGAAACCATCAGCCCAGAACAAAAAACGCAACGGTTTCAGCGTGAACAAGCAGCCATGTACCAACGTTGGCCGCATATCATCGCCAACGACCCAGCCTACAACCCCAACCTATCGCTGATTGGTACAGGCTACGAGGTGGAATCAAACCGCCTGCTGCGTTTTGATCACTTTCCACAGCCGCTACAGCACAAGGTGGCAGCCTTTCATGCCGATGTACAGGGCTGCGGCCACTACCGCATCATCCAACCCATGCAGGCCATGCTGGATGCGGGGTTATGCCGTGGCGGTGTTTCGCCAGAAATTTTTAGTCCTAACCTGGCCTTGCGCAGCGGGGCCGATATTCTGGTGTTTCAGCGCCCCAACACCGAAATTATGCTGGCCCACCTCAAAGCCCTGACTGCTTTGAAGAATGTGCGCAAAATTTACGAGGTGGATGACCATCTGAGTAAAGTGCCCGTCAAAAGCGCCCACTACGACCTGATACCTCGGGATTTGCGCGGCAAGATGCTCAAGGCCATTGGCCTGTGCGACCGCTTGGTAGTCTCTACCGAAGCCTTGGCGCATGAGTTGGGGAGTTACAACGACGATGTGCGCGTGGTACCCAACCGCTTGGCCCCAGCCATGTGGGGTGCCACGCCCCCCCAACGCCCAGCACGCAGCCCAGGCCAAAAACCACGCATTGGCTGGGCAGGCGGCATCAGCCACCAAGGCGACTTGGAGATGGTGGCAGCCGTCATCAGAGACTTGGCCGATCAGGTAGATTGGGTCTTTATGGGCATGTGCCCCGACAACATCCGGCCTTACATCAAAGAATTTGTACCCGGAGTGCCCACACTCGAATATCCAGCCAAGCTCATGGCACTGACCCAAGATTGGGACTTGGCCATTGCCCCGGTAGAGAGCAATGCCTTCAACGAGTGCAAATCCAACCTGAAGCTGCTGGAATACGGCTGGTGTGGCGTCCCTGTAGTGTGCTCGGACGTAACACCTTACCATTGTGATTTAGCAGTCAGCCGGGTGAAAAACCGCTACAAAGACTGGCGTGATGCCATCTTGGAACGGGTGTCTGATTTGAGTGCCTGCCACCGTGATGGCCTGACACTACAGGCCCAAGTGGCACAGAATTGGAGGCTCACTGGTCAAAACCTACAAGACTGGTATCAGGCTTGGACAAGCTAATAGACCCCAGTTAGCCCTGCTTTTTGCCATAACTACAGGCATCACAACCAGAGCGCATCCGGTACATTAACATCCGTCAGCATCAGGCTCTGCATTGCAAGAGCTGCTGCTTGTTCTGATCGCCCCTGTCACAGCCACCTTTCATCCAGCATGCCCGTCATTATTGGTTACCTTGTCAGCCTGGTCTGCGTCTTCGGCGTGTTCATCTTGCACGGCGGCAATATTGGCGTAGTGCTCAAGGCCTTGCCCTTCGAAATGGCCACCATTGGTGGTGCAGCGTTAGGAGCCTTCGTCATCAACAACCAACCCAAGGTGCTCAAATCCACCATGAAAGGGCTGGCTGGTGTCTTCAAAGGATCTAAATACACCAAAGCACGCTACCTAGAGCTGATGGCTATGCTGTATGAGATTTTGCAAAAGGCGCGCAAAGAAGGCTTGATGGCCATTGAGGGCGATGTAGAAGCCCCCCACGAGTCTGAACTGTTCAAGAAATTTCCCAACGTGGGCTCCGATCACCATGTGGTTGAATTCACCACCGACTACCTGCGCATGATGGTCTCTGGCAACCTTAATGCCCACGAGATAGAAGCCCTGATGGACAACGAAATTGACACCCACCACCAAGAAGCCCATGCCCCTGTGGCGGCCATGGCCCGCTTGGCTGGCGGCCTGCCTGCCTTTGGTATTGTGGCTGCGGTGTTGGGGGTGGTGAATACCATGGGCTCGGTGGGTCAACCCCCGGCTGTGCTGGGTGGCATGGTAGGCTCGGCCTTGGTCGGTACCTTTCTCGGTATTTTGTTGGCCTACGCCTTTGTGGAGCCTTTGGGTGGTCTGATGGAGCAAAAAGCCGAAGACGCAGCCAAGGAATTGTTGTGCATCAAATGCACTTTGCTGGCCAGTATGCAAGGCTACAACCCAGCAACCGCTATCGAGTTTGGGCGCAAAGTGTTGTTCTCCACAGAACGCCCCACCTTCCTGGAATTGGAAGAATACGTGCGTAAGAAGTAAGCCACATCATGGCCACCGAAAAGAAACTTCAGCCCATCATCATCAAGCGCGTCAAGAAGGGCGGCCATGCTGCCCATGGCGGCGCGTGGAAGATTGCCTACGCCGACTTCATGACGGCCATGATGGCCTTCTTCTTGCTGATGTGGCTGTTGGGTTCCACAGCACAAGGCCAGTTGCAGGGTATTGCAGACTATTTCAACTCGCCACTGAAGGTGGCGCTCAGTGGTGGTGATGGTGCAGGCAACAGCACCACGGTGATGCCAGGGGGCGGCAACGACCTCACCAAAGTGCACGGCCAAGTCAAACGCTCGGACGCCCAAGACAAAACCGAACTGGCCAAAGCCCAACAGGCACAACAGGACGCACAGCGCATCAAGTCGTTGCGTGCCAAAATCGACGCCATCATCACGCAAAACGCTCGGTTGAATGAATACAAATCCCAAATCCGGATTGATGTCACGCCCGATGGCCTGCAAATTCAGATTGTGGATGACCAAAACCGGCCCATGTTCGACAGCGGCAGTGCGTTGGTCAAACCCTATATGCGCGATATTCTCCAGGCCATTGGCTCCTCCCTTTCGGATGTAGAAAGCCGCATCAGCTTGGCTGGTCATACCGATGCTGTACCCTATGGTTCTGGTCAACGGGGTTATAGCAACTGGGAACTCTCTGCTGACCGGGCCAACGCCTCTCGCCGAGAATTGGTAGCCTCAGGCATGCCTGACAACAAACTAGCCCGTGTGGTGGGCCTGGCCAGCAGTGATTTGCTGCAACCGAACGATCCGCGCGCACCAGCCAATCGGCGTATTACCATCACGGTCTTGACACGCGAAGCGGAGGAAAGATTGCTCAGTAAAAGTGCCCTGATTCTCCCCGCAGCACCATTGCCCAATGAAAAGCAGGAAAATCCCCCCGCTACTAGCTCCAAGCCATAGACTGGCGCTATCGATTATGCTTCCCATGACAACATATACTGCAATCCCGACCGAAAGGGTCTCACGTGTCTGACCTTCGCTTCCTGATCGTTGACGACTTCTCTACGATGCGCCGCATCGTCCGCAACCTGCTCAAGGAAAGTGGGTTCTCTGATGCCGATGAAGCCGAAGATGGCGTAGCGGCACTGCACAAGCTGCGTTCAAGCAAGTTTGACTTTGTCGTCACCGACATCAACATGCCCAACATGAACGGCTTTCAGCTGCTGGCAGAAGTCAAGGCTGATGAAAAACTCAAGCACCTGCCGGTGCTGATGGTCACGGCTGAAGCCCGCAAAGAAGACATTGTGGCGGCAGCTCAGGCTGGCGCGGCAGGCTACATCGTCAAGCCCTTTACCAAGGCCACGCTGGAAGAGAAGGTTAACCTGATCATCAAAAAGCAGGGGCTGTAAGCCATCGCCATGGACACCAGCCACACCCCTCCTGCGACCAGCACTCCGGTGAGTGATGTACACCAGCGGATTGGCGTTCTGACGCGTCAGTTACACGACTCGCTCAATGAGCTGGGCTATGCCAAAAAGCTACGCAGCAGCATGAGCGAATTGCCCGATGCCCAAAGCCGCCTGTCGTACATCGCTCGGCTGACGGGTGAGGCCGCAGAGAAAGTGCTGGGGCGCGTAGAGCAGGCCAAGGCACAAAATGATCTGTTGGCCGAAGAAACCCGGCGGGTCACAGCCTCGCTGGTGAAAGACCCAGTGGCTGCGGTGGCCAAGGGTGAAATCATGAATTTCCTCAACGACGTTGAGCAAATTGCCCGTACTTCGGACGAGCATTTGACCGAAATCATGATGGCACAGGACTTTCATGACCTCACCGGCCAAGTCATCGCCCGTGTGGTGTCTTTGGCCGCCACAATTGAGGAGCAACTGGTGCAATTGGTGCTGGACACAGCCCCTCCTGGGGTGGCACCACCGCCCATGCCCGTGGAGCCTGCCCATGAGCATTTGGCAGGGCCAGTGGTCGATCCAGAAAACACCCCTGATGTCGTCACCGATCAATCCGAGGTGGATGACCTGTTGGCCAGTCTGGGCTTCTAACCCACCACCACCTTCACAGCCCGAATAAGCGGTGCCAGTGGCCCGCTTATCGGGCTTTAGATTTTGTCGCTGCTCACGACAATGGCATGACCACCCCGTCATGCCATCATGGAATCGAGCCAAGACCGCACCCTTCCCGCGACCGAGCGCAAGCTCCAAAAGGCCCGCACCGACGGGCAGGCCGCGCGTTCGCGCGATTTGTCTCATCTGGCCATCTTGGGCATGGGCGCGGCCAGCATGATGGTGTTGGCCCCTCACCTGTTGGATCGCATCCAATTGGAGATGAGCCACCAATTGGTGTTTGATGCCGCTACGGTGCGCACCCCTGCCCACATGCTGGAGCGGTTGCAACAGATGATGACTGTCGGCCTGGTAGCCAGCGGTGTGTTTGCATTGCTCACCAGCGCCGCTGCCCTGCTCAGTGCCGTGGCCTCGGGTGGATGGGTCTGGAGCTTCAAGCCCATCACGCCTCAATTTAGCCGACTCAATCCGCTCTCTGGCATCGGCAATCTCTTTTCTAAGCAGCAAATGGCCAACGTGGCCAAGATGGTGCTCATGACCTGCATCCTGAGTTTTGTGGCCTGGAAATACATGGGCAACAGCATTGAGGAGATGGCTACTTTGATTTTGCAACCCTCGTCAGATTCGATTGGCTTTGTTGCCAATTGGCTGACGGGTGGCATGGCCATGCTGCTGCTGGTCGTTTTTCTGATGGCCTTGATTGACGTGCCGTTGCAAGCCTTCTTTTTCAAAGACCGGCTCAAGATGTCCCACGAGGAAGTCAAGCAAGAGCACAAAGAATCGGACGGAAATCCAGAAATCAAGGGCCGCCAGCGCCAGCGCCAACGCGAGATTGCCGATGGTGCCAGTGTGGGGGCTGTGCCCAAGGCCGATTTTGTGGTGATGAACCCCACCCACTATGCCGTGGCCTTGAAGTACGACAATACCATGACGGCGCCACAGGTCATTTCCAAAGGCACGGACCTGATCGCCATGACGATTCGCGATCTGGCGAAGTCACACAACATTCCGGTGTTGCAGTCGCCCATGCTGGCGCGCGCCTTGTATGCCCATGCGGAGTTGGATCAGCCCATTCCGCACACCCTCTACACCGCCGTAGCCCAAGTGCTGGCCTATGTGTATCGCCTCAAAGCCGCTTTGCGCGGTGAAGGGCCGATGCCCGATGCCCTGCCCGAAGTCAACGTACCCCCCGAACTTGATCCGCTGAATCGCCAAGCCCAGCAAGGAGCGACCCCATGAGCCTTTCTGTGAACTCTGCCCGCCAATGGGTAGGCAACAATGCCGCCGCTGCCCAAGGCCTATCGGCCCCGCTGCTGGTGGTGGCCATTCTGGCCCTGATGGTGCTGCCCATTCCAGCATGGATGCTGGACGTGTTTTTCACCATCAATATTGCTGTGGCATTGATGGTGATGATGGTGGCAGCCTACATGCTCAAGCCGCTGGACTTTGCGGCGTTTCCATCGGTGCTACTGCTGTCTACGCTGATGCGCCTGTCGCTGAACGTAGCCTCTACCCGTGTGGTACTGCTAGAAGGCCACACCGGCCCCGGTGCTGCGGGGGCAGTGATTGAGGCCTTTGGTCATTTTCTGATTGGCGGCAACTTTGCCGTGGGTCTGATTGTGTTCTCAATTCTGGTGGTGATCAACTTTATCGTGATTACCAAAGGTGCCGAACGCATCGCTGAGGTGTCGGCTCGGTTTACCCTGGATGCCATGCCCGGCAAGCAAATGGCCGTGGATGCTGACTTGAACGCCGGGCTGATAGACGAGAAGGAAGCCAAGCGCCGCCGGGCCGAAGTAGGGGAAGAAGCCAACTTCTTTGGTTCTATGGACGGTGCCTCCAAGTTTGTGCGTGGCGATGCCGTGGCCGGTATTCTGATTTTGCTGATCAACATCATTGGCGGCTTCACCATTGGTGTGTTGCAACATGGCCTGTCGGCCAGCAAAGCTGCGGACACTTATATTTTGATGGCAGTGGGTGATGCACTGGTGGCACAGATTCCAGGGCTGTTGATCTCGGTGGCGGCTGCGATGGTGATCTCCCGCGTGGGCAAAGACTCGGACATGGGCCAGCAGATCGTGCATCAGCTGTTCACCTCGCCACGCGTGCTGGGCATTACCGCTGGCATCCTGATTTTGTTGGGCGTGATTCCTGGCATGCCGCACATGGTGTTCTTGGGTGTGGGCTCGGTGCTGGGGTATGCCGCTTGGGTACTGATGCAGCGGGCCAAGGTGCCCCCACCATCGGAAGCCCCGGCTGCCGTAGCTACACCAGCAGAAACCGATGCTACTTGGGATGATCTGCAACCCGTAGACTTGCTGGGTCTGGAGTTGGGCTACCGTTTGATTGCGCTGGTAGACAAATCCCGCCAGGGCGACCTGCTCACCCGCATCAAGGGGGTACGGCGCAAGTTTGCCCAAGAAGTCGGCTTTCTGCCACCACCAGTGCATGTGCGCGACAACCTCGAACTCAAGCCCAGTGCCTACCGCCTGACCCTGCGTGGCGTGGTGGTGGGCGAGGGCGAAGCCTTCCCCGGCATGTATCTGGCCATCAATCCCGGCGGCATCACCACGCCACTGATCGGCACCCCAACCACCGACCCTGCCTTTGGTTTGCCCGCCCACTGGATCGACGATCAGCAAAAGGAAGCGGCGCAAATGGCAGGCTTTACCGTGGTTGATTCGGAAACTGTGATGGCGACACATTTGTCACACTTGATGCAAGTTCAAGCCGCCAAATTGCTCAGCCGCACAGAGACGCAGCAATTGGTGGAACATGTTGCCAAGCTGGCCCCCAAATTGATAGAAGAGGTGATCCCGAAAATGGTTTCGATCACAACGTTCCAGAAGGTGCTGCAATTGCTGCTCGAAGAGTCGGTGCATATCCGCGATATCCGCACCATCATTGAGACTCTGGCCGAACATGCAGGCGCCATCACCGATCCGCACGAGCTGGCACGCCGGGTGCGGGTTGCACTGTCGCCCGCCATCGTGCAGCAAATTTACGGCCCCACCCGTGAGCTGAGTGTGATTGCCATTGAGCCGGGGCTGGAGCGCCTGCTGGT
This sequence comes from Giesbergeria giesbergeri, assembly GCF_054779375.1. NCBI lineage: Bacteria > Pseudomonadati > Pseudomonadota > Betaproteobacteria > Burkholderiales > Comamonadaceae > Giesbergeria > Giesbergeria giesbergeri. Next base: position 103,225 of record NZ_BAAGYJ010000006.1, on the reverse strand, counting down.
GCAGGCTCTGGCCAATGCCAATGGCCCCTCGCTAGATCCCGGTGTAGCAGACATCCTGACGCAGCGCGCCGCCGAGATCGCGCTCAAGCAAGAAGAAATCGGGTTGCCCGCCTGCCTGCTGGTGCCCGACACCATCCGCAGCGCCATCTCCCGTCTGGTGCGGCGCGTGGCACCTCGCCTGCAAGTGCTGGCACACAGCGAAATTCCTGAAACCCACACCATCCGCATTGGGCCCATTCTCAAAGGAGCATCGGCATGAACATCAAACGCTTTTATGCAGCCACTGCACGCGAAGCACTGGCCAAGGCACGCATGACCTTTGGGGAGGGTACCGTCATTCTGTCTAACCGCACCACCCCAGAAGGCGTGGAAGTGGTTGCCACCGCAGAAGAGTCCCTGACTTCGCTAGAGCAAGCTGGAGAGCCAGCAGAGCCCACCAGGGCATCACCAGCTCCAAGCCTTAAACCTGTGGCCCCAGCCCGTGCTGCTGCCCCCCTGACAGAGCGCGAGCCTGTGGCGGAGCGCAACCCAGTGCATGAAGACACAGAGCAACTGGCGATGAGCACCCTGTCATTCCAAGACTATGTGCGCGAACGCATGTTGCGCCGCCGTCATGAGGCGTTGCAGGGGGATGACAGCAGTATCGAGAGCAGCCCCGCTCCTCACCAACCAGCCCCCGCCCGGCGCCCAGAGCCTGCCCGAACCGCCCCCGTGGCCCGCGAACGCACTGCGCCAGCGCCACAGGCAGCCACTCCTGGCCTGTACCCGCCCGGCTTTGACGTAGCGCCAGAGCACAGCCCCCCAGTGCGGGCCACAGCGCAACCCATCACAACCCGGCGTAGCACCGAACCCATGGTAGCCCCTACCAAGGCCGTAGCTCCAGCGCCTGTCCGGCAAGAGAGCGTGATGGAAGAGTTGCAATCGATGAAGGATTTGATCGAAGAACGATTCAACACGCTGTCTTGGCTAGGTCAGGCCAAGCAAAACCCGATCCAATCCAATCTGATGCTCAAACTGATTGGTGCAGGTTATTCGCCCACCTTGGCCCGTGCCGTGCTGGAGCGCCTGCCCGACAACTTCAACGCTGGCGATGCCGTGCGGTGGCTGATGGAAGTGCTGGAACGCAACCTCAAGACCGATGCAGACACCGAAAGCCTGCCACAAGAAGGTGGTATCTATGCTTTGGTTGGCACGACTGGCGTGGGCAAAACCACCACCAGCGCCAAACTGGCTGCCCAATGCGCACGCATGTATGGGGCCGCGAGCGTAGGTTTGATCACTCTAGACACCTATCGCATTGGTGCCCATGAGCAATTGCGCTCTTATGGCCGCATGCTGGGTGTGGTGGCCCATTTGGCCCACGACCAAGCGGCCCTGCAAGACCTGCTCGGACTGCTCAGTGGCAAAAAAATGGTGCTCATCGACACGACTGGTGTAGCTGCGCGCGACCCGCGCAAGCGTGACATGCTGGATGTGTTGGACTTGCCCGAAATCAAACGTCTACTGGTGGTCAATGCCAGTAGCCACGGCGACACTCTGGACGATGTATTTGCCTCGTTCAAGAGCCGGGGACCACAACAAGCGATCTTGTCCAAGGTGGATGAGGCCGTCAAACTGGGCCCACCGCTGGATGCGTTGATTCGTAACCGCATGGTGCTGCGTGGCGTGACCAATGGTCAACGGGTGCCCGAAGACTGGGAAACCGCCGATGCCAAAAAGCTGGTCAGCCTGTCGATGCGTTCTACCGCCCGCTCCGCCTTTGAACCCAAGGTGACGGATTTGAACTTCTTCTTTACCCGGCCCACCGCCTCTTTTGCCCAAGAAGGGATGGCTGGCCATGCTTGACACCCATTTCCACCAGGGCATGGGTCTGCAATGCCACCAGCCCCAAGATGAGCTGCGCCTGCTGGTGGTCACCAGCCAAGAAGACGGTGGCAAAACACTGTCTACCCTATGGCAGTTGTGCGGCCACTTACAACGCTTAGGCTACCCAGTGGTGGTGCTGGATGCCACCGCCGTGGAGACCGAGCGCGCCCCAGGCCTGCTACAGCTACTCACCCATGCCCCGTGGGCCGATGCCAGCACACATGGCGTGCATGCAGATGCGTCTGCCCTGGCCGTAGTGCCTGCAGCCCTGGGCATGCTGACGCTGGCCAACACCGCCCAGCGCAAAGGCCAAGCGGCACAAACACTGGAGCAGCTAGAGCCTATTTTCCGCCGCTATGCGGTGATGGTGCTCTATGCGCCCATCGAATTGTTGAGCACCCCTTTGTTGGCAGGCAGCAGCACCATGCCACTGTTGGTGACCAAGCCCGGCAAAAATGCTCTGATGGAGTGCTACCGCCAGATCAAGCACCTAACGCTGCATGCCAACCTGAACAGCATGGTGGCCTACGTCAGCCCCAGTGCCACCGGCAAAAAAGCAGAACAAGCCCGCAACAGCCTACAGGCACTGGAACGCTGTGTGGCCCACCACCTAGGCCAACGCCTGCACGGCACCCTTCTACCAGACAACAGCAACGCTGACTTGCAGCGTTTGGCATTGTTGCTGCTGGACAATGCCAGCGCCATTACCACGCCCAGCTCCATGGCTTGGCATGCTGGGCAATGGGCAGCCAGTTCAGCCGCATCACATCTTTTCCAGAGCCATTGACACTGCTCCAGTGATGTACACCGCCAAAGGCCAGCTTGACCGCGATGCCCTGATCCGCCAATACCTGCCGCTGGTGCGGCGCCTGGCCACACATATGCTGGCCAAGCTGCCTCCGAATGTGGAACTGGATGATTTGGTGCAGGTGGGGATGATCGGTTTGACCGAGGCGCTCTCGCGCTACGAAGCCAGCCAAGGCGTGCAGTTTGAAACTTTTGCCACCCAACGTATCCGGGGGGCTATGTTGGATGAACTGCGCAACGGTGACTGGATGTCGCGCAGTTCACGCAAAGGGCAAAAGGACATTGAACGAGCCATACAGCGGTTGGAACAGAGTCTGGGCCGTAGTCCGCTGGAATCAGAAATTGCGCAGGAGATGGGCATGGAACTGCAAGAATATCAACACCTACTGAGCAAAGTGCGCGGCACCCAATTGCTCTATCTAGAAGATTTGAGCCGTGGAGACGGCAACGGTGCCCATGATTTTCTGGATCGCCACCTCGCAGACAACCAAGCCGACCCGGCCAGTCTGTTGCGCAGCCAGCGCCTGCGGGATGCGCTGGTACAGGCCATCACCCAACTGCCCGAGCGCGAGCAGTATGTGATGAGCATGTACTACGAGCACGACATGAATCTGAAAGAAATTGCCGCCGTGCTGTGCGTGACTGAATCACGCGTGTGCCAATTGCACAGCCAAGCCATTGCACGCCTGCGTGCCAAAATGCGAGCACACTGAACAGCCGCCGCGCAAACGTGCGGCCTGCTGCCCTCTGGTATACGCCCGGTCTGACCGGGCGTTGTGCTTTTTAGCCAGCCGCACTGTAGATGCGTGCAGCACTTGCCGTGCTGGCCTGCACACCCAGCGCCACACCATAGGTGGGTGTGGGGTGAACAGGGGGTGGCAACAGCACAGCCGCCTGGCGCTCGGCCAGTGCGGCCAAACGGGCCAGACTGTCGCGCTGCACCGATAAGGTGCTGTGAATTTGCTGGATGCGCTGCTCTAACCCTTGGGTCACAGTGGCTACCTGCAAACCCTCTAGCGCAGCAATGAAGTCTACCGATACCTGGCGCATACGCTCACTGCATGTTTGCAAGGCCAGAGGATCGGCGGCCAGCAAGGCTGCCGACAATTCTTGCAATTGCAGCTCAACGGCGTGCAAGGCATGTTCGAGAAAGGCAGGAGAAGAAGGAGCAGTCATGGGAATGTGGACATCAAGGACGTGAAAAACAACACCAAACCAAAATGGCTTGGCACTCAGCCATCACGCGCTGGCACCAAGGCCAGCGACTCTTGGGCATCAGACAACAGCCGATCTGCAATGGCCCCAGCATTGATCTGGAACGTACCAGCGGCAATGGCCGCACGCACTGCCTTGACCCGTTCTGCATCAAAATCTGCGGCGGCATCCCCCGCAGACTCCAGTTCGCGGGCACCACGCGAGAAGCTGACCATGACCGGCACACCAGCAGCCCGCGCTGCTGCCGCACCTTTGGCAACCCCCTCGGCGCCCGGTGCTGCCGCCGACCGCGCCTGCGCCACGGCACTGGGCAACTCCGCTTGATGTCCTATCTTCATGTTTTTTCTCCACACCCCTGCCACTGCCGGGGCTTCAGTGCTGATGTTATCGGCGCCTGAACCGCAGACTTTAGCCACAAGGCGACAAGGCCACTTCAGAACTGGGTCTCAACCCAACCGTCTTCATTGACCACTCCCGTAATGATCTTGCCATTGGGCATACGCACCCGCACCGTATCACCAGCGCCTGCAGCCCCCATCGCCTGCCCACTACCGCTGATGGCAAAACCGCCCCCCTTGGAGAGCACGCGCACCTGTGCGCCAGCTTGAAACAGCCGTGGCGCCCGCAACATCGACTGGCGCAACGCCTGCCCCGCCGACAAAGACCGGGCCGCCACCTTGCCCACCCACTGAGCGGGATCTGCCACGACCATATCGACTTCGGCGGCCCAGTCCACTTCAGCCTGTGCTGCATCTGCCTGTGACAACACCGCTCCCAAAGCCACTGGCCCAGTCAACACCCAAGCGGGGCCGTGGGCTTTGATGGTAATGGGCAAAAATACATTCCAACGGCTAGGGCCAATGGCACAACGCAAGCCCAAACGGCTGCGCCCCCACAGGCGGGTGCCTGTGGGCAAATAGGGTTCAATGCGCTCGCACGGTGCCAAGCGCAGCCGGGGGTCTAAGGCGCCCACGACCACTTCCATACGCAATGGCACCGCCATCTGACTGGCGGCCTGGGTACTGTGCAGCATCTGCTCTACCCACTGGCGGGTGGTTTCTTCAATGCCGGGCTGCTGTGCCCATGACACGCCAGCACTGCACAACCATGCAAGCAGCCATGCCCACCTGCGCGCCACACCGACACAGGCAACACGCCAGCGGCACAACAACACCGGCACAGAAACAAGCGCAACGAGCATGAGACCTCTCTCCTGTGCTGACAAGCCGACGTCCCCATCCGCGCACCCGCGTGGATAGACAGACAAGACGGACAGACGGGCAGCGTAATAGCCCCAACTATCCCCTGTTTTTACCCCACCCAATGGCACAAACTGCACAGACAAACCAGCCTTCTTCGGTGCTTCATCCACAGGCAGCCTTTTCATAATTGCCGCACGCCCAAGCCTCTTTTTCCCCTGGCGGTGGCGCACCACGCAAACCACGGCAAAAGGCACCGCCATGATCAACAAGATGACCGAGCGACTGGACTTTCACGGCAACGCATTGCTGCTGCGGGCCGAGCGTCAGCGTGCCATCGCCAGCAATATTGCCAATGCCGACACGCCGGGCTACTTGGCCCGTGATTTTGACTTTGCCAGCGCATTGCAGGAATCCATGCGTAGCGGCCAAGTGCTAGGCCAGCAACAAGAGTTGCCCAAAGCACCTGTCGTACACCCCAGCCATATGGCATTGCCCACCGTGCAGGTAGGCCAAGCCCGCACTGGGGACAACCCAGCCGCCTTGGGCTACACCGTACAGACGCAGCCCAGTGTGGACAACAACAGTGTCGATCTGGATCGCGAACGGGCCAACTTTGTGGACAACTCCGTGCGCTATGAAGCCACGCTGCGCTTTATCAATGGCAGCGCCAAAACCATGCTCAGTGCTATTCAGGGCCAGTGAACCGGAATCGGATTAAAGGATACCTACCATGTCGATGTTCTCGATCTTCAGCGTTTCGGGCAGCGCCATCAGTGCCCAATCCCAGCGTCTCAATGTGGTGGCCAGCAACTTGGCCAACGTCGATGCGGTGGCTGGCCCCGATGGTCAGGCGTACAAAGCCCGTCAAGTGGTCTTCCAAACCGCCCCCATGGGTCCAGACAGCTCGGCAGGCGTACGCATCCAGGCCATCCAAGAAGACAACACCCCTGGCAAGCGCGTGCACGACCCCAATCACCCTTTGGCCGATGCCCAAGGCTATGTGAATCACTCCAACGTCAATGCAGTAGAGGAGATGGTCAACATGATCTCTGCCTCACGCTCCTACCAAAACAACGTCGAAGTCATGAACACGGCCAAGTCGCTGCTGCTCAAGACCCTGCAAATGGGCCAATAAAGCCCGGCCCCGCACCTCTTTCTGAAAGCGCATCGCCATGAGCACCACCATCAACTCGACCACGGCCAGCACGGCTGCCAGCGGCACCACCAGCACCAGCGGCATCAATGTCAACAGCGCAGACGCTCAGCAGGATCGTTTTCTCAAGCTGCTGGTGGCACAGATGAATAACCAAGATCCGATGAATCCGTTAGACAACGCGCAGATGACCTCACAAATCGCGCAGATCAATACGGTGACCGGCATTGAAAAACTCAACACCACTGTGCAAAGCTTGGCCAGCCAATTTGCTGCACAGCAACTGATGCAGGGCACCTCCATGGTGGGCCGACAAGTGCTGGTCGAAGGCAACCAACTGGCGGTGGACAGCGAATCCAAACAAGCTTACGGCGCGGTTGAACTGGCCAGCTCGGCCAGCAACGTCAAAGTGCAGGTGCTCGATGCCAACAACAAGGAAGTGGGCACAGTGGAGCTGGGCGCCCTGAAAGCTGGGCGCCACAACTTTGCTTGGGATGCCTCAGCTTACGAAGGCGAAGGCACCTTGCGCTTCAAGGTCGTGGCAACCAATGGCGAGACCGCTGTGGGCAGCACCGCACTGAATATCGACCAAGTCTCTGCGGTCAGCCTGAGCAATGGTGCATTGCAATTGGAGCTGGCCCGTGGCGGCAACACCACCCAGTCGGCCCTGAAGGCCGTTCTTTAATTTCATTGGTCTCATTACAGGCTAACAGGAGCACACCATGGGTTTTCAACAAGGTCTTTCGGGCCTGAACGCCGCCAGCCGCAATCTGGATGTCATCGGGCACAACATTGCCAATGCCAACACCACGGGCTTTAAAGGCTCACGCGCTGAATTTGCCGATTTGGTCGCCTCGTCCATGGGCGTAGCCAGCGGCCAGAACAACGGCATGGGCGTGGAAGTGGCTGCGGTATCGCAGCAATTTACCCAAGGCAACATCACTGCCACCGGCAACAGCATGGATTTGGCCATCAATGGCAATGGCTTTTTCAAGGTCAAACTGCCCAGCGGCCAAGATGCCTACACCCGTGCTGGTAATTTCCAGCTCGACAAGAACGGGGATGTACGCACCAATGGCGGAGCCCAAGTCATGGGCTTTGAGGTAGACCCGACCACCGGCATTGCCAGCACCACCACGGTGCCTTTGAGCTTTCCGTTGGGGGCACCGATTGCAGCCAAAGAAACTACCAGCATCACGGCAACGTTCAACCTTGATGCCCGAGCCAAGGATGCAGCAGGTATTGCTGCGCAGGTAGGCCCACCCGTTGTAGCTGCGGTGCCTGCCACGCCCCGTTCGACCTATGGCACTTCGGTGGACGTCTACGACAGCGAGGGCGTTGCCACGCCGGTACAACTGTATTTCATGAAGACCGCCAACGCCAACGAATGGGGGGTCTACACCACGTTGGATGAAACCGCACAGCCCACCGGCAGCCCGCCCTACACCATCACGTTCGATGACAACGGCAAAATCACCGGCCCAGCTGCAACGGCACCAGACACGGGCTTTGGGGTGCGCATGACCGACATCATGCCCACCAACAACGCCAACTTGACCGCAGCCATCAACAGCACCGGCACTCCGGCTGGCGTTTTTCTCGATCTCTCGGCGGTCTCCCAATTCGGCACAGCTTTTGCCGTCTCCGACCTCAAACAAGACGGCTACACCGCTGGCAACCTGACCAGCATCAACATCGGCAACGATGGCTCCATCATGGCCAGCTACTCCAACGGCGTGACCCGTGCTGAAGCCCAAGTGGCCCTGGCGAGCTTTCGCAACCCACAGGGGTTGACGCCCATTGGTGGCAATAACTGGGTAGAGACCGTTGACTCGGGTGCCTCCATGCTGGGTAAACCGGGCAGTGGCAGTTTTGGCACGCTGCGCTCGGGCGCGTTGGAAGACTCCAACGTTGACCTGACAGCCGAACTGGTGGGCATGATGACCGCCCAGCGCGCCTACCAAGCCAACGCCCAAACCATCAAGACGCAAGACCAGGTGTTGTCCACCATCGTCAATCTGCGTTAATTGCCTTAGCCCGCCCGCCCTGATTACTGAGAAACGCCATGGACCGCATCATCTACACCTCCATGACCGGCGCCAACGCTGCCGCCCACCGGCAGGCGGTGCTGTCGCACAACTTGGCCAACGTCTCTACCCAGGGCTTTCGGGCCGAGATGTCTACCTTCCGCTCTGTACCTATCCAAGGCAGTGGCTCCAGCACCCGTGTGTTTGCGCTGGAGGCAACCTCTGGTCACGTCGAGACCCCTGGGCCGGTGCAGCGCACAGGACGCAACCTGGATGCGATGGCAGTGGGCAACTCTTGGTTTGCCGTGCAGGGGCTCGATGGCACCGAAGCCTATACCCGCAATGGCAGCTTTGAAGTCACACCGGCGGGCCAACTCGTCACCAACACCGGACTGACCGTGCTGTCGGACGGTGGTGGTCCGATTGATGTGCCCCAAGGGGCAGAAGTATCGCTAGGTTCGGATGGCACCCTTACCGCCAAAACCGCAGGCCAGCCGCCTGCCACCATTGGTCGCCTGAAACTGGCTACGCCCACAGCCGAAGATCCATTCAAACGTGGCGATGATGGCCTGTTTCGCCCCGCCTCCGGCAACCCTCTGCCCAACGACGCCAACGCCCGCCTGCTGGCCGGTGCTACCGAAGGCTCCAACGTCAATGCAGTGGAAAGCATGGTGGGCTTGATTGCGGCCTCGCGCCAATTTGAACAACAGATGCGCCTGCTGCAAACCGCCGAAACCAACGACAAAACCGCCAGCCAGTTGCTGAGCATGAACGGTTAAAAGGAAAACGCCATGATCAACTCCCTGTGGATTGCCAAGACTGGCATGGAAGCCCAGCAGACCCAGCTGGATGTCATCTCGCACAACCTGGCCAACGTCTCGACCACCGGCTTCAAGCGCAACAATGCCGTCTTTGAAGATCTGATTTACCAGAACCTGCGCCAAGTAGGTGCCAACACCACCGAACAGAACCAACTGCCCACCGGCTTGCACTTGGGCTTGGGTGTGCGCACAGTGGCTACCAGCCGCAACTTTACCCAAGGCAGTTTGCAGCAATCCAACAACAGTCTGGATGTGGCTATCAACGGCAACGGTTTTTTTAGCGTGACCATGCCCGATGGCACGTTGGGCTACACCCGCGATGGCTCCTTTCAACTCGATGCCCAAGGTCGGTTGGTCACCTCTAGCGGCCTGCCAGTAGCCAACGGCATCACCATTCCGCCAGGCACCACCAGCATCAGCATTGATGCCACTGGTGCGGTGTCGGCACTGCTGCCGGGCAACCCACAACCGCAACCGATGGGCCAGTTGGCCATGTCTAGCTTCATCAATCCAGCCGGGCTCGAGCCTATGGGGCAAAACCTGTTTCGGGAATCGGCGGCCTCGGGCCAACCACAGGAAGGCACCCCCGGAACCAACGGTTTGGGCGTGGTGAAACAGGGCTATCTGGAAACCTCCAACGTGAACGTGGTGCAAGAGCTGGTGACCATGATTCAAACCCAACGGGCCTACGAAATGAATTCCAAGGCCATCTCCACCTCGGATCAGATGCTAGCCAAGCTGAACCAGCTTTGAGCACGCCCGCCATTTTCTGGAGATCGCACCATGTCTCGCTCCCCCACAGCTTTTCTGTTTTGCGCCAGCCCCGCGCTGGCGCTGTTACTCACTGGCTGTGCCAACCTCTCGCCGCCGCCACCCGTGGATGTGCTGCCCACGGCTGCACCGGCCATCAGCGCCCCCATCGTGCGCACCAGCGCCCCCATAACAGGCAGCCTGTTCCACAGTGCCAGTTACCGCCCCGCGTTTGAAGACCGCCGTGCCCGCATGGTGGGTGACACAGTGACCGTACAGATCACCGAAAACATCACCGCCAAGCAAACATCGTCTTCTACCGTCGATCGCGAGAGTGGCATCAGTGGTGGCATTACGGCCTTGCCCTTCATGAACAGCACTACGCTGACCAACAAGACCAAGATTGCTGCCGAATCCACCAACAATTTTTCAGGCAAAGGGGGCACCGAGAGTGCCAATACCTTTACGGGGTCCATCACTGCCAGCGTGATCGACGTCCTGCCCAATGGGCATCTGGTGATTGCGGGCGAGAAACAAATTGGCGTCAACCAAAATGTGGATGTGCTACGCTTCTCGGGTACGGTAGACCCACGCTCCTTGCAGCCTGGTAGCTTGGTGGCCTCCACCCAAGTGGCCAATGTGCGCATCGAGTCACGCGGCCGTGGTGCCCAAGCCGAAGTGCAGGCTATTGGTTGGCTGGGGCGGTTTTTTAACAGCATATCGCCGTTTTAATGCCGCATCCCACGGCCAAGGCCGTGGGCCACATCATCCGCTGACTCTTTCAAGGTACGGGGTTTTCTTCCCTCGTTTCTTTTTTAAGAGTGTTGACCATGCGTTCTTCAAAATTTTGGCTTGCTGCTGCGCTGGCTACAACGGCAGTATCCAGTGCGTATTCTCAAACGGCTGCAGAGTACACCAAATACTCCGTGGTGATTACCACCACAGTGCCTAAGGGCTCAGCGTCTGAAACCATCGCCAAGAGTAAAAAAACAGCGGTGCCCACCAACACCAAATATACGCCCTGTATTACGGGTGATGTGGGTCGGGATCAGCTGTCTTTTACCATCAAGTTTGATGCAGGCGATGCCGCTGAAAACCTCAGAAATTTTTATGTGGTTCTCAAATCACCCACCAACAAGCTGTACTCTCTATTGCGTGAAGTGCAAGGCGGCAGCTTGAGGGTGGTTTTTTCTGAGTCGTTGTTGGTTGGCAATACCTATACCGACCTCAGCGATAGCAGTGCCTACACCCACAGAGATAACAATCTTGGTGGCGCACAAACCGAAATACTGCTGGGTGGCAATATGCTGTTGGATGGCTTGGAACCCGGTTTGTGGTCTGTTACAGGTATTATTGCCAAAACCAACGCCGCTTTGCCCATCATGAAGCCCAGAAGCTGGGCCGCTTGGGATACGGCCTCTTTTGTGGTGGGCTCGCCTTGGCCCCTGGCTGGATATGCGTGCACAACGTATGCCATGGGTTAATGATGGCAATGTAGCCATCCAACAATAGCCCGTCATCACAACACGGGTTTATGTTGTCCGCCCTTTTTGATTTTCTTGGCACCGCACACCAAGCCACCAATGGTTAAGAATATCCGTGGGGCGGCGGTGGACGTCCACAGCACAGCACAGCACATGACCACCATGCCTGTTCCCCAAGCCCAACGCTATGATGCAGCCCCTGTCCTCTAGCACCACAACACCCCATGATTGGACGCCTCCAAGGCACCCTGGCCCAAAAAAACCCACCCCAGGTATTGATTGACTGCCACGGTGTGGGCTATGAGGTAGATGTGCCCATGAGCACCTTCTATCAACTGCCCCATTTGGGCGAAGCCGTCACCCTGCTCACCCATCTGGTGGTGCGCGAAGATGCGCAATTGCTCTATGGCTTTGCCACGGCAGCAGAGCGCGAGGCCTTTCGCCAACTCATCAAAGTCTCGGGTATTGGGCCACGTATGGCACTGGGTGTGTTGAGCGGCATGGGGGTGGCCGATTTGGCCCAAGCCATCACCTTGCAAGAAGGCGGACGGCTGGTCAAGGTGCCAGGCATTGGCAAAAAAACTGCCGAGCGCCTGCTGCTCGAACTCAAAGGCAAACTCGGAGCGGACATCGGCACACCGGCACAGGTCTCTAGCCCCGCACAGACGGATATTTTGCAGGCCTTGTTGGCACTGGGCTACAACGACAAAGACGCCGCAGCCGCCCTCAAAGCACTGCCCACCGATGTGGGTGTGAGCGAGGGCATCAAACTAGCCTTGCGTGCATTGGCACGCTAGCGTTGCACCGCCTCACCCACCAGTCCCGGCCCAGAAGCCCCCAAACGGCGCGAGAGCGACTGCGCCGTTTCACGCAACTGCTGTGCCGCCATGCCCTCCACCCCCACATCTAATGTGGCTACCGGGCCGATGGCCGTCAGGCACAACACCAGACGGCCAAAACCATCAAACACCGGGGCAGCCACAGCCCCAATGCCACGCACCAGCCCCTCGCGCACGGTACTGACCCCCTGCTGGCGAATGGCCCTCAACTCCTGCGCAAACAACGGGTCTTGCAGTGCCTGGGCATCTCCATCGTGTGCCAGCGCCTGCTCGACCTGGGCACGGGGCATAAACGCGGCAAATAACTTGCCATTGGCCGTGTAACGCACCGAGGCCGTGGTGCCGTGGCGCATGGTGACATGCACATCCGCCGGCCCCTGCTCCACTTGGATGATGGTCGGGCCGTGGTTGCCCCAAACAGAAATAGCCACCGTGGCCCCGACACGCAGCGCCAGCCCCGGCAACTCAGTAATCGCCATGCGCACCGGATCTTTCTGTTGCAGGCTGATCAACCCCAACTGCATGGCGAGTGAACCCAAACCGTAGTGCCCCGTGGCAGGGTCTTGCTCTACCAAGCCCAATTTGCCAAAGCTGACCAGATAGGGATGTGCCTTGGCCGCCGTCATGCCAGCCTCTCGCGCCAAGTCTTTGAGCGCCATCGGGCGCCCGGTATGCACCAGCGCCTTAAGCAACTGGCCGCCCACCTCCACACTCTGGATGCCCCGCGATGTACGCGGAGCCACTTCTTCGGGCATGGATTCTGAAAGGGAATGTTCACTGTGCATTGGCATAGCCTCAATTGTGTCTGGATTCGGAGGGTGCGGGTTTCTACCTAATGAAATGAATTCGACTAAAACAAATAATCAACTATCATTGTTCCATTCCATCAAATTCATTTGTTGATAACAAACCCATGAGCACCAAAACTTTTGCCTCTGCCGCTGATCTGGACATCAAGAAGGTGAGCTTCGACAAGCTTTCTGACCATGCCTATGCCTACACCGCCGAAGGCGACCCCAACACGGGCATCATCATTGGCGATGATGCCGTGATGGTGATTGACACCCAAGCTACGCCGGTGATGGCACAAGATGTGATCCGCCGCATTCGCGAAGTGACCGACAAGCCCATCAAATACGTCACCCTGAGCCACTACCATGCGGTGCGCGTGCTGGGTGCCAGCGCCTACCAGCCCGAACACATCATTGCCAGCCAAGACACCTACGACCTGATTGTGGAGCGCGGCGAGTTTGACAAGGCGAGCGAGATTGGCCGCTTTCCACGCCTGTTCCAAAACGTAGAAAGCGTACCGCCCGGCCTGACTTGGCCCACCATCACCTTCACGGGCAAGATGACGCTGTGGCTGGGTAAGCTGGAAGTGCAGATCTTGCAACTGGGCCGGGGCCACACCAAGGGCGACACCGTGGTGTGGCTGCCCCAAGAGAAAATCTTGTTCAGCGGCGATCTGGTCGAGTTTGATGCCACCCCCTACGCTGGCGATGCCTACTTTAAAGACTGGCCGCACACGCTCGATGCCATTGCCGCCCTGCAACCCGAAAAGCTGGTGCCAGGCCGTGGTGCTGCCCTGCAAACACCTGAGCAGGTGCAAGCCGGTTTGGCGGGCACCCGTGCCTTTATCAGCGACCTGTACGAAAGCGTGCAAGCCGGCGCTGCCGCAGGCCAAGACCTGCGCAAAGTGTACGAAGCCACCTTTGCCAAACTGCAACCCAAATACGGCCAGTGGGTGATCTTCAACCACTGCATGCCTTTTGACGTGACCCGTGCCTACGACGAGGCAACGCAATACCCCGACCCCCGCATCTGGACTGCCGAACGTGACGTGCAGATGTGGCAGTCGTTGGAGGGCTGACCTGACCCAGCCCACTCCCCTCCACGCTTACTGATTTTTATCTCCCCTCCCAACGGGCGCGCACGGGTTGCGCAGCCTGCTGGGCGGAGCTTTGCCCTCCCCTCCATGCCCACCAGCACACCATGACATCTGCCCACACCCCCTCTTACCCCTTCCACGGCACCGGTGCCGAGGTACAGGCCATCGAGTTTCCCTACACCCGCTCACCCGATCAGGATGCGGCCCAACCGGTGCAACACCCCATTGTGGTGATTGGTGCAGGGCCAGTGGGCCTGAGCATGGCAATTGACATGGCCCAACGCGGCCACCGCGTTGTGGTGCTGGACAACGACCACCGCCTGTCGATTGGCTCGCGGGCGCTGTGCTTTTCTAAGCGTGCGCTGGAGGTTTGGGATCGCCTAGGCGTAGGCCAACCAATGGTGGACAAAGGTGTGTCGTGGAACCTGGGCAAGGTGTTTTTCCATGACGATCTGGTGTACCAATTTGACATGTTGCCGGAAGAAGGCCACGAGCGCCCAGCCTTTATCAACTTGCAGCAGTACTACTGCGAAGGCTATTTGGTAGAACGCTGCCTGCAACTGCCGCAAATTGACATCCGCTGGGACAACAAAGTCACTGGCATTGCACCCCGCAATGACGGCGCGCTCTTGAGCATTGACACCCCCGATGGTGCCTACCAAATTGATGCCGACTGGGTGATTGCCTGCGATGGGGCACGCTCCACCATGCGTGGTTTGATGGGGCTCGAGAGCAAGGGCCGCATCTTTCAAGACCGCTTTTTGATTGCCGATGTGAAGATGAAGGCGGACTTTCCAGCCGAACGCTGGTTCTGGTTTGACCCGCCCTTTCACCCTGGCCAAAGCGTGCTGCTGCACATGCAGCCCGATGGCATGTGGCGCATTGACTTCCAATTGGGTTGGGATGCCAACCCCGAAGAAGAAAAGAAACCCGAGAACATCATCCCGCGCGTGCAAGCCTTGTTGGGCAAAGACACCGAATTCACGCTGGAATGGGCCAGCGTCTATACCTTTGCCTGTCTGCGCATGGACAGCTTTGTGCATGGCCGAGTGCTGTTTGCTGGCGACTGCGCCCACGGCGTCTCCCCCTTTGGTGCCCGAGGAGCCAACAGCGGCGTGCAAGATACGGACAACCTGTCTTGGAAGCTCGACTGGGTGCTCAAGGGGCGCGCTGGCGTAGAACTGCTGGCCACCTACGGCCCCGAGCGCGAATACGCTGCCGATGAGAACCTGCTCAACTCCACCCGTGCCACCGACTTCATCACGCCCAAGAGCGAGATCAGCCGCCTGTTCCGCGATGCCACGCTCGATTTGGCCCGCGACCATGCCTTTGCCCGGCGCATTGTCAACAGTGGGCGCTTGTCGGTGCCAGCCACACTGCACCACTCCAGCCTGAACACGCCAGACGTTGATACCTTTGCAGGCACGCAGGTGCCCGGTGCCGTGTTGTTGGACGCCCCCGTGCGCCGCAACGGCCAGCCCGGTTGGCTGCTGCGCCAGTTGGGTATGGATTTCACGCTGCTGGTGTTTGGCGAAGTGCCCGCTTGGGCACATGGTCTGCCCCATGTGCAGGCGTTGTCTATCGGACAAGACATTGAAGATGTGCAATGGTTGGCAGCCCAGCGTCTGGACGCCCGGCCAGGCACTGCCTACCTGATCCGCCCAGATCAACATGTCTGCGCCCGCTGGCGCAACCCCACCGAAGCCGCCGTGCGTGCCGCTCTGGCCACGGCCACCGCCACCCCTTTCCAGTCTTGAATTCGGAGTCGCCGCCATGCTCAATACCCAGCCCACCCTGTCGTCATACGATGACTTTTATGAAGCCCTGCTCACCGCCCACCAAGGCCTGACCACAGCGCAAAGCCATGCCATGAATGCACGACTGGTGCTGCTGCTGGCCAACCACATTGGCGACAACGCCGTGCTGGCCCAGGCGCTGCAACTGGCCCGCGGCCAAAGTGCATCCACCGAATCTGCCTCGATGGCCGGGCGTGCAGCCATCACCCCCGTGGCCCCCGTGCACACAGACGTCTGAAGCCCTGCCATACACTGATCCATACCTATTATTCGAGGAGACAAATTTCATGCAACGCAAACACTTCATCAGCTCTTTGCTCGGTCTGGCCCTCGCCGCAGGCACTTTCAGCGCCAGCGCCCAGCAAAAGCCGATTGAATGGGTGGTGGGCTATGCCGCTGGTGGCGGCTCGGACGTAGTAGCACGCACCATTGCCGAAGAAATGGGCAAGAGCATGGGCCGCAGCATCGTTGTGACCAACAAGCCCGGTGCTGGCACCAACATTGCCGCCGAGTACACCGCCCGCTCCAAAGATTACGGCAACACCCTGTTTACTGCCGACTTTGCCACCCTGGCGGCCAACCCTACGCTGTTTAGCAAGTTGGCTTACAACGCCGAAAAAGACTTCCAACCCGTGGGCCTGCTGGTGCGCTTTCCGCTGTTCTTGGTGGTATCCAACAACGTACCGGCCAACAACCTGAAAGAGTTCACCGCTTGGGCCAAGAGCCAGCCCGAAGGTGTGAACTGGGCCTCGGTGGGGCTGGGCAGCCCTCACCATCTGGTGGGAGAGTTGTTCCGCGAACAAAGCGGCCTCAAACTCACGCATGTGCCCTATAAAGGCGCAGCCCCAGCCATCCAAGACGTGATCGGCGGCCAGGTTTCGGCCATGTGGGTGGAAAGCTCCACCGCTTATCCCTTCCTTAATGGCAAGAAGGTGAAAGCGATTGGGGTAGCCAGCCCGCAGCGGGTGCCCACCATGCCTGATGTTCCTACCATCCACGAACAAGGAATCAAGGGTTTTGAAGGCTATGCCTGGCAAGGACTGGTAGTGCCCACAGGCACTTCTAAAGAGGCCACCGGCCAGTTCTCTCAGGCGCTGCAAAGCGCCTTGGGTTCGACTCCAGTCAAGGCCAAGCTGCAAGCTTTGGGCGTTGAACCCATGCCGGGCACAGCCGAGCACATGGCTACGTTTTCACGCAATGAACGCGAAAAATGGGGCAAGATCATTACCAAAGTGGGCGTGAAACTGGACTAAAGTGAGGATCACGGCCCGGCCAGCACTTGGCGCCCATACAGGGGCTGGGGTGGCCGAGCATGGGGCGGCAGCAGAGCAACCAGGCGCTGCCACTGCTCCGGTGCCACGCTGGCGGGGGTTTTGAGCACCAGTCGCAACACGCCCTCTGTGCAAGGGGGCGTGGTGAGAGAGCCGAGGTACTGGTAGTAATGCCGCTCGGCAGGCAACAGGTCATAAAGCTGCAAGTTGCCCGGAGATAACGGCACCCGCTCGCCCGCATGCAACGGCAAATGCCTCCACAACTGGGCCAGAAAGGGGTTGGGTGCCCCCAGCCGCAAAGGCACCGACACCACAGCCCACTGGCTGGTGGGCGCACGGTAGAGCAAGTCCACCGCCATCACCACATTCTCTACGGCGCCAATGCGCTCCTCTGCGGGGTAGTGCATCTGCACGCGTTGCAACTCCCACTCCATGCCACGCAACGTGAGCGTGCTCAAGCCTTGCACATTCAGCTCCAGAGAGCGGCCCGTATGCTCTAACACACCAGTAAACACTTGATTGCCCAGCGGCAAAGACGCCGTAGGCCCAGGCTTTTCTGGTGGCTTAGCCAACTCGATGGGCGATTGGCGCTGGCCGCTGGCACAGGTAGCAAACGATGGATGCAACTGCCCCCAAGCCTGCGGGCCTGTAGGCCCAGCGTAGCCCCAAGGCACCGCCGCCGCATCATCCCACACAGACAAGGGGGAAGGAGAGGGCACTAACACCTGTGCTGCAGCCAACTCGGCGGCACGGTCGGCAGCGTAGCGGCGGCTGGCACTGGCACTGGCACTGGCACTGGCACTGGCACTGGCACTGGCACTGGCACTGGCACTGGCACTGGCACTGGCACTGGCACTGGCACTGGCCTCGGCTGGTGCTGGTGCTGGTGCTGGTGCTGGTGCCTGTGGTGCCTGTGGTGCCACCACAACGGGCATGGGTGCTGGCGCAGGGGCTGCAACCGGCACCACAGGAGCCGCCGTGGGTGGCGTGGTAGATAACTCGATGGTGGGTGGCAAGGGAGTGACCGGTGCCGTGCCCTCTTCTGCCACTGGAGTAGCCGCTGTAGCGGCTGCTGTGGCGGCCAAGCCAGCCGCCGCGGCAGCCGTGGCTTTGTTGCGCCTGCGCGGGGCTGGGGCCGCAACCGGCTGGCCCAACTCCACCGCCAAGGTAGGAATGGTGTAGCGCGGTTCGTTTTTTCCCTTGCCCGAGCGCCCGGTACGCCGGGGCGACGCATGTTTTTGGTTGGTGCGCTCCAGCGCAGCATTGATGCGCTCAATCAACAAAGCACGCTCTTGAGGATTACTCAAGCGCAAGGGTGCTGGCGCTGCAGGCGCTCGGGCAGCAGGAGCCGATGCTGGCTCGGCCGCACCAACAGGGCTGCACAAAGCCACAACCACCAGCATTGCCAAAGCCGGGCAGGTGCAGCGCAAGGCAGGCAGACAGAAAGCAGGGGCGATTTTCATGGCAAGAAAGCGGAGGCGAGCAGGATCACACTTTAACTTGGCTCTGCCAAGTCGGGGGCAGGGAGGCTATAGTTTCGGCCTGCCTTGCCTGCCGGAACCACCGTGACCATCCACACCGACGATTTTGCCCCCGCACCGCCCAAACGCATGGTATCTGCCGCCCCGGTCTCGCCGCAGGAGGAAGCCCTTGAACGTGCGCTGCGCCCCAAAAAACTCCAAGAATACGTAGGCCAAGCCAAGGCGCGCGAACAACTGGAGATTTTTATTGGCGCCGCACGCAAGCGCCAAGAGGCACTAGACCATGTGCTGTTGTTTGGCCCCCCAGGTCTGGGCAAAACCACCCTCAGCCACATTATTGCGGCCGAGTTGGGGGTGAATTTGCGCCAGACCAGCGGCCCCGTACTAGAAAAGCCCAAAGATCTGGCGGCACTGCTGACCAATTTGGAAGCCAACGATGTGCTGTTTATTGACGAAATTCACCGCCTCTCGCCTGTGGTGGAAGAAATCCTCTACCCAGCACTGGAAGACTACCAAATCGACATCATGATTGGTGAGGGGCCAGCGGCCCGCTCCATCAAGCTGGACTTGCAACCCTTCACCTTGGTCGGAGCCACCACCAGGGCTGGCATGCTGACCAACCCACTGCGCGACCGCTTTGGCATCGTGGCCCGGCTAGAGTTTTACACCCCCGAAGAATTGGCACTGATTGTGACCCGCAGTGCGGGCCTGCTGGGCACCCCCATGGATGCTGCTGGTGGCTTTGAACTGGCCCGGCGCTCACGCGGCACACCACGCATTGCCAACCGCTTGCTGCGCCGTGTGCGAGACTATGCCGAGGTCAAAGGCGACGGACACATCACCCAAGAGATCGCCCAACGGGCGCTGGCCATGCTGGATGTAGATCCACAAGGCTTTGACGTGATGGATCGCAAGTTTCTGGAGGCCCTGATCCACCGTTTTGACGGTGGCCCCGTTGGGCTGGACAACATTGCTGCCAGCATTGGCGAGGAGTCGGGCACCATTGAAGACGTGATCGAGCCCTACCTCATCCAGCAAGGCTATGTGCAGCGCACGCCGCGTGGGCGCATAGCAACGTTGGCTGCCTACCGTCACTTGGGCGTAACGCCCCCACAGGGCAATAGCCCACCACAACCATGAAACGCCGCACCATCGCAGCCATTGCGGGCGCACTGGTGCTAGGCGCTGGACTGCTGGCGGCCCTGACCCTGCGAGCCCCCACCGTAGAGGCCGTGCAGGTACAAGCCATGCCACTGGTGCGCACCTTGCAGTTTTCGGCACGGGTGGCCACGTTGTCGCGGGTGGACATAGGCAGCACCATCACCGGGCGCGTACAACAAGTGCAGGTGCAAGAAGGCCAAACCGTGCGCCAAGGCGATGTGCTCATCCAACTAGAAAGCGATGAACTGCGCAGCGCACTGGCCCAAGCCGTGGCCGCCGAACGCCAAGCCCACGCCCGCTTGGCCGGGCTGCGCAGCACGGGCCGCAGCAGCACGCAAGCCACACTGGCCCAAACAGAGGCCACCTTGCATACCGCCCAAGCCACGCTGGCACGGGTGGAGCCGCTGGTGGCCCAAGGCTTCTACAGCACGGCACAGCTTGACGAGGCGCGCCGTGCTGTCGCAGTGGCCCAAGCCCAGCAAAGCAGCGCCCGCGCCCAACTACAAGCCAATGCCGAAGCAGGCAGCGACATTGTGCAAGCCCAAGCACAATGGGAGGCCGCCCGAGCCGCCACCGCCAGCGCACAGGCCCGGCTAGAACAAACCCAACTGCGGGCACCATTGGCTGCCCAAGTGCTTCAGCGCAGTGTAGAGCCAGGCCAGATCGTGCAAGCAGGCAAAGCCCTGCTGCGGCTCGCACTGGCTGGCCCCACCCAACTGGTGGCGCAAGTGGATGAGCGGTTTTTAGATCAGCTCCAGCCCGGCCAGCCCGCCACCGTGGTGGCGGATGCCTTTGCGGCACAGCCCTTTGCCGCACGGGTGCTGTCTATCGCCCCAGCAGTGGATGCCCAACGTGGTGCCATAGAAGTGAAACTGGCCTTGGAACAACAAGCCCCAGCCCACCTGCGTGAAGACATGACGCTCTCGGTCGAGGTAGAAACCGCCCGGCGTGAGCGTGCTTTGGTGCTGCCACTGTCGGCCTTGCAACCCGGTAGCACACCCACTGGCCCCGAAGCCACGGTGCTAGTGCAGCACCAA
Source organism: Giesbergeria giesbergeri (assembly GCF_054779375.1). NCBI lineage: Bacteria > Pseudomonadati > Pseudomonadota > Betaproteobacteria > Burkholderiales > Comamonadaceae > Giesbergeria > Giesbergeria giesbergeri. The sequence continues at coordinate 82,427 of NZ_BAAGYJ010000006.1, read as the reverse complement.
GGCCAAGCCCAAGCGCGCAAGCTGCGCCTAGGGCTACGCACGCTGGATGCAGTAGAAGTGCTGGACGGCTTGAGCAATGGCGACACCGTACTGCACAGCACCAAGATACAGGCAGGTGAGCGAGTGCAAGCCCGCCCCTTGGTTTGGAAGCCCGGCACAGCCCTCTCGGGCAGCCCGGCAGCGGGCAAAACTGGCGGCGAGGCAGGCTCTGCCATGACCAACGCTATGGGCCGCTAGGCTGCACCGTGATGTGGCTTGGCTTTGAACTGCGCGTAGCCCTGCGTTTTTTGCGCGAGGGCCGAATGCAAACCCTGCTCATCCTGGTGGGTGTGGCCGCTGGGGTGGCCGTGATCGCCTATATCTCAGCCCTCATCAATGGCCTGCAAAGCAACACCTTGGCCAAGACACTGGGAGCGCAAGCCCACATCAGTCTGCGCGCCCCCGACGATGTTGTCACACCAGCGGCCGCCCACCCCAAGGGCACCACCACTGTGAGCGATGTGCAGCCGCGCGCCCAACGTCTGCGCTCGGTGGCCAACTGGCAAGCACTGATGCCGCTGCTGGAACAATGGCCAGGCGTGGCCGGAGTCTCGCCCATGGTGTCTGGCTCTGGGCTGGCGCTGCGTGGCGAGGCGGTGCAATCGATTGCACTGATGGGCATAGAGCTGGAACGCTACGACCGCATGATCGGCCTGCGTGGCAAGGTGGTGAGTGGTACGGCACGGCTGGCACCGGGCGAAGCCATCATTGGCCGCGAACTGGCCCAAGACCTGGGCCTGCGCGTGGGCGACCGCCTGACCGTGCAAACCAGCAGCCTGAGCGAGGCCGTGCGTGTGACGGCATTGGTCGATTTGGGCGTCAAAGACCTGAACCGACGCACCGTGATCGTGCCACTGCGGGCCGCACAGAACCTATTGGCACTGCCCGGTGGTGCAACGGGCCTAGACCTGACGCTGCACGACGTTTGGGTGGCACAGGCTTTGACCGATACCCTGCGTCGCCAGTTTCCGTACAAGATTGAGAGCTGGCAAGAGAACAACGCCCAGCTGGTGTCGGCACTGAACGCACAATCCATCAGCACCCGCATCATCCGAGGGGTGGTGCTGGCCGTAGTGGTATTGGGCATTGCCAGCGTGCTGGTGGTGTCGGTGGTACAAAAAGGCCGAGAAATCGGCATTTTGCGGGCGATGGGCGCCACGCGTGGGCAAATTTTGCGGGTGTTTTTGCTGCAAGGTGCCGTGCTGGGCGCCATAGGGTCGGTGCTGGGGCTGGCTCTGGCCGTGGCACTGATTTGGGTATTTACCCATTTTGTGCGTGGCTCAGACGGCCTGCCACTGTTTATCATCAGCCTGCCGCCGCGCACGGGTTTGCAGGTGGCGCTGATTGCCACGGTCTGTGGCGTGCTGGCTGCCGTGGCCCCAGCGCGCCGGGCCGCTGCACTAGACCCGGCACAGGCCATTCGCCTATGAAGACGTCTTTGCCCATCCCCCCCTCACCCGCTGCAGCCCCCAGCCTGATCACACTGCAAGGGGTGACCAAGCAATACCACATCGGCCAACCCAGCGAAACCGAGGTTCTACACGGCCTGGACTTGCAAGTGCAGCGGGGTGAATTTATCGCTCTCATCGGCCCCTCTGGCTCGGGCAAAAGCACCTTGCTCAATATTTTGGGGCTGCTAGAGCCACTCACCCAAGGCAGCTACCAACTGGCTGGTGAGGCCGTGCAAGGGCTCAACGATGCCGAGCTGACGCTGCGCCGACGCCGCCTGCTAGGCTTTGTATTTCAGTTTCACCACCTGCTGCCTGCATTTTCGGCACTAGAAAACGTCACCCTACCGGCCTTGATGGCTGAAGGCCATGTCAGCGCCCGCGAGCAAGAGCGCGCCCGCAGCCTGCTGGCTGCCGTGGGCTTGGGTCAGGCGCTGCACAAGCGCCCCAATGAACTCTCAGGTGGTATGCAGCAGCGCGTGGCCATTGCCCGTGCCCTCATCATGGAGCCGCCACTGGTACTGGCCGACGAGCCCACTGGCAACCTCGACACCGCCTCCTCCAGTGAGGTGTTTGCGCTGCTGCGGCGCATCCATGCCGAGCGCGGCACCACCTTTATTGTGGTCACCCACGACCCCCGGCTCGCTGCGCGCTGCGACCGGCAGGTGGAGTTGGTGGATGGCCGCATTGCCCGTGATGGCAATCCCACACAGGATGCCTGAACGCACTACGATGCCCACGAGGCCTAGGAGAGCGCACCGTGACCGAAACTGCCCCCCGCACCAAAGCCACCATCCTTGTCGTCGATGACATGCCCGACAATCTGACCTTGATTGCCGGGTTGCTGCGCGGCTTGTACCGCGTGGTGGCAGCCAACAACGGCGAAAAAGCCATCGCCATTGCCCACAGTGAACACCCGCCCGATCTGATTCTGCTCGACATCATGATGCCCGGCTTGTCGGGCTACGAAGTTTGCCAACGGCTCAAGGCCGATGCCGCTACGCGCGACATTCCCATCATTTTTCTCACCGCCATGACTGGCACCCAAGACGAGACCAAGGGGTTGGAGATGGGGGCGGTGGACTTTATTACCAAACCTGTCAATCCACCCGTGGTGCTGGCCCGCGTGGCAACGCAATTGCAAGTCAAGGCGGCCGCCGACTTCTTGAAAGACCAAAACGCCTACCTAGAGGCCGAAGTCGAACGCAGGGGCCAAGCACTGGCGGCCATCCAAGACGTCACTATTTTGGCAATGGCCTCCCTGGCAGAAACCCGCGACAACGACACCGGCAACCACATTCGGCGCACCCAGCACTATGTGCGGCTGCTGGCACAGCACCTGCAAACGCACCCACGCTTTCGGGATTTCCTGAATGACGAGACCATCGACCTGCTGTTCAAATCGGCACCATTGCACGACATCGGCAAAGTGGGCATTCCCGACCGCATTTTGCTCAAGCCGGGTCGCTTCACACCAGAAGAGTTTGAGATCATGAAAACCCACTGCCAATTGGGACGCGATGCCATCCAGCACGCCGAAGACCAGTTGGGCATTCAGGTGGACTTTTTGCACTACGCCAAAGAAATTGCCTACAGCCACCAAGAAAAATGGGACGGCAGTGGCTATCCGCAAGGTCTGGCAGGCGACGCCATTCCTGTCTCAGCCCGCCTGATGGCCGTGGCCGATGTTTATGATGCGCTCATCAGCCGCCGGGTGTACAAAGAAGGCATGCCCCACGCCCAAGCCGTAGAAATTATCTGCCAAGGGCGCGGCAGCCACTTTGACCCCGATATGGTGGATGCCTTTGTGGCCCTCACCCACGAGTTTCAGGCCATTGCCCGGCGCTATGCCGACAGCGATGCCGATCTGGCGCGCAAGGCACAACGCCGCGCCCCTACCCCCACCTAGGGGGCCGACCCAGCGAAAGCACCATGCCATGCCCCCATTGCTGCGCTTCTTTGAACGCCAATCCCTGCGCACCAAACTAGCGACCGGATTTGCCGTATGGCTGGCCTTGCTGATGGTGCTCAATGCCTCCAGCATCCACACCCAGCAGCAATTGCAGGTGCAAATGCAGCAGAGTTACGAGACCGACCTGATAGGCTTGTCGCGCAGCAAAGAAATACAGGCCCAGTCTATTCTGCTCGGGCGTGTGGTGCGCCAAGCCCTGCTGGCAGGCAACGAGTTGCAGCGTGCCGACATGCTGCAACAGATCAGCCAAGTACGCACCAAGGTATGGCAAGAGCTTCATACCTTGCAGACATTGCCACTGCCCCCCCAGACACGGGCAGCCCTGCAACGCTTCCAGGCTGGATACGAGCAGTATCTGCGCCAGCTTGAAGCGCAGGTTCTCCCCCTGTTACAGCAAGGCAAGACTGAGCAGGCCATTGCCCAATTCAACTCCAGTGAGCTCCAACGCATTGGCGTGCAGGCCATCACCGCAGTCAATGAAGTAGCCAGCCAATTGGAAGAGCAAGCCCGCCAAACCATGCTGCAAGTGCAGGTGCGTGGCCGAGAGAGCCTCACCTGGAGCTACCTGCTGCTGGCACTGGGGGCGGTAGTGGGCAGTGTCTGGGGCTGGGTGATGGTGGTCTCTATTCGACGCCCGAGCGAACAGGTGCGCCAAGCCGTGGAACAGTTGGCCCAAGGCCAATTGCAACAACCCATACCGCACACCGGGTGGGACAACGAAGTGGGGGCCATGGCCCGCGCCGTGCAGGTATTGCAGCAAGGCGCGCAGCAGCGTGAAATCCAAAGTTGGGTCAAAACCCACCTGTCCAACTTAGCGCAAAACCTGCAAGCTGCGGCTGACCTGCAAACCTTGTCGCAGACCCTATTTCGTGAGCTGGCACCACTGGTGCAATTGGGTTACGGCGTTCTCTACCAGCACGAAGAAGACCTGCAACGGCTGCGCCTCTTGGGCTCCTATGCCCATCGTCAGTGCCCCCCTTTGCCCTCCTATTTAGCCTTGGGCCAAGGCCTGCTAGGCCAGTGCGCTATCGACCGCAACCCCATCGTGCTGCAACCCCCGCCTGGGCACTATGTGCATATCGGCTCGGCCCTGGGCGATGCCACGCCCTGTGCGGTGGCCATCCTACCGGTACTGCACAAACAACGCCTGTTGGGGGTGCTGGAGTTGGCACTGCTCGACCCCATCAGCGCCCAAGAACAAACCCTGCTCGATGACCTGATGCCACTGCTGGCTATGAACATCGAAATCCTAGAGCGCAGCCTCAGTACCAGCCAACTGCTCAACGAGACCCAGCGCCAAGCCCAAGCCCTGCAAGAGCAAGCCGTGACGTTGGAGGAGCAGGCCGTAGAACTCGAAGCCCAACAAAACAGCCTGCGCGACACAGAAGCCTGGTACCGCAGCATCATTGAATCAGCGCCAGATGGCATGCTGGTGGCCGACGACAACGACACCATCCTGCTCGCCAACCCACCGCTGGAAGCCATGTTTGGCTACGCTCCAGGCACGCTAGTTGGGCAGTCGATTGAACGGCTACTCCCCGTGGCCCTGCGCGACACCGCCGAAACCGACCACCCGCCCCCCTGCGACACACAGGGCAACAGCAGCCTGCAATGGAATGGTATGCGCCAAGATGGCCGCGTGTTTCCTGTAGAGGTTGGTTTGTCTACACTGCCCGCCGTGGGCGGACGCCGTGGCAGCCTGTGCATGGCCGTGCGCGACATCAGTGAACGCAAAGCCGCCGAAGACCGGCTGGCCGCACTGGAAGAACACAGCCGCCTGATTTTGGCCTCCGTCAACGACGGCATCGTAGGTTTAGACCTGCAAGGGCGGCTGACCTTCGCCAATGCGGCTACCACCACCATTTTGGGCTACACCGAAGCCCAATTGCTCGGCCAGCCCATACACCCGTTGCTGCACCACAGCCACGCCGATGGCAGTGCCTACCCCATTGACGAATGCCCCATGCGGCTTACCACCCAAGATGGACAAGCACGCAGCACCGACGATGAAGTGCTCTGGCACCAGAACGGCACACCCATTGCGGTGGAATACACCACCCAACCCACCTGGAAAAACGGAGAACTGGTTGGCACCGTGATGGTGTTTCGCGACATTACCGAACGCAAGAGGGCCGAACAGGCATTACTGGACGAGCGTGCCCGGCTGCAAAGCATCCTAGACCGCAGCCCGATTGGCATAGCCTTTAGCACCCAGGGGCGGTTTCGCTTCACCAACCCACAATTCACAGCCATGTTCGGCAGCCGGGTGGGCGATGCCGCCAAAGATATTTATGTGGATGTGCAAGACCGCGCCCGCATCAGTGATGCGCTACAACACGGTGAGGTGGTACATGGCCAAGAAATTCGCATGTATGACAAAGACCACCACGAGCGCAACATGCTCACCAGCTTTATGCCCATTGTCTACGACGGCGAGGAGGGCATTCTGGGCTGGCTGCTTGACATCACTGAACGCAAAATGGCCGAAACGGCTATTGTGCGGGCCAAAGAAATTGCCGAAGAGGCCACCCAAGCCAAGAGCGATTTTTTGGCCAACATGAGCCACGAAATCCGCACCCCCATGAATGCCATCATTGGCATGTCGCACCTGGCGCTGCAAACCGCACTCGACAAACAGCAGCGCAACTACATTGAGAAAGTGCACCGCGCTGGTGAAAGCCTGTTGGGCATCATCAACGACATTCTGGACTTCTCCAAGATCGAGGCGGGCAAGATGAGCATGGAAGTCATCGATTTTCGCCTCGAAGACGTGATGGACAACATGGCCCACCTGATCGGTATAAGAACCGAAGAGAAGGGGCTAGAGCTGCTGTTCAGCGCCGCGGACGATGTTCCTACTGCGCTGCGCGGTGATCCGCTGCGCTTGGGCCAAGTGCTGATCAATCTGGGCAACAATGCCGTCAAATTTACCCAAACGGGCGAGATCGTACTCGGCATCGAGAAACTGTCAGCCAACGCCGATGGCGTGGAGTTGCACTTCTGGATTCGAGACTCTGGCATTGGCATGACGCCCGAACAATGCGCCAAACTGTTCAAGCCTTTTACGCAAGCCGATGCCTCCACCACACGCCGTTACGGTGGCACCGGGCTGGGGCTGGCCATCTCGCGCACGCTGGTCGAAATGATGCAAGGCCGCATCTGGGTCGAGAGCGTATCCGGCCAAGGCTCCACTTTTCACTTTACCGCCCGTTTTGGCCTGCAAGCCGACCCCATGCCCCGGCGCATGTGCAGCGCCGAAGAGTTACACGGTGTGCGCCTGCTGGTCGTGGATGACAACGCCGTGGCGCGCGAGATTCTCTCTGCTATGGCGCGCAACTTTGGCATGGAAGCACACACCGCCTCCAGTGGCAGCGAAGCCCTGACCCAAGTGCAACAGGCCGATGCCCAAGCCCAACCCTACGATTTGGTGCTGATGGACTGGAAGATGCCCGCCCAAGACGGTGTGGAAACGGTGCTACAGATTGAACAAACCCCCTTACGACAGATGCCCACCATCATCATGGTGACGGCTTTTGGCCGCGAAGATGTTCTGAGTGCCGCACAAGCCCGTGGCGCACGGCTCAACACTGTGCTGACCAAGCCGGTCACTTCGTCATCGCTCCTCGAGGCCATTGGTCATGCCCTCAACCGCTGCAAAATGCCCGAAACCCGTGCTGCCGTGCGGGCCGACAACCAGCGTGATGCCATGACCCAACTGCAAGGTGCACGGGTACTGCTGGTAGAAGACAATGAAATGAACCAAGAACTGGCGCTGGAGCTGCTGCGCCATGCAGGCATGGAGGTCGTGCTGGCCAACCACGGCCAAGAGGCGCTCGACATCTTGGCCCACGACAGCCGCTTTGATGGCATCTTGATGGACTGCCAGATGCCCGTGATGGATGGTTACACCGCCACCCAAGAAATACGCAAAAACCCCGCATGGAATGCCATTCCCGTTTTAGCCATGACTGCCAATGCGATGGCTGGCGACCGCGAAAAGGTGCTGCAAGTCGGCATGAACGACCATATTGCCAAACCACTCAATGTGGGCGAGATGTTTGCCACCATTGCCAAGTGGGTGCATCCACAGCCGCCCGCTGGCACCACAGCGCCAGCCACTGCTCCCCAGCCCAATCCACTGCCAGCCCACCACAGCATGGCGCTACCCGCCTTGCCCCACATTGATGTGCAGGCCGGGCTGGCCACCACGATGGGCAACCAGACCCTATACACCCGGTTGCTGGGCAAGTTTCGTGACAGCCAAGGCGATTTTGCCAACCAGTTTGCCAGTGCGCGCCAGAGCTCCGACCCGGAGGCCGCTACCCGTGCCGCCCATACCCTCAAAGGCACCGCAGGCAATATTGGCGCCAAGGGCGTGCAAGCTGCCGCAGCCGCCCTAGAACAAGCCTGTCGCGAAGCAGCACCGGCTGCTCGCATCGACACGTTGCTCACTGCCGTGCTCGAGCAACTGACGCCCGTGCTGGCAGACTTGCAAACGCTGGCCCCCCCCACCACCGCCCCAACGCCCGTGTTGGCACACCACCTATCCCAGCTCACACCGGATCTGGAACGGTTGGTTCAGCTGCTGCAAGACAATGATGTGGATGCCGATGTGGTGCTCGAAGCTCTGCAACGCCAAGCCAGCGGTACCGCCTTGGCCCCCGTGCTGGACAAGGTTGCCCATGCGCTGGCCGCCTTTGACTTTGATGCCGCACTGGCAGTGCTACGGGCGGCCACCGCCCCTTAAACGGTGGACTCGTCGCGGGTGTTGTTGGCGTCCAGATGTTGGGTATCGGCCCAACCCACCAGCGTCAGTCCCTCAGGAGTCCAAAGCAGACGGTTGATAGCGGCATTGGTCAACATCCAAGTGCGTGGTGCTTGCAGGTCTTGGCCGGTGGCTAGACGATACAAAATGTCCATCACGCCACCGTGGGCCACCAATACCACCAGCCCGCCCAAGTGCTGCTGCGCCAAGCGGTTGGTGGTGGCTGCAATGCGTTCACGCAATTGCAGCAGGCTCTCGCCGCCATCGGCGGCAAAATGTGGGTCGCGTTGACGCCAGCGCCGAGCCTGCTCGGGGTGGCTGACCTCTACCTCGGCAAAGGTACGGCCCTCCATGTGACCGAAACAGCGTTCACGCAAACCCGGCTCGGGCGTCAACGGGGCGCCGGTCACATCGGCCAAGGCCTGTGCCGTGGCTTGGGCACGTTGCAAATCACTGGCATAAATGGCCGTGATGGGCTCGGCAGCCAGCGCGTGCGCTACCTGACGGGCCTGCCAATGGCCCACCTCATTGAGTGGGATATCCAAATGGCCCTGAATGCGCGAATCCACATTCCAAGCGGTTTCGCCGTGGCGAATGGCAATCAATCGGGTGGCTTGCATCGCACTTAACCTATCTGCACCACTTGCACCCCCGGCAAGTTGGAGGGTGCTGGGAATTCTTCGGTATCAAAGGCTTTGTCGCCGTTGTCATCGGCAATGCCTGTGGCTTGGGCGTTGGCAAAGTCAAACAGGCGGCCATCCAACAAATGGCTGGGCACCACGTTTTGCAAGGCGTTGAACATATTTTCGATGCGGCCCGGAAAGCGTTTATCCCAATCGCGCAGCATTTCACCCACCTGTTTGCGTTGCAGGTTTTCTTGGCTGCCACACAGGTTGCACGGAATAATCGGAAAATTGCGGTGCGCGGCCCAACGGCTGGTGTCTTTTTCTGCCACAAAAGCCAGCGGGCGAATCACCACATGCTTGCCATCGTCACTGACCAGCTTGGGCGGCATGGATTTGAGCTTGCCACCAAAAAACATATTGAGCAGCAGCGTTTGCAAAATATCATCACGGTGGTGGCCCAAGGCGATTTTGGTCGCCCCCAATTCATCGGCCACCCGGTACAAAATGCCCCGGCGCAGGCGACTGCACAGGCTGCAAGTGGTTTTGCCTTCAGGGATGATGCGTTTGACAATGCTGTAGGTGTCTTCGTTTTCAATATGAAAAGGCACCCCCGTGCTGCGCAAGTAGTCGGGCAGTACGTGCTCCGGAAAACCGGGCTGCTTTTGGTCAAGGTTGACAGCCACCAAGTCAAAATGGATGGGTGCCCGCGCCTTGAGCTTGAGCAGGATGTCGAGCAGCGTAAAACTGTCTTTGCCACCCGACATACACACCATGACCTTATCGCCTTCTTCGATCATGTTGTATTGCACGATGGCCTTGCCCGTTTCACGGCACAGGCGCTTTTCTAGCTTGTGCGTTTCGCGTTCAATTTTGTGCGCCTTATCTGCGCTGGGGGCCGTAGGCAGTTCGCCCGTCCAGTGGCCAGTTTCCAAAGAGTGGTTCATTTTTTCCGGTAATCCCCAATAAAGGTGACGTTCAATCCACCACAGCCTGATTCTTCCTGTACCACCAAGCCGGTAGCGGTCAGTGCGATGGTGGCGTTGCAGCCATCCAAGTCGAACAGGGCTTTGCCCGCTTTGATCTGCCCTACGCCTTCAATTTCACCCGTATGCACCTGCCCTTGGGCCGCGTTAGGCCCAAGCCAAACGGCATGGCCGGTGGCAAACACCTTGTTGCCATGCAACCCCATCAGCATGATCTCGGCCGAGTCGTTGTCGCGCACCCCGTTGATAAAGCGCACATAGCTGCCATGCCAGCGAGCCGCAGGGGTTGTGCTGCCCGCTACGGCATCGAGCATCTGAATACGGGTGTTCATAGCCTGCGTCAGGCAGGCAGCCGTTGTGCAGCGAGACACCTCGCCGTTTTTCAGCCAATCACGCTGCCACTGGCGGATGGTGGATTTAGCCCCTGAGCGCGCTAGTGCGTCTTTATAGGAGGCATCCAATTGCTCATCCAGCGCAGACAACTGAGGGTCGGCACAAATCATTCTTTCTTTGGCCGAACGGGCCAAAGCGCAATCAAAGCTGGCTGCTTGGGCCAGCCCACCCAGACAGAACAATGCAGTCCACAAGACCGTGGGGCGCAGATATTTTTTCATAAGGGGCGGTTGGGTTGGTTTACCACTGTCCAGTTTCCACGCGAATGGCAACCTCGCAGTCGTCAAAAATTTCGAGTTTGGCAATTTTGACGCGCACGCCCAACACACCGGGCAACAGCATCAGCCGGTGCGCCAGCTTGCCAATCAGGCTTTCGAGCAGGTTGACATGCTCGGCGGTACATTCGTCGATGATGATTTGGCGCACCTTGCGGTAGTCCAATACATGGGCAATGTCGTCGTCGCGCGGGCGCAGCGGTTGGGTGCCCAAATTGAGTTCAGCATCCACCTGAATGGGCTGGGGTGCGGTTTTTTCGTGGTCTAGGATGCCCAAATTGGCGTCAAAACGCAATCCGGTCAGGGTCAGAATATGGGTGCCTGCGGCGTTGTACATAGTAGAAGATCAAGGCGTGCGCCGCCGGGTTACATCAGCGAAAAATCGCGCTCAAATTTCATCAAATGCTGGCCGCCATCCACCAACAACGTGGTGCCAGTGATAGAGCGGTTCTCCAGCGCAAACTGCACCGTGGCCGCCACATCTTTGGGGGTAGACGAGCGCCCCAGCGGGCTCAAGCGGTGCAGTTGTTCAAACTTTTCTGCCGTCAAAAAGGGGCTGGTGAGGGTCAGGCCCGGTGCAACCCCCACCACGCGCAGGCGCGGTGCCAAGGCCAGCGCCAGCATGGTGTTGGCGGCCTCCAACGCCGCCTTGGACAGGGTGTAGCTCAAAAAATCTGGGTTTTGGTTCCAGAGTTTTTGGTCTAGCAAATTCACCACCACGCCCTGCACTGGCACCTCGCCCGCTGCGGCCCGTGCCTCCAAGTGCTGGTGTAGGGCTTGTGCCAACAGAATGGGGGCCGCCGTGTTGCTGCGCAGGTGCCGCTCCAACGCGGCAAAGCCGAAGTGGGCAGCATCATCGTGTTCAAACAACGAGGCACTGTTCACCACCGCATCCACGGTGCCAAAATGGGCAGCTACCTGCGGCAGCAGGCTGCGCACAGCGGCTTCGTTGTCAAAGTCGGCAGCAAAGCAGGCACTGGCCACGCCCAAGGCTTGGCAGGCTGCCACCGCATCGAGTGCCTCAGGGGCCGAGCTGCGGTAATGCACCGCCACCTGCCAACCTGCCGCAGCCAGCGCAAGGGCAATCTGGCGGCCCAAACGCCGGGCTGCGCCAGTGACCAGCACCGTGCGAGGTGGGGCGCAAGAGGGAGAAGAATCAAACATTCAGAGACAATGCAGACTGTGAGCACAGAACACCCAAGTTTAACGACCGCCCTGCACCAGCACATCGTGCAGGCCATTCAATCTGCTGGCGGCTGGATTGGCTTTGACCGCTTTATGGCGCTGGCGCTGTACACGCCCGGTCTGGGCTACTACGCCAACGACAGCACCAAGTTTGGCACGCTGCCGCAATCGGGCAGTGATTTTGTAACGGCCCCAGAGCTGTCACCGTTGTTTGGTCAAACGCTGGCCGTGCAGGTGGCCGAAGCGTTAGAGCACACCGGTACCCACGAGGTTTGGGAGTTTGGTGCAGGCTCTGGCGCGCTGGCACTGCAACTGCTCGACACTCTGGGCGATGCCGTGCATCGCTACACCATCGTCGATGTGTCAGGCAGCCTGCGCGCACGCCAGCAAACGCGGTTGGCAGCCCACCAAGATAAAGTCCGTTGGCTCGATACCCTGCCTGCACAATTGGAGGGCGTGATCGTGGGCAATGAGGTGTTGGACGCCATGCCCGTGCAATTGCTGGCCCGCCACGGCGGCGCACAAGATGGCGTGTGGCATGAGCGCGGCGTAGCACTGGACGAAAACGGCCGCTTTGTCTGGGCCGACCAGCCCACCACGCTGCGCCCGCCGGTAGAGATTGAAGGCCCGCACAACTATCTGACCGAAATCCATCCACAAGCCGAGGCTTTTATCCACACCTTGGGTGATCGCCTGACCCGTGGCGCGGCCTTCTTGATCGACTACGGCTTTGGCGAAAGCGAGTATTACCACCCACAGCGCCACATGGGCACGGTGATGTGTCACAGGGCGCACCAATCCGACGACAACCCACTGGCAGACGTGGGCCTCAAAGACATCACGGCCCATGTCAACTTTACGGCGATAGCGTTGTCGGCACAAGACCAGCCCTTGCCCGAAGGCATGGGCTGGAGCGTACTGGGCTACACCACACAAGCACATTTCCTGATCAACTGTGGCTTGGCGGCCCGGATCGACCAACAACCACTGGCCCAACGGGTACAGGCGGCCAAGCTGATCATGGAGCACGAAATGGGGGAACTGTTCAAAGTGCTGGCGCTGTGCAAAGGCCAACCTTGGGAGGCCATCGGTTTTGTCCGTGGCGACCGCACCCACCGGCTTTAAGCAAAGCCACGCCCCCATCCCTCACCTCCCATGATCCGCTGGCTGATCGTCCTTTTTCTGGCACTGGTGTTTATCAACGGACTGGCCCCTTGGTTACGCAAGCTGGGACTGGGGCGGCTGCCAGGCGATTTTTCCTTCCGACTGTTTGGCCGAGATTGGTTTATTCCGCTGGCCAGCACCGTATTGCTGAGTGTGCTGCTCAGTTTGGCAGTCAAATGGTGGTAACAACAACTTGAATTGGGCCCCTGGCGGCCCGATCTCAGAGCACATCTGTTCCTGTCCGAAAGCCTGCCATGACCCAAGCCCTGCATATTGTCTGCCCGCACTGCCACACCACCAACCGTGTACAGGCCGTGCATTTGGGCAGCGCCCCCGACTGTGGCAGCTGCCATCGGCCCTTGTTCATGGGAGAACCCTTGGCGCTCGATGCCCACAGCTTTGCCCGCCATGTGCAGCGCAGCCATCTTCCGGTGCTGGTGGACTTTTGGGCGCCTTGGTGTGGCCCCTGTCGCCAAATGGCCCCGGCCTTTGCCCAAGCCGCGCGGCAGCTAGAGCCGCAACTGCGCCTGGCCAAGCTCGACACCGAAGCACATCCTGAGGTGGCAGCGCCCTACCACATCCGCAGCATCCCCACGATGGTGCTGTTTTCAGGGGGGCAAGAGCTAGCGCGCATCTCTGGCGCCCTCAGTGCCCCAGACATCGTGCGCTGGGTGCAGTCGGTGCGGCCCTAAAGCGCAGGACACTGGTTCAATCGGAGGCAGCGCAAACCCGACCCAGCCACAAAGACACAGCCTGCACCCGTGCGGCATGAATGGCCTCGCCTACGGCCTTGCCCTGCTGGCCTCTGGCAGCAGCCAATGCCGCTACATCGGCCGTCACCACCGACAAAGCTGCCTGCAACACAGCATTCAGTCGTGCGCGTTGCGGATAGGCTGCCTCCTCAAAACCCAACCGCCCACGGGCATCACATTCGCAGGCTTGCAAAATCTCGTCGAGCCGGGCCGGTTTGCGGATGGCATCGCAGCGTTCTAACAAGCGCAGCAAGGCCGCGGCCCCCAAGTCGCCACTGCGGTGGATATTGCCATGCTCTCGCGCCACCACATCCGCCAGCTCTTTGCAGTCGGTAGGCACGCGCAGGCGCTCACACAGGCCTTTGAGCAACCGGGCGCTGCGCTGCTCGTGGCCAATATGGCGCGGCAACATATCGGCAGGGGTCGTGCCTTTGCCCAAATCGTGCGTCAGGCAGGCAAAGCGCACTGCAAGCGGCGCTTGCAACCGGGCTGCCATGTCCAGCACCATCATCAAGTGGATGCCCGTGTCCACCTCCGGGTGGTACTCGGCACGCTGTGGCACGCCCCAGAGGCGATCTACCTCGGGCAGCACCACACGCAAGGCACCACATTGGCGCAGCACCTCAAACATGCGCGAGGGCTGTGGCTCCATCAGCCCCCGGCTGATTTCTTGCCACACACGCTCGGCCACCAAGTGGTCGGCCTCACCATGCTCCACCATCGAGCGCATCAGCGCCAGTGTCTCTGGAGCCACCGTAAAGTCGGTAAACCGTGCTGCAAACCGCGCCACACGCAAAATGCGCACCGGATCGTCATGAAAGGCATCCGTTACATGGCGTAGCACCTTGTCGCGCACATCCTGCACGCCACCGTAGGGGTCGACCAAACTCTCGGGCGTGACCGGATCAGTCAGTGAGGCAATGGCATTGATGGTCAAGTCACGCCGCGACAAGTCCTCTTCCAGCGTCACGTCGGGCGATGTCTGCACCACAAACCCGCGGTAGCCGCGCCCACTCTTGCGCTCGGTGCGGGCCAAGGCATATTCTTCACGGGTATGCGGATGCAAGAACACCGGAAAATCCCGCCCCACCGCCAAAAAGCCTTGGGCTGCCATCTGCTCGGGTGTGGCCCCTACCACCACCCAATCGTGGTCGTTGACCGGACGGCCCAACAGACGGTCGCGCACGGCGCCACCCACCATATAAATCTTCATACCGGCCAAACAACACCGTTGTCATTGAGGATGGCGTCCAGTGGCTGATCGTGCGGCTCGGGCTCAAACTCGTCCAGATAGCCGTTGGTATAGCCCAGCCCCACCGTGGTGGGGCGCGGTTGCAAGGTCGCCAGCGTGCGGTCGTAAAAGCCACCGCCATAACCCAGGCGGTAGCCACCAGGCCCATAGCCCACACAGGGCACAAACAACAGTGTAGGCACGATCAACTCGGTATCTTTGGGCTTAGGAATGCCGTAAGCGTCCTCCTCCATAGGGCAGCCGGGATACCACACATGAAAGGTCAGTGTTTTGTGCTGCTTGTTGATCACTGGCAGGCCAATGCGGCGGCGCTGGGGCTGATCCAGCAGCTCACCATCTTCTTTCCAGCGGTGCAGCGCAGGCAAGGGATCAAACTCCCCCTTGATCGGCCAATAAGCGCCAATCACCGTATCGGGTCGGTTCAACAACCAAATACGCATGACTTGCTGGAGGTGGTCGGCTCGCTCCAGCCGGTGGGGCAAGTTCAGACGCTGTTCAATCAGAGCGCGGCGCAGGGCTGCTTTGTCCATCCGATAATTCCTCTATGCAATTGCCCAAGATTCTGACACCCTTCGCTGCCACCGCCCTGCTGGCGGCCTGTACCGCGCCTTTGGCGAGCACACCACAGCGTGTAGCCAGCGCAGTATCTACCAGCACCGAGGTGCAAGCCCCCTCCGGCGGCGACGATGTGCTGCGGGAGATGCAGCAGGCCTTTCGCAAGAATGACCGCAAAAAGCTCTCTCTGCTGCTGCCCGCTGCCCGTGGTCATATTCTGGAGCCTTGGGCCGCCTACTGGGAACTGCGTGCCCGCCTAGACGAAGCCAGTGCCGACGAGATTCAGGCGTTTTTCCAACGCTGGGCTGGCACTTACCAAGAAGACCGCCTGCGCAACGACTGGCTGCTGCTGTTGGGCCAGCGCCGCGACTGGGCACGCTTTAGCCAGCAACATGCCCAGTACCGCATGTCAGATGACCGCGAAGTACGCTGCTACGCGCTCACCATCGACCTGTTGCGCAACCACAAGCCCGCAACCGCCATTGCCGAAGAAGTGCGCCGCCACTGGCACAACGCCCGCGATGCCGACGATGGCTGCACCTACGCTGCCAGCGAACTGTTTGCTGCACGCCAACTGCCAGCCCTGGATGTATGGCGTGAGGCCCGCCTGAGCATGGAGGCCAACCGCCCCCGAGCTGTGCGCAATGCAGTCGCCATTGTTGCCCCCGAAGCGGTGGCCCAAATCAATGCACTGTATGACAAGCCCGCGGCCTTCCTGCACAGCCGCGCCACCGCCGCAGGCCGTCAGCGCCAAGAGCTGGTGGTGCTGGCCCTGATCCGGCTGGCCGCCAGCAACCTCGACAGCGCCGCCGAGCTGCTAGAAAACAAATGGGGCGTCCACCTGAGCGCCGAAGAGCGCCATTGGGTGTGGGGAGTGCTTGGCAAACAGGCGGCGCTGCGCCTGTCCCCTTTGGCGCAAGACTATTTTGGAAAGGCAGAGCGCGACTCGCACCTGAACGATGAATTACTGGCTTGGAAAGCCCGCACCGCCTTGCGCACCGGACAATGGAAAACTGTGCGCCAAGCCATTGACGCCATGAGTGACGAGGCCCGCCAAGACAGCACCTGGGTCTACTGGAAAGCCCGCGCCTTGTTGGCGGGCAAACCCTCAGAAACCGAGCGCAGCCAAGCGCGCAATCTGCTGGAGGGCATTGCCAGCCCGCGTGGTTTTTATGAGCAATTGGCAACCGAAGAGTTGGGCCGCAGCATCACCCTGCCCCCAGCCCCACCGCCACTCACGGCAGAAGAAAAGGCCACTGCCCGTGCCCACCCTGGGCTGCAACGGGCGCTGTATGCCATACAAATAGGCCTGCGCCCCGAAGGCACCCGCGAATGGAACTACAGCACCAACTTGCACACCCCCGGCGGCATGACAGACCGCGAGTTGCTGGCTGCTGCCGATCTGGCCTGCCAACGCCAAGTCTGGGACCGCTGCATTAACACCAGCGAACGCACCCGCAGCCTCATGGACTACACCCAGCGTTACCCCATGCCTTTTCAGAGCACGGTGGTAGCCCGCAGCCAAGGCATTGGCCTTGACCCCGCCTATGTGTATGGATTGATACGCCAAGAAAGCCGCTTCATCATGGATGCCCGCTCTGGCGTAGGAGCCTCGGGGCTGATGCAGGTCATGCCCGCCACCGCCCGCTGGACGGCCAAGAAAATTGGCTTGGAAGGCTTTACCCCCGAGCAGATCAACGACCGCGACACCAACATCACCATCGGCACCGCCTACCTCAAGCTGGCATTGGACGACTTTGCAGGCTCCATGCCCATGGCTGCTGCCGCTTACAACGCGGGGCCAGGCCGCCCACGCAACTGGCGCAACGGCCCAGTGCTGGATGCTGCCATTTGGGCCGAAAACGTGCCCTTTACCGAAACCCGTGACTATGTGAAAAAAGTGCTGGCCAACACCACCAACTACGCCGCCCTGCTCACAGGCCAACCACAATCGCTCAAAAGCCGCTTGGGCACCGTAGGGCCAAGAGACAGCGCGCAAGCCGTGCCCAACAAAGACCTGCCCTGAGCCGCCCTACGCCCCCACCGTACCAAGAGCTGCCGCGAAGATTCCGGTCATGAGCGGTTGACACCCGCCCTCGCAGTAGGCCAGGTTAGCCACTGCTCTCAACCCATCTGGCACTCTGGGGCCGTGCAAACACGGTTCTTGCCACTGCGCTTGGCTCTGTACAGCGCCTCATCGGCGCGTTTGAGCCAATCCTCTATGTTGTGCACCTCGGGCGTCAAGCATGCCACCCCGGCACTGGCACCCACACACACGGACGGCCCCCCATCGCCCAACCTGATAGGTTGCGACACCGCTGCAATCACCTGCTCTGCCGTAGCAACAGCCTCGGGGGCTGTGATACCGTGCCCCAGCACCAAGCAAAACTCATCCCCCCCAAGGCGGGCCGCCACATCGGCACGCTGATTCAGCCACTGCAATCGGGTGCCAATGGTGCGCAAGACCTCATCGCCCGCATCGTGCCCATAGTGGTCGTTGACCGGCTTGAAGCCATCCAAGTCCAGCATGACCAGCACACCGCTCTGGCCACCTTGGTCTCTGGCATTGATAGCCAACTCTAGCGCCACTTGCAGACTGGCCCGATTGGGCAAATCGGTCAGTGCATCACGAAAGGCCAGACGCTTCATGGTCTCTTCAGCCCGGCGGCGCAAGGTGATGTCCTCCACCGTCAATATCGCCATTACGGGTGTAACGCCCTCGTGCAGCACAATGGACAACTCGCAAATCATGGGCGTACCGTCATTTTTGCGCAGCACCACCTCGGTCTTGTTGATGAGCTTTTCTGCCGCACTGTGCATGCGGGCGATCAGGTCTGACCATGTGGCCGGATCAGCCCAGATAGGAGACTCACCAATGCGGTCATCTTTGCCGCCCAAGGGGCCAATGCGGCGCTCCCAAGCCTCATTGATACTCACAATGGTGCCGGTATCAATACGCACCACCGCTGCTGCTACCGGCAGCACCTTGAGCAAATCGAGCAAGCGCCGCTTCATTTGCTGCACAGCGGCCACCAGCGGCATATTGCCGTGGGCCAATACAGCCGATGGCGTGCCATCATCCATCAAATTGCCCTGCACCACCTGCTGGGCCAGCACAATCACATGCTGGGCCTCATAACCCTCGCGCCGCAACCAGACCGACAGGTAAACCATCATGGCAATAAAGGGCAAAAAATACGCCACATGCACGCCAAACAGCACCCAAAAGTTGTTCTGGTCAAACACATACACGGGCACACCCAAGGTTTGGGCATAGCCGAGCACCAAATGGTGTAGATAGATAAACACCGTGGCGGCCACAATACTGCGCCAATCGCGGTAGTAAAGCAAAACACCAATCAGGCCAAAGGCTGCAAAATGCGCCTCAATATCGCCCCCAGACTGGTGGATGATGAGGCCGGTATAAGCCATAAATGCACAGCCCATAAAAAGCCGCGTCACCAGTTGCCCCGGCCAAGCCTGTGCCAAGGCATAGGCCAACAGCATCGTAGGCAACCCAACCAGCCCGACCACCGCATAGGTTGCCCGCCACGGTGCCAGAGCGGTACACACCAACAGCAAGAACAAGTTCATCCACACCATGATGCGGTCGGCACGCACACGGTAGGGCCACAGCAGCCCATCGTAAGCTGCCTCCGCCTGTAATAAACGCAATATCACGGTGCAGCCTGGCAAATCCAACGGTTCAACACCTCATGTTGGGCGTAATAGCCCAACCAGAGCAAAGACCAGACGGCCCATAGCAGCACCCAAACCACCGGCCTGCGCAACCACCCAAACCGGGCAGGCACAGCGTCACTATGGCGCGAAACAAGCGTAGGAACCGTCACAGACATCACCACAGTATCCATCCATTTGACGGCATTGGTCACTCTGATTTTGATCAAGTTACAATTAGTCACGCGATGTACGAACTGGATGGCTCCTTGTCATCCTCTCTATGACAAAAAACCCATGACGCTTCTATCCAACAAATACCAATCCCTGGGTCTAGGCCAAAAACTGGCCGCTGCCAACTTCATTTTGGTATCCCTTGTATTGGCAGCATTGATTGGTTTGATTGGTTTTTTTGTTTCAAAAAACATTGAGCAGCGAGCCGAAGACGAACTGGCCCAGCATATTCACATGATGGTGAGCTTTTTGGAAGCCAGTGATACAGATCTGTACCGACGCGCAGAATTTTTAGCCCAAAGCTTTTCTCGTAATTTTTCTGGCAATTTTGAAATTTCTGCCGAGAAAATGCCCATCAAAGATCGGCAAGTTCCGGTGCTTGGGGTCAATGGCACCCCCATCAATCTTAATTATCAGGTAGTAGATCACTTCACACAAAGCACAGGGGCCATCGCCACGGTGTTTGTCAAAGACGGGCATGATTTTGTGCGCGTCACCACTTCCCTCAAAGATGACAAAGGCGAACGTGCTGTAGGCACCCTGCTCGACAAAGCCCATCCTGGCTACCCCAAAGTGCAAAGTGGCCAAGCTTACATGGGTATTGCCACCTTGTTTGGGCGGCGCTATATGACCCGCTACGACCCCATCAAAGATGCCCAAGGCAATGTGCTGGGTATTCTTTTTATTGGCTTGGATTTCTCAGAATTCTTTGCCAACATGAAAGAATCCATCAAGAAATTGAAGGTCGGCCAATCTGGTTACTATTACATCTTAGATTCTAAGCCTGGCAACAACATGGGCACACTGGTAGTGCATCCAGTGCTAGAAGGCAAAAACCTGCTAGACACCCAAGATGCAGATGGGCAGTTCTTTATTCGCGAAATGCTGGAGAAAAAGAACGGCACCCTGCATTACCGTTGGATGAACCAAGGCTCTGACGAAACCACCCCCAGAAAAAAACTGATTGCCTATGCCCACCACCCCAGCTGGGACTGGGTGATTGCTGCCAGCACCTATGTAGAAGAGTACACAGCGCAAGCACATCGACTGATTTTCTGGTTTGCCATGTTGGGACTGTTGGCAGTGGGTTTATTAGCAGCCGCCTGGTTTGTGTTTATCCGGCGCATGATTGTGCAACCCATCCAACAAGCCTGCACAGTAGCCGCCACCTTGGCCTCGGGCGATTTGTCCGGGCATCTGACAGAATCACGGCACGACGAAATCGGCGATTTGCTGCACGCCATGAACAGCATTGGCGAAGGCTTGACCCGTGTGGTCACCACAGTGCGCACCGGCTCCGAGAGCGTCGCTCTGGCCAGCGCCGAAATTGCGCAAGGCAACCAAAACTTAAGCCAACGCACAGCCAGCCAGGCCAGTGCCTTAGAGCAAACAGCCGCCTCTATGGAAGAGTTGGGCAGCACCGTCAAAACCAACGCCGATCATTCGGAAACAGCCAACCATCTGGCCCAAGATGCCAGCCAAGTGGTGATTGACAGTGGTCAAGTGGTGGAGCAGGTGGTACAAACCATGAAGGGCATTGAGGCCAGTAGCCACCGTATTGCAGAAATCATCACGGTGATTGATGGCATTGCCTTCCAAACCAATATCTTGGCCCTCAATGCAGCAGTAGAAGCTGCCCGCGCCGGAGAGCATGGCCGGGGCTTTGCCGTGGTAGCCAGTGAAGTGCGGGCATTGGCAGGCCGCTCGGCCCAAGCCGCCCAAGAAATCAAAGAGCTCATTAGCAACAGCGTGGAGCAAATCCAGCACGGGGGCGTACTGGTAGAAAAGGCAGGCCACAGCATGCAATCGGCGATTGCAGAGATTCAGAAGGTTGCCTCACTGATGCATGAGATCAGCAACGCCAGCCATGAACAAAGTGCAGGCGTGCAACAGGTGGGAGAAGCCATCGTTCACATGGACCAGACCACCCAACAAAATGCCGCACTGGTGGAAGAGATGGCCTCTGCCGCCAACAGCCTGCGCCAGCAAGCCGCAGATCTGGTCAGAACCGTGTCCGTCTTCAAGCTCGCCACGGCACATGCACACGCCGATGGCGCCTAACCACCCACTCAGACCCGGCGTGGACGCACCTTGCTGGCAGCCAACTTGGCATTTTGGCGAGCCACGTCTACATCAGTAGCACGGGCCAGCGCCACCCCCATGCGGCGCTTGGCAAAGCTCTCCGGCTTGCCAAACAGGCGCAAATCGGTATCTGGCACGCGCAATGCGTCGTCTACACCGTCAAACACCATGCCAGTGGCCTCCATGCCACCATAAATCACGGCGCTGGCACCGGGGTTGCGCAGGCTGGTATCTACCGGCAAACCCAAAATGGCACGGGCATGCAGTTCAAACTCACTCTGGTGCTGGGTACACAGGGTGACAAGGCCCGTGTCATGTGGACGGGGGCTGACCTCGCTAAACCACACTTGCTCCCCCTTCACAAACAACTCGACGCCAAACAGCCCTTGGCCGCCCAGGTTGTCGGTCACGGTCTTGGCAATATGGCGGGATTTTTCTAACGCCACCGGGTGCATGGGGTGGGGCTGCCAGCTTTCAACATAATCGCCGCCAACCTGCACATGGCCAATCGGATCACAAAAATGGGTGGCTACTTGGCCCTCAGCATCCAAGGCGCGCACTGTGAGCTGGGTGATTTCATAATCAAAATCAATAAAGCCCTCCACAATCACCCGTCCGTGGCTGACCCGGCCACCGGCCATCGCCACATCCCACGCCTTTTGCACATCTTGTGGGCCATCTATTTTGCTTTGGCCCTTGCCCGAGCTGCTCATGACCGGTTTAACGATACAGGGGTAGCCAATGCCGCCATCAATGGCGGCTTGCAACGCTTGCAAGGAATCGCAAAACCGATAGGGGCTGGTGGGCAGGCCCAGGGTTTCGGCTGCCAAGCGGCGAATGCCTTCACGATCCATCGTTAGGCGCGCAGCACGGGCGGTAGGAATCACACGCACCACACCGGCTGCCTCCAACTGCTCCAGCATCGGGGTGGCAATGGCCTCAATCTCAGGCACGACCCAGTGGGGCTTTTCGGCCTCGATCAAGGCTTGCAATTGTGCTGGGTCGCTCATGGCGATGGTGCGCGCATGGTGGGCAACCTGCTGACCAGGAGCATGGTCATAACGGTCTACGGCGATGGTTTCTACACCCAGGCGCTGCAAGGCAATCAGCACCTCCTTGCCCAACTCGCCCGAACCGAGCAGCATCACTTTGGTGGCATGGGGAGACAAGGGAGTGCCAAGGGTGGTCATGGAGTGCTTTCAAAAAAATACAGATCAAACCAGAAGAACAGGGCCAGCGGCCCACGCAACGCCAAACTGTAATCCAGACGGCACACACCAGCCCACCAGCAAAGACGGGCCGATATGCGCCTCCAAAATCGCGATGCTGTCAATGAACTTGGTTATGCTGTGTCACTGCGCATCGTGGGGCTACTCCCACGGGCAGCTTTTGTGTGGCCTTTGTTCTACTTTAAAGAGGATTTTGTATATGACCATCACCACTGTCGGCATCATCGGCGCCGGAACCATGGGCAACGGCATTGCGCAAGCCTGCGCAGTTGCGGGTATCAACGCCATCCTGGTAGACATCTCTGACGCCGCCGTACAAAAAGGGTTGGCCACTGTTGCAGGCAGCTTGGATCGCCTGGTCAAGAAAGAAAAGATCAGCGCCGCCGACAAAGATGCCATCTTGGCCCGCATCAAAACCAGTACCAGCTACGACGACCTGAAGGCCGCACAACTGGTGATTGAAGCCGCCACCGAAAACCACGACATCAAGGTGAAGATTCTCAAGCAGGTTGATGCGCTGGTCGATCCTGAAGTCATCATCGCTACCAACACCTCGTCTATCTCCATCACCGAGTTGGCCGCCACCACAGGCCGCCCCGACAAGTTTGTGGGCATGCACTTCTTCAACCCCGTGCCCATGATGGCGCTGGTAGAGGTGATTCGAGGTCTGCAAACCAGCGATGCAACCCACGATGCCGTGCAGGCACTGGCCAAGGCATTGGGCAAGACGCCCATCACCGTCAAGAACAACCCCGGCTTTGTGGTCAACCGGATTCTGGTGCCCATGATCAACGAAGCCTTCTTTGTGTTGGCCGAAGGCTTAGCCACCGCCGAAGACATCGATGCAGGCATGAAGCTGGGTTGCGGGCAGCCCATGGGCCCACTGGCGCTGGCCGATCTGATTGGTCTGGATGTCTGTCTGGCTATCATGGAAGTGTTCCTAGACGGCTTTGGCGACAGCAAATACCGTCCTGCCCCACTGCTCAAGGAAATGGTGGCCGCTGGCCGCTTGGGCCGCAAGACGGGCCAAGGCGTATACAAGTACTGAGCAACACCCCCACCAGCCAACAGGGCCATGCCCTGTTGGCGCCATCAAGCCGGCATGTACCACCACGGTATATTTCCGGCTTTTTTTATTGCCAAGGGCACGCGACAATGGCTGCATGAACGCCTCCACTGCCCCTAGGGCTGCACACCACCCTTTTTCTTCCCTCACGCCCGATGTGGTGCTGGATGCACTGGCTGGCGTTGGCCTGTATGGTGATGGGCGTTTGATGGCGTTGTCATCCTACGAAAACCGCGTCTACCAAGTAACGCTAGAGGACAGCAGCCGTGTGGTGGCTAAGTTCTATCGCCCCGAACGCTGGAGCCAGACACAAATTCTGGAAGAACACGCTTTTGCCGCCGAACTGCAAGAGGCCGAGGTGCCTGCCGTGGCTCCACTGGTGTTGCAAGGCCAGACATTGCACCAACATGGCGGGTTTGCCTTTTCGGTCAGTCCTTGGCGTGGTGGCCGCCAGCCTGAGCTGGACGATTGGGAAGTGCTGGAATGGCTGGGCCGCTTTCTGGCCCGCATCCACAACGTGGGGGCAGCCCAGCCTTTTGTCGCCCGCCCAGCACTCGATGCCACCAGCTTTGGCAGCGAGGCACGCGACTGGCTGCTGGCGCAAGCCATCATTCCACTGGACGTGCAATCTGCTTGGCGCGATGCTTGCGAACAAGCACTGGCCTTGATCGCTGCCACTGGTGGCCCCCACGGCGGCCTGCCCCATGCCACCGCCTTGCGCCTGCATGGCGACTGCCACCCCGGCAACATTCTCTGGACACCACTGGACGAATACGGGCGCGGTGGCCCACACTTTGTTGATCTGGACGATGCACGCATGGGGCCAGCCATTCAGGACTTGTGGATGCTGCTCTCGGGCGACCGGCGCCAGCGCACCGGGCAACTCAGTGCCTTGCTAGAGGGCTACGAACAACTGCGCCCATTTGATCGGCGCGAACTGGCCTTGATAGAGCCCCTGCGCACACTGCGCCTCATTCACTACAGCGCCTGGCTGGCCCGGCGTTGGCAAGACCCCATTTTTCCGATCAACTTCCCGTGGTTTGGCAGCAGCGACTATTGGCGCGGCCAAGTAGACATGTTGCACGAGCAAATCGAGGCCATGCAGGAAGAACCCCTATCGGCATATTAGTAAAAACCTATACGATTCCAGCTACTATTTGTTTCATCTTATCTTGATGCAAGCATTTGCAAGCTCTACGGGTTGTCCATTTTTAGAGTTTCAGAACAAAAACCGTTCTTCACTATGGGATCACCATGCACCATCGCCTCGATTGCCCGAGCAAACGCCAGTTATTGCAAACCGGCTGCGCATTGGCTGCCAGTGCTCTGGGTTGGGCAGGCAACGCCCTAGCGCAGGGCCACCACCGGATCATCCGTATTGGGGTTACACAAATCGTCTCCCATGCAGCACTGGATGCCGACCAAAAAGGCTTTGAGGCCGCACTGCTCAGTGCGGGCTTTAAAGAAGGGACCAACCTTCGCTATCTGCGCCACAATGCCCAAGGGAGTCTAGAACAAGCCCATGCCATTGCCCAAACCTTGGTGCGCGAGCAAGTCGACCTGATCCACAGCATTGCCACGCCCACCACACAGGCCGTAGTGCAGGCCACACGCAGCATTCCGATTATTTTTTCTTCCATTACCGACCCACTGGGTGCAGGCATCGTGCCCCAGCGCAGTGAGCGCGGCCAGACCACACAGACCAATGTGACCGGCGTCAGTGATTTATGGCCTGTGGTGTTGCAAATGGAGACCTACGCCAAGATGGCGCCGCAGGCCAAACAGTGGGGCACCATTTATAACCCCGCCGAAGTCAACTCCATCACCCATACCAAGGCCATGCGGGCAGCGGCGCAACAGCTAGGGCTGGAGCTGATCGAAGTACCCATCCGCCACAGCAACGAGGTCGGCCCAGCAGCCACTTCGTTGGTGGGCAAAGTGCAGGCTTTTACCATCACCTCCGACAACACCACCGTCGCCAATCTGGAAGCACTGGTGGCCGTGGCCAACCGACACCGAATACCCCTGTTTGCTGGCGATGTAGACAGCGTTGCGCGTGGTGCTGTGGCAGCCTACGGACTAGATTACTTTTTGGTGGGCTACGCTGCAGGTAAAAAGGCCGCACTGGTACTCAAGGGAGCCGCCGTTGGCAATATTCCTTGGGGGCCGGTAGAAAAATTCAGTCTGGCCATCAACCTGCGCGCGGCCAAAGCGCAAGGCGTGGAACTAGCCCCCGCGCTGCTAAAAAAGGCGGACAAGGTGCTTGAGTAATCCGCCGCCGTCATGAAGCTTCTGGGCAGCATCTATATTGCCATTGCCATCTTGGTTCTGACCACGGCCATTGGCTGGTATGTAGACATACACAACGAGCAGATGCACGAACGCCATCTGACCGTACATACCCAACTGGAGCGCATGGCACGCCTACAGCAAGAACTCAACGGCATGTTGAGCACGGCAGTGCTAGAAGAAAACACTTTGCGTGCCAGCACCTATGACCGGGTAGGAACGGATCTGGACAGCACACTGCAATCGGTCAAACAGCTGACAGCCACTTTGGGCCTGTCTGACGAGATCACGGTGGTACAGGCAGACCATGACAAATTGCGCACCATTGAAGCCCATGCCATTGCGGCCATGCGACAAGAACAATGGTTGCAGGCGCGGCGCTTGTTGTTTGATGACGACTATCTGCTCACCAAAAAGCTCTACGAGATCAACAGTGAAACCGCCGTTGGCGCCCTCACGGCAGAGCTGGGCGCACAGGCCCAGCGTTTTGCCAAGGCCCGCACCGCCGCCCTGGGGTTGCGTGTGGGGGCAGTGCTGTTGCTGATTGGCGTGAGTGTTGTATTCTCGCGC
Organism: Giesbergeria giesbergeri; assembly: GCF_054779375.1. Classification (NCBI taxonomy): domain Bacteria; kingdom Pseudomonadati; phylum Pseudomonadota; class Betaproteobacteria; order Burkholderiales; family Comamonadaceae; genus Giesbergeria; species Giesbergeria giesbergeri. The sequence continues at coordinate 55,870 of NZ_BAAGYJ010000006.1, read as the reverse complement.
CGCTTGCGCGAAGAACTGCGCGAACGCGAACGTCTGGGCCAAGAAATCCAAGCGGCCAATGCCATGCTGGAAGACAGTGTGCGCAAACGCACTGCCGAACTAGAAGCGGCCAACCACCAGCTAGCCACCCTGAGCACCACCGACAGCCTGACCGGATTGGCCAACCGACGCAAGTTTGACGAAGTCTGGCAAACCGAATGGCAGCGTGCCACCCGACAAGGCACGCCACTGGCAGTCATCATGCTGGATGTAGACTTTTTCAAGCGATACAACGACCACGATGGTCATCAGGCGGGCGATGTCTGTTTACAACAAGTAGCGCACATTCTGTCTGGAGGCATCCACCGGGCTGGCGAACTGGTAGCCCGCTATGGTGGCGAGGAGTTTGTGTTGGTGCTGCCCGGTGCAGATATTGCCGATGCCTATGCCAGCGCCGAACGCATCCGTGTGGCCGTGCAAGCCGCAGCCATTGCACACGCCGACTCCCCTCTGGGGCCAGTAGTGACTGTCAGTGTCGGTCTGGCCGCAGGCATCCCCCGTATCGGCACCCACCCCGAACATCTATTGCGCGCTGCCGATGCCGCCCTCTACCGCGCCAAGGCCCAAGGGCGCAACTGCTGTTGCCTCAGCCCAGCAGACCTGGCGTAATGGCCTCCTCGGCACCACACCAGCTCAGGGGCGCAGAGCATCCAGACGCTGGCGCAGCCCCTGCGGAGTGCAATCTGTGGGGGCCAAGGCGGCCCCCACCTGCAACTGCACCCGCCCCCAAGCCGCATGGGCAGGTTGGTGCAGGGCCAAAGGTACACAAGACACGGCAATGCCTGCTGCGTGGGCTTGCGCCAGCAATTGCAGGCTGTCTTGCTCTGAGGTCACGGCCAATAAATCACCTTCGCGCAGCACCTGCAACGCTGTAGCCTGCGCTTGCTGGCGTGCCAGTGCATCGTTTGGCCCAGACGCCCAGGCAATGGCTTTGGACAAACGCAACAGCCAACCACCCCAAGGTTGATGCAACAAAGCAGGCTCCACCACAAAACAAATAGGCCGGGGGCTGGCCGCCATCAGCAAGACCCGATCCACAAACCCCGCATGGTTGCACACCAATATGGCGGCACCACTGGTAGGCAGATGCTCATCGCCCTTGACCTTGAAGTGATACACCAAACGCGACAACACCCAGGCAATAAAGCGCAACAGGTATTCAGGCACCAACAAGAAGATATAGCCAGCCACCACAGCATTAGCCAACCCAGTAGCCAAAAACACCTCGGGCACCGTCCAGCCAGCCCCCAACAAAGCCCCCGCCAATACAGAGCTGGCAATCATGAACAACGCATTGAGGATATTGTTGGCCGCAATGATGCGTGCGCGGTGCGTGGGCTGGCTGCGCATCTGGATCAACGCATACATGGGCACGCTATACAACCCGGCAAACAAACTCAGCAGCAGCAAATCCAACATCACCCGCCAATGGGCAGGCTGGGCCACAAAGGCGGTCACACCCATCTGCGCGACTGTGGGCAAGCTGTGTGCTGCCGCATACAGATCGACGGCAAAAACCGTCATGCCAATAGCACCCAGCGGCACCAGTCCGATCTCTACATGGCGGCGCGACAACACTTCACACAACAGCGAGCCTGTGCCAATGCCCACCGAAAACACCACCAGCAGCAAGGAGGCCACATGGGCGTCGCCATGCAACACATCGCGGGCAAAGCTGGGAAATTGGGCCAAAAACACGGCACCAAAGAACCACATCCAGCTAATGCCCAACAACGAGCGAAACACCACAATGTTGCCATGTGCCAGCTTGAGGTTACGCCAAGTCTCGCTGATGGGGTTCCAGTTGATCTGCAGATGGGGATCGGTGGCCGGAGCTGCCGGAATAAACTGCGCCAGCACCCGCCCGGCCAAGGCCAACCCCAAGCAGGCCAAGGCCACCATGGTCGGGCCTATATTGGGCAGGGCCACCAACAAACCACCGGCCACATTGCCCAACAAAATAGCCACAAAAGTGCCCATCTCAATCATGCCGTTACCACCGGTGAGTTCGCGCTCGTTGAGTGCTTGGGGTAAATAAGCAAACTTGACCGGGCCAAACAGGGTGGAATGCACCCCCATCAAAAAAGTACACAGCAGCAGCACCCCGACACTGCCCAGCATAAAACCCGCCCCAGCCAGCAGCATGATGGCAATCTCTAGGCTTTTGACAAAGCGGATGATGCGCGTCTTTTCAAACTTGTCGGTAAGCTGGCCTGCTGTGGCCGAAAACAGCAAAAACGGCAAAATAAACAACGCCCCAATCACCAACCCAGCCAATGTGGGCGACAGCCATGCCACTTGCAGCTGGTAAGTCACCAGCACCGTAAAAGCAAATTTGAACAGGTTGTCGTTGGCCGCCCCAGCAAACTGCGTCCAGAAAAACGGTGCAAAGCGGCGCTGGCGCAGCAGGGCAAACTGGTTCGGGTGCTCGGAGTGGGGCATGGCAGGCTCGTAAGAGGATGGCGGGAAGGCGTGTTGCAGATTGTGCCCACCTGCCGCTACAACAAAGCACAAAACCCTGCACCAGACGCATCTGGCGATACTGGCAGTATCTTTGACATCCTCGCCGCCCTAAAGGACGGCGATTCCCTCTACAGGCGCTCGATGTCCCGAGCGGGCACTGGATTTATTCAGAATATTTTTGGCGGCATTTACATCACGGTCATGCGCACCACCACACTCCGAACAAACCCAGTGCCTTATTCCAAGGTCTGCGATACCTTTCGGCCTCGAATCGGGCAGTGCGCCGCAATGCGAACAGACTTGGGAAGAAAACGCTTCATTCACTTCTTCATACCACGCGCCATTCGCCACCGACTTGTACGCCAGCATGGTTTTGAAGGAATGCCAAGATGCGTCATACACGCTTTTGGCCATCTTGGTCTTAGCCAGTTTGCCGCTGCTGACGTTACCCACAGCGATGTAATCAAAGCGGCGCACGATGTCCGTGCTAGCCTTGTGCAGAAAGTCCATACGGCAATTGGCCATCTTGGCATGGATGTTGGTCACTTGGCATTTTTTGTGCGCCCGCTGCGCTTGGGCCAGCTTGGCTTCCCATTGGCGAAGGTAACGCGGGTGCTCGATTTTCTCGCCGGTGGACAGGGTAGCCAACTCTTTCAAGCCCAAGTCAATCCCGACACCGCGCAAAGGCTGCCGGGTGGGTGCGTCTGGCATTTCGACCGCGATGTTGAGGAACCAGTTACCACGCCGATCTTGAGCAAAGCAGGTGCCATCCTTTATCTTGCCTTCAGGCAATGGGCGCGAATCAAAGACGCGGAAAGTGTTACCGGCAAAACGAAAGGCATTGCCCTCGCGCTTCAACTCCCGGCCTTTGCGTGGAACCCAGCCCAGCGTGCGTTTGCCACGGTAGCGCAGATAGGGGCGCTTGAACTGCTTGCGCGACTTGGCGTATTGCTCACACACTGCATTCACTGTGCCCGAGTGGATGCCCAGCTCTTTACTGCTGCCGGTCGTGAGCTTATTCAAGTCAAAGCCGGTAGGCCAAGGCTTGCGCCACTTCAAGGCGCGCTTTTGCGTGTCGTTGCAGAAGTTCCAGACAAAGTTCACCGCCCGCGCCTGCTGGTTCAGCAAGCCGTTCAAAGACTTGACGCGGTAACGGTACACCTTGGTGCTCATCCGGGCATGGTAGCCCGTTTTTTCAACCCAGTGCAGCCTCTCGGCTGCGCTCCTTTCCTTCCCGGCATAAATGCCGAGGTTTCTCGGAGCATTCGATGAGCACCACTGCCGACCTCGTCATCGCCCTCAAGCAAGAACTCAAGGCTGCCGGGCTGACCTATGCCGATGTAGCCCAGGCACTGGGCATGGCCGAATCCAGCGTGAAACGGATGTTGGCCAAAGGCGACATGCCCCTGTCACGCATGGATGCCATCTGCCGCGTACTCAAACTGGATTTTGCCGATTTGGCTCGGCGTGTGCTGGAGGCCCAGCCCCTGCTGGCCCAACTCAGCCACGCCCAAGAGCAAGCGGTAGTGGCCGACCGAGTGCTGCTGTTGGTTGCCATTTGCGTGCTCAGCCAATGGACACTAGAACAAATCACCCACAGCTACCGCGTGACGCAGGCGCAGGCCATTGCGGCACTGGCCCAACTAGACCGCATTGGCATCATCGAATTGCGACCGCTGAACCGCTATCGCCTCAAGCTCGCCAAAACCTTCCGCTGGCGGCCCCACGGGCCCGTGATGCAGTATTTTCGGGAGCATGCACTGCTGGACTATTTTGGTGGCAGTTTTGACGGCCCCGGCGAGGGGCTGCTGCTGGTGCATGGCAGCATCAGCCAAGCTTTGGCTCCCGCCTTCATGGAGCGCCTACAACGGGTGGCGCAAGACTTTGCCCAACAACACCTGGCCGACCAGAAACTGCCTGAAAATCAACGCGAAGGCTACACCCTGTTGCTGGCCGCACGCCGTTGGGAATTTGCAGCTTTGGCAGCCATGCGCCGCTGACTTGCGGCCCATTGCAAGGCCCGTGCGGCACTCGGGTTCTTGGGGTCTGGTTCAAGGGTGGGTATAGTTGCAAACAGTGGCGCGTCGATGTCCGGCGCCCCGAACTCCCCCTTTACAAGGATTACCCATGTTTCCCGAGTACCGCGAGCTGATCACCCAACTCAAGCATGTTGACCACCACTTCACTCGCCTGTTTGACGAACACAACGACCTGGATCACAAGATCAAGGCCATGGAAGCCCGCACCATTCCTGGCACCGATGTTGAAATCGAAAACCTGAAGAAAGAAAAACTCCACCTCAAGGATCAACTGTATGTGATCCTGCAAAAGAAGGCCGCCGAACAGGCCTGATGCCAGCACCGAGACCGGCCTGACCACCAGCAGCCCCCGGTTTCATGCCATCACCAAGGCGCCTTCGTGGCGCCTTTACTGTGTGGGGCTCTTCAGTCCTCGTCTATCTCTGGTGCCGTCAACACCGTCAGCACAGCGGTATAGCCATACAGATGGTGGCCTGCAATCTCACCGCCCGCAAAAACCCCGACCAAAGGCACATCGCCCAAGGCATGGCGCACCCATTGCAGCTCAGCACCTGGCGCACCAAAATGGCTGCCACCACGCCCCGAACAGCTCACATAAATAGCCCCAGTGATGTGCTTGGGTAGCACGGGCGATGGCACCGTATGGGCAGGAGCTACTTCCAGCATGTCTGGCGTCAGCTCTTCGCGCACTTCCGCACAGATACGCACCAAATCTGCCCGTGCTGCCGCAGGGCTGCGCTGGCAAAACTGTAAGCCCATACCCGGATGCACATGATCGGCCAAGGCAATACCCCGTCGAGTGCCATCAAGCCCCACGATGTGGCGCACCCGCACCTCTGCGCCTAAATGACCGGGGTGCTGCACGGTAGGCATGGAGTGGCTGTTGGGCATATCCATCAGACCGGCCAAGATGCCCCGCACCTTTTCAACCGCTTGGTGCGGATCGGCCTGGAGTGACACGCCCAATGTGCGCAGCAAAACGTCTAGGGCTGGTTCGTCATCCAGCGCCAGCACCACATTGTCTTGTGCAGCCGTGATCTGGTAACGCGGCCCCACGGGTTGGCAACCCTGGGTGACACGCGACACCAGCCCCAGTTCCGCCCCCCAAGCTACGCCAGAAAGCCCCCCGTCAAACACACCACTGGCAGCACCCTGACCCGCTACCGTGCCACTGCTACTGACAGCAAACTGCACACTGCGACCACGGCTGGCTACCAAACCACCAAAGACAGCGCCACTGTCTGTGCGCTCGGCAATCTCAGCAATCAAGCCTGGCAAATCAGGGGTACGGCCATCGGCATGTACCAGTGCTGTGCGCGCCGTAAAACCACTGTGTCCAGTGCGGGGCAGTGGCGCTACCCCCGAAAACACACGGTATTGGTCCACTGGCAGCTCCAGCAACATCACCGACAGCGCAGGCTCATCAAAATACTCTGCCCCACTGGCACAAACACCGATACCGACCATGCCACTCCAATCGGTGACGGTAGGCAACTCGGCACTGAAAAAATCCAGTATGCCCTGCGCCTCGCTGGCATAGTGATCCGTGATGTAGAGCAGCCCCAAATTGGGCGTATCAGCATAACCAGGCAGGGCCATGTGCGCCCGCAATTGGGCCAGCGCCAACGCAGCAGCCATACGCCACTGGGGATGTGTCGCATGGCCTGTGGGACAGCGTTTCATAACAGGCCGATCCAACCAGCAAAGACGATCAACGGGCCGCCTTGGTACGGCGCACCGCCGCTTTGCGCGGCTCTGTATCGGACTCAGCCGGAGCATCTTCTGCGCCCGGTGTGCTCTGTGTGGGTGCCGCCTTGCGTGCTGTGGCCTTCTTGACAGGTGCTGCCGCCTGACTGGCCTGTTGTGCCGCTGCACTGGCCACTGTGGCTGCCTGCAGGGTGGCCTCCTTGACCGTTTGCACACTCTTGGCCGCCATATCGGTAGCCGTCTTGAAGGCTTCTGCCGCCAGATCGGTGGCTCCCGCCTTGGTCGCTTCGGTCATGGCCGTTGCAGCAATTTGCTGAAACTGCTGAGTCAATGCCCCCCACCATTGCATGGGGTCTACCACACTGGGAGCTGCTTCGGCAGACGCGGTACTGGCCGTTTCACTGGCAGCGTCCGGTGGTGCTGCCGGAGCAGCAGCCTGCGCAGGGCTGGCACTGGCATCCGTCTTTTTGATAGTGAAGGCGTTGGCCATGTCCGCCATGCTGAAATTCATTCCCTTGAGCGTGGCGAGCGTCATTTTCTGCACTTCGAGGGCTTGGATGGTGGCCGTCAGTGCGCGGGAGTTTTGCTCTAACCAAAACTGCACGGCCTTCAGCTCGGTAATGCGTTTTTCCAACTCCTCTACGCTGATGGTGGGTGCTATCCAACTCGACATATTGGGCATCTGCGGCAAACTGCTGGCCGCCCCCTGGGTCAGGTTTTGCAAAAAGTCAAAGCCTGGCAAAAAATTGCCAAAACCGAAAGAGGATGTATCGCTCATGGCCGCTCCGCTGGGTGATCAAAAGATGCCTACAGCTTAACCCAAGGCAGTGACAAGCCACAGAGCGATACAGTCTACTTTTTTAGTGGTGGTGGGCTGTCCCATGCACTGGGGCATTGCTTGGCATCTTGGCACTGACTGGCAACTGCAAAGACAACTGTGACTGTGCCCCTTGGGCATCTTGGAACACCAGCGTCAAAGGCACCTGTGTGCCTTGGGCCAAGGGAGCCTTCAAATCCATCAACATGACGTGGTATCCGCCCGGCTTGAGCTCTACCACGGTGCCTGCTGGCAGGTTCAAACCAGCCACTGCCCGCATTCTCATCACATCACCATCCATCTTCATTTCATGGATCTCGGTCACACCGGCTACAGGAGACTCTGCCCGCACTAAACGGGCGGCACTGCTCGCCGTCAAGCGCATGAAAGCACCCGTAGCCTTTTGGCCCACGACACTGGCACGCACCCACGCATTTTCTGCCACCACAGGAGCAACCGTCTGGGCATGAACCACACCAGCACACAGCACAGCGGTCAGGAATAAAGGGGAAACAAAGCGTTGCAACAACATATAGATACTCCGGTGCCACCGCATGTAGCACCTCTCAAAAAACCAATCCACAGGCAACCCGGCTGGGTGCCCTCCAACAAACTACAGGGTCTGTAGCACCCGCATCACAAACGCTGCGGTGCCCAGTGCTGTCGTGGGCGGCCCACGGGCAGGCAACGCCGCCGCTGCCCGCCACACCCAAGGCGCAGCGTCCATCAGCACCTGTCTGTTCTCTGTCTCTTGTCTGGGGGCACTTGGTACAGAAGCGCCTGTGGGTGGAGCAGCCGTGCCCATGCACAAGGGGCAATCGAGCAGGTGGTCTACCGCACCCACCAGCAGTCCATCCTGATATCCCACCCAGCGGGCTGGCCCCATTGCAGAGCAAACCTGCTCCAGCCCCACCGGACGCAACAGGGGCGAGGCCACAGCCCCCCCTACTATGGCCAGCCACACGACCAGCACGCAGCGGATCAGCCAGCACCTGCGCAGCACAGAAAGGCGGATGGGCACCAACGGCAGCCACAGCACTTTAGGCAGCCCACCCGTGCTGCAACAAGTCTTGCAAGCCGCTGGCGCGTTGCGTGCGCTGCTGCATGGCGGCTGTCAACAGCCCCGGCTGGGCCGACACCAAGGTGAAGGCCAGACGAGCGCGGGTGATACCGGTATAAACCAACTCTCGGCTCAGCACCGGCCCCGCTTGCGGGGGCAAGACCAGCACCGTGTGCTCAAACTCCGAGCCTTGGCTTTTGTGAACAGTCATGGCAAAGGCCGTTTCCACATGGGCCAAACGGCTCACACCCACCGAGCGCAACTGGGGGCCATCAGCAAAATACACACGCAAGCTGCCTGCAGCCCGCCCAGTCTCCTGAATAGCGGGCAATGTGATACCAATATCACCGTTGAACACCCCCAACACAGGGTCGTTGCGTGTAACCATAACTGGACGGCCAAGATACCACTCGCCACGGGGATGCAACAGCCCTGCACGCTGCAAAGCCCGCTCTACGGCCCGGTTCAGACCGATGGCTCCCCAATCTCCTTCGCGTACAGCACACAACAAACGAAAGCGTTCGAACTCGGCCAGCACACGCCGCACCCAATCTTCCTGCTCAGGCACACTCCCTCCTACAGGGCGCTGCGCCAACTGTTCCAGATAACACCGATAACAGGCCAAAGCGCCTGGACGCCCCTGCACTGCCAACGGCAATATTGCACCCGCATCGCTGGCATCCAACCGCCACAGCACCTGCGCAGTACCGTGGGCTAATAAACGCCGTGCGGCGGCCACCTCACCCGTGTTTACGGCCAAAGCCAATTGACCAATCGGGCCAACAAAGCGGCGACTCTCGCGCAGCATCACCGTATGCTGCGCTAAAGGGGGCGCTGCGCTGCCCGATGGCACCAGATACTCCACGGGCAACGACTGCCCTGTAGCAGCCTGCGCATAATCCGCCGTCTCTGCGCTATAGCGCCCGGCTTGGGCGTCGCGGCACAAATCACCCAGCACGGCCCCTGCCTCCACCGAGGCCAGTTGGTCTTTGTCTCCCAGAAAAATCACACGTGCCGAAGCAGGCAAGGCCGCCAGCAAGGCCGCCATCATCTCCAGATGCACCATAGATGCCTCATCAACGATCAGCACATCCACATCCAACAAACGGCCCGCGTGGTACTGAAATTGGCGCGTATCGGGCCGCGCCCCCAGCAAGGCATGCAAAGTACGGGCTGGCCCCATGCGCTGGGTGAGCATAGGCAAATTGAGAGTAGCGCCCAAGCGTTCGTGCAACCCAGCCAAAGCCGCATCAATGGACTGTTTGAGTCGTGCAGCTGCCTTACCCGTTGGGGCAGCCAACGCCACCCGTAAACGCTCGGGGTGCTCATCCACTGCAAACAGCAGCGCCAGCAATCGGGCTGCGGTATAGGTTTTGCCTGTACCTGGCCCCCCCGTAATCACCGACAGCCGCCCCCGCAACGCCATGGCGCAAGCCAATTTTTGCCAACCGAAGGTGGCCTCGCCCACCGAAGTGGCCCCAAATAGACGATCTAGCCAGCCCCGCACCATAGCAGGCTCTACCGGCACAGGAACTGCCGTCCGTTCCGCAATCTGCTGCGCCACTGCCTGTTCATAAGTCCAATAACGGCGCAAATACAGTCGGGGCGCCTCCACTGCACCACTGAGCACCAGCGGCTGACCGGTATCTTGGCCTAGTCCAGCAGCGTCATACACCACGGGGCTGTTGAGCAAAGCGGCACGCCAGCCAGACAACGTGGAAGGCAAGACTGCCCAAAGCAGTTCCAGCGCACTCAGGGCATCGGCAGACCACCCCAGCACAGCCGCTGGACGTTGTAACAACGGTGCCAATGGCAGGCAGGTATGCCCCCGGCCTTCCAAGTGCGTGAGCAAGGCCGTAGCCACCAACAAGGCCGGTTCAGCTTGGGCGTCCAGATCGGCCACCCAAACGGCCAGGGCGCTGTCCAGACGGCGCAGCCAACCCACTTCGCTCCACTGGCGCAGGGTTTGCAGCGTGTCTGCCACAGTGGCAGGCACCAAGGCAGGGGCGGTATCTACAGGCAACTCAACAGAAAAGGACATGACAGGCTGCTCCAACGCCAGGGTACTCACACAGAAAGGGACGGCTCGCCCAGCAAAGCATCCAGTGCCTCTACCAAGGCCAGATTGGCCTCCACCATGACCACACCAGCCTGTGGCCCGTCAATACCACGCAAGAACAGGTACAAGCCCCCGCCCAAATGCTGCTCTGGCACATACTGCCCCCCCAACCGCTGACGCAGCAGGCGGTGCAATGCCAGCAGATACAGGGCGGCCTGCACGTCATAGCGGTGGGTGAGCATGGCACCATCGAGCGCCGCTGCATGGTAGAACGTTGCATCTGGGCCAAGGTAGTTGGATTTGTAATCGAGCACCCAATAGCGCCCTCCCTGTTCAAATACCAAATCGGCAAAACCCATCAACATGCCATGCAGAGTGCGCTCTGGCAATCGCGCACGCGCCTGCCCCACCAGCACATACTGCTGGCACAAAGCATCCACCTGCACAGCCGGCAACTGGCTCGTGGGCAACCAAAACTCCATCTCCGGCAAAGCGTGCTCCAATGCCTGCAACGACACGCCCACGCCCGGCAGCGGCGTGCTGACCACAGCACTGAGCCACTGCACTACGGCCTCTGCCTCCTCTGCATAACCCGCCCGCACGCAACGCTGGCGCAGACGATCAGCCAGTGCAGACTCTCCATCCAAGGCAAAACCTTCGCGCGCCAACCACTCCAATTGCTCATGCAAAAAGTTGCCCACGACTGGGCCACGCTTGAACTGGTGCCAAACGGGTGCATCACCCGCGGCCGGAACCAACACACGCACGGCCCCACCCTCTATTTCGGCGGTGGGCAGCGGTTGCTCATCATCTGCCGGGCGCGGCAACGGCACCACTGCCCCCAAGGGCACAAGACCAGCCGCACCACGCACCAATTGCGAAAAACTGCCCACATTCCAGCGCCGGTCAAAATGGGCCGTGTAAACCCCTTGCTCGTGCAACGGTGCCAAATTGGTGCGCACCATGAGCCTCGTACAAGGCACTGTGCCACGCACATCCCCACCAGCCACCGCATGCAAGGCTATACCGGCCTGCCCTTGCGCCAACGCCTCCAGTGGCGCACGCCAATCGGCAGCATCACGGGCCTGGTTACCTCCCAACAAAGTGCCTAACGCACTTTGGTGCGCTACGCATTGCTCGCTGTTGCGCGCCTTGGTGGTCGCAAATCCTAACCACAGCGCATGGCGCGCACGCGTCAGGGCCACATACAACAAGCGCATATCTTCGCGCAAACGTTCACGGTCAGCCTGTGCGATGGCGGTATCGCTCAGTGCCAAGTGCAAGGTACGCGCCCCTGTACTCTCGTCCGTCAGTTGCAGAAACGACGTACTGCGCCGCTCCACTGGACGAAAGCTATTGGCAAAAGGCAGGCACACCACCGGATATTCCAGTCCCTTGCTTTTGTGAATCGTCACCACCTTGACCAAATCGGCATCGCTCTCCAAACGCACAATCTGCTCATCGCTGCTACTGCGTTCAGCCTCCAGTTGCTGCCCCAGCCAACGAATCAATGCCTGCTCCCCATCCAATTCAGCACTGGCAGCCTGTAACAACTCGGCCAGATGCAAAAAGTTGGTCAGGCGGCGCTCGCCGCCTACCTCCGTCAGCCAACGGGCGGGCAAATCCAATTGGTGCAAAGTCTGGTGCAGCATGGTCAACACCCCTTGGGTTTGCCAAGTGGCTTGCAGGCCGCGCAGTTGCTCGGTGCGTTGGTCTAGCACCTCATCGTTGCTCGCCAGCTGCAGCAACTCTGCCAGCGACAGGCCAATAGTGCACGTAGCCAACCCTGCACGCAAACGACGCACATCCAACGGTGCCGATACCGCCTGCAACCAATGCAGCAAATCACGCGCTTCATTGCTGTCAAACACCGAATCCTTATCGGACAGATAGACCGAGGCAACACCCCGTCGGCCCAGCTCGCGGCGTACTGCTTCAGCCTCGGTGCCGGTGCGTACCAACACCGCAATATCGGCTGGCCGCAGCCGTTGCAAGGGCTGCCCCGGTATGGCAAAACCAGCCTGCGCATCATTGAGCCAAGTGACAATGCGCTCGGCACACAAAGCAGCAAACAAACGCCGATGTTGCTGTGCCTTACGCAACTCTAAGTCGTAGTGCAATGCCACTGCGGGCACCGTGCCTTGTGCGTCCTGAAACTGCTCCATACGCCCCTTGGCCTGCACTGGCACAAATGGCAATGGATTGTCTTGCGATACCGCCCGGCGAAACAAAAAAGCACCGGCCCCAGGGCGCTGCTCCGCCCAAGCAAACAGATGGTTAACGGTTGCCACCAAAGAGTCACTAGAGCGGTGGTTGGTGCCCAGCATGTAATGCCGCCCCTGCGTGGCTTGGCGTGCCGCCAGGTAACTATAAATATCAGCCCCCCGAAAGCCATAGATCGATTGTTTGGGGTCACCAATCAACAGCAGCGCAGAGCGGGGATCATTGTCTGCTGGACTGTAGATCTGCACAAACAATTGGTATTGCTGTGGCGAAGTATCCTGAAACTCATCCAACAACGCCACTGGATATTGCGCCACGATACGCTCGCGCAGGCGTTCACCATTGGCCCCTGCCAGAGCCTGATTCAGGCGTTGCAGCATGTCAGCAAAACCAAAACTGGCAGCCTGTTGCTTCAGCTGCGCCATCCGGGCTTGCACTTGGGCACTGGCGTGCAAGCGCATAGCCACGGCCACCGAAGGCAATGCCTCCAAAGCCGCCTTCAAGTCTGCCCACGCCTGAAAATACCCCGGTAACACCACAGATGGCGCGTCAGACTTGCGGGCCTCCCACAAGCCCTCAGGGCTGAGCCGGTGCCAGGCAGATGCTGTCAAATCCAACCCATCGCTGGCTGGACTCTGCGCCCAGGCGCTCACTGTGCCCAACCAGCCACTGTAGTGGCGCGTAGCCAACTTGCGTTTGTCCCAATCACAGGTTTTGGGCGCAGTCTGATCATCAAGCCATTGCTGCATGGCCTGCGCACGCTCAGCCCACCCCGCTTTGAGTGCCACCATCGCGCGGTGGCGCTCGGCCAAGGTGCGTTGTACACAATCAGCCAGCGTGCCTGCACCAACCCCGGCGGGCAAAATCTGTCCGCTCAGGCTGCGCATGTCTTGCACCAACGTCGCCACCTGGCCCCACACCTGCAAAACCGTGTCCAGCAACTCCCCCCGCAAGGGATAACAGTTCTGACGCCAGTAATCCTGAGCCGCAGCGGTTTGGATAGCACGCTCATCGGCGGCCAACTCTTCATCAAACGGGCAACCACTGTCAAAAGCGTGCTCACGCAACATGCGCTGGCACCAAGCATCAATGGTGTGTATGGCCGCATCGTCCATGCCCTCGGCGGCCACCGCCAAACGCCAAGCGGCACTGGTACGGTCTGGGCCTTCTGGGTAAGCAGCCAGCAACTCGGTCAGAAAATGGTCACCTTCGGCCACCGGTATTTCGTCCCGAAAACACCGTGCAGCCTCCAACAAACGGGAGCGGATACGGTCAGACAACTCCCGTGTGGCCGCACGGGTAAATGTCATGACCAAAATATCTGCAGGTCGCAAAGGCCGTACAAAGCTGTTCTCACCACCGTGGCCCAAGATCAAGCGCAAATACAAAGCCGCAATAGTCCAGGTTTTGCCAGTGCCTGCACTGGCCTCCATCAACCGACTGCCCCACAGCGGAAAATCAATAGGATGCAAAGCAATGCTCATGCTGCCACTCCTGCCATCTCAGAGCTGGCATGGCGCGTGATCTTCACGGTGCGCGACCAAGCCAGCAAAGGGGCACACAACTGCTGCGCCAATAAGGAAAAACGGCCATCAGCACTGAGCGCCTCAAAGTCTGGGAAACAACGCGCCAGACAAGGCTCGGCCACATCGCCATCACGCTGAAAATCACCATCGTAGGCCAGCGCAGGCTCCCCTCCCTCTGCATGCGCCAGTGCGGTATGCAGCGCCAGTGGCAATGGCTCCTGCATACCATCATGCCAAAGTTGCAGCAAACGCTGTAAGACTTCCTGGGCCTCCTGCGGCTGCACCGCAGGCAAATGCAAGGTCGCATCGCGGCCCACCAACAAGCCCTCCACAGGCACACCACTGGCTGCCGCAGCCAGACTGCGCACCCAGGGCTGCAACAATCTGTCGGTACGCACCTTAGGGTCACGTCCCGGTTGTAATAAACGCGATGGCGTCAGCTCCAGCCATACCACGCCCCCCTCTGCCCCTCGACGCAACGATTCGAGCCAATCCTCAAGCACCAGAGCAACAGCCAGCTCTGTTTGGGCAACACAACGCAGCGGCACCCGCTCGGCAGCTTGCGGGTATTGCGCTTGTGCCACTTGCCAAGCATGCAATAAAGGCAAAAGCGCCTCAGTCAGTTGGGCTTGCGTTCGGTCTGCAAAACCACCCAGAGGCAACTGCCCCGCAGCCCGCAAACGTTGTACATGCATCGTCACCAACCGACCAACCTCGTCAGGCGATGTGTCTGGTGCTGCCCCCCCTCCTAACTGCGGTGCCAGTGCCAGCAACACCTCCTCCATCAGGGTGCGCACCACGCCGTACTCTTGCAAACCATCCAAGCCAAAAGACTCCTCGTCGGCCAACTCTTCGTCCCAAGCATCCCACACCACCCCTAAGCGTTCGCGAAAAAACGTCTTCACGGGATGGCGTAAAAAAGCGGCCAACTTCATCACTGTCAATGGCACCTGCACATCGGGCACCCAAGCCCCAGTTGCCGCGGCAGGCACCACAGACTCTGGGGAGGCATGTGCAGCACGCCACTCTCGGGCATAAGTCCACAAATCTGGCTTTCCCTCAAAATAACGGCGACTGAAAGGCTGCAATGGATGTTCAGTCGTGCGCTGGGCCAAAGCCTCGTTGCCCCAGCCCGCTGCCAAATAGTCGCGCAACTGGGATACCAATACCGAGGGAGGCTGCTCACTGTGGTCGCGCACGCTACGCCCGCTCCAACTGATGTACAACATCCGCCGTGCCGACAACAACGCCTCCAACATCAACTGTCGGTCATCACTTTGGCGTGAACGATCTCCCGGACGGTGCTGACGAGGCAAAGCCATCAAATCGAAATCACTCCGAGGCACGCGGCGTGGATAGTCACCATCGTTCATGCCCAACAAACACACCACCTCAAAAGGCACCGCACGCATGGGCATCAGGGTACAAAAGGTCACACCCCCAGCCCTGAAACGCGCATTCAACGAGGGCTCCTGCAAAGTATCCAACCAAGCCTTGCGCACCACCGACAACGGAATCGATTCGGCAAACCCAGCTTGGACACAAGCATCCTGCCAACGCACCAAGGCATCTTCCAAGGCCGCCAACATATCGCGATCTGCATCGTCAACCGCCTGCACCATCTCTGCCAGTAAGATTCGCAAACGCTCAGCCCACTGTGCTGGAGTACCAGACACATGCGCTTGTTCTCGCCACCACTCCAGCCGGTGCAACAGACTGGCGAGTGCGCCTGCCAGTTCTGCCTCTAGCCCACCGATTTCTGGGTAAGGCTCCATACCGGCAAAACAGGTATTTCCATTGGCATAACCGAGCAACATACGCTGCAAACCAAACATGGCCGTGTTTTGTGCGCCACAAGCATCCAGCCCCAAATCAGCCCGCTGATCGGCATTCAAACCCCAACGAATACCAGCCCCGCTCATCCACTGTGTCAGGCGTGGCAAAGCATCCTCTGCCACGCCAAAACGGGCTGCCACCGCCGGAATATCCAACAGATCGCGCAACTCGCTCAGTCGGCAACGTTGCTGCGGCAGCCGCAACAACCACTCCAGCGCCGTGACCAACGAACTCTTGGCCCGCGCACTCAAGTCGGTAATATCAAAAGGGATGTAGCGTGCATCATGGCGCCCATACTGACCAAACACCGCCCGAATGGCAGGTGCCATCGTGTCAATATTGGGCACCATCACCACCACATCACGAGGCTGCAAAGCAGCTTGTTCTCCAGAAGACTGGGCTAACAAGCGCAACAACTGATCGTGCAAAACCTCCACTTCCCGCAGCGCACTGTGGGCCACATGAAACACAATCGACCGATCTGTAGGCAACAGCGTGCTGGCTGGATGCTCTATCAATGGAACCAAATCCCGAATGCGGTGCTGCACTTGGGTCAGCCAAGGGGTTTCGGGGGTGTCATCCTCCTCATCAAACAGATCCACACGCGGCAAAGAAAATCGTT
The DNA here is from genome assembly GCF_054779375.1 of Giesbergeria giesbergeri. Classification (NCBI taxonomy): domain Bacteria; kingdom Pseudomonadati; phylum Pseudomonadota; class Betaproteobacteria; order Burkholderiales; family Comamonadaceae; genus Giesbergeria; species Giesbergeria giesbergeri. The sequence continues at coordinate 39,479 of NZ_BAAGYJ010000006.1, read as the reverse complement.
GCTGCGCTTGCTGGGCATCATCAAACTCATCCAACTGGCGAACAAAATCACGTCCTTGGCGACCCCAAGCGGCCAACAATGGATGGGCATGGGCGTGCATCTGCTCCAGTGGCAAGGCCGCCAGGTCACAACCACTGCGCAAAGGTTGGCGTCGGCGCTCCATACGCAGCAACTCGCGTCCATCAATAATGTCTGCCCAATGGAAGCGACAGGGATTGGGAATCGCCAACAACACCTGGCTGTATTCAGCCAACGCTGCCAACACCTGTAACACCGACAGTGGCACATGGGTCATGCCAAACAGCACCACGCGCCGCGCTACAGGCTGTGCCAGCACGCCTGCGCGGTGCAACACCTGCAAAGCCCGCTGATGAATATGGGGACGAATCGCACTGCGCTCACGTTCACCCAGAGTGTCCAACACGGCACGCCACAACAGCGGCTGCCAATATTGGTCTGGTGGCAGCGCCACGTCTGGCCGCCCCGGAGCTGCCAATACATCACGGCCCGCACTCCAATCAGCCAACCAATCAGGACGATAGACCTGATACTGATCAAACAAATCGGCCAATCGACTGGCCAATGACAACAAACGATCCGGCTCCCCCGACTGCAGAAAACGGGCCACCGGCTGAAAATCAGGCACATCCAACAGCGCAGGCAAATGGCGCATCAAACGCCAAGTCAGTGGCGTTTTGTCCATTGGCGATTGGGCCGGCACCTGCGCCCAACCCAACACTTGGCGATACGTGCGCCACAAAAAGCGTGATGGCAACTCCACACGCGCCGCAGCACATACACCATCACCACGGGCCTGCAACATCTTGAACCACTCGGCCATGCCATTGCTCTGCACCAGCACCACCTCCTCTTCCAGCGGTGCCAGAGGATGCTGACGCAACCAAGCAAACACCGTGGCTGCCAAAGTTTCGGCACGGTTGCCATGTAAAGCGATCAAGCCAGGCTGAATGTGGGTGCTCAAGGTGGTCTCCTGCGGGAGCTACACCATAGCGCAAAATAGGTTGGCGGCTTTGAACACCTTGAATGTGGTAGCCGGGATTTTTGAGGCAAAAAAAAGCCCACTTTAAAGTGGGCTTTTCAGTATTTGGTTGCGCGAGAAGGATTTGAACCTCCGACCTTTGGGTTATGAGCCCAACGAGCTACCAGACTGCTCCATCGCGCGGTATTGATTATAAGCTGATTTTTACGACTTATGCGGCTTCAGCAGCATTATTTTGTTCGGCAGCTACTTCTGTACGCTCCACCAGCTCAACAAAAGCCATAGGCGCGTTGTCACCCACGCGGAAACCCATCTTCAAAATACGGGTGTAACCACCGGGACGGGTGTTGAAACGAGGGCCGAGCACATTGAACAGCTTGGTCACGCTGTCACGGTCACGCAGACGGTCAAAAGCCAAACGGCGGTTGGCCACGGTGTCTACCTTGGCCAAAGTGATCATGGGTTCTACCACGCGGCGCAGCTCTTTGGCCTTGGGCACGGTGGTCTTGATGGCTTCGTGCTCGATGAGCGAATTCATCATGTTGCGCAGCATCGCGAGGCGGTGCGAAGAGGTGCGGTTGAGTTTGCGAAGGCCGTGTCCGTGGCGCATGGTGCTTTTCCTTATTGATACAAATTAAATCGGGCAGCCGTATCAGGTACTGCCCGAGGCACTGCCCCAGCGTAGGGGCACAAGATTATAGCGACAGCTTAACGCTTGTCCAAACCGGCCGGAGGCCAGTTTTCCAGCTTCATGCCCAAAGTCAGGCCACGCGAAGCCAGCACTTCCTTGATCTCGTTGAGCGATTTGCGGCCCAAATTGGGCGTTTTGAGCAATTCGTTCTCGGTACGTTGAATCAGGTCGCCAATGTAGTAGATGTTCTCAGCCTTGAGGCAGTTGGCCGAACGCACGGTGAGTTCAAGCTCATCGACCGGACGCAACAGAATCGGATCGAAGCTGGCACTGCTGCGCGCACCACCAGAGACTTCGCCCAGACCAGGCAGCTCGCCACCGTCGAGTTGGGCAAACACCGCCAATTGCTCCACCAAGATACGAGCCGACTTGCGCACTGCATCTTCGGCCGTGATAGCGCCATTGGTTTCAATCTCAACCACCAGCTTATCCAGATCCGTGCGCTGTTCTACACGGGCGCTTTCGACGGTGTAGCTCACGCGCTTGACTGGAGAGAACGAGGCATCCAGCACAATGCGGCCAATGGTCTTGGTAGGCTCATCGGCATAGCGGCGCATAGTACCGGGCACATAGCCACGGCCTTTCTCTACCTTGATCTGCATGTCCAGCTTACCGCCTTGCGACAGGTGGGCAATGACATGGTCAGGGTTGATGATTTCCACGTCATGCGGCGTCTGAATGTCACGCGCCGTCACCACGCCTTCACCATCCTTGCGCAGACTCAGGGTCACTTCATCGCGGTTGTGGAGCATAAAGACCACGCCCTTGAGGTTCAGCAAGATGTTGACCACATCCTCTTGAACACCATCAATCGACGAGTACTCGTGCAGCACCCCTGCAATGGTCACTTCTGTCGCTGCATAACCCACCATCGACGAGAGCAGAACACGGCGCAGGGCGTTGCCCAGGGTGTGACCATAGCCACGCTCGAACGGCTCCAGCACTACCTTGGCACGGTTGTGCCCCAGTTGCTCGACATTGATCGCCTTGGGTTTCAGCAAATTGGTTTGCATGCAGACTTCCTCTCAATACCCCCAGCTCGTTACACCGGTAAGGCTGGTGAAGCGCCTAAACCGCGATGCCTCGCGGTTCAGGTACGGTTTTCAACTATGTCGCGGGGCGATTAACGCGAATACAACTCAACGATCAGGGATTCGTTGATGTCAGCACCGAATTCATCGCGGTCAGGAACCTTCTTGAACACGCCCTCGGCCTTGTCCAAACTCACTTCTACCCAAGCAGGGAAACCCACTTGCTGGGCCAGTTGCAAGGCTTCAACAATGCGATTTTGCTTCTTCGACTTTTCACGCACTGCCACTACATCACCAGCCTTGACCAGATAGGAAGGGATGTTGACCGACTGACCATTGACCGTGATAGCCTTGTGCGACACCAACTGGCGAGCTTCAGCGCGGGTGGAGCCGAAACCCATGCGGTAAACCACATTGTCCAGACGGGATTCCAACAGACCCAACAGGTTGGCACCTGTGTTGCCCTTGCGGCTGTCAGCAGCTTCAAAGTAGCGGCGGAATTGCTTTTCCATCACGCCGTACATGCGCTTGACTTTTTGCTTTTCGCGCAGTTGCAGACCGAAGTCAGAAGTACGGGCACCCGAGGTGCGGCCGTGCTGACCGGGCTTGGAATCGAACTTGGCCTTGTCCGCGATGGAGCGACGGGCGCTCTTCAGGAACAGGTCGGTGCCTTCACGGCGGGAGAGTTTGGCTTTGGGGCCGAGGTAACGTGCCACGAGAACTTCCTTTTATGTCATCTACCGCAAATCAATTGCGGGAGCCGCCTGAAACGCTGCAATGCAGCGCAGGCGGCAGTGGGCTTGCAATAAATTAGATACGACGACGCTTTTGTGGGCGGCAGCCGTTGTGCGGCACTGGCGTCACGTCCGAGATAGACGTGATACGGATGCCCAGGGCGCCCAGAGCGCGCACCGAAGACTCACGACCAGGGCCGGGGCCTTTGATCTCGACGTCCAGGTTTTTGATACCTTGTTCGATAGCAGCGCGACCAGCCATTTCCGAAGCAACCTGAGCTGCAAAGGGAGTCGACTTACGCGAGCCCTTGAAGCCTTGACCACCGGAGGAAGCCCAAGACAGGGCGTTACCTTGGCGATCAGTGATCGTGATGATGGTGTTGTTGAACGACGCGTGCACGTGGGCGATGCCGTCCGAAACGTTCTTACGAACCTTTTTACGAACACGCTGGGCTGCGTTGTTGGCAGGAGATTTAGCCATATTGATCTTTCAATCTCTTTATTTCTTCAGTGCAGCAGCGCCCTTGCGCGGACCCTTGCGGGTACGGGCATTGGTACGTGTGCGCTGACCACGCATCGGCAGACCGCGACGGTGGCGGAATCCCCGATAGCAACCGATGTCCATCAGACGCTTGATGTTCATCGTCGTTTCACGGCGCAGATCACCTTCGATGGTGAACTGTGCGATCTGGTCGCGAATCTTTTCAAGGTCGCCGTCCGTCAGATCTTTGATCTTCTTGGAGTAGGCGATGTCGCAGGCTTCGCAAATCTTGCGTGCGCGTGTGCGACCAATGCCATAAATGGCGGTCAGGCCAATTTCAGCATGCTGATGTGGCGGAATATTGATACCAGCGATACGTGCCATATGCGTCCTCTATACTTTTCTCATCAACCCTGACGCTGCTTGTGACGCATGTCAGTGCAAATCACACGCACCACACCCTTGCGGCGGATGATTTTGCAATTACGGCAGATTTTCTTGACCGAAGCAGAAACTCTCATTTCATTCTCCTAAAACTTTTCGCGCTTCCAAACCAGCTTGGTACGAAACACAAGGTAGTTCCGCAATTTGTTGCGGTTTCTTGATCGACATTAACATCGAACCTTGCCGCATCCAGTGCGGCTGGTTGCTTTGTGTCTGTGCGCCAGTGCTCACCTATCACTCAAATACCTGAACCTGCTTTGAAGTTGGCCTTTTTCAGCAGCGATTCGTATTGTTGAGACATCAGGTAGTTCTGTACTTGGGCCATGAAGTCCATAGTCACTACCACAATGATCAACAACGACGTACCACCAAAGTAGAAAGGAACGTTGTACTTCAGGATCAGAAACTCAGGCAACAAGCAAACAAAGGTGATGTAAGCCGCACCAATCAGTGTCAGACGCAGCAGAATCTTGTCGATGTAACGTGCTGTTTGTTCACCAGGCCGAATACCAGGAATAAATGCGCCGCTTTTCTTGAGGTTGTCTGCTGTTTCGCGACTGTTGAATACCAGTGCCGTATAGAAGAAGCAGAAAAACACAATGGCTGTGGCATAGAACATCACATAGATGGGCTGACCAGGAGTCAACGTTCCAGCAATATCCTTGAGCCAGCGCATGGACTCACCTGCACTGAACCAGTTCACAATCGTTGCTGGCAGCAAGATGATGGAAGAAGCAAAGATGGGAGGAATGACACCCGCCATATTCAGCTTCAGGGGCAAGTGCGAAGACTGACCACCATACACCTTGTTGCCCACCTGACGCCGAGCATAATTCACCAGAATCTTGCGCTGCCCACGCTCCACAAACACCACGAAGTAGGTGACAAACGCCACCAACAACACAATGATGATGGCAGCGATGATGCTCATGGCACCAGTACGCACCAACTCTAGCAAACCACCAATCGAGCTGGGCAAGCCTGCAGCAATACCCGCAAAGATCAGGATGGAGATGCCATTACCCAGACCACGCTCGGTGATTTGCTCACCCAGCCACATCAGAAACATGGTACCAGCGGTCAAACTGACCACAGCCGTCATGCGGAAGCCAAAACCGGGGGACAAAACCAAACCAGCCGAGCTTTCCAATGCAACTGCAATACCCAGCGACTGAAAAATGGCCAAACCCAAAGTTCCATACCGAGTGTATTGCGTGATCTTGCGGCGACCTGCCTCGCCCTCTTTCTTCATTTGTTCGAAAGCGGGCACAGCATAAGTCATCAGCTGCATGATGATCGATGCCGAGATGTACGGCATGATTCCCAGTGCAAACACCGTGAAGCGGGACAGGGCACCACCCGAGAACATGTTAAACAGGTTCAGGATGCCGCCCTGCTGGCTACTGAACAGCTGCTGCAGCTGGGCTGGATCAATACCAGGAACAGGAATATGTGCCCCGATCCGGTACACCACCAACGCCAACAAGAGAAAAACCAGTCGACGACGTAAATCGCCGAATTTTCCGGTTTTTGCCACGGAAGCAGTGCTAGTAGCCACAGCTTTTTCCTTCAGGAAGGCGTCAGGCTACGCTGCCGCCAGCAGCTTCAATAGCTGCCTTGGCACCAGCAGTCGCAGCGATACCGCTGAGTTTGACTGCTGTTTCAATGGCACCGCTCTTGATGACCTTCACGGTACGGGTCAGATCATTGATCAAACCCGCTTGCTTGAGTGCCAGCTGATCGACTTCTGCCAGACCCAAACGGGCCACGTCAGTCAGTGTGACTTCGGCATTGAAGCGCAATGTCAGCGACTTGAAACCACGCTTAGGCAGACGGCGCTGCAAAGGCATTTGACCGCCTTCAAAGCCCACTTTGTGGTAGCCACCCGAACGCGACTTTTGACCTTTGTGACCACGGCCTGCGGTTTTGCCCAGACCAGAGCCGATACCACGACCCACACGGCGCTTGGCGTGCTTGGCACCGTCTGCGGGTTTGATGCTATTGAGTTCCATCATCAACCTTTCAGACGATTTTGACCAGATAACTGATCTTGTTGATCATGCCGCGCACTTCGGGAGTGTCTTGCAATTCGCTGACACTGTTGAGTTTGCGCAGGCCCAGACCACGCACGGTGGCGCGGTGGGATTCTTTCGTGCCAATCGGGCTGCGAACCAGCTGGATTTTCACGGTTTGTTGTGTAGACATCGTCAAAGCTCCTGTCAGGCGAAGAGGTCTTCGACCGACTTGCCGCGCTTGGCCGCCACATCACCGGGGGTGGTGGAGTTGGTGAGCGCATCAAAAGTGGCACGAACCATGTTGTAAGGATTGGACGAACCGTGGCTCTTGGCCACGATGTCGGTCATACCCATCACTTCAAACACAGCGCGCATAGGGCCGCCAGCGATGATACCGGTACCCTTGGGGGCCGGTGCCATCATCACGGAAGCAGCACCGTGGTGACCTGTCACTTGGTGGTGAATAGTACCGTTCTTCAACGACACCTTGACCATGTTGCGACGGGCTTCTTCCATGGCCTTCTGCACTGCAGCTGGCACTTCTTTGGATTTACCCTTGCCCATGCCGACGCGGCCTTCGCCATCACCCACCACAGTCAGTGCAGCAAAGCCGAGGATACGACCGCCCTTGACCACTTTGGTGACGCGGTTGACCGCGATCATCTTCTCGCGCAGTCCGTCGTCGCGGCCTTCGTCTTGCACTCGGGGTTGAAATTTAGCCATTTTGTATTCCGTTCCGCTTAGAACTGCAGACCTGCTTCACGGGCTGCGTCGGCCAGGGCCTTGACGCGACCGTGGTAGGCAAACCCTGCGCGATCAAATGCAACTTTTTCGACGCCTGCGGCCTTGGCCTTTTCAGCAATACGCTTGCCGATGACTTGAGCTGCAGTGGCATTGCCACCCTTGCCAGAGCCGCCCAGTGCGCTGCGCACTTCGGCTTCGGCAGTGGAAGCACTGGCCAGCACTTGGGTGCCGTCGCCAGAAACCACGGTGGCGTAAATATGGAGGTTCGTACGGTTCACCGACAGACGGGCAATGCCTTGCTGTGCAATGCGAATGCGGGTCTGACGGGCACGACGAAGACGCTGCTCTTTCTTGGTCAACATATTGCAGCTCCTTATTTCTTCTTGGTCTCTTTGATCGTGACGGTTTCGTCCGCATAACGGATGCCCTTGCCCTTGTAAGGCTCGGGTGGACGAACAGCACGGATCTCAGCAGCAATTTGACCCACGCGCTGACGATCGGCACCCTTGATCAGGATTTCGGTCGCGGTAGGCGTAGCCACTGTGATGCCTTCTGGCATATCAAAATTGACAGGGTGAGAATAACCCACCGCCAAGTTCAGCTTGTTGCCGCTGGCTTGGGCTTTGTAACCCACACCAATCAAAGTCAGCTTCTTTTCGAAGCCCTTGCTAACACCGATCACCATGTTGTTCACCAACTGGCGGAAGGTGCCGCTCATGGCATCGGCTTCACGGGATGGGTTGATGGGCTCAAACGAGAGCTTGCCATCGGCATTGGTGACCTTGACCAGAACATTCTGGGTCAGGGCCAAGGTACCGCCAGCGCCCTTGACGCTGATCTGGTCGTCTTTGATCGACACATCCACGCCTGCGGGGATGACGACCGGCGATTTTGCTACACGGGACATTTCAGTTTCTCCTCAATGTCACGGCTTAAGCCACGTAGCAAAGCACTTCACCACCGACACCGGTAGCACGCGCCTTGCGGTCGGTCATCACGCCCTTGGGGGTGGTGACAATGGCCACGCCGAGGCCATTCATGACCTGGGGGATGGCATCGCGGCCCTTGTACACGCGCAGGCCGGGGCGGCTCACACGCTCGATACGCTCGATGACCGGACGGCCAGCGTAGTACTTGAGGGCGATTTGGAGTTCGGATTTGCCGGCTTCGGTCTTGACCTCGAAACCGTCAATGTAGCCCTCGTCCTTCAGCACTTGGGTGATGGCGATCTTCACTTTGGAAGAAGGCACGCTCACGGTGGCTTTGGAAACCATTTGGGCATTGCGGATGCGGGTCAGCAAGTCAGCGATGGGATCACTCATGCTCATGTTGTATCTCTCCTGCCTGCTTACCAGCTGGCCTTGGTGACACCGGGGATGTCGCCTGCAAAAGCCAGTTCGCGGATCTTGGCACGGGCCAAGCCGAATTGACGGAAAGTACCACGGGGGCGACCGGTGATTTCGCAACGGTTACGCTGGCGCGTGGGGTTGGCGTTGCGTGGGAGCTTTTGCAGACCCAAACGGGCTGCATCACGCTCTTCATCGCTGCGCTTGGCGTCAGAGGCGATGGCCTTGAGTTCGGCGTATTTGGTGGCGTACTTGGCCACCAGTTTTTCGCGCTTGAGTTCGCGCTGGATCAAAGCTTGTTTTGCCATACGCCGCCTCAGTTCTTGAAGGGGAAACGGAAACCGGTCAGCAGTGCTTTGCACTCTTCGTCGGTTTTGGCCGTTGTGGTGATGCTGATATTGAGACCGCGCAGGGCATCGACCTTGTCGTACTCAATTTCAGGGAAGATGATTTGTTCTTTGACGCCGATGTTGTAGTTGCCACGGCCATCGAACGCACGACCGGAGATACCCCGGAAGTCACGCACGCGGGGCAGTGCCACGGTCACAAAGCGGTCCAAGAATTCGTACATCTGCACGCCACGCAGGGTGACCATGCAACCGATGGCCTGGCCTTCGCGGATCTTGAAACCGGCGATAGCTTTTTTGGCCTTGGTGACGACAGGCTTTTGGCCAGCAATCTTGGTCAGATCAGCCACGGCGTTGTCCATGACTTTCTTGTCAGCGACGGCCTCGCTCACACCCATGTTGAGCGTGATCTTGGTCAGACGCGGCACCTGCATAGGCGAGGTGTAGCCGAACTGCTTCATCGGTTCGGGAGCGAGCTTTTCGCGGTAGATTTTTTGGAGTCGTGCCATGTTTTACCCCTTAGGCCGTCTTGATTTCGGCGCCGTTGGACTTGAACACACGAGTACGTGTGCCGTCAGCCTGCACCTTGATACCGACGCGATCGGCCTTGCCAGTGGCAGCATTGAAAATGGCCACGTTGGACTGGTGAATGGGCATCGCCTTATCGACGATACCGCCAGTCGAACCCTTCATGGGGTTGGGCTTGACATGCTTCTTGACCAGGTTGATGCCTTCGACCACCAGGTGGGAATCATCAGCGCGCAGCGTTACGGTGCCGCGCTTGCCTTTGTCGCGTCCTGTGAGTACGACGACTTCGTCGCCCTTGCGAATCTTGTTCATCGCGCCGTCCTTAGAGAACTTCGGGAGCCAGAGACACGATCTTCATGAAGCGTTCGGTACGCAGTTCACGCGTCACGGGCCCAAAGATGCGGGTGCCGATGGGCTCCAGCTTGGAATTGAGCAACACTGCTGCGTTGCCATCGAATTTGACGAGCGAGCCATCGCCACGGCGGATGCCCTTGGCTGTACGGACAACCACTGCGCTGTAAACCTCGCCTTTTTTGACGCGGCCACGTGGAGCGGCTTCCTTGATGCTCACCTTGATGATGTCGCCAACACTGGCATAGCGACGCTTGGATCCGCCCAGCACCTTGATGCACAGGACGGACTTGGCGCCGGTATTGTCGGCAACGTCTAACCGGGTTTCTGTTTGGATCATTTCAATATTCCCAACTTGCACCAACAAGATCAACAGCCCCAGAGAAACTCTCAAGCGCTGCCAACCAGCCAGTCAGTCTTGGGCCCGTCGTCAGCGACGCAAACCATTTGCAACGCTTCTTGTGGGGCAGAAACTTCGCTTTTTGACAGCGAAGCCCGCGATTGTTTCAAAAAAATGTTGGGGTGTCAATGCTTAGATCCATTTGTCGCAGCAAAAAGACAACCGGCGATGCATCGCAAGCCGCTACCATGCCAATCTTTACTTGACGATGGAGACTCCCCGCATGTCAACAACTACTGCAACCCGTTTTCCACAGATCGCCTTCATTGGTGGAGGCAATATGGCCAGTGCCATTCTGGGAGGACTGATCCACCAAGGGCTGCCTCTGGGCCAGATCGAAGTAGTAGAGCCTTGGGAACAAGCCCGCACCGCATTGCAACAGCAGTTTGGTGTGGTGGCACACGCCGGTGCTGGCCCCCAGTTAGAACGCGCTGAAGTGGTCGTCTGGGCCATCAAGCCCCAAAACTTCAAAGATGCCGCCTTGGACACCCAAAGCTATACCCGCAATGCCTTGCATCTGAGTGTGGCCGCAGGTATTCGTAGCAGCAGCATTGCCCATTGGCTGGGTAGTGAGCGGGTCGTGCGGGCCATGCCCAATACGCCGGCCTTGATTGGACAGGGCATCAGCGGGTTGTATGCCCGACCATCCGTCAGTGAGACAGAGCGGCTGTTGGTGGAGCAAATCATGGCCTCGACAGGCGCACATCTGTGGGTAGAAGCAGAGGCGCAGTTGGATGCAGTGACTGCTTTGTCAGGCTCTGGCCCAGCGTATGTGTTCTATTTTCTGGAAGCGATGGTGCAGGCTGGCGTGGACATGGGTCTGAGTGCTGCACAGTCGGAGCAACTGGCTATTGCCACTTTTGCCGGTGCCTCCGAATTGGCCAAACGCTCGCACGAATCCCCCGCAGCCTTGCGGGAACGGGTCACGTCCAAGGGTGGCACCACCTATGCGGCGCTAGAAACCATGCGTGGCGCTGAGCTGGATCGGCACTTCATTGCCGCTTTACGTGCAGCCCAAACACGCGCCCAAGAACTGGGCGATGCTTGTGGTGCCTGAGAGGTCAGGGGGGCAACCTGCTCAGTGCAGAACTGGCACTGGCAGCCGCTGCCTCCCGCTTCAATGGCGCACGATATAGCTGGCCACGATACCCAGAAAGACCGTAAACCCCAACCAATGGTTGACGCGAAAAGCATGGAAGCAGCCTTCGCGTGTTCGGTGGTGGATCAGCTTCCAATGCCAAACTACCTGGGCCAAAGCAACTGCCATTGCTATCTCAAACAGTCCTCCTAAGGCCAAGGGTGCCACAGCAACCCGCCATAAGCCAAGGAAGAACAGGTAGAACACGACGATAGCCACCACGTCGAACCGGCCCAAGGTGATGGCTGAAGTCTTGATACCAATCTTCAGGTCATCATCGCGGTCTACCATGGCGTACTCGGTGTCATAAGCGAGCACCCAGAACAAATTGCCCAACCACAACAGCCAAGCCCACCACGGTACGGTGCCTTGCACCGCAGCAAAGGCGATCACGATACCAAAATTGAAGGCAATGCCCAATACCGCCTGTGGCATAGCCAGAAAACGCTTGGTAAAGGGGTAGAGTACCGTGACCAACAAAGCCGGCACTGACCAAGCGACTGCAACGACATTGGTGGTCAACACCAGCGCCAACGCCAGCAAGCTCAACACAACACCGACTGCAATGGCCTCCTGCACCGACACTTGACCAGAAGTGATAGGGCGTTGGGCTGTGCGCTTGACATGGCGGTCAAAGTGACGGTCGGCGACGTCATTGATACAGCAGCCAGCACTGCGCATCAAAATGGTGCCCAACACAAAGACGACCAACAAATGCCAGCCAGGAAACCCTCCAGCGGCCAACCACAGGGCGCTGAGCGTGGGCCAGATCAAAACCAGCCATCCTGCGGGCCTGTCCCAACGGATCAAATCGAGATAAAGAGACAGGCGGCTACGACTCACAGTGGACATGCGAAACAGAAATCAAACAGAGAAAAATCAGAAATGCACACTGCCGCACGCAACGCACGCACGCCACAGCCAATGGTGTGATTGACGGATAGAAGGCACGGGTGGCACCTGCATCGGCGCAGGCGAATTATCTCCGCCTCACCAGCGTCAGGACTGCGGGCTGTTGAGTGCTTGGGCAGCGGCCACACCTTGCAAGAAGGCCTGCCACAAGGGTGAGCCGCCCCAACGCGCCACCAGATGACGCGCCTGCAACAAATCACGGGCCGCCCCCAAACGCTCTTGCAATTGTTGGGCGGCGCGGTGTTGCTGCTGCAAACGTTTGGGCAGCACCGGCGCCAGAGCCTGAACGCTATAGCGCAAACGCTTGGCCCAAATACGCACTTGGTGCTGACGCTCTATGCCCTGAGGGGTGTGATCGTGCTCACAGTCTCGTAGAGCCTGATCTAAGCGTTTAGACCACCGAACCGCTCGGCGGCGCAGAATTTTGATGCCCCGCTCTTGGGCTTTGGCGGAGGGTGAAAGCACACCGACCATCAGCGGCCCATCCAAAGTTTCGAGCCAATGGGACAAAGCCAACAGAGCGGCCCCCACCGATGGCTGCACCAATGCGGCGCGCACAGCAGCCCGCTCTTGGCTAGCCACCTGTGTGAACACCTCTTGCAGATGCTGCCACTCCTTGGAGAGGCTGTCTGTAGCACCATGCAGATGCTGAGCAGCGTAAGCTTGTGCCAAGGGGGGCAGGGTCTGGGTACGTGCCACATCCAAATCACGCAGAGCTCCCAGACTGTCCCAAAGGGGCTGCAATGCCTGCAAGGGCGGCAAGGCCACGCCCGGCAGCAGCGGACGCAACATGCGCCACACGCTGCGAAAACGACGCCAACCAACCCGTGCCTGGTGAACTATTTCTGGAGCTTCGTTGTGCTGTAGCAGGTACAAATTGGCTGTGAACTGGGCAAACGCCTCCCCCAATACACGCCGGGCGATGGCACGCAAGGTGTCTGCCCCCACAAGTTGCGGTGGCCGGGCCTGGACAGGAGCCGCAATGGCCGACTGCTGCAACGCAAATCCCCGCTCGGCCTTGCTGGCAGCCAAGGGCAACACCGCAACGGTGCGAGCGATACGGCTGGCCAAGGCAAAAAGCGCCGAGGGCGGCCCAGCGAGCAACTCTAGCTCCAACTCGCACAAGGGCTCACTGCGACCGGCTGCCGTGATGGTGCCTATGTCTAAGGCTACCTCTATTTGGCTACCGTCACGCTGGCGCACGACCCAAGTGGTGCGCTCAAATTCAGTAACAAAACAAGGCTGCAAGGCAGCCGACAGCGTACCATCAACATCCATTTGCGGCCAGGGAGAATGTTGCAGTAACTCCAGCACCAGCGCCGGGCCAGGCACAGCCATTTCCCACTCACCACGCACGCTGAAAGCAGAATCGCCTTGGCCGGCAGTTTTGAGCGTTTGACGCCACTGTGGCTGCTCTGGGCTACCCAAACGGCGCAGACGCAAAGCAGTGCGCTGACAACGCAGCGCCTGATCAGGGGTGTCAAAATACTGGCTAAATACCGTCTGGCGCTGGGCTTTGCGCCGCGCCAGCACTGGACTGGCTGCCAAAGCGGAAGCCACCACCTGCGGATCGGCACCGGGCAGGGCCAGTTTGATCTCGATTTCGGTGGGTGCTGCGGTGGCAGGCACCGTGCTGGGGCGGCGACCCATCTCAGTCTTCCAACAAAGAGCGCAGCATCCAAGCCGTCTGCTCATGCACCGTCAGGCGCTGGGTAAGCAAATCGGCGGTGGGCTCGTCACTGGCCTTGTCGACCACAGGAAACAAGGCTCGCGCTGTGCGAGCCACCGCCTCGTGGCCTTCCACCAAAATGCGCACCATTTCGAGCGCCTTGGGGGGCTTGGTGGGCACGTCGGGCACACTGGCCAACTTACCAAATTCGGCGTAAGAGCCGGGAGCCGGATGGCCTAGGGCGCGGATGCGTTCGGCAATTGGATCCACCGCATTCCACAGTTCGGTGTACTGCGCCATGAACATGGTGTGCAGGGTATTGAACATGGGGCCAGTGACGTTCCAATGGAAATTGTGCGTGGTCAGGTAGAGCGTATAGGTATCGGCCAGCAAGTGCGACAACCCCTGGGCAATGGCAGCACGGTCTTTGTCGCTAATACCAATATGGATAGCGGGGGCGGTGGTTTTGGGACTCTTAGCCATGATGCTTCTCCTGAAAAAAGGTAGGCTTCCAATGTAGCGCAGCCAGCGCCTTTGTGGCGTTTTGGCCCAGAAAGCCGATTAGGACAACCTCTGCACGCCAGGCAGCTCACAGGCATAGATGGCATTGCGCAAGGCGGCAATGGCCTCATAGCGGGTAAAGCTGCGCCGCCACACCAGCACCACGCGACGCATGGGCGGTGCGCTACCGTCCACCTCTTGCATGGGCAAGTAACGGATATAGGTCTCGTCACTTTTGCGCCGGCGCACGGTGTTGATCAGGGCATCACGGGGCACCGACATCCGGGGCACCAACGTCACGCCCATGCCAGCGGCCACCATGTGTTTGATGGTTTCGAGAGAAGAGCCTTCGAACGATTTACGAATGCCTTCCGCATTGCTGGAGAAGCGGGCAAACTCAGGGCATACTTCCAACACATGGTCACGGAAACAATGACCGGCCCCCAACAAAAGCATGGTTTCGTTGCGCAGGTCATCGGCACTGACGCTCTTTTGGGTGGCCAGTGGATGGGTGCTGGGCACCGCCGCCATAAAAGGCTCATCGTAGAGCGGTGCCATCGCCAAGCCCGTGTCGGGGAACGGCTCGGCCAAAATAGCGCAATCGATCTCACCCGTGCGCAGCATCTCCAGCAAGCGCACGGTAAAGTTCTCTTGCAATAGCAATGGCATCTGTGGCGTGCGCTCAATGGAGCGGCGCACCAGTTCGGGCAAGAGGTAAGGGCCAATGGTGTAGATCACACCCATTGTCAAAGCCCCTGCCAAGGGGTCTTTGCCACGCTTGGCAATTTCTTTGATGGCGGCTGCCTGTTCTAGCACGCTCTGCGCTTGACGCACGATTTCTTCGCCCAACTGCGTCACCGCCACCTCACCCACGCTGCGCTCGAACAGCTTGACGTCCAGCTCTTCCTCGAGCTTTTTGACAGCCACCGACAGCGTAGGCTGGGAAACGTAACAGGCATCTGCGGCTTTACCGAAGTGCTTTTCGCGCGCAACCGCAACGATGTATTTGAGTTCAGTCAGGGTCATGGGAGTATTGTGCTGCGAAGGCCCGTAGCGAGGCCAGACCTATATGTACACACCACCGATGCACCAAGGGGTTGGATGATTGGCTGCATGGTGGCTGAATGCAGCAAGTCTACGTCCTTATAGCGTGTATCGACGCAATTGCCTGCGCAATGCCCCCAACACAATGGGCAACGGAGGCCACACAGCAAGGCTGTGCCGCAAATTTCTTCCTATCGGCTGGCTTGAAACTGCACTCAATGCCCATAACTGCGCGCCTGCCACAGCCGCCCGCCAACACCTGTTAGCAAGGCGCTTTTGTATCTGTGCCATTTTTACACACTGGTCTTCTGGAGAGAACCTATGAGCAAACAAACTATGCACTTTCAGGCTGAAGTAGCCCAGCTGCTGCATCTGGTCACCCATTCACTGTATTCGAACCAGGAAATCTTTCTGCGTGAGCTGGTCTCCAATGCCTCCGATGCTTGCGACAAACTGCGTTTTGAAGCACTGAACAACAATGCGCTGTACGAAGACGCTCCCCAGCTGGAAGTGCGCGTGAGTTTTGACAAAGAAGCCAAAACGCTCACCATCACTGACAACGGCATTGGCATGAGTGCGCAAGAAGCCATCGACCACCTGGGCACGATTGCCAAGAGCGGCACACGCGACTTTATGAACCGCCTAGAAGCGGACAAAAAAGCCGATGCTAAAGAACAAGGCCAGCTCATCGGCCAGTTTGGCGTTGGGTTTTACTCGGGCTTTATCGTGGCGGACAAGATCACGGTCGAGTCGCGCCGTGCCGGACTGGCCCCGGAAGAGGGCGTACGCTGGATCAGTGGTGGCACTGGCGACTTTGAAGTCGAGACCATCACCCGCACCCAGCGGGGTACCAGTGTAATTTTGCATCTGCGTGCCGATGCCGAAGAGTACCTGAATGCCTGGAAAATCAAGTCCATCGTCAACAAATACTCCGACCATATCAGCCTGCCCATCCTGATGGAAAAGGAGGAATGGAAAGAAGGCGAAAACGACCAACCTGGTGGCATGGTCAAGACCGGCGACTGGGAAACCGTGAACAAGGCCAGCGCCTTGTGGACACGGCCGAAAAAAGAGGTCACTGAGGAGCAATACGCCGATTTCTACAAGGCCATCAGCCACGATTTTGAAGCCCCACTCACTTGGAGCCACAACCGGGTTGAGGGCAACACCGAATACACGCAACTGCTCTACATTCCGGCCAAAGCCCCGTTTGACCTTTGGAACCGCGACAAAAAAGCGGGGGTCAAACTGTATGTGAAACGTGTCTTTATCATGGACGAGGCAGAAGCTCTGTTGCCTACCTATCTGCGTTTTGTGAAGGGGGTGATTGATTCGGCCGATCTGCCACTGAACGTGAGCCGCGAACTGCTGCAAGAAAGCCGCGATGTGCGTGCTATCCGCGAAGGCAGCACCAAGCGCGTGCTGTCTATGCTGGAAGATTTGGCCAAACACGACAAACACGAAGCCGCTGAAGGCACCGATGGTGTGACCGATGTGGTGGATGCAGACGACAAAGCCAAAGAAGGCAAGTACAGCAAGTTCTACGCCGAGTTTGGGGCTGTGCTCAAAGAAGGCTTGGGTGAAGACTTTGGCAACAAAGAACGCATTGCCAAGCTGCTGCGCTTTGCCTCCACCAGCAGTGACAGCACCAGCGTTTCACTGGCTGACTACAAGGCCCGCATGAAGGAAGGCCAAGATGCCATCTACTACATCACTGCCGACAACTTGGCCGCGGCCAAAAACAGCCCGCAGTTGGAAGTGTTCAAGAAAAAGGGCATCGAAGTGCTCCTGATGACCGACCGTGTGGATGAATGGGCGCTGAACTACCTGCAAGAGTTTGACGGCACCCCCTTGCAAAGCGTAGCCAAGGGCGCGGTCGATCTGGGCAAGTTGCAAGACGAAACCGAGAAAAAAGCGGCGGAAGAAGCCGCCGAAGCCTTCAAGCCCATGCTGGCTAAACTCAAAGAAGCCCTGAAAGACAAGGCCGAAGATGTGCGCGTGACCACCCGTTTGGTCGATTCCCCAGCCTGCTTGGTGGTGCAAGATGATGGCATGAGCACCCAACTGGCACGGATGCTCAAACAGGCAGGCCAAAAAGCACCAGACACCAAACCCGTGCTAGAAGTCAACCCTGAGCATGCACTGGTGAAAAAGCTCGATGGCAGCGTGCACTTCCACGATCTGGCGCACATTCTGTTTGATCAGGCCTTGCTGGCCGAGGGCGGTTTGCCCGATGATCCCGCCGCTTATGTCAAGCGTGTGAATGCACTGCTGGCCTAAACACGCCCACTAGCCCGACCTGCCACAGACCGGGATTTACAAAGAAACCAGCCTTGCGCTGGTTTCTTTGTATGCGTGTCTTAACCGCAGGTGCCCAAGTGACCGCATTGGGTGCAGTAGTCGCAGCCATCCTTGCGAATGACCGCATGGGCACCACACTCACCGCATTTTTTACCCGCCATGACTGGGGGCGCAGCCGGTGCCAAGGTGGCTGGCTCGGCCTGGGGCAGAGTAGCAGCCCCCTGCTGGCGCAATTTGGCGCGGCGGGCCAGAATGTTTTGGATAGCGTAGGCTACAGCGGCCACTTCGGAGTCGTGCCACATGGGCACTTGGGTGCCATCGGCCTTCTGGTGCGTGCCTAGGCGTACTGGGCCACGGTCCCACACCACCTTGCGCATATCGCTCAAAGCGCGTTCCAAAAAGCCCCCACGCGCAGCCAACGAAAGCAGACGCATGCTGGAAGTCATCCATTGCTGCGATTCGCTGCTCTGGCCTACCGGCATGAAGAACTCAATGGCGCGATCCACGGTGCCGGTGCCCTCAGCATTGGATACTGGCAAGAACGACACCACCAAATAAAGGCGTTTTTTACCTTCCTGCGTCCAGTATTCGACCTTTTCTGCCACCGCCGACAATGCGCCCTTGGGGCGGCTTTCAATGACGGTGCGCATGGGGTCAATCGGTACTGCATTGGTTTCAGTCACAGCGGCAGCGGCGCCACTGGTAGCGGGCGCAGTGGTGCTGTGTACCTCTAGCACCGAACCCAAGATGTTGTTGGGGCGGTAGGTAGCCAGCCCCTTCAAACGGGCGCGCCAAGCTTGTAGGTACAGGCCTTTGAAATCCTCATAGGGATAGTCGGCCGGAATGTTGACTGTTTTGGAAATGGCGGTATCGACAAAGGGTTGCACCGCTTCCATCATGGCAATGTGATCGCCCGCAGACATCTCCAGCGCCGAGACAAAATACTCGGGGAGCTTGTTCACATCGCCACCCAACTCACGGTACAAGCGCCAAGCATGGTCTTCTACGGCATATTCCAAGGTGCTGCCATCGGCCTCACGCTTTTTGCGTTTGTACATCCAAGAGAACGGCGGCTCAATGCCATTGGAGGCGTTGTCAGCAAACGCCAAACTCACCGTGCCAGTGGGCGCAATCGACAACAAATGGCTGTTGCGAATGCCGTGTTTGCGGATGTCTTTTTGCAGCGCGGCGGGCAGGCGGCTGGCAAACGTACCGGGAGCCAAATAGCCCTCTGCATCAAACTGGGGAAACGCCCCTTTCTCGCGCGCCAACGCCACCGAGGCGGCATAGGCAGCGTTGCGCATGCGCTCGGCAATCTGGGCGGCCATTGCACGGCCTTCGGGGGCGTCGTAGCGCAGGCATAGCATAGCCAGCGTGTTGCCCATACCCGTAAAACCCACACCAATGCGGCGCTTGGCGTGGGCCTCGTCACGCTGCTGTGGCAGGGGCCAAAAAGTCACGTCCAGCACATTGTCTAGCGCCCGCACTTGCAGAGCTACCGACTTCTCAAAGGCGTCAAAATCAAAGCTCGGGGCCCCATCAAAGCCGAAGGGGCTGCGCACAAAATGGGTCAGGATGATAGGGCCGAGGTCACAACAGCCGTAAGACGGCAACGGCTGCTCGCCGCACGGATTGGTGGCGGCAATGGCTTCGCAATAGTGCAGGTTGTTGTCGGTATTGATGTGGTCTAAAAACAGAATGCCCGGTTCGGCAAAATCGTAAGCCGACTTCATGATGGTGTCCCACAAATCGCGGGCCTGCACGGTTTGATAAACCCACAGGCCATCTTCGCGCTGGTAGGCACCTTCAGCCAACACGGTAGCACCGGGAGATGCTTTGTGCACCAACTCCCAGGATTGGTCATTTTGCACAGCATCGATAAAAGCATCACTGACGCCGACCGAGACATTAAAGTTGTTCCAGCGTCCTGGCGTACGCTTGGCAGTGATGAAATCGAGCACATCGGGATGGTCAATGCGCAACACGCCCATTTGCGCCCCCCGACGTGCGCCCGCGCTTTCTACTGTGGAGCAAGACTGGTCAAACACATTGATATAGCTGCATGGGCCAGACGCCATCGAGGCGGTGCCCTTGACCTCCGCACCACGTGGGCGGATGCGGGAGAAGTCGTAGCCCACGCCACCCCCCCGGCGCATGGTTTCGGCAGCTTCACGCAGGGCTTCATAGATGCCCGGAAAGCCCTCATCGTCCATACCTTGGATGCAATCGCCCACAGGCTGCACAAAGCAATTGATCAAGGTGGCCTGGATGTCGGTGCCCGCCGCACTCATGATGCGCCCTGCACCAATGGCACCAGCGTGCAAGTTGGCCAGGAACAAGGCTTCGTATTGTTCACGCAGCTCGGCCTTTTCCACACTGGCTAAGGAACGGGCGACACGGCGAAACAAATCTTCGGCGCTGGTCTCCCCGGCCTTGAGGTATTTTTCCTTGAGTACATCCAGGCTGATGGGCTGGGTAGCCGTAACGTCCTGCGCGCGGCCGAGGTTTTCGCGTTTCATGGGGGAATCCTGCAAAGATCAAAAAGATGGGGAATAGGTAGCTGGGGCGGCGCAATGGCACCCCAGTCTGTCGGGTGTGGGTGGCACGCACGCTAGGCACCGACAAAGCCCCCGATTATCCCACTGCTGCCATTTCTGCGTTGGGCGCCACAGTCTGCGCTTGCTGCTGTAGCAGCAGAGCAAACTCATCAGCGGGCAATGGACGACTGAGCAAATAGCCCTGGTAGCTGTCGCAGCCACGCTCTACCAGAAAGGCCAATTGATCTTCGGTTTCTACGCCCTCGGCCAGCACTTTCAGCGTCATGCTGTGCCCCATCGCAATAATGGCAGCACTGATAGCCATGTCATCACTGTGGTGAGGAATGTCACGAATAAAGCTCTGGTCGATCTTTAAGACATCAATCGGGAAACGCTTGAGGTGGGCCAATGAAGAATAACCCGTGCCAAAGTCATCCACCGCCAAATGCAACCCCAGCCCCTGTAAGCCTTCCAGCACCTTGAGCACTTCCTCAAAACGCTCGGCCAAGGCACTTTCGGTGATTTCTAACTCCAGATGACTGGCAGGAAAGCCGGTCTCTGCCAGTACGGCACGGGTGCTGGCCACCAGATCGGTGAGCTGAAACTGCCGGGGCGAGACGTTGACCGCTAGCGTCACGGCAGGCAAGCCAGCATCCAGCCAACGCCTGCCCTGTTGACACACTTGGCGCAACACCCATTCACCCAACGGTGCTATCAAGCCCGAAGATTCGGCCACCGGAATAAAGCGGGCTGGAGAGATGGCACCTTCTTGTGGGTCATTCCAGCGCAGCAAAGCCTCGGCACCAAGGATACGGCCCGTGACGATATCTGCTTGCGGTTGGTAATGCAATTCCAACTGCTCTTGCGCCAACGCTTGGCGCAGACGCGACTCCAACTCCAATCGTTCGCGGGCTGCAATCGTCATCTCTTCGGCAAAAAAGCACAACGCCCCCCGGCCCCGTGCCTTGGCACCATAAACGGCTGCATGGGCACCTTGCAACAGCAACTCGGCGCTGTCGGCATGCTCAGGGTACAGGCAAATACCAACGCTGGCCCCCACCACCACTTCCAACCCCTGTGGAGAATGCCAAGGTTCAGCTACCGCAGCCAGCAGTTGGCGGGCCACCGCTGCGGCCCCATCGGCATGACGCAAATTGCGGGCCACTACAGCCAGTTCGTCACCGGCCAGCCGCCCCAGCAGATCCCCTGGGCGCAAGGCACTGCGCACCTGCCGTGCCAAGTGTTGCAGCACCTCATCGCCTACGGCATGGCCATAGCTGTCATTGACATCCTTGAACCGATCCAGATTGATCAACAGCACGGCCAAATGTTCACCACGGGTCTGTGCCTGCGCCACAGCCCCTTCCAATTGCTGACCAAACCAGACACGGTTGGAGAGCCCCGTCAGGGCATCACGGTGGGCCAAGTATTCAAGACGCTCTTGTTGCGCCTTGGCCTCAGAGATGTCAGAGAAGATGCAAACGTAATGCGTAATGGCCCCCGCATCGTCGCGCACCGCACTCAAAGACATGTGCTCGGGAAAAATCTCACCGTTCTTGCGCCGATTCCAGATTTCACCCTGCCAATGGCCCGTGCGGTGCATGGTGGCCCACATCGTCCGGTAAAAGTCCTGGTCGTGGCGTCCAGACTTGAACTGGCGCGGCGTTTTGCCCAGTAACTCGTCTTCGGTGTAGCCCAGCACCCGCGTAAACGCTGCATTCACCGACAAAATACGGCTCTGCGCATCCGTAACGACCACCCCTTCGAGGGTGTTGTCTACCACGGTGGCTGCAAGGCGCTGACGCTCCTCGGCCATATAGCTGTGGGTCAAATCGGTCAGAATGCCTGAAAATCGCTCGGGCTGCCCCGCAGCGTCCAAGTGGCGCTGGCCCCGGGCCATAAACCAACGCTCTTGCCCATCAAAACAGCGCAAGCGCAGACTCTGGTGAAAAGGATCGCCAGTGGCAACGGCCAAGCGCACAGCGGCCAGCACCCGTTTACGCTCCTCGGGATGCAACCGCGTACGCAAACAGAAGTCATGCAAAAAATCAGCGCCTTGGTAGCGCAACAGGCGCTCTAGGCTGGGAGAGACCGTGCCTTGGTGGGTACGCAAATCCCAATCCCACATGCCGCTGCCGCTGCCTTCAAGGGCCAGATGCAGCCCCGCCTCGCTGCGCTCCAGAGCGGCCCGTGCCGCATGGCTGTCACTGATATCCTGCACCACACAGATCAGATGGGCAGGCTCTCTGGCTGCGCGGGGCACCAGCGTGACGGTACACATCACGGGCACGATCACACCGGTGTCGGGCCGGCGGCATTGGCGCTCGCCTCGGTAGTGATCAATCTCGCCCGCCAGCAAGCGGGCGCGTTGGCGCTCGGCCCAGCTGTTGTCCGCAGGCTGCACGACATTGCGAAACTGGTGCTGGCGCAACTCCTCCAAAGACATGCCGGTCAACTCACACATGCGCTCGTTGGCCCATAGGATCTGGCCGTTGCTGTCGGCGCGCACAATACCGGCTGGGGCGTGGCGCAAAATCAGGGCCGTACGCCGAAAGGCACGCGCTCGCGCATGGTCGCTGCGTTGGAGCAACCACCAAGCCATGCCCCCAGTGACTAACAGGTACAGACTGTCCGCCAAGATATGGTAGCGCGCACCCTCGACAGAATTGGTGGCCAAACCAGCCAATAGATGGTTGATGCCCAGCACCCAGCCTGCGCCCACGGCAAAGTACAGCAGTAGACCCTGCACTGCCCGTTTGCCTCCAGATTCACGGCTTTTGTCCATCAATAGTCCCATTGCGCCCTTGTTTACCAGATCATGCTGCGACAATCCTGTCGCTATGACCCAAGCCTACGTTCTTACTCTTTCATGCCCTGACCGATTAGGGCTGGTACATGCCGTTTCGGGCTTTTTGTTGGAACACGGCGGCAACATTGAAGAAGCCGCCCAGTACAACGATTCTGCTACGGGCCTGTTCTTCATGCGGGTGCAGTTTGGCTGTGCCCAACATGACCATGCCACTCTGTCTGAGCACATGGCCAGCTTTGCCCAACACCACCAGATGCACTGGAGCCTGCATGCCACAGCACAGCCCATGCCCACCGTGATTCTGGTCAGCCGCGAAGGCCACTGCCTTAACGACTTGCTGTTTCGCTGGAAATCGGGGCTACTGCCTGTCGATATCCGCGCCATCATCAGCAACCACCGCGACTTCTACCAGCTTGCAGCCAGTTACAACGTTCCTTTCCACCATATTCCAGTCACCGCTGCCACCAAGGCCCAGGCCGAAGCACGGCAGTACGAAATCATCCAGGCCGAAAACGCCGAACTCGTGGTGTTGGCACGGTATATGCAGGTGCTCTCGAATGACCTGTGTACCAAGCTCGAAGGCCGTGCCATCAACATTCACCACAGCTTCTTGCCCAGCTTCAAGGGAGCCAAGCCCTACTACCAAGCGCATGATCGGGGGGTGAAGCTGATTGGTGCTACGGCCCATTACGTGACGGCAGATTTGGACGAAGGCCCGATTATCGAGCAAGACGTCACACGGGCCGACCACACAGACACAGTGGAAACGCTGACGGCCCGGGGCCGCGACACCGAAAGCCAAGTGCTGGCACGGGCCGTGAAGTGGCACAGCGAGCACCGCTTGCTGCTCAATGGCCACAAGACCGTCATCTTCCGCTAACGGCCCCACCACATTCATGGTGTTCATAGCGCCCGCCAAATCGCTGGCGCATGTGACAAACCAAACAGGGCCAGCCCAATCAGCCCGCCCACCACAGTACCATTGATACGGATGTATTGCAGGTCGGTGCCAATATTGAGCTCAATCAGGCGGGCCATCTCTTGGGCATCCCAGAGCCGTACCGTGTCTTGGATATGCTGGGCCACAAACTGCGACACTTCGGGGGCTAGGGTGTGCGCCCACTGTTGCAATCGCTCATTGAGTGCATCGCGCAAGGCTGCATCCTGAGCCAGCGACTGACCCAACCACAGCCCCATCGTGCGCACATGGCGGGCCAACGCCGACTGCTCATTGGCCAAATCCCGTTGCAGGCTGCTGCGCAAACTTTGCCACAACTCCTGCACATAGCGGCCCAAAGTGGGATCGGTTTGAAGATAGCGCCGCACCTGCTCACCCTTTTGCCCCCAAGCCGGGTCGCTTTGCAGTCTGGCTATAAACAGTTGCATGGCTTCATCAAACTTGTCACGCAATTGGTGCTGTGGATTGTGTGCCACTTCGGCCAATAGCCCCTCCAATGCAGTAGCGACCATGGCTGCCCCCTGATCACTGAGCCAGTCGGTGGGCAACATCTTTTCCTTGAGCGGATGCTCTTTTTTCAACCAATGGACAATGGTGCGGGCAATCAGGCCACGCGTGTCCGGGCTTTGCAACAAGGCCACCAAATGCAATAAGGCATCATCCAGCAGCCCCTGGTGACGGCCCTGGTGGGTGAGCGCCCCCAACACACGGGCCAGGGTTTGGGTCAGGTCTATTCGTCCCAACAAAGCCCGAGCCGCCTTGCGGATCAAGTGCTCTACCTGCCGATCTTGCACCACCTCCAGCGCAGCGGCCAACATCCGGGCCACCTGTTGACCCAAATAACGGGCATTGTTTGGCACCAACAACCATTGGGCCAGCCGTTCCACCAAATCATGGCGGCGCAACAAGCCCACCAGTGATGCTGGATCCAGAAAACGCTCACGGACAAATGTGGCCAAGTTCTCGCCAATGCGGTCTTTGTTGCGCGGGATGATGGCCGTGTGTCGCTCGACGAAGGGAATTGGCACGCGATGGAACAAGGCCCGCACCGCAAACCAATCGGCCAAGGCGCCCACCATGGCGGCTTCGGCAGTGGCTTGCAATGCCTCTGTCCATAGGCTGCTAGGCAACACACTGCTAACGCAGAACACCCCCGTGACCAACAGCAACAAACCCAGCGCCTGGCGCTTGGCACGCCGCAGGGCAGCTGCTTGTTCGCTCATGCCGGGCCTGCGTCAATGCCTGTCGCCAAGGTAGCCAAATACCTCAATGCACAATCACAGGGTTTTGCGCCAACCCCGTATAGCGATCCAGTGCCTCCTCCACCTCTTCCTGTGTAGGCGTATTGCGTTGCCAAGCCAAAATCTGTTGCTGGAACATCTCAGCCCAAGAGCCATCCAGATACACCTCTTTGCCCGAGCGTTTGTCCACAATTTCAAAACCGTGCCGGGCCAGCCGAGGTACGGGTGCGGCATCGCCAGCGGCGGGCTCCACAGCATCGGCCAACAGATGAACCACCACAAAAGAGTCTGAGTCGTAGAGCATGTGCATGGCGTTTTCCGGGTTGGTAGAGAGGTAGTCCATCAATATCTCAGATAACAACGTATCAGCACAGTTCAAGGGTTTTTTGGGCCAATAGGCCGCATTGTTCAGGGCTTGCCATGACCGCGCAAACGCAAATCGGCAAAATCGCCTTGACCTTGCGTCAATCGGATGCGGGCAGGCAAATAATCCAAACTGGGGGCCAGCCACAATTGGGCCTGCTGTTCGTCGTCTTGCGCATCGCGGGGTAGGCGTTGCAATTTCAGGGTGCTCATCGGCCCACTGGGCAACTCCAAAGTTTCGGTGCCTTCGATGCGAAAAGTCCAACGGTCGGTGCTGCGCCCGCCCACCGTCGCTAGCTGGAGGCGCGTGCCCGTTCGGTAGCGTTCGGGAGCTGCTGCCAGCAAAGCGCCTATCTGGATAAACACGCTCAGCCGATCCTGCGTTCCGGGTAGCAATACGGCTTCTGGGGTATCGGTGCTAAAGCGAACAACCCCCTGTTCATAGTCAAAATGGGCCACTTGTTCACGGCGAGAACGGTCGGCAAATTGCAGTGGTTGTAAGCCACTGGGGGTGATGGTGCCACTGCTGCTCTGGGTGCGCGAGCCCAAGAACAACACCTTGATCTCCTGCCGGGCTTGGTAATGCGTACCATCGTGTTGCCATAGCAGTTCGGCAGTAGCCCGATACTGAAACTTCTTCGACTGCCCCACCACATCAAACTCCAGCCGCTGTGGTGCCGGGATATGCACCGGCACTGCACTGGCTGCCTCCTGCACAGTGCCGCGTTGTGCCTGCTGGCGAGTGCCTGCGGCCGCCCAAAGGATGTCCTGCCCCGACACGGCAGCAGCCACCGTCTCTATGGGGTCGGCCACAGGGCTGGGCGCAACAGTAGCAGCGGCATGCAGCTCCTGTGTCGTCGCCACGGGAGGCGCCTGTTCTGTGCTCAAGGCTCCCAAATTGGTTTCTTCTTGCAGATCGGCCACTGTTGCAGCCAAAGCATGACCATCATCGGTGGCGATGGCGCTTGCCACCAGTGGCGATGGAGTCGGTGTGACGGCTATGGCTGGGTGCTGGCGTGCAGGGGCCAGATGCCCTTTGCGCTGGGGTGGCGCAGCTACCGATGCCCCTGCCAGTGGAGAAACCACGGGCTTGGCCACAGGCGCAGACACCTCTACAGTACGGGTGCTAAACACCGGCACTGGCGGTGCTGTGCCAATATCGTCGGTAGCCAGTGGCATCGCCTGCAAGACCAAGGCATGGGCTACCAAAACACCAGCGGTGATCCACAACAAAGGATGGGGAATGCTCAAACTGCTCATAGCGTATTGCGATAGCCCAGATCGTAGGAAAGATGAGACGCTGCCACCCGCAAGGGCGCATCAATCGCACCACCCCAGGCCGAATCGAAGGTAGCAATGGAACCCAACGTGGTAATACCCAACACCAAGTGCCCACTGGCATCAAACACAGGAGCACAAAAAGCGACGATGCTTGGCAGCAAGGTATCCACGACCCTGGCCGTACCGTGTTCGCGCACCTCCTGCAACAGCATCTGCGCAGCCTCTAGGCTGACGGGAACGTCTGGATGACGGGTTTTGGCAGCCCGCGCCAACTCCGCTTGCAATAAGGGTGCCACCACCTCTGGTGCCATGTAAGCCGCAAAGCAGCGCCCAGTGGCCGAGGACAGCAGTGGCATAACATCACCCAAGCGCAGATTGGCTACCACCGCCTGGGGCGACTCCTCCCAATGCACGATGGTCGGGCCGTGGTTACCCCAAACAGCCAGCGCCAGCGTATGCTGTATATCCTGCATCAGGGCAGGCAGGCGTTCGCGGGCCAGGCGCACCGCATCCACCCGCGACAAAGCGGCCAGCCCCAATCGCAGCGCGGCAGGGCCAAGATCGTAATGGGCTGAGCGGCTGTCTTGCACTACCAGTCCCAAACGCTGAAAACTCACCAGATAACGATGCGCCTTGGCTGCACTCATCTGGGCGGCTGCGGCCAGATCCTTGAGCATCAGGGGGCCGGGGGAATGTGTCAGCGCCTCCAGCAGGGCAAAACCCACCTCTACCGACTGGATGCCAGCGCGTTCCTTGTCCATGTGTAATAGAATTTTGATGTTTTGTTTAGTTAAATCAATTTACTCAAGCGTAATTTGCGCTAGCAAGCCTGTGACCTTGACCTCCAAAAAGCCTTTTTTGCCATGAAGCTAGCCACTTATCGGGATGGCTCACGCGATGGGCAACTGGTGGTTGTCTCTCGGGATTTGGGCTTGGCCCATTATGCGACTGGTGTTGCCAGCCGTTTGCAGCAGGTGCTAGACGACTGGGATTTTCTAGCGCCCCAGTTGCATGATCTGTATGTGCAGCTCAACACCCACCGCGCCCCCCATCCTTTTCCCTTCGATCCGCGCCAGTGCCTGGCACCATTGCCACGGGCCTACCATTGGTCGCAAGCCGCCGCCTATCTGGCAGCACAAGAGCGCCAATACCAGTTGCGCCAACAAGCCTTGCCAGCCCATTTCCGTACCCAACCGCAACTGCACTGCGGCAGCGGCGACGCCTTTTGGGGGCCAACAGACACGGTAGTACTGCCCAGCCACACCCCAGGTCTTGATTTGCAAGCAGGACTGGCAGTCATCACGGGAGATATTCCCCGTGGCAGCTCCCCTGCACAAGCCCTCACCGCCGTGCGCCTGCTGATGCTCACGGGCAGTGTGGTTTTGCCCCCACCAACACCCCACGCAGCGGCCACGTCCGAATGGTTGGCAAACCCACTGGGCACCGCATGCAGCCCCGTTGCCATCACACCAGACGAATTGGGCCCAGCGTGGCAAGAAGGACGGGTACACCTCACACTGCAAATGGCCTGCAATGGCCGCAAGATCGGTCTGTGTGACACCGGCCCCACCATGCACTTTCACTTCGGTCAATTGCTGGCACATGGGTGCAAAACACAGCCGTGGCACGCAGGGGCCGTATTGGGTAGTGGCCCCGTCAGCCATTCAGGCACCGCCACGCCCCAAGGCCCAACCGACTGGCCCCAAGGGGCTTGCAGTTTGACCGATAAACGGGCCATAGAAACCTTGCACCAAGGCCGGGTTCGCACCCCCTATTTACGCCACACAGACACCGTGCGTGCCGAAATGAAAGGCCGAGATGGCCACAACCTGTTTGGCACACTCGAATTGACGATGGCCGCCCCTGACGAAACGTAGGGCAAAACGCGCTGTCAGGGTGGTTCCGCCCACACCGACAGCGATTCTTTGGTAGTTGAAGGAGACACAAATGCAACGCAGAACCTTATTGACCGCTCTGGCTGGCGCTGGTGCCAGCGCAGTTGCCCCGTGGGCCCAGGCCCAAGCGGATTTTCCCAACCAATTGATTCGCTGGGTTGTCCCCTATCCTGCTGGCGGTGGCACCGATGTATTGGCCCGTACCGTAGCCGAAGCCATGCGCCAAAGCTTAGGACAGCAGATCGTGGTAGACAACCGCCCCGGTGCTTCTACCAACATCGGCGCCCAGGCCGTGGCAACCGCCAAGGCCGATGGTTACACCATCATGTCGGCAGACAATGCCGTACTCGCCTTCAACGAACATCTGTTCAGCAAGCTGCCATTCAGCCCAGAAAAAGATTTCACCTATGTCGGTGGCATCAGCCGTTTTCCGCTGGCACTGGTGGTGCATCCTTCCTTCGAAGCCAAGACAATGAAGGAGTTTCTGGACTATGTGCGCACCAATCCGGGCAAGATCAACTATGCCTCCCCCGGCAACGGGTCACCGCACCATCTGGCGATGGAGATGTTCAAGAACCGCACTAAAACCTTCCTCACGCACATCCCCTACCGGGGCGCAGCCCCAGCAATGGCCGATGTCATGGGGGGCCAAGTGCCCTGCATGTTCTTGGATTTGGCATCAGGCTTGTCACTGATCCAATCCGGCAAAGTGCGGGCCTTGGCTATCGGTTCTGCCAAACGGGTGCCCACTCTGCCCGATTTGCCCACCCTGGCCGAAGTGGGGGTACCCAATACCGAGGTGTTTGCCTTCCAAGGCATTCTGGCCCCCAAGGGTCTGCCCGCCAACGTAACCCAGCGCCTCAATGCCGACCTGAACAAGGCACTGG
This sequence comes from Giesbergeria giesbergeri, assembly GCF_054779375.1. NCBI lineage: Bacteria > Pseudomonadati > Pseudomonadota > Betaproteobacteria > Burkholderiales > Comamonadaceae > Giesbergeria > Giesbergeria giesbergeri. Next base: position 9,831 of record NZ_BAAGYJ010000006.1, on the reverse strand, counting down.
GCAATCCTGCTGTGGTCAAGCGCATGCAAGACTTCGGCATGGAAGCCCTCCCAGGTACGCCCGAACAGTTCCGCACACTGGCCCGTGCCGAAGCCAAACGCTGGGGAGAGATCATCAAGGCTGCTGGCGTCAAGCTCGATTGAGCACCATCAGTGCCTTGCCATAGCAACCAAGGCACTGTCCTGCGCCAAGGCAGTACCCTTACCTTGGCCTCATAGCAAAAATACTGCAGGAAAGTATCAATTTAAGATACTTTCTGCAAAGCGGATCGATACCGCCCTACAAATTCATCGACTCTGGCCGCACAAAGCGGCACTATCACGCCATGTTCAACCCCTTCGCGGAGACCAGCATGGCCACCCCACCCCTCCCCTCTGTACAACGCGATTCACGCGCCTGGCAATTGCAGGTCTGGATTTCGTTTGGCATTGCCGTTTTCCTGTGTGCTGTGGGCTTGGCTTGGCTGCCAGGCGAGCCACTGGAGCAAGCTTTCATGGTGATGGGCTATGTGTTTTGCCTGACTGCGGTATTTGGTCTGTCCAAATTTATCCGCGACAACGAAGGTGGCCGCCGTGGCAGCAGTACGGGCGATACCCCCATGTGGCGCTTTGTGGTCTGGGGTGGCTTTGCTGTCGCCATGCTGCTCACTGGCTGGGGGCTGCTGGGCATGGACATCAACGTTACCTACAAAGCATTTTTAGGGGTGAGCTGGCTGTATCTCATCACCACCGCTTTCACGCTAGCCAAAATGCTGCGCGACCAGCACGAGGCCAACCTGCGTGAAGCCCGTCTCCAAGGCCGCCGCGATGCCGCCTCCATCGATATTGCGCCGCTCGATTGAATGCCCTGCATCCCCTTCCCACTTACAGGAGTTGATCATGTCTTTCACCAGCCCTCTTTCCCATCCTCTGGGCCGCTGCCTGCTGGCGGCCAGCCTTTGCGGCCTGTTGTGGACTGCCAGCCCAGTGCAGGCACAGAGTGAAGCTTCGGTAGCCCTGTCGCTGCTGCCGTTGGCCTCGGTGGTCGGTACCGTCTCTACAGGTGTTGCACTGGCGGAGGCCTCGGTCGTACTACCGGCGGCGCTCTCAATCGCTGGTGCCATTCTCACCATCCAAGCGGTGCAGGTGTCTGCTGTAGGCACGGTGTATGTGCTAGAGCGTGCGTCTGATGGAGCACGAGTCAGTATCGAAGTCAGTGCCAGAGCTGGCGTGGCCTCAGCCCGTGCAGTTGGAGAGGCCGTAGCCTGTAGCGTGATTGGTACCGGGGTGATCCTATCGGTGGCTGGTGAGGTGTTGGCTTTTATACCCAATACCCTGGGCAAGGCGTTGCTATACAACGAGCCCCTATAAGAGGAAGTGCTGTCATGTCCATACACCAGCACACTATTTTGGTCACCCTGCTACTGGCCCTACCCCAAGCCTATGCGGGTCACCCCTGCAAACCGGCCCAGCCCCCTACTACGCAAACCATTACGCGCAGCATGGCGCTGGCACAACGCACAGCACAGGCATTAGAAGCAGAACACACCCGCACAGGCACCCAAGTCGTACTGCTGGGGCGGGCCGGGCAAGACCTTACCGCCTATGGCTTGCGCTACTCCCATCTGGGCTGGGCCTACCGCAACCCAGCGGGCACTTGGCGGGTGGTTCACAAGCTCAACCGCTGCGGTACCGCTGTTGGTACGCTGTATCGCCAAGGTTTAGGCGAATTCTTCCTAGACGACCTGTGGCGCTATGAGGCCGTTTGGGCCATCCCCACACCGGCGGTGCAGCAAGCCCTGCACGCCCTGCTCCAAGACAATGGCCGCGCTACCCTGATGCAGCACCAGCCCTACAGCCTCGTCAGTTATGTTTGGGGGCAACGTTACCAACAATCCAACCAATGGGCCATCGAGACACTGGCCGCCGCCATAGAGCCGCGCAGCATCCACACCCGTGATCAGGCCCAAGCATGGTTGCAATTCAAGGGCTACACCCCCAGCACCTTGCAGATTGGAGCCTGGCGGCGCATGGGGGCACGCGCCGCCTCGGCCCATATTGCCTTTGACGACCACCCCTCGCGCCAACGTCTGGCTGGGCGCATCGACACCGTTACCGCCGATTCCGTACTGGCTTGGCTACAACGAACGCAGCTGGCCCAAGCCCCAGTGGTGTTGGCTGAACAATAAACCCGTGAAGGAAACACACCATGCTCAAAGCATTGCGCCTTTCTGAAAAATGGTTTCGCCGGGGCCTATGGTTGGTGTCCTTGGTATTTGCCAGCTTCCTCATTGGACTGGGCGGCACCGTGGTGGGGGATTTGCCCAAGGTAGAAGCACCACTGCGGCTAGATGACTTTCTAGACAAAGAAAGCACCCAAGCCCTGCGCAACCAAGTCAAGGCAGCACAGCAAGCCGAGCAAGATGCCCAGACCGCACTGGAGCAAGCACAATTGCAACGCAACAAGGCCCGTGGCGAGGTGCAAACCACCCGCGAAAGCCTACAACACTGGCTGGCAACGCGCAGCGTGACACAACGATCAGACCACGATCCCGAGGTACTGGTACGCACCCAAGCCCTTGACCTACTCAAACAAGCCGAACGCCAAGCCCAACGCGCAGTAGAGGCCCAACAACAGGCTGCGTTGGATGCACGCCAAGCCGCTGCCGCCGCCCAGCAGCAACTGAGCGCATTAGAAAACGAGGGCTACACACAGCTCAATGCCCAGCGGCGCAAAGTGGAGTTGCGGGTATTTCTCTACCGACTGGCCTTAACCCTCCCCTTGCTGGCACTGGCCGGTTGGTTGTTTGTGCGCAAACGCCAAAGCACCTACTGGCCGTTTGTCTGGGGCTTTATCTTCTTTGCCCTGTTTGCCTTTTTTGTGGAACTGGTGCCCTACCTGCCCAGCTACGGTGGCTATGTGCGTTATGTGGTGGGCATTGCCATCACCGTACTGGTGGGACGCTACGCCATCGTAGCCCTCAACCGGTATCTGGAACAACAAAAGCTGGCGGAGGCACAACCCGAAGCCCAGCGGCGTGAAGAACTCAGTTATGACGTAGCCCTGACCCGGTTAGCCAAAGGCATTTGTCCCGGTTGCGAACGTGCGGTAGACCTCAAAGATGATCATATCGACTTCTGCCCGCACTGCGGCATTGGCCTGTATGACCACTGCACACAGTGCAGCACCCGCAAGAGTGCCTTCGCCCGGTTCTGCCACGCTTGTGGCGCAGCAGCCCGGCAGTAAACCCACCAAGCCCGCCATCGTTCAGAATTGTTCCCAATCATCGTCGTGGGATGGGCCGGTGGCGCTACGACCCAGAGCAGGAGCTGTTGGACGGGTCAAGGGGGCCGCCTGAGATACCGCTGGACGGGGCACCGCCTTGGCTGGTGCGCCAGCCACTGTACCGTTGCGGGGCAAAGTGGGTTGGCGTGACGCTGGTCGCGTGGGTGCCAAGGCGGGTTGTGTGGCACGTTCCTGCTGACCCAACTTAAATACCGCCACCGCCTGCACCAACTGCTGGGCTTGGTGGTTCAGACTGTCAGCGGCAGCAGCAGACTGTTCTACCAATGCCGCATTTTGTTGCGTTACCTGATCAAGTTGGGCCACTGCAGCACTGATCTGACCAATCCCCGAGGTCTGCTCTACCGTGGAAGCACTGATCTCAGCAATCAAGTCGGTCACCCGTTGCACCTCACGCACAATGTTCTGCATGGTCTGACCTGCTGCATCCACCAGCTTGCCACCAGCCTCAACTTTATCGACGCTATTGCCAATTAATGCTTTGATTTCCTTGGCTGCCTCAGCACTGCGCCCCGCCAGGCTACGCACCTCACTGGCCACCACGGCAAAGCCGCGTCCCTGCTCACCGGCCCGGGCGGCTTCTACCGCAGCATTGAGCGCCAAAATATTGGTTTGAAAGGCAATGCCATCAATCACGCCGATGATGTCGGCAATCTTGCGCGATGCCTCGTTGATGTCAGCCATGGTAGTAACCACCTGCCCCATCACTTCACCGCCACGATGGGCCGTTTGGCTCGCATTGTTGGCCAATTGCGTGGCCTGCCGAGCCGTGTCGGCATTGGTCTGCACCGTACTGGCAATTTCTTCCATCGATGCTGCGGTTTGCTCCAAATTGCTGGCCTGCTCTTCAGTACGTTGCGACAGATCGGCAGTGCCACTGGAGATTTGGCCTGCCCCCGTAGCAATGCTGTCACTGCTAGCCCGCACTGTGCCTACGATGGTGCGCAAGGACTCCTGCATACCATGCATAGCCCGCACCACACTGCCGGGGGCAGCCCGGCTGTCATCAATGGTGTGACTCAAATCTCCCGCCGCAATCGCGTTGGCAGCTTGGGCCACATCACCGGGCTCACCACCGAGCTGACGCTGGAGACTATGTGTCATCCACACCCCAATCACCACCCCTGTCAATACGCCCGCTGCTGTCAACACCAACATCCACAGGCGCAGCGTGGCATAAATCTCGTCCCCTTCCTTGTCCAATTCTTGCGCGTTCTTGGTCTTGCGCACTACGAGTGCTGTCAATAAATCATCAGCCTTATTGGCCAATGGCACTGTCACCTTGAACAAGTGCTCAACCGAACCACGCGGCTCGGCCAAGGCCTCCTCCTGCAACAAGGTCAAAGCCACCTTGGCATCGGCTTCGTAGGCTTGCAGGGCAGCCCGTGCTTCGGCCACTGTGGCTTTGCCCTGGCTGGTGAAGAACGTGCCATCTGCCAGCTCCAGCTCTTTCTTGATTTTCTGGAAACGCTGCAAAGTCTCATCTATGTATTCCTTGCGCTGCTCTTGACTGGTAGCCAAGACGGCACTGCGGGTGGCACGGGCCGCAGCCATGAGTTGAATATTGGCTTCAGCTGCATGGTGCAAGCCCATCAAATCACGCTCATACATCACATTGCCCAAATCATTGACCTTGCTGGTTCCCATGAGGCCCAGCACACCGATGATGGCCCCAATCACCGCCACGACCATGAATCCCACCAGCAGTCTGGTACCTACTGTCAATCGATTCAACCAGTTCATTTTTTTCCTTGCATCGGTTTGGAGATAGCACCAAAAACACATACCCAAGCTACTGCCAGGCGCAACACCAGCATAAGGATAAACCCTCTCCAAGGTTCTCCGTATTGCCATAGACCATAGGGTGATTGTGCTCACCAGGGTGGCACCACAAACCTCGGAAAAGCAGCCACCCAAGATTCGGGCATCGATCTGGGCCTCAAGATCAGAGCCAATATTTCAAGTAGGGCAATCACCTAAGCAACTTGCTTGCATTTCACTGACAGATACAGTCTGAAGCACGCCTTGTGCCCCTATCATCGCTCACCTACTTTCGGAGTATCTCCATGTCCTCTTTGCTCAAGCTCACCTTGGTAGCATCTGCTGTAGCGTTGGCCAGCGGTGCCCAAGCCACCGACTTTCCCGCCAAAGGTAAAAATGTGACCATCGTGGTGCCATTCTCGGCCGGTGGCCCCACCGACCGCGTAGCCCGCGATCTGGCAGAAGCCCTGCGTAAGTCATTGGGTGCTACTGTCGTGGTAGATAACGCGGCAGGAGCAGGCAGCTCCATTGGCACCGCTCGGGTAGCCCGTGCCACCCCCGATGGCTACACCCTGCTGCTCAATCACATCGGCATGGCCACAATGCCATCCCTGTACCGTAAGTTGGCTTTCAGCGTGCCCAACGATTTCGAGTATCTGGGCATCGTCAACGATGTCCCCATGACATTGATTGGCCGCCCCAACCTGCCTGCCAACAATTACAAAGAGCTGAGTGGCTGGATTGCCCAAAACAAGGGCAAGATCAACCTTGGCAATGCAGGTCTGGGTTCAGCCTCGCACCTGTGCGGCCTGATGTACCAAAGTGCACTCAAGCTAGACATGACGGTAGTGCCCTATAAAGGCACAGCACCAGCCATCACCGATCTGATTGGTGGGCAAATCGACCTGCTGTGCGACCAAACGACCAACACCACGAGCCAAATCGAGGGCCAGAAAGTCAAAGCCTATGCAGTCACCACCACCCAACGCCTACAAACAGCTTCGCTGAAGACACTGCCCACGTTGGCAGAATCCGGACTCAAAGACTTCCAAGTCACTATCTGGCATGGCCTCTACGCCCCCAAAGGCACACCTGCCGACGTATTAGCCAAGATCAACACTGCACTAAAAACGGCGCTGAAAGACCCAGAATTCATCAAGAAACAAGAGGGTTTGGGTGCTGTGGTTGCCACCGACCAACGCATCGAACCAGCCGAACACAAAAAGTTTGTGCAGGCTGAAATCGACAAATGGGGCGTGGTGATCAAGGCCGCAGGCACCTACGCCGACTAAAACAGCACCAGATAGCCACGGCCCCAACCGCCCTGTCTCCGATCCCGAGACAGGGCTCTTGTGTCTGTATACCCTCTGTCACCGCCCCCAGATTACCTCATGATCTTCGGCCAAAGAGCGGCGCAGCATCTCTAACAAAGGCGTGGCCCGCTGGTGCAAATGCACCGTATTGCGCTCCAACAGTTCCGCCTCTGCGTCGTCCAACCCGGTGGAATGGTGGGCAGCGCGCGCTTGTGCGCACTGCTGCTCATCCAGCGCAATGGCAGCTTGTAGTGCAGCTATTGTCGCAGGCAACTGCTCCAAGGTGATGATGCCCTGGGGTTCAGGATCTTTGCCAATAATGTGCAAAATCCGATGGGCGTGGGGCTCCAACAAAATCAGATCAGCCGCAGCGCGAGACTTGAACTTGTACAGCATAAAAGGCCTTTCCAAAAACAACCACAGTCCAGCACAGCATAAACCGATGGTGTGGCTAATGCTCAAGCACCGTACACTCCCGCTCCTTATGTCTGCGATCCATATCCACCGCCACCACCAACTGGGTCTGCCCCAGGCCCGTGAAATTGCCCGCCAATGGGCCCACAAGGCCGAACGCAAGTTTGATCTACGCTGCCACTACCTGAACGGTGATACACAAGACACCGTACGCTTTGAGCGATCAGGCATTCAAGGCACACTGCAAGTGCGGGCCGACCAGTTTGAACTCGCAGCCCAACTGGGCTTTCTGTTCAGTGCGTTTGCGCCACGCATTGAAGCAGAAATTGCTGCACAAATCGACAGCCTGCTACAGGCCCAAATCCACCATCGCCACTAACACCCACCCACGTCAACGGGCCTGAGCCAACCACTGCTGCGCCAACCGCACCCAATAAGTCGCCCCCAACGGAATCAACCCATCATTAAAATCGTAGCTCGGGTTATGCAGTGTGCAAGGGCCGCCACCGTGATCCATATCCCGGTGCTGGCCGTCGCCATTCGCAATAAAGCAATAAGCACCCGGCTTGGCTTGCAACATAAAGGCAAAGTCCTCCGCACCCATCGTCGGCTCCTGCACCAACACCTTGTCTTCGCCCACAATCGCGGCCATCACAGTGCGGGCAAAAGCCGTCTCAGCAGCAGCATTGATGGTGGGGGGGTAGTTGCGCTCAAATTCAAACGTGCAGCTAGCCTCATGCGCAGCGCAAGTGTGCTCCGCCACTTGGCGCATACGGCGTTCAATCATGTCGAGCACCTCTAGGCTAAAGGTGCGCACCGTACCCTGCAATTCACACACATCGGGCACCACATTGGTAGCCTCGCCAGTATGAATCATCGTGACAGAAATGACGCCTGCATCCACCGGCTTTTTATTACGGCTGATGATGGTCTGAAACGCCTGCACCATCTGGCAAGCCACTGGCACCGGATCAATGCCAGTATGCGGCATCGCCGCATGACCACCCTTACCCCGAATAGTGATCTTGAACTCGTTTGACGAAGCCATCACTGGCCCCGGACTGATGGCCATCGTCCCCGCAGGCATGCCAGGCCAATTGTGCATACCAAACACGGCCTCCATCGGAAACTGCGTGAACAATCCATCACGTACCATTTCACGAGCACCGCCCCCTCCCTCTTCAGCAGGCTGAAAGATCAGGTACACCGTCCCATCAAAATCGCGGTGCTCAGACAAATAACGGGCCGCTGCCAACAACATGGCAGTATGCCCATCATGACCACAAGCGTGCATCTTGCCAGGGTGGCGACTGGCATGGGCAAAGTGATTGTGTTCCTGCATGGGCAAGGCATCCATATCAGCGCGCAAGCCCACCGCCCGTCCACAAGTACCACCATCGCGCCCCTTCACAATACCCACCACACCTGTCTTACCCAGTCCCTGCTGAACCGTAATCCCCCATTCCGTCAGCTTTTGTGCTACCAACTCCGCAGTGCGCCACTCCTCAAAACACAGTTCAGGATGGGCATGAATATCGCGGCGCAAGGCAGCCATCTCTTGCGCTTGTGCCACGATGGAATCGATCAGATGCATACAAAAACTCCTCGGTTGACCACAGTCTAGCCGGGTAGCCTGCAAACTGCACGCAGCCCACCACGTATGCTTATAACGCCGCCAACAAGATGCGCCGACTCACATCAAGAGTGACATGGCGCCGTTCACCCAGCTTGACCATGCCATGCTCTTGTAACTGAGCCACCAAGCCATCGATAGCTTCCTCGCCAATGCCATAGGCCGACAAACGCGTGGCAATGCCCAAACTCTCAAAAAAGTCGCGCGTGCAAACAATAGCTGCGTCGATGCGCTGCTCATCCGTGCCAGCATCAGAGTTCAAACCCCAAATCCGTTCAGCGTACTGCAACAGCTTTTCTCGCTTAGTTTGGCGGCATTCTTGCAACAAAGCAGGCAACACGATGGCCAAAGTACGGGCATGGTCAATCTGAAACTTGGCCGTCAGTTCATGACCAATCATGTGGGTAGCCCAATCCTGAGGCACACCGGCACCAATCAAGCCATTGAGTGCCATGGTTGCCGCCCACATCAGATTAGCACGATCGTCATAAACCGGCTCAGGGGCAGACAACAAACGTGGCCCCACCTCGATCAAAGTGTGCAACACCCCTTCAGCCCAGCGGTCTTGCACCCGCGCCTCCACAGGGTAAGTCAGATACTGCTCCACTGTATGCACAAAAGCATCCACCACCCCATTAGCCAACTGTTGGGCAGGCAAGGTATATGTTTTGGTCGGATCAAGCACCGAAAACGCAGGGTAACAATGAACACTACTAAAAACCAACTTGGCGCCCAAAGTTTGGCGTGTGATTACGGCACCATTGTTCATCTCCGATCCCGTAGCAGGCAGGGTCAACACCGTACCAAACGGTAACGCACCGCTGATATTGCGCCCACGTCGCTCCAAAATAGCCCACGGATCTCCCTCGACAAATGGCACCGCTGCTGCAATAAACTTGGCAGCATCAATCACCGAACCACCACCAACAGCGAGTAGAAAATCAAAACCCTCAGCACGGATTTGCTCCACTGCCCGCATCGCGGTTTCATAAGTCGGATTGGGCTCAATACCACTGAAAGTGGCATGCTGGCGCTGACCTAAGGCGGCACGTACCTCCGCCAAAGTGCCGGTTCTTTCCGCACTGCTACCACCTACCAGAATCAAGACCTTGGCTTGTGCGGGTACCAAGGTAGCCAAATCGGCAATACGGTTTTGACCAAAGACGATACGAGTAGGATTTTGAAAATCAAAATTCAGCATGGGCGCTCCAAAGATTCAGAAGAATGCCCCACACTGTATCCAAGACACGAAAAAAATGCCCCAGATGCTGAAATTCTCGCAAATTCAACAATAGATTCCCAAAAAGCGAACCCCCTCTGACCGTAGAGATCAGAGGGGGTAGCTTGAATAATGAGCCTGACGATGACCTACTTTCACACGGGAACCCGCACTATCATCGGCGCGAAGTCGTTTCACTGTCCTGTTCG
>NZ_BAAGYJ010000005.1:0-200523 GCF_054779375.1 Giesbergeria giesbergeri | reverse complement strand
TGGTGCAAGAGATCACGGCGGCCTCGGAGGAGCAATCTTCTGGGGCGGGGCAAATCAATTCGGCCATCAGCCAGTTGAGCCAAACCACGCAACAGAATGCGTCCAGCTCGGAGGAGTTGGCGGCTACAGCCGAAGAGATGAGCGGCCAAGTGGAGCAATTGCAGCAGACCATGGCCTTTTTCAAAATCCAAGGCGGCGGCCATCTGGCACACAAACCGGTGTCCCATGCCTCCCACACCGTATCCGCGGGGGCAGCGCACAGCAAAACCAGCGGGCGCAAACCGGGCAATGCTGTGCCCGCCAAGGCCTTCATGGAATCGGCGGGTTCCACAGCCCCTGGTACGCTGGACACCAGCGATACGGAAATTGACGAAAGCAAGTTCACCAAGTTCTGAAAGGCAGCGCCATGAACCAAGTCGCCCCAGCCCCGGCCAAACCAGCCCGCACGACGGCCCAAGAAAACCAGCAGTATCTGACGTTTCTGCTCAATGGTGAACCTTTTGCCATCGGCATTCTGTGCATCAAGGAAATCATTGAATACAACGGCTTGACCGAAGTGCCAATGATGCCCGATTGCATTCGTGGTGTGATCAATCTGCGGGGTGCGGTATTGCCCGTGCTGGACTTGGCCGTGCGCTTTGGCAAAAAACCTGGTGCTGTCAGCAAAAAGACCTGTATTGTGATTGTGGAAGTCAAAACCGCAGACGAGAGCCACGATATGGGTGTGGTGGTGGACGCCGTCAATGCAGTGCTAGAGATTCCTCGCAGCGAGATTGAGCCACCACCGGCCTTTGGTGCCAAAATTCGCACCGACTTCATCGAAGGCATGGGCAAAGTCAATGGTCATTTTGTGATTTTGCTCAACGTCAATGAGGTACTGTCGATTGACGAAATTGGCTCGATGGGTCGGGCCACCACTGCAGCAACCAATACCTTGCTGGCCTCCCCCACACAGAGTGCCTGAAGCCTGCGCCCTGGCCGGTTCGTACGCCAGCATGACACCCGTTCTGACAGATCAAGAATTTGCGCTGTTTCAACGCTTCATTTTTGATTCGGCAGGCATTACTTTGCCTGCGTCAAAAAAAGCCTTGGTCACAGGACGGCTGTCTAAGCGATTGCGCCACTATCAACTCCAGACTTACAGCGAATACTTTCGTTTGCTACACAGCGGACACCACCCCACCGAACTACAAACGGCGATTGATCTACTCACGACCAACGAAACCTATTTTTTTCGGGAATCCAAACACTTTGAGTTTCTGCGCCACCAAGCGTTGGCGGCTCGGGGTCGTACCACCATGTTTCGGGTCTGGAGTGCCGCCAGCTCTAGCGGCGAGGAGGCCTATAGCATCGCAATGGTACTGGCCGACAGTTTGGGCACTGAAACACCCTGGGAAGTGGTGGGCTCAGACATTAGCACCCGGGTTCTAAAGGGGGCCACCAAAGCCCATTACCCTATGGAGCGGGCACGCAATATCCCCATCGACTATCTGCGCCGGTTTTGTTTGCGCGGCACCCAGGAATACCAAGGCACGCTGCTCATTGAGCGCGGGCTGCGCCAGAAGGTACATTTCCGCCAACTGAATCTCAATGCTCCTCTGCCCCCATTGGGCTTGTTTGATATCGTGTTTTTGCGCAATGTGATGATCTACTTTAATGATGACACCAAACGCGAGGTGGTAGCCCGCGTGATTGCGGCCATCAAACCTGGGGGGCACTTTCTGATCGGCCACTCCGAGAGCCTCAATGACATCACCCGTAGCGTCCAGACGTTGGCACCATCGATTTACCGCAAAAACCCATGACATGGCGCACCTGAACGACCTGATCGACATTTTTTTGAAGCCTGGGGAATATTTTGTCGGGGATGCCAACTACCAGATACGCACGATGCTCGGCTCTTGCGTATCCATCACCCTGTGGCATCCGGCCAGCCGCCTCGGGGCAATGTCCCATTTTTTGCTGCCCACCCGCCACCTGATCGATACCGGGGTACATACACTTGACGCCCGCTATGGCGATGAAGCCCTGCAACTGATGCTGGCCGAACTGGCCCAAGCGGGCATCAACCCCCAACACTGTCAAAGCAAGATTTTTGGCGGTGGCAATATGTTCCCGAAACAAACGCGCCGGGGTCTGATGCACATCGGACGCAAGAATGGTGAAGCAGCCCGAACACTATTGCAGGCACATGGCATCCCCATTGTTTCAGAAAGTCTGTTTGGCATTGGCCACCGGCAAATCATTTTTGACGTTAGCACGGGGGATGTCTGGTCACACCAAGTCAAGCCCTCGCTTCCCCCCCATCCGCCATGAAACGTATCAAAGTTATTGTCGTAGACGACTCAGCCGTCGTCCGCCAAGTCGTGACCGCTCTGCTGGAATCAGACCCTGATATTCAGGTGCTGGCCGCAGTGGCTGATCCTATTTTGGCCATGTCACGCATGGCCAACCAGTGGCCCGATGTCATCGTCTTGGACATTGAGATGCCACGCATGGATGGCATCACCTTTCTGAAAAAAATCATGGCAGAGCACCCCACGCCGGTGGTGATTTGCTCTACCCTGACGGAAAGGGGCACCCAAACCTCTTTGGCAGCCTTGTCCGCAGGGGCGGTGTCCATCATCACCAAGCCCAAGCTGGGGCTCAAGCAATTTCTCACCGATGCCAGTGACGACTTGACAGCGGCCGTCAAGGCGGCGGCGCGGGCCAATGTGCGCAAACTACAACCCAGGGACAAGCTGACTGCCGATGCTATCTTGCCTGCGGTGGACACTGCACGCCACGCCATGATTCAGACCACAGAACGTGTGGTGGCACTGGGCACCTCTACAGGAGGAACACAGGCACTGGAGGTGGTGCTCACGGCATTGCCCCGTGTTTGCCCTGGTATCGTGATTGTGCAGCACATGCCTGAACAATTCACGGCAGCGTTTGCCAGCCGCCTCAACGGCCTATGCCAAATAGAAGTCAAGGAAGCGCAAAACAATGACCGCGTCATGCCGGGGCGGGCTTTAATTGCCCCTGGGGGTAAACACATGCTGTTGCGCCGCAACGGCGCACAGTACTTTGTCGAAGTGGTCGATGGCCCGTTGGTCAACCGGCATCGTCCCTCTGTGGATGTGCTGTTTCGCTCGGTAGCCAAAAGTGCTGGCGCCAACGCATTGGGTGTCATCATGACGGGCATGGGTGACGATGGCGCTGCCGGGCTGCTAGAAATGCGCAAGGTGGGGGCGCAGACACTGGGGCAGGACGAGCGCAGTTGCGTTGTGTACGGTATGCCCAAAGAAGCCGTCAAGCGTGGTGCAGTGATGCGCGCCGTACCACTGGAATCGATTGCCCGAGAAATTCAAGCGCAGATGTCTTTGTAAACAGGGCAATTACCTACCTACGGCCTGTGCCAACGCCCAGGCCACATGTTCGCGCACTAGCGGGCTGTCGTCTGCACTGCGGGTTTGCAGGGCAGCGCATAAATCAACGGCTTGCGTGGCATCAGCGCCCCGCAAGGCATTGCCCAAAGACACAGCCACGTTACGCAGCCAACGCTCATGGCCGATGCGGCGGATCGGCCCCCCCTCGGTGAGACGCAAAAAGGTGGCTTCATCCCAAGAAAACAAGTGAATCAGTGGCTGGCCCGCCAAAACCGCACGGGTATCAAAATCAGGCAGGATGCTAGGTTGAGCAAACTTGTTCCACGGGCAAACCAATTGACAATCGTCACAGCCATACACATGGTTGCCCAGCAAGGGACGCAGCTCTACAGGAATAGGCCCAGCATGTTCTATCGTCAAGTAAGAGATGCAGCGGCGGGCGTCGAGTCGATAAGGCGCCACGATGGCTTGGGTTGGGCAAGCCTCTATACAGGCCATGCACTGACCACAGTGCGCGCTCACGGGCTCTGTGGGGTCTAAGGCAAGATCCACATAAATTTCCCCCAGAAAGAACAGGGAGCCTGCCTGTCGATTCAACAGCAACGTGTGTTTGCCGCGCCAACCTTGGCCGCTGCGGGCGGCTAGTTCTGCCTCGAGCACCGGTGCCGAATCGGTAAAGACCCGGTGCCCCAATGGCCCCACCTGCTGTGCCAAGCGTTCGGCCAACTTTTGCAAGCGCGATCGCAATACCTTGTGATAGTCCCGACCCCTGGCATACATAGAGACAATACCTTGCGCAGGTTGCTGCAAACGGGCAAACTCAACGGACTGCCAGCCTGCGGGCGCGGTACGGGGCAAATAGTCCATGCGTGCAGTAATGACACTGACGGTGCCTGGCACCAGCTCTGCAGGACGGGCACGCTTGAGACCATGGGCGGCCATGTAGTGCATCTCACCATGAAACCCCTGTGCCAGCCACTGTAGCAACCCGGTTTCTGCACTGGACAAATCCACGCCCGCGACGCCAATTTGGGAAAATCCCAATTCGCGCGCCCATAGCCGAATTTGAGGAACGAGTTGACTGCTGCAAACCACCATTGCCCCATTGTAGAAACTACAGCCCCTGTTACTGTGGTTACATGGCACCATGAAGACGATACGGCCCGTTTTGCCCAAAGGCTAGCGGCCCAACCATTGCTGGGCAATGCCTTTATCACCCTGCACGGTGAATTGGGTGCGGGCAAAACCACACTAGTGCGGCATTTGTTGCGCGCTTTGGGCGTGCAAGGACGCATTAAAAGCCCCACCTACGCCGTGGTAGAACCCCATCAAGCCGCAGGCTTAGCCATCTGGCATTTTGATTTTTACCGTTTTGATGACCCCCGCGAATGGGAAGATGCTGGCTTTCGGGACATTTTTGCCAGCCCAGGGCTGAAATTGGCCGAATGGCCAGAAAAAGCCCAAGCTGTTCTGCCACTGGCCGATGTGGCTATCACCCTAGAAGCCCTGGACGAAGAAACACGGCAGGCCACACTGCAGGCCTATACCGTACATGGACAACAGTTGCTGCAAGGATTGCAGGCATGAACCTCTCTCTCTCCCCACTGACCCATAGGCGCACGCTGCTCCAGCGTGGTGGTCTGGTGCTGCTGCTGGGGGCAAGCCAGTTAGCCCGTGGTGCAGGCATTTTGGCTGTGCGCGTCTGGCCCGCTGCAGACTACACGCGCGTGACCATTGAGTCAGACACCCGGCTCAAAAACAAACAGTTTTTCATCACCACACCACCCCGACTGGCGGTAGACATTGAAGGCATTGAGCTGAGCCCGCAACTGCGTGATCTGGTCGCGAAGGTGCGTGCCGATGATCCGAACATTGCAGGAATCCGTGTCGGCCAGAATGCACCCGATGTAGTCCGCTTGGTGATTGACCTCAAACAAGCAGCACGACCACAGGTGTTTGCCCTGCCACCCGTAGCCGACTACGGACACCGGCTGGTACTCGATTTGTACCCAGCCAGCCCCGTAGACCCACTGGAGGCCTTGATTGCCGAGCGTCTGCGCGACCCCACCGCTTCGGCCAGCATGCATGCGAGGTCGGCCCAAAACCCACCCGCCAGCAAACCCGCAACCAAAGCGGCCACCACCAACGGCCAACCCATAACAGGGGCCGTAGATCCTTTGGGCGATCTGATTGCCAAGCACGACGACGAACCAGCCCCTCCGGCCCACACACGCCCTGCGCCGCCCCCACCGCCAGCCAACAAAAGCAGCCCCGCCACCGCCAGCCATCGCCAAACCGACCGATTGATCATCATTGCGCTGGATCCTGGTCATGGTGGTGAAGATCCCGGCGCCATTGGGCCCAACGGCACCCGCGAGAAAGACATTGTGCTGCGGGTGGCCCATCTGCTGCGTGAGCGCATCAACCGCACGACCATAGCAGGCAATCCGATGCGGGCTTATCTGACACGCGATGGCGATTTTTTTGTACCACTGGGCACCCGTGTGCAAAAGGCACAACGGGTGCAAGCCGACCTGTTTGTGAGTATCCATGCCGATGCCTTCACCAACCCAGACGCCCGCGGTGCCAGTGTCTTTGCCCTGAGCCAAGGTGCTGCCTCCAGCACAGCAGCGCGCTGGCTGGCCAATAAAGAAAACCAGGCCGATTTGATCGGCGGTGTGAATGTGCGGGTGAAAGACCAACATGTGCAGCGCGCCCTGCTGGACATGAGCACCACTGCACAAATCAACGACAGCCTCAAACTCGGCAGTGTGTTGCTGGGCGAAATCGGCAATGTAGGTAAGTTGCACAAACCGCGCGTAGAGCAGGCCGGTTTTGCAGTGCTCAAAGCCCCGGACATCCCCAGCGTACTGGTAGAGACCGCTTTTATCAGCAACCCAGAAGAGGAGGCCAAACTGCGCAGTGCATCCTACCAAGAACAATTGGCCGATGCACTGATGCGAGGTATTACTCGCTATTTTGCCAAGAATCCCCCCCTGGCGCGCAGCCGCTCCGTGTGAGCCTAGTGTGGGTATCCAGAAACTGAATAAACCCCTGCGGGTTCAGGTGCTCATCGTTGGGATGCACCTGGCCAAGAGCACCCGTGGTCGGCCATGCGCGCCACCACCGGGGATGAACAAACATTGCACACCCGCCTTTTTGTTCTTTATTTCTGGATTGCACTCTCATGACCGACCTGTTTGACAACCCTATGGGCCTTTGCGGATTCGAGTTTGTCGAATTCGCCTCCCCCACCGCCAACGTACTAGAGCCGTTGTTCGAAAAAATGGGCTTTACGTTGGTGGCACGCCACCGCTCCAAAGATGTGGTGCTGTACCGGCAAGGCCATATCAACTTTATCGTCAACCGCGAACCCAAAAGTCTGGCGGGCTATTTTGCTGCCGAGCATGGCCCCAGTGCCTGCGGACTGGCCTTTCGGGTGCGTGACTCCCACAAAGCCTATGCCCGGGCACTAGAAATGGGCGCACAACCTATTGAAATCCCTACGGGCCCGATGGAGTTGCGTCTGCCGGCGATCAAGGGGATTGGTGGGGCGCCGTTGTACCTGATTGACCGCTATGAGGACGGCAAGTCCATCTACGACATTGATTTTGACTTTATCGATGGGGTCGATCGCCATCCCGTAGGCCACGGGTTCACCAGCATCGACCACCTCACACACAACGTCTACAAGGGCCGCATGGCTTTTTGGGGGGCGTTTTACGAAAAGATTTTCAACTTCCGCGAGATTCGCTACTTTGACATCCAAGGCGAGTACACCGGCCTAACCTCCCGCGCCATGACGGCCCCCGACGGGTTGATCCGCATTCCACTCAACGAAGAGGCGGGTAAAATCGGCGGCCAGATTGAAGAGTTTTTGATGCAGTTCAATGGGGAAGGTATCCAGCACATTGCCTTGCAGACCGATGACCTGCTCAAGAGCGTGGATGCCTTGCAAATGGCAGGTATTCCGTTGATGAGCGCCCCCAACGATATTTACTACGAGATGCTGTCGGAGCGTTTGCCCCATCATGGTGAACCAGTATCAGAACTTCAGACGCGCGGCATTTTGCTGGACGGTTCGACGGCCAACGGGGAGAAGCGCCTGCTGTTGCAGATTTTCTCGCAAACACTGCTGGGGCCGGTGTTCTTCGAGTTTATTCAGCGCAAGGCCGATGAAGGTTTTGGCGAAGGCAACTTCAAGGCCTTGTTTGAATCACTGGAGCGTGACCAGATTCGCCGTGGTGCCCTGCAAGTAGCGTCAGCCACCCACTGACCTGGCGCTACGCCAAGCCCTGTGGCATCTGCCAGATGCCGTAAAAAATACCGCGCCTTCACGGCGCGCTATGAAGTTGTACCCGGTAGCAGCAGACAAACATAATCGCTTTGACATCCTCCCCGCCCTAAAGGACGGGGATTCCTACTGCTAGACGGCGATGCCCCGCCGCGAGAATGTTGCGTGCTGCATTCACATCGCGGTCGTGTTCCGCTGCGCAGTCGCTGCACTTCCACTCTCTTATTCGCAAACCTGCTCTACCTTTCGGACTGCTGGCAGGAATGGCCCCGCAGCACGAGCAAGTCTGGGTTGTGTAGCTTTCATTCACTACTTCAAAGACGACACCGGCCTGATGGCTCTTGTATTCCAACATCGTCTTGAGCATGGCCCAGCCCGCATCCAGTGTGGACTTGGCCATCTTGGTTTTGACCAGCTTGCTGCTGGCTACGTCGCCCACGAAGATGGCAGCGTTTTGTTTCACCATTGCGGTGCTGAATTTGTGTAGCAGGTCTTTGCGCTGGTTGGCAATTTTTGCATGGATGGCCCGCACCCGCTGTTTTTTGTGTGCCCGCTGTGCAATACCGAGTTTGCATTCGAGCTTGCGGTAAAAACGCCCCTCGATGCGTTCGCCAGTAGAAGTGACCGCCGCCTCTTTCACACCCAAGTCGATACCGACACTGGCTGTGCCCGCGCTGGCCTGGGCCTGCACCTTCACCACCACATTCAAGTACCAGCGCCCGCGTGTATCTTGGCTGAAGCTGCCAGCGCGCAACTCGTAGTCTGCCAGACCGTAGCTGTCCCAGAGGCTCAATTTCTGACCCGCAAAAGCGATTTGCCCCGCCTTGTATTGCACAGCGGGCGCTTTGAACGGAATCCAACCCAGACTGTATTTGCTGCTCTGGGGGTTGGAGACGCGCCAGCGCAGTTTGGCTTTTTTGAATTGCTTGCGCGCTTTGGCGTAGTCTTCACACACTTGCTGCACAGTGGGCGAACCGATGTGTATGCCATCGCACTGGCTGAAACCGTTGGTCAGCTTTTGCAGGTCGTAGCCCGAGAGCCATTGGTGGCGCTCGCGGATGGCGCGGTGGCTGGTTTCGTTGCAAAAATTCCAGACCTGATTAACCTCACGCGCCATCAACGCCAGCACTTTGGCGTGCTTGTCTTTGATGCGCAGACGCAGGGTTTTGGTGCAATCCATGACGTAGATTATGGATTGCTAATCCCTGCTCTCAACCCCGGACTGAACTCCGGGGCTTCCCGCGCACCGGGCCATACCATCGCCCCTCTGTTGGTGCTTTGTTGGTGCCTGTGGGTTGTTGGTGTTTAGGAACCAACAAAACCACCGACAAAAAAGTAAGCTGGTATGGTGCCCTATGAAGTGATGTGAGACAACAAAAAAGCCCTGCTCCCTCTGAGGGGTGGGGCTTTTGACATGGCGCGCAACGGCCTGAAATAGTGCCGTGGCCCCCCCGACAGGAATCGAACCTGTATTTAGCGCTTAGGAGGCACTCGTTCTATCCATTGAACTACGGGGAGGCGTACAGTGCGCTATTGTAAGCAGTAGCAGACTGCCATCAGTCGTGGCGCACAGTGTAGATAATGTCGAGCGCACTTTGCGTGCCTGTCTGACCCCGCAAAGTCAGACGGCGCGACAGATCATAAAAAACCGAAATCATGCCTACGGCCCCCGACAGGCCATGCTCATAGGTCACATACAGTTTGCTAGACAGCCGCTTGCCTAAAGTGATCGCTGCCGCACTGGCTCCGTTGCCCGTATCAGGTGCCTTGAATCCAATCTCATCCAAACCCAATTTGCGGGCCACCCCACCTGTGCCAACCCCTTGTTTTCCCAACAAGGCCAACGCAGCCTGCTGTAGCAAAGCAGCTTCTGCACCACCGGCTGCACTGCTGCGGCCCGTCACCACCCAAGCCAGTTTTTCGGCATCGGTCAGTTCGGGATCGGCATACAAACGCACCCGAGGTGCCTGCGCCACCCCGCTGACTTGCACCCCAGCCCGCACATTGATATTGGGACGGATAGCCAAGATGTCCAGTGCCGGATTGTCGTGTGCTCCACTAAAGCGTAACAAGCCGGTTTCTATATCAAGCATCTGCCCCCAAGCACGGTAGCGCCCCTGTTCAGTCTGCACCTCACCGGTGACCCTTGGAGGCATCCCCTGCACTGGGCTGCTGCGCAGTTCCAATTGCCCGCGCAAACGGGTGGTCAGGCCATAGCCTTGCAGTGCAAAATCACGTCCCAAATCCACAGTCACTGCCATATCGATAGGCTTAGGAGTTTGGGCCTGAACAGTAGTAGACGGTGCAGGGCGGGCCGTCATCTGGGGCCGTCTGTGTGTAGAGCGCACCTCCACATCTTCACCCAAGCGGGGGGCCGACGCATCGGGCAACAAAATGGCGGCCCGGTCTACCTGCAACTGGCCCCATAGCACCAACTGGCCCTGCTGCAACTGCGCCCGCACCGTGCCAGAGACGCTGGCCTGCCGGTCAGCACGTACCAACACCTGCAATGCTTGTGCTTGGGCCTGCAAATCAAGGTGAATGCCAGCATCGTGCCAACGAATACTGCCGCTGCCTTGCAAACTGCCCCGATCACGCGGTGCAGAGGTCAGGTTGCCGCTGTAGCCCGCAATACGGGCCTGACTGCCCTTGCCTCCGCGCCAGTACCACTCCGTAATGTCGAGTCGATCACCTCGCAGCACGGTGCGCAAACGGCCTTCTTGCAAATCCACACCATCCACCAGTGAGCGCAGCGCCAGTTGATCGGCATCGATTCGGCCCTGCCATCGGGGCGCTTGACGGCTGCCCGACAAGGTGGCATCTGCATCTAAGGTGCCGTGGATGCGCCAACCGGGAGGCGCCAACACTGACCAAACACCCATATCGGGCAACCGGGCCTGCACATGGGCCGCCACGGGGGCGTCTTCAGGCCAGACCCAGCCAGAATCCTGCTGCCGCAACCGGGTGCTGGCCTGTACCTGTACCTGACCAGCTTGGGCACTGTCCCACACGAGTTGGGCGCGCAGGTTGTCGTCTACCGCCTCCAGCCGGAGCCGTGCTGCACGCAAGCCAGCAGCCGTGGCAGCAGCTTGATCATGCAGCAGATGCAAATCGCCTTGTGTGCGTTGCAATTGCAATTGAGCGCGCAAGGTGGGATGGGTTTGAATATCCCAGTCGGCCTCCAGCATCAATTGGCTGCCCAAGCCTGCCGCAGCCAGCATCGGCGCCTTGGCAGGGGCCAGTGCATCTACCCAAGCCAAAGGCAAACCGGCCAAATGACCACGGGTTTGCAACTGCATCCCCCCCGACTCTGCCCAACGCCATTGCAGTGGCTGCCATTGCAATGACACTGTGCCAGGCAATGGCCCCGTGATGCTGGCCTGACCAGCTGCCACATCCAACACAGCCGCCACAGACCGAGAGATGGACGGATGCCAAACCGCCTCCAGTGCCTGATCGAGTTTCAGGCGCCAGCCACCAGACTGGTCTTGGTGCTGTAATTGCAACTGCAAAGCAGCCAGTTGGGCTTTCCAAGGACTGGGGGTAGCACCACCCCCACGCTCCGCATGGATGCTGCTATGCAAGGTGGCGCGGTACGGTGCCCATCCAGCCTGTGCATCCAAGCGCAGCGTAGCCTTGTAGGCTGTGCCAGATGCCTGCGCCTGTATAGCACTCAACTCCAGCCGAGGGGCGGATCTCTCTGTGGTGCTGCTAGGTGGTGCCAGCAGCAGTGTGGGCACCGCCAGCGTGGCCTCCCAACGCAAAGGAGTGGCTTGGGCAGGAGATACTGGCCGGTGCAACAGACCATCCCAACCACCTTGCCAGTGGAGTGCCAGCTTTGCCTGCCCCTGCACCCGCTGCTGGGACAAGAGTGTGGCACCACCGGGCAAGGCTTGTACCCATTGCAGCAATCGGTCCGCTGCTGCCACATCTGCTTCCAGGGCACCCTTGCCCTGAGCCGCCCCCAGCAGCCCGCTGGCATGCAACCGAGCGCCGGGCACAGTCAACGCCAAGGTGCCACGCACCACAGGCGCTGGCCCCCACAGGAGGCTCAAACCATCCGCTTCCAACCGCGCTTGCAAAGCATCTACCTGCAAACGCTGCAACGCCAATGTGGGAGCCTTCCAGCGCCCCTGTGCTTGGATGTGCTGAATCGGCAGCCTCACCATCTTGCGTGCAGACACCACAGGCACCGCACGCACATCGGCACTGAAATCTACTGCCACACCATCCTGACTCTGGGCGCGTAGCCAGCCATTCAAAGGCACTGCGTCCAACTGCCCATGCAGAGTGGCTGGGTTGAGATTTTGCATCTGCACACTCCCCTGTACCATGTGGCTGCTAGGGGTATAACGGCCTTGTGCCTGCACCCGACCTGTACCCACCTGCGCCAGCACCTGTGGCAAATGCCATTGGCTGCCGTCGTAGTGGGCCTGCGCATCCAATTGGCTCAGAGGTAGCCGCTGCCGATCCCAAGGGCCAGCCGCATCATTGTGAAGCTGGACTGCCATCGTCCACCCTGGGCTGACGGGCAGTACCTGCACCTGCCCACGCAAAGCAGTTTGTGGTGCCTGGGGCCAGAGCGCCGCCAGATTGAGCGACTGCACATCCGCCTGTAACTGCTGCAAGGGCTGGATGGCCCACGGTGCCAATTGCACCGCCACCTCCGCACCCATGCCTGTGGTGGTAGCCCCATCCGGCACCACAGGGCGCAAACTGGCCTGCAACGACAACCGAGCCGCTGCAGTCGCTAAGGTGCCCTCTACATGGGCTTGGGCCGCTACAGTCAGGGGCTGGGCCGTTTGAGGCAACGGGTTTTTTACCTGCCCTTGCACATCTGCCCTCAAGGCCATAGGAGCCTGTGCCTGCACACGGGCCTGGGCGCTGTACTGGCCCTGCGCCAAGGCAAGGCGTTCAATGTCTAGTTGGTGGGCACTGCCGTCGTAAACGTAGCGTCCCCTTAAAGCGCCAGCCTCCAATCGGGTGTGACCCGCCCAAACGATCTGGTCTATCTGAAACGGCAATGTCACCGTGACGGGCAGCAGCAATGCTTGCAATGGCTCTGGCGGGGGTTTATCTGTTTCGGGGGTCGCTGTGATGTGTACATCGGCAACATGCAGTTGATCGACCTGCACATGCCGTTGCCACAAGGAGGCCAAGTGCCAACGCAGCTCCACACCACGCACCTCCACGGCCAAAGACGGCCCCTGCCAGCGCAACCAATCCACCTGCCCACCCTTGCGCAGAGAACCACGCACACCACGCAACTCCAGTTGTTGGCCTGCGGGCAACCAACGGCTGGCCCACTCCAGCGTTGTGGACAAAGCCGTATCCGTCCCCATCCAAACCCATGTTGTCCACCCTACTGAGAACACTACCATGCACCATGCCAGCAGTCCACCAGCCAGCCAGCGCCAGCCACGCCCCTTGGTGGGTGGGGGTGTCTCTGGTACGGGAAGGGCCACCTCGGCAGCAGAAGCGGACACGGGGGAAGAATCGGTCATTGCAGGCTAAAAACTGAACCCTAGGCGCAAATGCAAACGCACGCTCTGATCTTGCACACCATAAGCCACATCGGCCTGCAATGGCCCCACCGGGCTGCGCCAGCGCACGCCTGCCCCCACACTGGTACGCAGACGCATGGCACGCGGGGTATCGCCCACTGCACCCGCATCGGCAAACAAGGTACTTTCCCAATCGCTGAACTGCCCATTCAGCACTATAGGGCGCTGCCACTCCACACTGGTCACAGCCAAATAACGGCCCCCATACAGTTGGTGGAGCACGGTACGGGCGCCAATCTGGTGGTAGCCATAACCACGTACGGTGGTGTCGCCGCCTGTCAGAAACAATTGTGTCACTGGCAATGAAGCACCCTCGCGGGCCAGTACCGCCCCACCCTCCGCACGCAAGGCCCAACGGCTCTGGCGGCTGCGACCGCTGGGCAATGTCACTGCCTGCGAAGGCACAAACGCGAGCCAACGCCCCAACAGGCGCACAAAAGGGTCGCGTTGCGGATGCAGCGTCATGCCCACCCCCAACTCCCAAGCCAGACCATATCCAGCAGCAGGTGCAGTGGTGCTGTCAAAGTAGCGGCCCGTCCAGCTATGGTTTGCACTCAAGGCGGTACTGGAGGGTGGGGCAGCAGTACCTTGGGCATGGGCATAGTCGTATTGCAGGTAATTACTGCGGTCGATGCGTTCGCTATCACGGCGCTGGCCTGCCTGCAAACGGGCACTGTTCACCTGGTAACTACCTGTGACTTCACGCTGCACCTGCCCCCCACCAAACCAGCGCCAACCCTGCTCATTGGGCAAATCCATCCATTGCGTTGCCAGCAATTTGGTTTGTTGGTCCAACGAGAGCTTACTCACTGCACGCCAACCCAACCCGGGCAGACGATTGTGGGTGTGGTCAATGCGCAGGCGGGCACCACTATCGGTAGAGACCCCCAGACCAAACACCCATTTCTGCAACTGTGCTTCACGCACCTGGGCCACCACTGGGGCGGCTTCGGGGGTGGCCGTATCGGTATCCAGACGCAAAAACACCGTGTCGTAATAGCCACTGCTGGCCAGCCGCTGCTGGGCTTCCAGCAATTGGGCCTGATCGTAAGATGCCCCCATAGGCAAACGGGCAATGCGGCGGGCACCTTCGGGGTCATAACGCTGTTGTCCGTGCAGTTGCAGCGTGCCAAAACGATAGGCTGGGCCAGAGTCATAGCGCACCGACAAATCGGCCCGGTGCTGGTCAGCATCGATCAGTGCATGGCTGTGCGCGATGCGAGCGGCCGGATAGTGTCGGGCCTGCAAACTGCGCAAACCCAACGCTTTGGCCCCATCCCAAGCAGCTTGGGTAAAAAGCTGACCCGGTGCCAGATTCCAAGACTGGCGTATCTGGGCTATTTGCGGGCTGGCAGGCTCGGCCTGAGCAACGGCCCCAACAAAGTCAATTTGTACCTGCGCAATCTGTGTGGCTGCTCCAGGCTCTACTGTCAAAGTGATCTGTGGCAATGCCTGTGCGTCAGCATGGGGAGCCAAGGTGCGCTCCACTGCGATGGTGGGGGCAAAATAGCCCAGCGTAGCCAATAATTCGCGGGCATCCTCCGGAACAGCGGCCAACAAACGCAACCACTCACGCTCCTGCAATTCAGGCAGGGTGCGAAACCGCTGTAACTCCAGATGCTTTTCCAGATAAGCAGCCACCTCTTCATTGGGGCTGCGCACCTGTAAGGTAAACGCCTCAACCTCCGACACCGCCGAGGACTGCGAGGGTGCATCTTGGTTGTGCTGCTCTTGGTTGCGCACAGGCAGCCCGCTGCAACCCGCCACGGCACACAACACAACGCCTAGCAGCACCCAACGGCCCACTGGGGCCAAGCCTCGCAACAGCCCCCACATGGTTCTGGCAATCACCTTGGCACTATATTTACTTGGACAACAAGCGCATGGCCTGCTCTAGCCCCTGCAAAGACAACGGAAACATGCGATCCCCCATCAACTGCTGAACTATCGCAATGCTTTGGCGGTATTGCCATACCCCCTGTGGCTCTGGGTTGATCCACGCAAAATGCGGGAAGGCGTGGGTCAGGCGTTGCAACCATTCGGCCCCAGGTTCTTCATTGGTGTATTCGACACTGCCACCGGGTTGCAAAATCTCATAAGGGCTCATGGTGGCATCACCCACAAAGATCAGTTTGTAATCTTTGTTGTACTTGCGAATGATGTCCCAGGTAGGAAACTTTTCGGCAAACCGGCGGCGGTTGTTCTTCCAGACAAAATCGTAGACACAGTTGTGGAAGTAGTAAAACTCCAAATGCTTGAACTCGGTTTTCACGGCAGAAAACAGCTCTTCTACCCGCTGGATATGATCATCCATCGTGCCGCCCACATCCATCAGCAGCAGCACTTTGACGTTGTTGTGGCGCTCAGGCACCATTTTGATGTCCAGCCAGCCCGCATTGGCTGCGGTGCTGCGGATGGTGTCGGGCAGGTCTAACTCCAGTTCGTGGCCTTGGCGGGCAAACTTGCGCAGGCGGCGCAAAGCCACTTTGATATTGCGCGTGCCCAGCTCCTGGGTGTCATCGTAGTCGCGGTAAGCACGCTGCTCCCAAACCTTGATGGCGCTTTTGTTTTTGCCTGCACCACCAATGCGAATGCCCTGCGGGTTGTAACCACCGTGACCAAACGGGCTGGTGCCGCCCGTGCCTATCCATTTGCTGCCGCCCTCGTGGCGTTCTTTTTGCTCTTCGAGGCGCTTTTTGAGCGTCTCCATCAGCTCGTCCCAGTCCATCTTTTGGATGGCCGCCTTTTGCTCGGGCGTGAGTTCGCGCTCTAACACTTTGCGTAGCCAATCGGCCGGGATTTCTTTGCTGAAATCGGCCAACAACTCCACGCCCTTGAAATAGGCGGCAAAGGCGCGGTCAAACTTGTCGAAGTGCTTTTCGTCCTTGACCAGCGTCAGGCGGGCCAGATGGTAAAAATCATCAATGCTCCAAGCATCTTCAGAATTCGGGCCAACAATGCCCGCCTGCAAGGCTTCGAGCAGGGCCAGCAGCTCTTTGACCGATACCGGGAGTTTGGCGGCGCGCAGGGTGTAAAAGAAATCAATCAGCATCGGAATGTCATCGTCAGGTTTTTTGAGCCAAGGGTGTTCACACAGGAACCACTGCTATGTAAATTTCGCCGCTCAGGCTTCAATGTTGACTCCAACTAGACGAAAGAGCTTCTGCTTGTTGCAATACAGTTTGTACTGCGGAATCCTGCAAATCTGGCGGAAAACCATACTTGCGCAAAATTCGTTTTACCAGCACCCGCATTCGGGCTCTAGCTGATTCACGATGCGCCCAATCCACAGAGATGTTTTCTCGCAAGCTGACTAACAACTCGTGTGCAATCAAGCGAAGATTGTCATCCCCCATCATCTGCACAGCACTTTCGTTCTCAGCCAGCGCATCGTAGAAAGCAATTTCTTCATCGGACAGTCCGGATTCTTCGCCCCGTTGGTGGGCAGAACGGATGTCTTTGGCCAGTTCGATCAGCTCTTGCAGTACCTCGGCGGTGGTGATGGCGTTGGCGTGGTAACGCGCCACAGCGTCTTCCAGACGTTCCGAGAAAGCCTTGGTCTGCACCACATTGGCCTTACTGCGTGAGCGGATGCCATCGTTGATGAGCTTGCGCAAGGCTTCCAACGCAAGGTTCTTTCGTTCCATCTGCTGAACTTCAGCCAAAAACTCGTCGGATAGGATGGAGATATCCGGGCTTTTAATTCCAGCGGCGGTCAGGATGTCAATGATTTCGGTGGACACTACTGCGCGGCTCACAATTTGCTGGATAGCCAGCTCGCGTTCTTGTGCCGTGACACCTGACCCGGTAGCACTTTTGACCAGTGCAGCACGAATTGCTTGGAAGAAACCAACCTCCTCACGGATTTTTTTAGCTTCATCGGAAGCAGATGCCAAGGCGAACGCTTTGGACAACGCCAGCACCGCATCTTGGTATCGACGATGGGCATTTTTCTTGCCTTCTGGTGTACTTTCCTTCTCGGCCAGCTTCTGTTGCAGACTCAAAATCCACTCGATAGCCCCCGCCATCATCACTAGGCGCTCGTGAGGCGTTCCGGTCAGTGCGCAAACATAGTCGAAGCCGTGGTACATATCCCGCACCACCTCGTACTTCTCCATCATCACGGCGATGGCCTGCGCTTCGTCAACCCCGGTGTTTTCTTGGTCGTTCTTAGAATACTGCCCTAGAGCCGACTTGAGGTTTTGCGCAATGCCAATGTAGTCCACAATCAGCCCAGCAGGCTTGTCGCGGAACACCCGGTTTACACGGGCGATGGCTTGCATCAGGCCGTGTCCTTGCATGGGCTTGTCTATGTACATCGTGTGCATACAGGGCGCATCAAAACCGGTAAGCCACATATCCCGCACGATCACCAACTTGAGTGTGTCTTTCGGGTCACGGGCACGCTTGGCTAGCAAATCCCGCCGCGCTTTATTGCCAATGTGGGGTTGCCACTCTGGCGGATCGCTAGCTGCCCCCGTCATCACAATCTTGAGCGCCCCCGCATTGTCATCGGCACTGTGCCAATCAGGCCGCAATTTGACAATCTCATCGTACAGCTTGACGCAAATCCGGCGGCTCATGCACACCACCATCGCTTTGCCATCTAGGGCCGCTACACGATCTTCAAAGTGGGCCACTATGTCCTTAGCCACCAAAGCAAGGCGCTTGTCGCTGCCTACCAAGGCCTCCACCGTTGACCACTTCTTTTTGAATCGCTCTTGCTCGACTTCCGGATCATCCTCCGTGAGTTCATTCACTTCGGCATCGATTTTGGGCTTTTCGTCTTCGTCAAGCTCAATACGTGCAAGGCGCGATTCGTAGTAAATGGGCACGGTTGCGCCATCTTCTACAGCGCGGCTGATGTCATAAACATCAATGTAGTTGCCAAACACCGCTGGTGTGTTAACGTCGTCGGCCTCGATGGGCGTGCCAGTAAATCCGATAAACGATGCGTTCGGCAAAGCATCGCGCAGGTATTTGGCAAAGCCGTAAGAAATTGCGCCCGTTTTGGCATCGACCTTCGCCTTGAAGCCGTATTGACTGCGGTGCGCTTCATCTGCAATCACCACCACATTGGAACGGCTGGTGAGGGCTTCCTGTATCTCACCAAACTTTTGCAGGGTAGTGAAGATGACACCACCGGAGGCACGATGAAGCAAAGTTTGTAAATGCTCTCGGCTCTCGGCCTGCACTGGCGTTTGCCGAATCAGGTCGCGGCACATGGAAAAGGTCGAGAAAAGCTGATCGTCCAAGTCGTTGCGGTCGGTTAGCACCAGCAGCGTTGGATTGGCCATTGCTGGGTGTTTAACCAACTGACCCGCGTAGAAAGCCATCAATAGGCTTTTGCCAGAACCTTGGGTGTGCCAAATCACCCCAGCACGCCGGTCTCCTTCGCGCTGCAATGTGACGGATGGCAAGCCATACCCTGCCGGTTCTTCAGCAACGCCGTGCGATGGCTGCGCGGCGCGAATAGTAGATGCCACAGCCCGATTGACCGCGTGAAACTGGTGATAGCCTGCAATAATCTTGGCCAACCCCGATCCAGTTTCGCCAAAAACCGTGAAATGGCGCAATACATCGAGCAGGCGGCGGTGCTCTAACACGCCCGCTATCAAGGTGGAGAGTTCGGGCGTACCTTTTGGTACAACGTCCTGGCCATCGGTGGTACGCCAAGGCATGAACCGCTCCAGATCAGCCGAAAGGGAGCCAACGCGGGCGGTGATTCCATCCGATGTCACCAACAAAGCATTGGTATGGAACAAAGCCGGAATCTGTTGCTTGTACGTTTGCAGCTGGTTAAAAGCTCCAAGCAACGTGGCATTACCGCTGCCCGGCGCTTTTAACTCGATAACAGCAAGGGGCAGACCGTTGACGAACACCACCACGTCAGGCCGTCGGTTCACTTTCCCTGCAATAACCACAAATTGACCTACAGCCAGCCAGTCGTTTTGTTCTGGCTGCTCAAAATCAATCAGTGTGACTTTACTGGCAGCCAGCGTGCCATCGTCGGCGTAATACTCCACGTCCACGCCTTCGGTCATCAGTTTGTGCAGGCGGCGATTTTCTTCGAGCAGTGAAGGCAGCTCAGACTGCATTACTTTGCGAACTGCATCCTGTCTGGCCTCTAATGGCAGGCTAGGATTGAGGCGGGCCACGGCAGCCTCGAATCGTTTTTTGAACACAACCTCATCGTGGCTCTCGCGCTCAGGCCGGTGTCCATCGGGGCCGATGTCTTCCTCACGTTCGATGCAGTAACCGAGCACACGTAACTGATCCAGTAGTGCTTGCTCTACGGCGGCCTCGGACAGAAACGCCATTACGCTTCTCCTTGTTCTTCTATGGATTGATCGACGAGAACTTGTGCTCCGCGTGCAGCGTTCAACGCTTCGACATAGGCACCACGATCCAGTTGGTAAAGCAAACGGCTGACTTCGATCTTGATGGACAGATCGTCACCGTCTGGCAGCAGGAAACGCAAGGTAGGGGTGGATGAGTCGCTATCCTCGGCATCTACCGCTAGGCCCACATGGGTGTCGATCAATGCGTTATCCGCCGCAAACCACTCCCAAGGCTCGCGTGAGTTCATCGGATTAAGCTGTGCTTCCAAATAGGCATGGTGCAAAAAGGCCACGATGGCATCGGCTGCCAAAATAGCTGCGCGGCGGTGATAAACAGTCAGGGTCTGGATAAATCCATCTTTTCCGTGGCTTAGCGGCCCAGCATCATTTCGCAGCACACGGAGTGAATCGGCCAAGCCATTGTGGTGCTTGATGAGGTCAGAAAATTTCCTATGCCGGATATCACCCAGTTTGAGCGCCCGTGTCGCTGCGGATACCCAGTCATTGATCGAGGCATCATCCCGTGGTTTTAGCGGTTTCGTCGGGTCGTCGAGTTGGTCGATCACAACCCGGCAAACACACTCCACCAGTCCCTTGGCGGCATCAATGGCAGCATCGCTGTCACTATCGAGGCTTGTTTGCAATGCCTCGAATGTATGTTGAAGCATCGGTGCGTCACGCCAATGTGCGCAGGCCTCGCGGATGCCGGGGCACCAATCCATAGTCATACCGCCACTCCGACAATACGCTCGGCATCCGGCACGCGCAATTCACCGGAAATGAGCTTGGGTAGCAGGGTGTCTCGGAGTTGAGCGAGGCTTCCAATCGCTTCAGCATTGGCTTTAATGCTTCTGAACTGCGGTGCAACAGTGCGAGAGAAACTATTCCACACTTCATCACTCGACGGTGAAGCTAACTTGAATGCAGCCACCGAGTCGGCCTGAACACGCTGGCGGCCTGACGTGCCCGTCATGCTCCGGATGGCCTGTTCCCGAAAGGCATCATCTCGCGCAAGCAAATATCCAAACTCAGAAGGTAGCGGAGGCTTGGTACGCATCACTATGTACTCGGTAGAACCCCAACCCACAGATTTTTCTGGCAAGCATTGCACAAACGCCGTCTTGCCATTTTCCAAGCATGGCGTGATACGGGCCAGCAGCGTGTCGCCGTTGCGAAAGCGCATCCCGCTACCAAATGGCCGGGCTACCGGTGGTTTAGGCCAGCATCCGGAAGTCGATAGCGAAGCCATTTCGATATAGGGCGCTTCCATCCCCTTCCGCAGAGATTCAGTAGGGTTGAAACTTATGAGTCTGCTCGCTGGCACACTTTCCCACCCCTCCGGAATCTCCCCCAACTCCGACTCCACCAGCCGATCAGGAAAAATATCATAAAGGTGTGCAGGTAGGCCGGGCAGCGATTGGCCGCGCTGCCAGCGACCATCCATCTTGGCACGCACTGGGGCAAAGTCCACAAACCACGCTTTGAACAGGGTACGAGCCATCTCCTCCAGCGTTTCGTTACTTCGGCGGTTAGTGGTAACACAGTTATCAATCGACGACAAAACACTTCCAATCCTCTTCCGCTCAATGCTAGAAAAGTCCGGAATTTCGTAGTTTGCAATGGCTTGCCACGAAACTCTTTGTCGCCCGGACGTGCCTTCCATTCGCCCTTTGGCGTAGGCTCGAAATTCGGGGTGCCTTGCAACGTAATAGACAAAATCTTCATCAACACTTGGGTCTTTGGCAGCCATGACGATAAATTCGGTTGATCCATGACCAACGGCGTTGCTGGGCAGACCGCTTACCTTTGCAGTTTTTCCATTTTCGAGGCATGGAGTAATCCGAGCGAACAGTGTGTCACCGTTCTTGAATTTACTGCCGCCACCGTTAAAAATCCGGTTGCCAATTGCTGAAACGTCTCGCTCTCCCTCGGCTAAATCTGCCATCTCAATGAAGGAAGTAATAGCCCCCTTTCCGAGCGGACGCTTTGGATTGAAATCGACCAAATCGGACAACTTCATTGCTCAAGCTCCACGATTGGGAAACCAAGGAGCTTTAGTTGCTCTCGCATCGTGGTTTGAAGGCCTGCTGACTCCACAAGCTGTTCCCCTAGTTTGGTCGTGAGTCGAGTCATCCGTTCTTCGAAGGATTCATCGTCCTTAACGAGGTCTTCAGTCCCGACATAGCGCCCCGGTGTCAATACATGGCCATGCTTGCGAATTTCGTCCAGTGGAGCAGATTTACAGAAACCCGCCACATCAGCATATTCCCCCGCATTTTCTTCCCCACGCCAAGCATGGTAGGTGTCGGCAATTTTCTGAATTTCCTCATCGGTCAGTTCGCGCCGGGTGCGATCAATCAGAACGCCCAGCTTGCGGGCATCGATCAACAGCACCTGCCCGCGCCGGTCACGCAGTCCCCTGCCGGGGTTCTTGTTGCGGGCCAGAAACCACAGGCAAGCAGGAATCTGTGTGGAATAAAAAAGCTGCCCCGGCAGCGCCACCATGCAATCGACTACGTCGGCCTCAATCATGGCTTTGCGAATGTCTCCCTCACCGGACTGGTTGGAACTCATCGAGCCGTTAGCCAGCACCACCCCCGCCGTGCCATTGGGGGTCAAGTGGTGGTAGATGTGCTGCAACCACGCATAATTGGCATTGCCTACGGGCGGTACGCCAAACCTCCAGCGCACATCTTCGCGCAGCCGGTCGCCACCCCAGTCGGAAATGTTAAACGGCGGATTAGCGAGGATAAAGTCGGCCTTGAGGTCGCGCAATTCGTCTTTGTGGAAGCTCCCCTCGTTGTTCCAGCGGATATCCGAGTCGATACCGCGCACGGCCAAGTTCATCTTGGCCAGCCGCCAAGTCGTGTAATTCGACTCCTGCCCGTAAATGGCAATATCGCCAACGCGTCCGCCGTGCTCTTGCACAAACTTTTCCGATTGCACAAACATCCCGCCCGAACCGCAGCACGGGTCGTACACCCGGCCTGAGTATGGTTCGAGCATTTCTACCAACACACGCACCACAGAACGTGGGGTGTAGAACTCGCCGCCGCGCTTGCCCTCTGCTCCGGCAAACTGGCCCAAAAAATACTCGTACACGCGCCCGAGGATGTCTTTGGAACGGTCGCCTTCTTCATGCAGCGCAATACCAGAGATCAGGTCAATCAGCTCACCCAGCATCACTTTATTCAGGGCGGGGCGAGCGTAGTCTTTAGCAAGTACGCCTTTGAGTGACTCGTTGTCCTTCTCAATGGCGCGCATGGCATCATCAATCAAGGTGCCAATGATAGAAAGTTTAGCGTTCGCTTGTAGATGTGACCAACGGGCCTCTTTGGGCACCCAAAACACGTTGTCTGCTAGGTATTCGTCTTTGTCTTCAGCCGCCTGTGCGTCTTCAGCTAATAAAGCTTTGTGTTTGGCTTCGAAGGCATCTGAGATGTACTTTAGGAAAATCAACCCAAGCGCGACGTGCTTGTAGTCCGATGGCTCCATATTGCCGCGCAGTTTGTCGGCGGTTTTGAAAAGTTCAGCTTCAAAGCCTAGATGATCGCTGCTGGTGTTGGTGTCGTTTTTTGCCATATTTCTTATTCAGGTTGCATTTCTTTGTTCACATTTCAGCCAGTTTTCCAATGGCAAGCCCGGCACCCGTACAAATTCTCACGCGTTATCCGTTACCAGCATCAGGCCAATCCGCCACCACGGGTAGTTAGTCGATGAATTCGGCCCCACTCAATGTGGGCGCTGTAGCAGCATATTGCCGCAGTTTCTCCACCAAACGTTCCCGCACCTGCGGCCACTCCTCCGCCGTCATGCTGTACATCACCGTATCGCGAATCGTGCCATCGCGGCGCAGCGCCTGGCGGCGTATCACACCGTCTTTTGTGGCCCCTAGGCGCTCAATGGCCCGTTGCGATGCCAAGTTGAGGTTGTCGGTGCGCCAACCCACTACTGGGCAGCCCAAAGTATCAAAAGCATGGGCCAACAACAGCAGCTTGGCCGTGGTATTCACATGGCTGCGCTGCACACTTTGCGCATACCAGGTGTAGCCAATCTCTACCCGGCGCACGGCGGGCACAATGTCGTGGTAGCTGGTGCTACCCAGCACCCGGCCCGTGGTGGTGTCGATCACGGCAAAGGCAAAACGGTGCCCCTGCTCGTGTGCGGCCAACGCGGTCTCAATGTAGGCTCTGGTGGCATCGGGCGCAGGCACTGAGGTGACGCGCAGGTTCCACAAATCGCCATCAGCAGCCGCTTGCCGCAGGCCCGCCTCATGGGCTAACGTGAGAGGCTCCAAGCGCACGCCCCCCTGTTGCAAGGTCACAGGTTCGACAAAAGCCATGCTAGACACTCCTGCCCCAGAGACTATCAGCGGTTGCGCTGGTTCATGTAGACCAGCTTTTCAAACAAACTCACGTCTTGCTCATTCTTGAGCAAAGCCCCCACCAGTGGGGGTACCGAGACCTTGTTATCGGCGCTTTGCAGCACTTCCAACGGAATATCTTCAGCCACCAGCAGTTTGAGCCAGTCGATCAACTCACTGGTCGATGGCTTCTTTTTCAGGCCGGGCAGGCCACGCACGTCATAAAACGTCTTCATGGCCGCCGCCAGCAATTCGCTCTTGAGCGTCGGAAAATGCACATCCACGATGCGGCGCATGGTTTCCGCTTCTGGAAACTTGATGTAGTGGAAAAAGCAGCGGCGCAAAAAGGCGTCAGGCAATTCTTTTTCGTTGTTGGAAGTGATAAACACCAAAGGCCGGTGTTTGGCACGGATCATCTCGCGCGTCTCGTAGCAGTAAAACTCCATGCGGTCGAGTTCGCGCAGCAAGTCGTTGGGAAATTCAATATCCGCCTTGTCGATCTCGTCAATCAGCAACGCCACTGGCTGCTCAGCCATAAACGCCTGCCACAGCACGCCCTTGACAATGTAGTTGCGGATGTCTTGGACACGCTCGCTGCTGTCGGCATCGCCCAATTGCGAATCACGCAGGCGACTCACGGCATCGTATTCATACAAACCCTGCTGCGCCTTGGTGGTCGATTTGATGTGCCATTGCAGCAAAGGCATGTTCAGTGCCTGCGACACCTCCTCAGCCAGCATGGTCTTGCCGGTGCCCGGCTCCCCTTTGACCAACAGCGGGCGCTGCAGCTTGATAGCCGCATTCACGGCCAGCATCAGGTCTTGGGTAGCCACATAGTTCGAGGAGCCTTGGAATTTCATGGGTAAATGGCAGCAAAAACGTGAAACAACGATTGTGCGCTGAAAACGTCCGACTTGCCGCACACGTCAATTACCCAACAACTCCCCCACGGGGCGCAAGGCCGCCACCCGGTCACACACAGCCTTAACAGCAATCAAAATCGGAATCCCCAACAATAAGCCCCATACACCCCACAGCCAACCCCATGCCATCACGCCCGCAAACACGGCCACAGGATTGAGGCTGCTAGTGCGACTGGTCAGCCAAGGGGTTAGCAAATTGCCCACCAGGGTGTGAATGAACAAAGAAGCCCCACCCACCGCCAGCGCCATGTTGGGTGTGCCAAATTGCAGAAAAGCCACCAAGGCCGAGCCGCCCGTTACCACCAAAGAGCCCACATAGGGCACCAAATTGAGCACCGCTGCCGCCACGCCCCACACCGCGGCCTGCTGCAAGCCCAGCGCCCAATAAGCCAGCCCCGTAGCCACCCCGACCAAAGCACTTGTCCACAACTGCACCAGCAAATAGCGGCGCACCTGGGTATTGATCTCGTCGGCCATATCCAAGGTGATCTGATGCGTCTGCACTTGCGGCCCCACAATGCACAGCAATTTGCGCCGCAGCAAATCCCCCGAGGCCAGCAAAAAAAAGCTCAAAAAAACCACCGCTGCCAACTGCGCCAGCCCCGACACCAACCCCAGCGTCCCCGGCCATACATAGTCGCGCACATTGAACGGTGGCCGCTCGACCACGACCCTTTGCACCCCCCGGCGTGTAGCAGGCACCCCGTTGTCTTGAGTCGCCTGTTCAATCTGGGTGGCAGCTTTTTGCACTGTGGCCAAGGTGCTGGTACTGCCCGCTCGGCTGTAGGCCCGCAACTGATCGCGCACCTTCTTGGTGGCCACCGGCAAGGCATCCACCAATTGCGAGGCACCATCGCTCAAAGACCAACTGGTGCCCGCCAGCCCGGCCACCAGCGCCAGCAACAAAGCAGCCGCACTGAGCGCACGCGGCACACGCCAGCGTTGCCATAAATACTGAACAGCTGGTTGCAAAGCACAGGTCAGCAGCAAACTGAGCACAATCGGAATGCACACTGCACTGGCCCAATGCAGCATAGCCACTGTGGACAAAAAAGCCAGCCATACCAAAGCCAGCCGCGCCAAATCAAACGGTGGCGGTGCAGTCGCCGGTGTCGCTGCCACCACGGCAGCAGATGGTGAGGGCAAAGGTTCAACAGAAGGGGAGGCGGGCGCAGTCATGGGGGCCATTGTGCTGCGAGAGTGCAGGGCGCTGCTACACGCAGCGCCAAAGAACATGGCGAATCAACGGCTGATTCTCCGATTAGCCCCCAGAATGGCCCGCTACCATCACAACTTATGCAAGCCCAGTCCCACTCCATCCGGCGCACCATGCACCATCTTCTTTTGCCGCTGCTGGCTGCTGCTGCGCTGGTCGGCTGCGGCACCGTGGCCGATTTACCCCATCTGGAGCGGCATGCGCCCAGTGGTCAGAAAAAAGCAATGGCTATCCACCATTGGGATGTGCTCGCCAATGACGTGGCCGAACGCATCGCCTACAAAATCAGCGAATGGCCCCCTGGCGAATATCCGCTGTCGATCAAAACCAGCCAGTCCTCCGAATTCAGCACCAGCTTTCACAAACTGCTGCTCACACGCCTGTTGGACAAAGACATCACCGTATCCACCGAACCCACCAGTGTGGTGCTGCATGTAGATGCCCAACTGGTAGCCCACGGTGCCCCCATAGGCAGCTTGTTGGCAGGTTCTGCCACCCCCCTGTCACCGGGCGTCTCTGTGCTGCGCAATTGGCAGCCCCCCGCGCCGGGGCGCACTGGCCCCGAGATCGGTGAAGGCACCGGCGGCAGCCACCTGCCAGCCCCCACTGCCCCACACCACCAAAACATGGGGCCATGGCCCACACGCACCGAAGTGCTCATCAGCACTTCACTAGAGAGCGGCCAACGTTACCTGACCCGCACCGCCGACATCTACTACCTCGACCCCGACGATGCCTTCCTGTATGCGCCGCCTGCGCCACCACCGGCCCCTACCCCCATCAAAACTTGGCGGGTGGTAGCCCCATGAAGCGCCGTACCGCCGCCCTGGCCCTGCTTGCCACCGCCGCAGCCCTGCCTGGCTGCGCCCGTTACTACTATGGCGATGCAGCCCCCGTGCGCGCTGATCTGGTAGAAACCAACGCCAAAGCCATCGACACCCTGTTGCAAAGGATCAACCTCGACCCCACCCGCCCTATTTTGGTGGGCACCTTGGTCAGCATAGACCGGCTCGCTGAATCCTCACGCCTGGGCCGCACCCTCTCTGAACAGTTGGCCGGGCAACTGGTGCAGCGCGGTGTGCTGGTGGTAGAGCCCCGACTGCGCGACAACCTGGTCATAGAACCCAACCAAGGGGAGTTGCTGCTCTCGCGTGAACTGCACGAAGTCAGCCAGCGCCATGATGCCCAAGCAGTACTGATAGGCACCTATGCCGCCTCGCTGCGTTCAGTCTATGTCAGTCTCAAGCTGGTGCATCCAGTGGGTAATCTGGTCATGGCTGCTGCCGACTACACCCTGCCGATGGACGACAACGTGCGCATGTTGTTGCACGCCCGCTCGTAGCAAGGCCATCGCTGGCGGTGTCGATTAGACTGCGCCGTTTTTTGACTTTTGTGCCCATGCCATGACCACTTCCACCCCTCCACAGGTTTTGATCAACACCAGCTACGGCCCCTTCACCATCGAGCTGTACCCCACCGAAGCACCCGCCACGGTGGCTAATTTCTTGGCCTACGTTGATGCCAACTTTTACGATGGCACGCTGTTTCATCGGGTCATTGACCAATTCGTGGTGCAAGGTGGTGGCATGAATCGCTCACTGCAATTCAAGACCACACGCGAGCCCATTGCACTGGAGTCCAACAATGGCCTCGAAAACGACCGGGGCACCATCGCTATGGCCCGCACCTTGGCACCAGACTCGGCCACATCGCAATTTTTTATCAACACAGTAGACAACGCTGGGCTGAACTACCAAAGCGCCGACAAACCTGGCTACGCCGTGTTTGGCAAAGTCATTGATGGCATGGACGTGATCGACGCCATCGAAAACACACAAACGGCCAACTTCACCCTCAACGGTGCCAGCTACCAAAACTTTCCGTACCCCTACCTGCTGTCTATCTACGGTGCTGATCGCTACACCCCAGCCGCCACCCTGACCCCCACCAGCCACACCCTTGGCAGCAATGCCTATGGCGTGGCCATAGCCAACTACAGCGGCAACCGGCTCGACTATGGTGTCAAACTCAACACCAACAAAACACTGACAGTGACCCAAATTGACGGCCTGCACAGCAGCGAGACTGTCACCGATGCAGGTCGGCTGCACTTTGCCGATGGACAGTATGCCTACGACCTCAATGGCAATGCAGGCAAAACGGCACTGTTGATCAACGCTGCCGCCGGGCTCAACGCCCTCACCCCTACCGTGGTTGGAGTGGGGCTGGACTTGTTTGACCAAGGTCTGAGCCTCCAAGAGGTAGCGCAGGTTGTGGTCAATACCGGTGTGTTTAACAACGTCAGCCACAGCGATTTTGTCAAGGCGGTGTACAAAAATGTGGTCGGCAGCGCACCCGATGCCACCGCACAAGCAACCTTTACCACCATGCTGGACAACGGCGAAGTCACCCAAGCACAGATGTTGGCTTTGGCAGCCAACACCGATCTCAATGCCAGCACGGTCAACCTCGTAGGGTTGGCCCATATTGGTCTGGCCTACCTTTAAACCAACCGGCATCCCATGCAAAAACCCGGCAGCCTATACAAGGCTGGCCGGGTTTTTGATGGCGATCTGTCAGGACTCAGTGCAGCATCAGCGAACCAGCGGCTTTGCTCTTGCCAGCACGGGCTGGGGGGTTGCACAAACCACAGGTGTAGTGGCGGTTTTCATACAACTCGGTCACAAACTGACCACCGCACTGAGCACATTTGGTACGGGTCAACATGCCTGCATCCACAAACTTCACCAGACGCCAAGCGCGGGTAAAAGACAACAGTGGCTCCACCTGGGCCATTTCAATCTGTTCGGTATAGAGGCGATAGGCCTTGGTGAGCTGATCCACCGGATCTAAGTCAATCCCCTTAGACAGGTATTCGTAGATATTCAAAAACAGCGAGCTATGGATGTTTTCTTGCCAGGTCAGAAACCAATCGGTCGAGAAAGGCAACTGACCTTTGGAGGGGGACTTGCCCGCCACTTCTTTGTACAGACGAATCAAACGCTCATACGACAAGGTGGTTTCTGACTCCAGCACCTGCATCCGAGCCCCCATGGCAATCAGCATGGCAGCACGCTCAATCTGCTTGGATTCGTTGAGCACGCTCTTGGTAGCAGTTTTGGCAGCCTTGGCAGTGCTTTGGTCGGCGGATGTAGCAGTCATGGTGAAGTCTCCAATCAGGTGCGGGCAAGGTGACAAAAAAGGCTTACAAAACTTCCGACACGCGGCTGGCCATCAAAATGTTGGCGTGCAGGGTGTTGGTGGCTTCGTTGCCCACCTTCTTGGGGGTGTTATGGTTGGTCAACAAGCTCCAGACCAAGTTGTCATCCACACGGAAGCTGCAAAGAAGGGTGTTTCGGGAGGCCAGTTTCATCACTTGCGCTGCCGACAGGGATGCCAGAATATCGGCAGCCTCTTCGTTAATGCCCAGACGGAAAACAGCTTCAGCCTTGTCTTGGCGAATCAAGGTCTGAGCCAACATCAGATAGGTCAGGTTGGCTTCGCGAATTTCGGCAAGAAGTTGTTCGTTGGTCATGGTGCAATCCTTTCAGTTCGGTCGGGGTTTTCAGGCCACGCCAATGGGTGAACCGTTGAAATGGATTGTGAAGACATGCCAATCAGAAATTAAGTCGGGCTTTGTCGGTACTGCATGTCAGACAAACGCGCCACCATGTAGGAATTTGCCTTACAAACCGTGCAGCATCCACAGCCCCTGCCCCCCCTGCACTACCTGCTGCACTGCAACAAGCTTTTCTGCCCTTTAGGCCGCCCCATGTGCTACAGGACGACTAGCGTCGCTGCACCATTCGCTCCAACTGCCAGCAAAAAGTGTGGTTTTTCCGAGACCTGCCCACTCCATCGCCAGCATGTTGGGATTGGCCGTCACGCCACTGCCGCAGTGGTGTACCACGCTGGCCGGATCACGCCCCGCCAGCAAAGCCTCCCACTCCGCACGCAACACTGCGGCGGGCTTAAAGCAGCCATCAGTGCCAAAGTTATCGGTGAACGGACGGTTCAAAGCCCCCGGAATATGGCCAGCCACAGGGTCTAGCGGCTCAAATTCACCACGATAGCGGGCAGGCATACGAGCATCTACCAGCGTTTGGGCGGGCTGGCCCAGCGCCGCCAGCACCTGCGCCACATCCACCCAAGAGCGCAAGGAGGACTCCAGGCGAAAAGCAGAAGGCACCACAGATGGCTGAACCGGGCCAGACTCCAGCGCCCCGCCTGCGGCTTTCCAAGCGGTCAGCCCACCATCCAACACAGCCACAGCCCCATGCCCAACCCATTGCAGCATCCACCACAAACGTCCAGCAAAGGCACAACTGTTACGGTCATACACCACCACCTGACGACCATTCTCCAGCCCCTGTGCGGACAACCATTGCGCCAATCGCTCACGGCTGGGCAACGGGTGGCGCCCTCCTGAGGCAGGCAAGTCATCGGCTTGGGCACTCAGATCATGATCCAGATGGGCATACAAGGCTCCCGGCACATGCTCTTGTTGGTACTGCAAAGCACCGGCACTCGGGTCGGCCAAGTCAAAACTGGCATCAAACAACAGCGGTGGCGTGCCACGGTCTATCAATACACGCAATTCAGAGGCAGAGATCAAAGTGGAATACATGGCAAACACACAGCAAAGTAAAAATCATGGGATAAGAACTGCACAAGATGCGCTGGCTACTCTTCTTGGGCAGGTGCTCCAGGGGCAGCACGGGCACGCAGCACGGTGGCAGCAATGCCGCTGCCAATGATCAGGGCCATGCCCGCCCAACCCAGCAGCGGAATTTGATCCCCAAACAAAGCCATGCCATAAAGCGCCGCAAACACAATGCCTGAATACTGCAAATTGGCCACCACCAACGTACCACGCTCGGTCTTGGCACTGGCATAAGCCCGCGTCATGCACAGTTGACCGCCAGAGGCCAGCAAGCCAATGGGCAGCAACCACCATGCAGGCCAGCCAGGCCAATCGGACACCCCCATCACCAACGTGGCCAAACCACCGGCCAAGGTAGAACCGATGGCAAAGAAAAACACGGTTCGCGTCTCAGGCTCCCCCACTCTGGAAAGTGTCACCACCTGCAAATACGCAAAAGCCGCTGACATGCCCGACAACAGCCCCACCACTCCGGCAAACATCTGGTTCTGGTCTAGACTGGGGCGCAACACCATCACCACACCAGCAAAACCGGCCAGTACCGTCAACACCAATGGGCCTTGCAGCGCAGGTAGCGGTGTGGCAGGCGAAGGCCGCCACGCCAGCAAAGCCCCCCCGACAAAAAATGCCGCAATCCAGACGCTGCTCATATAGTTGAGCGTCATGGCTGTTGCCAGTGGCAATTGGCCAATGGCATAAAACCAAGCCCCCATTGCCGCAACCCCCACCAAACTGCGCCAAGCGTGCATCCACGGGTAGCTGGTGCGCAACACCACCTGTTGCGATCGCGCCAGCAGCCACAAAATACCAATGCCAATCAGCCCCCGGTAAAACACCAGTTCCGCCGCATTGAAGTAGACCGAGGCCAGCTTGATGCACACACTCATGCTGGCAAACAAAAAAGCGGCCAGCACCATCCAAAGAGCTTGCATGGAATCCCAAAAAAATAAGTGTCAAAGGCAAAATAGCTGCCAGTGCTGATCAAACAGCACTGGCAGCTATAGCACTCAGGGGCCCAA
Source organism: Giesbergeria giesbergeri (assembly GCF_054779375.1). Classification (NCBI taxonomy): domain Bacteria; kingdom Pseudomonadati; phylum Pseudomonadota; class Betaproteobacteria; order Burkholderiales; family Comamonadaceae; genus Giesbergeria; species Giesbergeria giesbergeri. The sequence goes on along the minus strand of NZ_BAAGYJ010000005.1, from coordinate 168,769 downwards.
AAAAGCGTTAGCGTTGGGGAACCGCCGCGCCCACAGTGGCACGGTACCACTCATGGAAATGCTGCATACCATCTTCCATGGGGCTTTGGTAAGGGCCAACCTCGTTATCGCCACGGGCCAACAGGGCTTTACGACCTGCGTCCATGCGTTCGCCAATTTCATCGTCTTCAATGCAGGTTTCCATATAGGCGGCCTGCTGGGCCTCGACGAATTCGCGCTCAAAAGCCACGATCTCTTCGGGGTAGTAAAACTCCACCATGTTCAGCGTCTTGGTCGGGCTGATAGGGTGCAAGGTAGAAACCGTCAGCACATGCGGATACCACTCCACCATGATGTGGGGGTAATAAGTGAGCCAGATAGCACCACGCTCGGGCAGTTTGCCTTCGCGGTATTGCAGCAACACCTCTTTCCACTTTTGGTACACATCCGAGCCGGAATGGCCAAACGTAGAAGCCACCCCCACCGTTTGCACCGAGTACTCTTTGCTGAACTCCCAGCGCAAGTCATCACAGGTGACAAAATTGCCCAAACCGGGGTGGAAGGGGCCAACGTGGTAATCCTCTAGGTAGACCTCGATAAACGTCTTCCAGTTGTAGTTGCACTCGTGCAGTTCTACCCGGTCGAGTGCAAAGCCCTCAAAGCTGAGTTCAGCCCGTGGCCCCATACCGGCCAGATCAGCAGCAATGTCACGGCCATTGTCTTCAAACAACAGACCGTTCCACTCGCGCAGGGGGTAATTCTTCAAGTCCAAGCCGGGGTCTTGCGGAAAATGGGGCGCACCCAACAAACTGCCACTGGGGCTGTAAGTCCAGCGGTGCAACGGGCAAACAATATTGCCACCCGCATAACCCTTGCCTTGGCCTTGCAGCGTGCCGCGCCCCTGCAACATCACGGCTTGGCGGTGGCGACAAATGTTTGAGACCAGCTCCACTTGCCCTTGGGCATTGCGCACCAAAGCACGGCCCTCGCCTTCTTGAGGAAGGGCGTAATAATCGCCCACGTTGGGTACTGCCAATTGGTGCCCCACATAGCGGGGCCCGCGCTGGAAGATAAGCTCCAACTCGCGCTGGAACAGCGCCTCGTCAAAGTAGCTTGAAACTGGTAGTTGGCTTGCAGCCTGCTGCAGTCGAAGACTTAAATCAGACATGGATGACCTGACCTAAAGACTCCCCACAGGGAGGTGCGCACGAGGCGCGGGTGAGAAAAAAATAAACCGGCAGGACGCCGGCTTGCAGGGAATGGGATTATAGGACGTGGGGTTATTGCCGTATAGGATTCCCGCAGGGGCCATGCGTGTATTGCCAGCTGGTATCGGCCTAAAATTGAAGGTTTCAGACTTTTGCGGACCCGTCCCCATGCCCACACCCAAGACCGCCGCCCCGGCCTGCCCACAGGCAGTGCTGGCAGAACAAGCGCAGCCGGAGGGGGCACAACCACACCAAGCTGCCTACTACTGCACACAGGTGCTTGCATGAGCCCAAAAATGGTCACCCCCTTTGATATTGCAGACTGGATACAGGGCCATCTGCTGCGGATTGAGCAAGTCTTGTCGGTCTGGGTAGGCCAAGGTGCCCCTGCGGGCCTGGGCGAAGCCATGCGCTACGCAGTGCTCGATGGTGGCAAACGCCTGCGGCCACTGCTGGTGTTAGCCGCCCGCCACGCCGTCGCCAGTGCTGATGGCGCCGATGCCTCTCTGCACAGCAGTTGTGATGAAGCTGCGCTGCGCGCCGCGTGTGCGGTTGAATTGATCCATGCCTATTCTTTGGTGCATGACGATATGCCCTGCATGGACAACGATGTGCTGCGCCGAGGTAAACCCACAGTGCATGTGCAATTTGGTCAAGCCCAAGCCCTGCTGGCCGGTGATGCACTGCAAGCCTTGGCCTTTGAGCTTCTAGTGCCCGAAAATAGTGCCATCCCCCATAACATCCAAGCCCGTTTGTGCAGTGTGCTGGCACGCGCCGCTGGTGCCCAAGGCATGGCCGGAGGCCAAGCCATTGACTTGGCTAGCGTTGGGGTCGCCCTCAACGAAAATCAGTTGCGCCACATGCACCGCCTCAAGACAGGCGCCTTATTGGAAGGCAGCGTGCTCATGGGGGCCACCTGTGGGCAAGCCAATGCCACAGCCCTAGCCGCTTTGGCTCAATATGGAGCGGCCTTGGGGCTGGCCTTTCAAGTAGTAGATGACATCCTAGACGTCACCGCCGATGCGGCCACACTGGGCAAAACAGCAGGGAAAGATGCCGCACAAGACAAGCCGACCTATGTGTCGCTACTGGGTCTGGAATCCGCCCAACGCCATGCCCAAGATCTGCACCAACAAGCCTTGGCAGCTCTAGAAGCCAGTGGCCTGCCCGATACCCGTGCCTTGGCCGCCTTGGCCGACAAAGTCGTCCATCGCGCCTACTGACCTGCACCTGCAAGTCCCCGTCCCAAGCCAGCCGCCCTTCAAGATGCCCACCAAGCCCTATCCCCTGTTGCAGACTGTCAATAACCCAGCCGATCTGCGCCGCCTGCCCCGCACCGAACTCAAGGCACTGGCCACTGAACTGCGCGCCTTTGTCATTGACAGCGTGGCACAAACCGGCGGCCATCTCAGCTCCAACCTCGGCACGGTAGAACTCACCATTGCCCTGCACCGGGTTTTCAATACCCCACACGACCGGCTGGTGTGGGATGTAGGCCACCAAACCTACCCGCACAAGATCCTGACTGAACGGCGCGAGCGCATGTCTACACTGCGTCAGTTGGGCGGCCTGAGTGGCTTTCCGCAACGTGCCGAGAGCGAGTACGACACCTTTGGCACAGCACACTCCAGCACCAGTATTTCTGCCGCCTTGGGCATGGCTTTGGCTGCGCGCAGTAAGGGTGAAGACCGCCACGCCGTCGCCATTATTGGCGATGGTGCCATGACAGCAGGCATGGCCTTTGAGGCGCTCAATAACGCTGGCGTAGAAGACTGCAAACTGCTGGTAGTGCTTAACGATAACGACATGAGCATCAGCCCACCCGTGGGCGCGCTCAACCGCTACCTAGCACAACTGATGAGCGGCCAGTTTTATGCCAAGGCCAAGAACGTAGGTAAAAACGTGCTCAAAAATGCGCCCCCGTTGCTAGAGCTGGCCAAACGGCTAGAGCAACAGGCCAAAGGCATGGTGGTGCCAGCCACCCTGTTTGAGAAGTTTGGCTTCAACTACATTGGCCCCATCGATGGTCACGACCTCGATTCGTTGATTCCCACGCTAGAGAACATCAAAAGCCTGCCTGGCCCACAATTTTTGCATGTAGTCACCAGAAAAGGCCAAGGCTACAAACTGGCCGAAGCCGACCCAATCGCCTACCACGGCCCGGGCAAGTTTGACCCTAGCGTTGGTTTGGTCAAGCCTGCCACCCCCCCCAAACCCACTTTCACCCAGGTATTTGGCGAATGGCTGTGCGATATGGCCGCACAAGATGAACGCTTGGTAGGCATCACCCCAGCCATGCGTGAAGGCTCGGGCATGGTGGAATTCCATCGCCGCTTTCCTGAGCGTTATTACGATGTGGGCATTGCCGAGCAGCACGCCGTTACCTTTGCCGCCGGTTTGGCTTGCGAAGGGCTCAAACCAGTGGTGGCCATTTATTCCACCTTCTTGCAACGCGCTTATGACCAGATGATCCACGATGTGGCGTTACAAAATCTGCCAGTGGTATTTGCTTTAGACCGGGCCGGCTTGGTGGGGGCCGATGGTGCTACCCATGCCGGAGCCTACGATATTTCATTTATCCGCTGCATTCCCAATATGGCACTGGCCTGCCCAGCCGATGAGCGCGAATGCCGCCAACTGCTCAGCACCGCTTTTGCGCAAAACCAGCCAGTCGCGGTACGCTACCCGCGTGGGGCGGGTGCAGGCATTGCACCACTGCACCATTTAGAGCCACTGCCCTTTGGCAAAGGCGAAATCCGCCGCCAGTGCAGCCAAGCAGCCACCAGCGACGTGGTGGGCATGCCACGCATTGCCATTTTGGCTTTTGGCACGTTGCTCTATCCAGCACTGCAAGCAGCTGAAGCATTGGATGCCACGGTAGTCAACATGCGCTGGGCCAAACCCCTGGATACAGCACTGCTGCTCCAAGTGGCTGCCGAGCATGACCTGCTGATCACGGTAGAGGAAGGGGCCATTGCCGGTGGCGCAGGCAGTGCCGTGCTAGAAGCTCTGGCTGCAGCCAAGGTGCAGCGCCCCGTGCTGTCGCTGGGCTTGCCTGATGTCTTCATTGAGCACGGCGACCCCAGCAAACTACTGGCCCTACAGGGGCTGGACGCCTTGGGTATCGAACAAGCGGTGCGTAGCCATTTTCAGCTCCCCACCCCATAACCCCCATGAAAAATCTGGCACCGGCCCCTCGCTATGCTGGTGCAAGCGCCGCACACCCTACCCCCGTGCGGCGATCAAAGGCTGCTGCCGATCCCTATCAGCAGTCCAGAAGTTCCTGCCACGGCAGGTTTTGCAGTCCTTTTCGGAGTCTTCCTATGGATCGTCGTTCCCTTATCAAACACGCTGGCATGGCTGGCGTTCTGGCGGCTGGTGTCGCCCCTGCGGCACATGCCCAAGCCACCGTGCGCTGGCGTTTGGCATCGAGCTTCCCGAAGTCGCTCGACACCATCTTCGGCAGCGCCGAAATGTTTGCCAAGACCGTCAAAGCCTTGTCGGGCGGCAAGTTTGAAGTGTCTGTACATGCTGCTGGCGAACTGATGCCTGCATTTGGCGTGGTCGATGGTTTGCAAAACGGCACCATTGAAATGGCCCAAACAGCAGCCTATTACTACACCGGCAAGAACCCCATCTTTGCATTCGGCTGCGCTGTGCCTTTTGGCCTGACCGCCCGCCAGATGGATGCCTGGAAAAATCATGGCAACGGCCGCAAGCTGATGGATGCCTTCTTGGAAGGTTACAACATCAAGAGCTACAGCGCAGGCAACACCGGCACCCAAATGGGCGGCTGGTACCGCAAAGAAATCAAAACCGTGGCTGACCTCAAGGGTCTCAAAATGCGCTTGGGTGGCGGCCTGTTCGGCGAAGCCATGCAAAAGTTGGGGGTGGTGGCACAGAACATGCCCGTAGGTGAGGTCTACCAATCTCTGGAAAAAGGCACCCTAGACGCCACCGAGTTTGTTGGCCCTTACGATGACGAAAAACTGGGCTTCAACAAGGTGGCCCCGTTTTACTACTACCCTGGCTGGTGGGAAGGCAGCGCCGAGCTGGAGTTCTATGTCAACACCAAGGCCTATGCGGCATTAAGCCCAGAGTTCAAAGCCATTGTGGATGCCGCCACCATTGTGGCTGCCCGTGACATGGGCTCCAAGTACGATGCCTTCAACCCACAAGCCCTCAAGCGGCTGGTGGGCGCCAAAACCCAACTCAAGGCATTCTCCAAAGAGGTGCTGGATGCGGGCTTCAAGGCATCGATGGAAGTGTTTGCCGAACACGAGGCCAAATCGCCCGAGTTCAAGAAAATCCACCAAGATATGCGCGCCTTCCAGCGCGACCAGTTGCTGTGGGAAAAATTCTCTGAGCAACGCTTCAATGCTTATATGGCCTCTGTAAAGCTGTAAGCAAGGCACTGCACACAGGATGTCTAGCCAACATAGACATCCTGCCACCCCATGTTCTGGGGTGGTCGATGGGCATAAAAAACCCCACCTGTTGCAATGAACAGGTGGGTTTTAATGTTGGTGCCGATTGTCGGATTCGAACTGACGACCTACCGCTTACAAGGCGGGTGCTCTACCAACTGAGCTAAACCGGCTAAGCTCTTATTATAGCAATAAAAAAGCGCCTAGTAAAAATTATCCGTTTTATTTCACACGCTTGAGGGCAGGTCGTCCCCCCCCCGTTGGCGGACGCGGCGAATCCTCCGATGGGGTGGCCTCACTGGATACCAACTGGATGACACGATCTGCATCGACGGCCAGATGCCCCGCCAAACCCGTATCGGGCATCTCCTCGGAGATAGACACCAAGGCTTCGGTAGCCTCTGTGGCATCCAAGTCCATAGGGGGAGGAAACGCCATACCCTGCCCATTCTCGCGCGCGTAAATAGCCACCACACGCCCTACCGGCACCATGATGTCACGGGCCTTGCCTCCAAAACGGGCCTTGAACTCAATATAGTCATTGCCCAACAAGAGACCGCTGGTGGCATCCAATCCCACATTGAGCACAATCTCACCATCTTTAACGTATTCACGCGGCACCTGAACTGACGCGTCAACGCGCACAGCAATATAGGGCGTGAACCCATTGTCAATGCACCACTCGTGCAAAGCACGGATCAGGTATGGGCGTGTGGTAGTGGGTTCCTGTGCGTTCATAGTGCACCTGTGGGCAATGGAGAGTGGATGTGCGCTGAACTCACTTGCGCATGACCTTTTCCGAGGGCGTCAGTGCCTCAATGTAAGCCGGACGTGAGAAGATGCGCTCGGCATACTTGAGCAGTGGTGCGGCATTTTTGCTCATTTCAATGCCGTAGTAATCCAAGCGCCAGAGCAGCGGTGCAATGGCTACATCCAACATCGAGAAGCTCTCGCCCAGCATGTATTTGTTCTTCAAGAACACGGGCGCCAGTTGCGTCAAACGGTCACGGATATGGGCGCGGGCCTTTTCCATCGCCTTTTCGTTGCCCTTGGTTGCGCGAGATTCCAGCGTGTTCACATGGACGAACAGCTCTTTCTCAAAGTTGAGCAGAAACAGGCGTACACGGGCACGATCCACGGGATCGCCGGGCATGAGTTGTGGGTGCGGAAAACGCTCATCAATGTATTCGTTGATGATGTTCGACTCATAGAGAATCAGGTCACGTTCCACCAGAATGGGCACCTGACCATAGGGATTCATCACATTGATGTCTTCTGGCTTGTTGTACAAGTCGACATCGCGGATTTCAAAATCCATGCCCTTTTCAAACAACACAAAACGGCAGCGGTGGGAAAAAGGACAGGTTGTACCCGAATAAAGCACCATCATGGCAAGGAACTCCTAAAAATCAAAAGAGTGGAACGCATAGTGCGCCCACTCTGAAAAAGATGGCGCCACGCTGCTAGAGCGTGGCATGGCAGACACTGCTTATTTCACGTCTTTCCAGAACGCAGCATTGAGCTTCCAGGCTGCCACTGAGGTCAATGCCAAGAAGGCCAACACCCAGATACCAAGGTTGACACGCTTCTTCTGAGCAGGCTCACCCATCCATTGCAGGTAGCCAACCAAGTCGCCAATGGCCTCATCGTACTGTTCAGGCGTCATGCTGCCAGGGCTGATGGGCTCCCAGCCTTTGTGGACTTGCACTGTCTGACCGTGGCTTTGTTGCTCTTCAAACACGGCACGGCGCTGACCCTGCAACTGCCACAGCACATGGGGCATGCCCACGTTGGGGAATGCCAGATTGTTCCAACCAGTGGCCTTGGCCTCATCACGGTAGAAAGTGCGCAAGAAGGTATACAGATAGTCTGATCCTGTGCCACCAGCACCCGCACGCGAACGTGCAATCACGGTCAAATCAGGTGGATTGGCACCAAACCATTCCTTGGCCTGTTTGGGATCAATAGCGGCCTTCATGGTTTCACCAATTTTGTCGGTGGTGAACAACATGTTGTCCTTGATCTGCTCATTGGTCAACCCAATGTCATTCAGGCGGTTGTAGCGCATGAACGCTGCAGAATGACAGCCCACACAGTAGTTGACGAACAGCTTGGCACCATTTTGCAATGCACCCTGATCATTGAGGCGATTGGGCGCTTTATCCCAAGCCATACCACCGCCTGCCGCTTGGGCAGCACCGGCTACCAAACCCAGAGCAGCGATGAACGAAAGAATAATTTTCTTCATGGTATTCGTCTCCAGCTCAGTGTGGAGTAAAGGTGACACGGTCGGGCACGGGCTTGGGCTCGCCCAAACGGCTCCACCAAGGCATGAGCAAGAAGAAGCCGAAGTAGAACAGGGTGCCCACTTGCGAGACACGCTCACCCACTGGCGAGGGAGGTTGCACGCCCAAATAGGCCAGCACCACAAAGTTGACCACGAACACAGCGTACACATACTTGTGCCAGCTCGGACGATAGCGAATCGACTTGACGGGGCTGTGATCCAACCAAGGCAGGCCAAACAAAATCACCACAGCACCACCCATGACCACCACACCCCAGAACTTGGCGTCGATGGACAACATCATGGCGACAACGACCACAGCAGCACCCATGATCCCAGCCTTGATAAAGGCGGGCAGCTTGCACTTGAGCACAGCCAGCAAGGCACCCAACACTACAGAAGCGATCAACACATACATCATCTCAGTGGTGATAGCACGCAGCATGGAGTAGAACGGCGTGAAGTACCACACTGGGGCAATGTGCAGTGGAGTTTGCAGCGGATCAGCAGGAATAAAGTTGTTGTATTCCAAGAAATAGCCACCAAATTCTGGGGCGAAGAAGATCACTGCCGTGAAGGCCATCAGGAACAAGCACACGCCCAAAATATCATGCACTGTGTAGTAGGGATGGAAAGGAACGCCATCGAGCGGGTGGCCATTGGCATCTTTGGGGGCTTTGGGGCCTTTGATTTCGATGCCATCGGGGTTGTTCGAGCCCACATCGTGCAGGGCCAACAAGTGAGCCACCACCAAGCCCAGCAGCACCAGGGGCACAGCAATGACGTGGAAGCTGAAGAAGCGGTTGAGTGTGGCGTCAGAAACCACATAGTCACCACGAATCAACAAAGCCAAGTCGGGGCCAACAAAGGGCACAGCGGCAAACAGGTTCACAATCACCTGAGCGCCCCAGTAGGACATCTGGCCCCAAGGCAGCAGGTAACCCATGAAGGCTTCGGCCATCAGTGCCAAGAAGATGGCACAGCCAAACACCCAGACCAGCTCACGTGGTTTGCGATAGCTGCCATAAAGCAGACCACGGAACATGTGCAGATAGACCACCACAAAGAAGGCCGATGCACCGGTGGAGTGCATGTAGCGAATCAGCCAACCCCACGGCACATCACGCATGATGTACTCCACCGAGGCAAATGCCTTATCCGCATCGGGCTTGTAGTGCATCACCAAGAAAATGCCGGTGACGATCTGGATCACCAGCACCAGCAGTGCCAGCGAGCCAAAGATGTACCAGAAATTGAAGTTTTTCGGAGCGTAATACTCCGACATGTGTACCCGGTAGGCATCAAAAGCTGTGGGGAACCGGTTTTCAAACCAGTTGGCCAGCTTGGCACCACCCGAGGCGTTGGGGGAAATTTCCTTGAATTCGTGAGCCATGTCGTTATTCCTCAGGCCTTCTTGTCTTCACCGATCAGCAACTTAGAGTCTGACAGGTACATGTGGGGCGGCACTTCGAGGTTGTCGGGTGCGGGCTTATTCTTGAACACGCGACCAGCCATATCGAAGGTAGAACCGTGGCAGGGGCACAGGAAGCCCCCCTTCCAATCGGCAGGCAACGAAGGCTGGGCACCCGTAACGAACTTGTCTGACGGCGAGCAACCCAGATGGGTGCAAATGCCCACAGCCACAAAAATCTCGGGCTTGATGGAACGGTGGCCATTGCGGGCATACACTGGCGTGAACTCGTTGGGCTTGCGCTCAGACTTGGGGTCGGCCAACTGGCTATCAATGGTGGGCAGATCAGCCAATTGCTCGGGGGTACGTTTGACGATCCATACCGGCTTGCCGCGCCATTCGGCTGTCATTTTTTCACCGGGCTTGAGGGCGGAGATGTCCACCTCGACCGCAGCACCGGCTGCCTTGGCTTTTTCGGAGGGCTGAAAAGTACTCACGAAGGGGACGGCGGTTGCCACGCCGCCCACCGCACCCGCGCAGCCGGACGCAATCAGCCACGTCCGCTTGCTGGAGTCGATTGGAGTGTCACTCATGGGAATCCTCGATGAACATCGCTATATTGGGGGTTTAGCCTCAAATTGTAGCGGAGTGCGTAGGGGTATCCCGGTCTGGACGTTCGCGGTTACGGCCTTTGTGGAGCAGCCTTCCTACAAGTTTTGGTCATCAGAAAGGAAATACTCATGGGAATGGTGCAAGAATTTAGGGAGTTTGCCATCAAAGGCAATGTGATCGATCTGGCCGTGGGCGTGATTATTGGCGGCGCCTTTGGCAAGATTGTGGATTCTGTGGTGGGCGATCTGATCATGCCCGTGGTGGGCTTGGTGTTTGGCAAATTGGATTTCTCCAACTTGTTTCTTGTGCTGGGCACAGTACCAGAAGGCACCACCATGACGCTGGATGCCATCAAGAAAGCCGGGGTGCCGGTGTTCGCCTATGGCAGTTTCATCACTGTCGCCGTGAACTTTCTGATTTTGGCCTTCATCATTTTCATGATGGTCAAGCAAATCAACCGCCTCAAGCGCAATGCTGAATCTGCCCCCGTGGCCCCAGCAGCGCCACCACCAACCCCCGAAGACATTGTGCTGCTGCGGGAGATTCGGGACAGTCTCAAACGCTGATGGCCTTAGCCCAGTTGCTTGGCCATTTGTACTGCTGCGATCAGGCTGCTTGCATCTGCTATGCCTTGACCAGCAATGTCAAAGGCGGTGCCGTGGTCTGGGCTAGTACGCACCAGTGGTAGCCCCAAGGTCACATTGACTCCCTTGTCCACGCCCAAATACTTGACAGGAATCAAGCCTTGGTCATGGTACATGGCGACCACCACATCAAATTCACCAGGGTGCGCCGGGGTTTGACGAGCGCGCATAAAGATGGTGTCGGGTGCAAACGGGCCGTGGGCATTGATCCCTTGGGCACAAGCTGTAGCAATCGCAGGGACAATGGTGTCGATTTCTTCACGGCCAAAAAGCCCTCCTTCTCCAGCATGGGGGTTGAGACCTGCTACCGCAATCCGAGGTGCCCGTCCTAAGCTACGGGCCAGCGCGTGGTGGGTGATGCACAGGGTTTGCAGCACGTTGTCGTACGTAACGGCAGCAATGGCATCTCGCAAAGACACATGGATGCTGACCAGCACCGTTCGCAATTCGTCATTGGCTAGCATCATGCGCACAGGCATCTGGGCCAACGCAACACCCGCATGGGTTGCCGCTTGTGCTTGGAGCAGTTCGGTATGGCCAGGGACATCGACGCCAGCAGCATGGAGTGCTTCTTTGTGCAAAGGTGCTGTGATCAATCCAGCAATCTCACCACGCAGAGCCGCCTGTGCTGCCCACAGCACACTGTCGGCAGCAGCCCGTCCAGCCGCAGCACTGATACGCCCAAAAGTTTGGGGGCCGGGCAGGCCCGGCAGTTGCAAGACTGGCAGACAACGTGGTGGCATCTCCAAGGCTTGCATTGGATGCGTGATCAAGGCCACAGGCAATGTGGGCAGACCAGGGCGCAGCACACAAGAGGCTGCTCGGCGCAGGGTGGCGACATCGCCCACAACAAAACAACCTTGGAGTTGCTCAGGCACATCACGGAATGCTTTGGCAATGGTTTCTGGGCCAATACCGGCAGAATCGCCTTGGGTGATGGCCCAAACGCGAGAGGAAACGGAGGTGGTATTCATGCTCAAGCCCACTCAGGCGGGGTTGTCGATGTCGATGAAGTAATGATCCAGCCCATGCTGCTGTGCCAACTGTGCAGCCACCGCAGGGGCACCATAACGCTCAGTGGCATGATGACCGGCTGCAATAAAGGCCACGCCACACTCGCGGGCCAAATGCATCTGAGGTTCTGAGATTTCACCAGTGATAAAGGCTTCTGCGCCCGCAGCAATGGCGGCCTCAAAAAAGCCTTGGGCACCGCCACTGCACCAGGCAATTTTGCGAATAGGGCTATAGACATCCCCCACTACAGTGACCTGACGGTTCAACGCTTCTTCTACCTGTGCCGCCAAAGCGTGAGCACTGGCAAAATGGCTGCCATCCTCGCGCTGCCCCAGCCAGCCCAGTGACTGATCGCCAAAACAGGCTTGCCCCTGCAAACCCAGCACACAAGCCAATTGGGCATTGTTGCCCAATGTTGGATGGGCATCCAGCGGCAAGTGGTAGGCAAAAAGGTTGATGTCATGTGCCAGCAGACGTTGCAAACGCTGCTTCATCCAGCCAGTGATACAGCCGTCCTGACCGCGCCAAAACAGCCCATGGTGAACCAAAATGGCATCGGCTCGGGCCTCAATGGCTGCATCAATCAAGGCACGGCTGGCAGTGACACCACTGACGATGCGTTCAATTTGTGCCTTGCCCTCCACTTGTAACCCATTGGGGCCATAGTCTTTAAAACGCTCGGGTTGCAGCAGCACATCCAGAGATTGCCGCAAGGTATCGCGAAAAATGCTCATGTGCCCATTGTCGCGCCAATAGGCGACGACAGCAGTATCCCAGCTGGTTCACAATGGCAACCTGCCTTTTTAGGCCCATCTAGTTCTGATTTTTCATGAAACGCTTTTGGCTGATTTTTTCCCAAGCCGTGACGGTGTTTGTCGCGGCCTATTTTGTAGTTGCCACACTGCAACCAGACTGGCTCACCGCTGGAGCCAGACGCTCTGGTGCTGGCGTGACTTTGTTTGAGGCCCCCGTCACCGATCCGGCCCGTCCAGCACCAGGCAGCTTCAGCCCCGCAGCCCGTAAGGCCGCACCGGCGGTAGTTAGCATCAACACCAGCAAGGCAGCCGTGCGGCACCCGCGCAGCAACGACCCATGGTTCCAGTTCTTTTTTGGGGATCAACAAAGCCAACCCCAGACTGGGTTGGGCAGTGGTGTCATCATCAGCCCTGATGGTTATATTTTGACCAACAACCATGTGGTGGAGGGCGCTGACGAGATCGATGTGACGCTCACTGACAGTCGCCGTGCCCGCGCCCGCACCATTGGTACCGACCCAGAAACAGATCTGGCTATTCTCAAAATCGAATTGGACAAACTGCCAGTGATTGTGTTGGGCAACTCTGACCAATTGGCGGTGGGTGATCAGGTGCTGGCGATTGGCAACCCATTTGGCGTGGGCCAGACAGTCACTAGCGGCATCGTGAGTGCGCTGGGCCGCAGCCAACTGGGTATCAACACTTTCGAGAACTTCATCCAAACCGATGCTGCCATCAACCCTGGCAATTCTGGTGGGGCACTGGTGGATGTGAATGGCCATCTGTTGGGCATCAATACGGCCATTTACTCACGCTCAGGAGGCAGCATGGGGATCGGCTTTGCTATTCCGGTGTCCACAGCCAAGATGGTGCTGGATGGCATCGTGAAGGACGGTCAGGTCACACGGGGCTGGATTGGCGTCGAACCCAACGAACTTTCACCCGAACTGGCTGAAACCTTTGGTGTCAAGGCCAGTGAAGGGGTGATATTGACTGGGGTGCTACAAGACGGGCCAGCGGCACTGGCAGGTATACGCCCTGGTGATGTGATTGTGCAGGTGGGCGACAAGGCTATTACGAATGTACCCACACTGCTGGCTACTGTGGCCTCGCTCAAACCGGGTGTGCCAGCGAGCTTCCAAGTGCAACGCAATGACCGGATGCTGGAGTTGGCCGTGACCCCTGGCATACGCCCCCGCCCACAACGGGCACTGCGCCGCTGATCAGGAAGAAGCCGCAGGCGTATCGTCACTTTCAGAGGGCGCCTGGGTGTGCTGGATGAAAATCTGTGCAGCCCAGATGCCCAACTCATAGAGCAGGCACATGGGTATAGCCAGTGCCAACTGTGACACTACATCGGGTGGCGTAACGATAGCGGCAATCACAAAGGCCAGCACAATAAAGTAACCCCGAAACTCCCGAAGTTTCTCTACACTGACCACCCCCATACGTGCCAACACCACCACAGCAATCGGCACCTCAAACGACAGGCCAAAAGCCAAGAACATGGTCAACACAAAGCTCAGGTAGGCCTCAATGTCTGGTGCGGCAGTGATGCTTTTTGGCGCAAAGCCTTGGATAAAGGCAAACACCTGCCCAAAAACGAAGAAGTAGCAAAACGCCACCCCAATAAAGAACAAGATGGTGCTGGAGATGACCAAAGGCAACACCAACTTCTTCTCGTGCGAGTACAACCCTGGCGCCACAAAAGCCCACACCTGCCACAACACCAACGGCAACGCCAGCAAAAAAGCGGCCATCAGTAGTATTTTCAGTGGCACCATAAAGGGCGAAATCACCGAGGTGGCAATCAACGTAGCTCCTTTGGGCAAATGGGCTACCAGGGGTGCTGCCAGCCAGTCATACAGCGTGCCGGGGCCAGGAAAAAAGAACAACAGGGCAGCCGCAACCAGCACGGCCAACAAGGCCTTGACCATGCGGTCGCGCAGCTCCATCAGGTGCTGCACAAAGGGCTGTTCGGTGCCCGCGAGTTCGTCTTGGGGTGAGTGGTCGGACATGTGTAGAAACTGCGGGAGATAAGGCCCGCCCCTGCCGCGCAGGGCGCTGCGGCATCAACGAAATTTAGGAGGGCGGTGGCGCGCTACTCGCGCTGCACCGGACTGTACTTTGGTGCGTACACCGTGGCGCGATTTGTACCACTGGGGCATGGTACCGCGCTTGAGTCGCCAGTTTTTACCAGGATGACGATAGGCAGGCACTACTGCACTGCTGGCAGTGGTGTCCACCCCCAAGGCATCGAAGCGGGTGGCATCAGCCCAATCCTGCTCAAATGCTTGGGTCTGGGTGTGGATGGAATGCTCTACCTCGCGGGCTGCGCCCTCGACGGTCTCCTTCATCTTGCGCAGCTCATCCAGCTCCATCGAGCGGTTGACTTCGGCCTTGACATCGGCCACATAACGCTGTGCCTTGCCCAACAGAGCGCCCACCGTCCGCGCCACGCGCGGCAGTTTCTCTGGCCCAATGACGATCAACGCCACCGCACCGATCAGTGCCAGTTTGGAAAAGCCAATATCAATCATGCCGATGCCATCCCAAAGACTCAGCCTTTGTGCTTAGCCTCGACATCGATGGTCGATTTGTCGGTGGCGGTGTGGTTGGCCACTTGCCCAGCAGATGGGCTGGTAGTGCTGTCGGCTGCCGTGCTGCCGTCCTTCATGCCGTCCTTGAACCCCTTGACAGCGCCACCCAAATCGGAGCCGATGTTCTTGAGCTTCTTGGTGCCAAACACCATGACGACGATGAGCAGCACAATCAACCAGTGCCAGATGGAAAACGAACCCATGAAAATCTCCTAAGGAATGCGGTTCATTGTAGAGGGGGGTATCAGCCCTTCTTGAACCAGGGACGCGGGCCACCCATGACATGGAGATGCAGATGGTGGATTTCCTGCCCACCTTCAAGGCCAGTGTTGACAACCATGCGAAATCCTCCTTCGGGATAGGGGTTGCAGCCTTGCTCTAATGCCAAGCGTGGGGCCAGTGCCATCATGCGCCCCAACAGGCCGATATGCTCTGGCTGCACTTGGGCCATAGAGGGAATGTGTAGCTTGGGCACCATCAGAAAGTGTACGGGTGCCCAAGGGTGAATGTCATGAAAGGCAAAGATTTCTTCGTCTTCGTAGACTTTGCGTGATGGAATTTGACCCGCAATAATTTTGCAGAAAAGGCAATTGGAATCGTGCATAAAACTCTCTGAGGAGACGGTGAATCTTTTCAGATGGCCCGTGCCAACTGAAAGCTGGAACGCACACCAATGTCAGAACGATGGTCTTGCAACCACCGCAGGCCCACCGTGCGGCCCAGCGCAAACAGCTGACGCATAAAGCCCAGATCAGCGCGTGTTTTGCTGGCCATGCCAAAGTCGGCCAGCACGGCACCACCATCAATGCGGTGCATGTGAACCTCTTTGAAATGTCCGGTGTCAATCTTGCCTTCAGCGCGCAACCTGCGGGCAAACTCCAGAGAGCGCAGTTCGGCCAGCAAACCGGCATTGAAGGTGATCTCGTTGACACGATCAGTGATTTCGGGCACTGTGGCAGGCACCCGCAGATGCTCTACCGGGTTGATCTGTACCAACAAAATATCGCTGCTTTGGGCACTGTAAATCAGTGGGTAAAGTGGTGGGTTGCCCGAATAGCAGCCATCCCAATAGGCTTCGCCATCAATCTCAACGGCTTTGAAGATCAACGGCAGGCAGGCCGAGGCCATGACAGCATCCGCAGTCAGGCGGTGGCCGGAAAATATCTCGCCCTGCCCAGTGCGCACGTTGGTGGCACACACAAACACCCGAGGTGCAGCTTCAGAAGTAGCCAACAGTTCGAAATCGACCTCACGTTCTAACAGCTGGCGCAACGGATTGATATCCAAAGGATTGGCCTGTGCAGGTGCCAGCCAAGGCGTCATCATGGCCAAACCTGGAAACACCTGCGACAGCGGTGCCCCCCAAGCCAAATTGCCCAAAGCGCCAGTGCCTTCCCACAGGCGCGTCAGGGTAGCGCGGGCCAAATCGGCACCCGCTTGGCGCACATCTTGCGGATCTTGGTACTGTTGTGCTGCTTGGGCAAAGCCGTAGGCCACAGCCACAGCATTCATGGCGCCGGCGCTAGTACCACTGATACTGTCTAGCTCAATCTGGCCGTCTTCGAGCAAGGCATCTAACACCCCCCAGGTCAAGGCACCATGTGGCCCCCCTCCTTGCAAAGCCAGGCTCAAGCGCGGGGCCGGGTTGCTGCTTTCAGGCATACAGCTCTTGCCCCTTGTTCATCGCCACCATGCCGCGCACTATTCGGTAGAGAAACCATAACGAGATCAGCGCCCATGCAATCCAGCCAGGAAAGACGAACAGCAACCACAGTGGGGACGTGAGCACATAGAGCACCCCGGCCCACAGCACAGTACGAATGCGCCAAGAAAAATGACTGGCCTGCCAAGTCCCTTCGGCGTCCCCTTTTTTGACCAAATCAATGATGAGTGCAATCACTAACAAGGCCGCACCGGGCTGCGCCCCCGGAATGACGGCCCCCACCGCCACCACCAGATGCAGGAGGTAGCTGACCCAACCCCAAGCCATCAGGCCACGGGCTTTTTCTTCGTTGCTTTGCACATCCAAGATATCGCTCATGGTGTGGCCTGACGCTGGGCTTTTTCCTCTAAACCACTGGTGCCCTCACGGCGTTCGAGTTCGGCCACCACATCGGCAGGCTCCAACCCATAGTGGGCCAACGCAATCATGGAATGAAACCAGAGATCAGCCACTTCATACAGCAGCTTGGCCTTGTCAGCCCCGTGGTCTACATCTTTGGCGGCCATCACCACCTCGGTGGCCTCTTCACCAATCTTTTTCAGAAACGCATCTGGGCCTTTGTGCAACAGACGGGCCACATAACTTTTCTCGGGGTTGCCGCCTTGGGCAGGCTTGCGGCTCTCAATCACTACCGCCAGACGGGCCAGTGCCCCCTCTATCGACGTATCAGCAGCAGACATGCAAGCAACCTTTCTTTATTGGTAGATCGATTGGGGGTCTTTGAGCACCGGATCGACCGGCTGCCACTGCCCCTCACGCAGCACACTGTAGAAACAACTGTGCCGCCCAGTGTGGCAGGCAATGCCCGGTTCATGGCCTTGCTGTGTGACTTGCAGCAAAATGACATCGTTGTCACAGTCGATGCGAATGTCGTGCACCATTTGCACATGGCCAGACTCTTCGCCCTTAAACCACAACTTGCCGCGTGACCGGCTGAAATAGACAGCTCGGCCCAATTCAGCGGTCTTTTGCAGAGCCTCTCGATTCATCCAAGCAAACATGAGCACATCACCAGTGCCCTGCTCTTGTGCAATCACAGGTACCAAGCCCTGCGCATCCCATTTGACTTGCTCTATCCAGTTCATGGCACCCATTGTGAACGATTAGATTACAAACGCACCGGAATACCACGCACCGCCATGTGCTGTTTGGCCTGTTGCACGGTGTATTCACCATAGTGAAAAATGCTGGCCGCCAGCACCGCATCGGCAGCGCCTTGCTGCACACCATCGGCCAAGTGATCCAAGTTACCCACCCCCCCAGAGGCGATGACGGGTACGGCCACAGTGTCGCTCACGGTGCGTGTCAAGGCCAGATCGAATCCAGCCTTGGTGCCATCGCGATCCATACTGGTCAGCAAAATCTCGCCAGCGCCACGCCGGGCCATCTCGGCGGCCCATTGCACTGCATCAAGACCGGTGTTTTTGCGCCCACCGTGGCTGTATACATCCCAGCCCGCACCTACCGCTTGGCCATTGGTGCCTAGGCGGGCTTCGTCCTGCGGGGTGCGGCGCTTGGCGTCAATTGCCACCACAATGCACTGGGCGCCATATTTGCCAGAAGCGGCACTGATGACATCGGGGTTGGCAATGGCTGCCGAATTAAAACTGACCTTGTCAGCCCCGGCATTGAGCAGGCGGCGGACATCTTCTACGGTGCGCACGCCCCCACCCACAGTCAGCGGGATAAAAACTTGGCTAGCCACGGCCTCAATGATGTGGAGGATCAGGTCGCGACCATCACTGGTAGCGGTGATGTCAAGAAAAGTCAGCTCGTCGGCCCCTTGGGCGTTGTATCGTGCGGCGATCTCGACGGGATCGCCCGCATCGCGCAGTTCAACAAAATTGACGCCCTTGACGACACGGCCTCCGGTCACGTCAAGGCAGGGGATGATGCGTTTGGCAAGCATGGCGCAGTAAATGTAGCAATGGAGAACAAGCCAAGGAAGATACCACGCGGCTAAGACAAACTGCGGGCCACACCATTCTGCCAACGCCAAGCATCTTGGCACATGCGTTCAATGCCATGCTGGGCCTGCCACCCCAACAGGTGCGCCGCCAACGAAGGGTCGGCCCAACATTGGGCCACATCACCGGGACGGCGGCCTACTATTTGGTAGGGAATGGGGCGGCCACTGGCCTGCTCAAAGCGACGCACCATTTCTAGCACGGACACTGGACGGCCTGTGCCCAAATTGACCGTGAGCAGGCCGGGATGTTGCTGTAAATAACGCAAGGCTGCCACATGGCCTTGGGCCAAATCCATCACATGGATGTAATCACGCACCCCAGTGCCATCAGGAGTGGGGTAATCGTTGCCATAAATGCAAAGACCACTGCGCTGACCAGCGGCCACTTGGGCCACATAGGGCAATAAATTGCCCGGTACATCTTGCGGGTCTTCGCCAATCAAGCCGCTCTCGTGCGCCCCCACAGGGTTGAAGTAACGCAAACGCGCAATGCACCACTGCCCCGGCTCTGCCGCATCCACATCAGCCAGCACTTGCTCCATCATCAGTTTGCTCCAACCGTAAGGGTTGGTGGCCGACAACGGAAAATTCTCGCGAATAGGCACACTCGCCGGCTCACCATACACCGTGGCCGAAGATGAAAACACCAAGTTACGCACCCCTGCCTGCCGCATGGCTTGCAGTAAGGTGATGGTGCCAGCCACATTGTTCTGGTAGTAACGCAAGGGGGCAGCGACGGACTCACCCACCGCCTTCAGTGCGGCAAAGTGGATCACCGCCTGAATCGGGTACTGTGCCAAGATACGGGCCAGCAAGGCCGCATCACACACGTCACCTTCGATACAGACTGGCTCTGTACCGATAATGCGGCCCATGCGCTCCAACACTGAGCGGCGACTGTTACTGAAATTGTCCAGAATAAGAAAAGGAAAACCCGCAGCCGCCAGTGCCACACAGGTATGCGAGCCGATAAAACCGGCACCACCAGTCACCAAAATCATGCCCTTGCATCCTTTGGAAAGTGCCCCAACACAGGGCGACCCTCATGGCAAAAGAGCTTGATATTTTGCAGCCCCCACCACAACGGCAATATGAACTAATGAATATCTGCTTTAGATAGACTATCACTATAATTCAATTTAAAAACACCTTGTTACGTTTTTGGTGTTTTGTGCATTACATGTTTTTGGTTACACCCACCATGTCTAAATTCTTTCCTCTGCTGCTGTGGGTTCTGGGCAGTCTGTTGTCCGTGTCTGTCCATGCTTTGCCTGCGGTGGCCTTGCATTACGGCGCGGCACCCTTGGCCGATCTGAAAGTGTTTGACATCGTGGTGGTAGAGCCTGACCACGGCCACGACCCGCTGCTGTACCAGCGCAGCGGCAGCCAGTTGTATGCCTATGTGTCGGTAGCAGAGGTGCAGCCTTCACGCCGCTACTACCCAGACATTCCAACAACCTGGAAGCTGGCACGCAATGGTGACTGGCAGTCAGAGGTGCTAGACCAAACGCCTGCAGACTGGCCCGAGTTTTTTGCCAACCGGGTGGTGGCTCCTTTGTGGGAGCGCGGTTACCGAGGGTTCTTTCTGGACACACTGGACTCTTATCGCCTAGCCGCCCAGTTTGATGAAGCGGCCCAGCAGGCCGGGTTGGTACGGGTCATTGAAACGCTGCACCGGCGCTTTCCGGGCATCCGACTGATTTTGAATCGCGGTTTTGAAATCGTGCCTCGGGTGCGCGACAAAATTGAGATGGTGGCCGCCGAGTCGTTGTTCCGTGGCTGGAATGCTGGTCAAAAGCGTTATGAGGAAGTTCCGGCGGCCAGTCGCGAATGGTTGCTAGGCCAGTTGCAAACCATCCGGCAACAACATGGAATTCCGGTGCTGGTGATTGATTATGTGCCACCCCACAACCGCTCCTTGGCCCGTGCCACAGCCAGCCAAATTGAGGCGCTGGGGTTCATTCCTTGGGTGGGTGACAGCCAATTGCACACCATTGGTGTGGGCAATATCGAATTCCAGCCCCGGCGTGTTTTGGTTCTTTATAACGGCGGCGAGACTGTTGCGCTCAACTACACCAACGCCCACCGCTACCTGCAAATGCCCCTCAACCACATGGGCTATTTGGTGGAGTATGCCGATACGAGGCAGCCTTTGCCCCAAGGCATTTATCGGGATCGCTATGCGGGGGTAGTGACTTGGTTCTCGGGCTTTTTGCCTGCCACCAAAGGCAAGGAGTTGAGCCGTTGGCTACTGGCCCGTGCTGGCGAAGGAATGCCATTGGCACTGATTGATGATTTTGGCTTTCTGCCCGACCGCAGCTGGACAGAACAGTTGGGGCTGCAAGTGGGTGACTTGGGGATGCAGGGCACATTGCAAACGATACGCCAGCACCCCATGATGGGTTTTGAAATCGCCCCCCCGATGCCAGGCCGGGAATATGAGCCAGTACGCATTACCAACAAATGGAGCGCACAGGCTACGCCCTTGTTGGAGCTACAGGACCAGCGTGGGCAACGGGCTGTGGCGGGTGCCATCATGCCTTGGGGTGGCTTTGTGCTCGATCCTTTCGTTTTGGTGACTCTTCCTGGCACAGACCAGCAACGTTGGGTGATTGACCCCTTCACTTTCTTAACGCAGGCACTGCGTTTGCCCCCCATGCCAGTGCCAGATGTGACCACCGAAAATGGCCGCCGCTTGCTGATGGCCCACATTGATGGCGATGGCTTTCCATCCAGAGCCGAAATGGCAGGCAGCCCCTTCTCTTCAGAAGTACTGCTCAAGGATGTGCTGGAAAAATACCGTATCCCGCACACCATGTCGGTGATTGAAGGAGAGATTGCCGCACACGGCCTCTACCCACAATACAGCACCCAACTAGAGGACATTGCACGGCGGATGTTTCGGTTGCCGCATGTCGAAATGGCCAGCCACAGCTATAGCCATCCCTTTTTATGGAACCAGGAAGCCAAACACGGCACGTTCTTGGACGAAACCCAAAAAGACTACCACCTGGAGCTGCCCGGCTACACCTTCAATTTAGAACGCGAAATTGTCGGTTCGGTCAACTACATCCAACAACGGCTGGCCCCCACCGGCAAGAAGGTGCAGATCATGCTGTGGACAGGCGATACCGCCCCCAGCAGTGAAGCCTTGGCGATTGCCGACCGTGCTGGATTACTGAACATGAACGGTGGCGATACCTTCATCTCCCGCAACCAGCCCTCGCTGACCGCTGTGCGCAGCCACGGCATTCAGAAGGATGGCTATGTGCAGGTATTTGCCCCCATCACCAACGAGAACATTTACACCAACCTTTGGCAGGGGCCGTTTTATGGTTTTGAGCGGGCGATTGAAACCTTTGAGATGACGGGCCATCCACGCCGTATCAAAGCAGTGGATATTTACTACCACACCTACTCAGCCAGCAAGCGGGCGGGGCTGCAGGCATTGCACAAGGTGTACCGTTGGGCGCAGGCACAACCCCTGCACCCGGTTTTTGCCTCTGAATACATTCGCAAGGTACTGGATTTTTATACTTATGCCCTGGCCCGCGATGGGCAGGGCTGGCGTGTGCGCGGTAGTGGTGAGTTGCGCACTTTGCGCCTGCCTGCCAGTTGGGGCATGCCAGCACTGGCCCAGAGCCAACAGGTAGCCGGCTACCGTGAAGGTGCCGAAGGCACCTACCTGCACCTGACAGGTGATAGCGCCCGCTTCCAAACGCTGGAGAAAACAGGCACAGCCCCCCCCCCACGCCCGTTTTTGTATGAGGCCAATGCACGCATCAAAAAGTGGCAGGTGAATGCCAATGCCACACACACCGAATTCTCCCTGCAAGGCCATGTGCCACTCGAGTTTAGTGTGGCCCACAGCAGCCACTGCCAAGTGCGCACCGGCCAACGGGTGTTGGCCCCTGTCCGCACCACCACCGCTGTACGTGCCGATGTCCAAATGTTTGAGTTGACTGCTACACATGCCGACTTCCAGATCGTCTGCCCAACCCGCTGAGCGGCCTTTGCTTGCTCCTTACTGGCTGCTATTTCTATTGGCAGTGATGGTGGGCGGGGGGTTATGGCTGCTCTATCCTCGCCAAGACTTGGAACGCCGTTTGAGTCAGGCGGGCAATGAACACTCCGATTTGTCTACCAACTATCTGCACAACCTTTTGCGCAGCGATCCAGACAATCCGCAACTGCGTTGGTTATTGGCACGACAACAGGGGCAAGCGGGCGAGCTCGACACTATGCGCCAGACCTTGCAACCCGCCCTGCAATCGGCCGATGCGGGCATACACCGCCGTGCTGTCTGGCTCCTGTGGGAGAGTACCTACCAAGCCTACGAAAAAACAGCGGGCTCGGCCACCCAAGCGCGCGCCCAATTGCATACCAAGCTGGTAGAACAGTTGCCCGCGCTCGTACGTGAAGAATGGTCTGCAGAGCAACAACAACAATTAACCCGCCAAGCATTGGACTTGGGGCAGCCCACCGTTGCCATCACGCTGATGCGCCAGCGGGCATTGCAACAACGGCAGCCAGACCAAGCCGCACGACTGTATGAACAAGCGGCACAAACCGCATTGGCCCATTCCCATTACGCAGCATGTGCTGAGTTGTATCTGCTGGCACGCCAAGCCACGCCCCATGCCCCACAGGCCAAGCAATACTTTCTGGCAGCCATTGCCGCCATGCAGTCGAGCGGGCAACCACTGGCAGCCCTAGAACTGGCAGAAAAAGAGCTGCAGACACTGCACAGCGACAGCGAAATCATTGAACGGTTGGTACAACTGGCACGGGCCGCAGGCCGCCCAGACATTGCTGAGCAATATGTCAAGCAGTTGCTGCGTCTGGCCCTGTGGCGGCAATGGCAAGCCCATGCCCAAGCATCCACCACCACCCCAACCTTACTGGAGCCAGTCACGCACAGGCAGCTGCCCAGCCCCCCTCCGCAGCAATACGAAGATCGGGCCTATCTGTTGGATCCATCCTTGTTGCATCACCCCAACGATGGGGTGGCCCCAGAAGACTGGCAAGTTGTATCCAGCAGCCAAAAGTCTCCCCCGATCGCGGCGCCCGGACTGCCGTTTGATGACAAGATCTACACCCTAGGGTACCAAGTGTTCTTAGAAAACAAGAACCTTGAAGATGCTTGGCGTGTGGCCAAAGCAGCCGTACAACAAGCCCCTCAACTCATTCTTTGGCATGAGCGGTTGGCCCAAGTCTCTGAATGGACGGGGCGACTGGAGTTGGCTTTGCAACACTGGTTGCAGGTGGCCCGTCAGACACAAAACAATGTGGCCTGGCAAGCGGTGTTGCGCTTGGCTCCCGGACAGTTTGATGATGCTGCACTGGTCGAGGCATTGCGTTACGAGTTACGGCGCAGGCCTGGCCACCCCACATTGTTGCAAGAATTGGTAGATGCCTATGAGCGTTTGGGGTCTCCCCAGCCTGCACTGGACTACCTGCGCCAGCAACCTGCCACCCCCCAGACCCTGGAAATGTTGGCTGGCCTAGCCAAGCGAGCGGGCGATTTGGACTTGGCTCTGGCCAGTTGGCAACGCCTGTTTGAAGACCCCACCCAATTGACCCCCACGCTGGCGATGCGTGCAGCAGTGTTGGCCCTGTTGCGCGGCCAAGCGGCACAAGGACTGGCGTGGTTAGAGGCGGCGCAAAAAAAGATCACCCCTGACACCACAGACAGTGCCGCCTTCTGGCGCCTCACGGCCCAGATGGCACAAGACCAACAACGAGACCTGTTGGCCGTGCAGGCTTATCGCCAATTGTTGGCCGAAGATGGTGCTGATGTTGGGGACTTTGATGCCCTGATTCGGCTGTTACAAACCGACCAACCGCTAGAGGCCGCTGAGGTGGCGCTGCTGGCGTGGCAACAACACGACCAGTCCCGCCACTTCATTTTGGCCCTGGGTATTTATGCCAGCCGCAACCAATGGTCTGAGGCGCAACGGGTACTACAGCGGGTAGATCCAGCCCCCCATGCACAACGTCGGGCCTTGCACCGCTTGCGCCAAGAACCTGAGTTTTTGCGCCTAGCTGGGCTGTGCTACCAAAACACAGGCCGTCGTGCCCAAGCCCGCCAGTATTACGAGGCTGGATTGCGACAGGCACCACAGTCGACAGCCATGCGCCATGCGCTGCTATGGCTGTTCATCGAGGGCAACGATGCCACTGCCTTGCGCGATATTTTGACGCGTTACGAGGCCCAATGGAGCCAAGACAAAGAATTGCACGATGCCCTGGCATCGGCCTACCAGTCCCTGTCACTGCCCGCTATTGCCCTGGATCGCTATTTACAACCCCGTGTGCAAGCGCACCGCAACGACCTGCTTTGGCTCATGAACTATGCCGATGCGCTAGATCAAAACCAACAATCGGATCGTGCATGGCGCTTACGGCGCTACCTGCTCAGTCAAGAATGGCAAAAAGTCCACCGCAATGTCAGCACCACACAGTCGCGTGCCCGCTGGCTGACCGAGGAGGGCTTGAATACAACACGGCGAATAGCCCGCACCCGCCTACAACTGACACAGCGCCCAGGAGACGTGGGACTGGCTACGTTGCGCGAGCTGCTGCGGCTAGACCGTGACGCCCGCCACGGCCTATCCAATGCAGCGGCAGAGACCGCCATTGGCTGGCTGCAAGACGCGGGGGAATACACCGCCGAACGTGGTTTTCTATGGCAACAATATGCCCGCAGCCATAGCATACAAGCCAACCGGCCACTGTGGGCCGAAATTACCGTGGCTTTGGCCGAGAAAGACAAAGCTGCCACCGGCGAGCTGCTCGAAATCTTCGATCAACGCTTGCCCCGTTACGACCGGGTGAATGCAGCAGCCGCTGTGGGGGATGTGCGCTTGGCGCAAAGTGCCGCCTTCGAGACCCAACACGACCAACCCGATGACAGCCCACTGCACCAGCAACTGGCCGAGAACCTATTGGCCTTCAGCCCCCATGCCAATGGCAACATAGCCTCACGCAGATTAGACAAGCTGGACGAACAAGAAACAGAGACACGGCTGCACTACCCATTGAGCCCCTCTTTGTCATTGGGGCTCAAAATGCTGCGTACCGACCGGCAAACCACCGATCCACGCGCCCTGCAAGAGCCTTCTCAGGAGCGTGCCGCCTATGGTGCCTTGCGCTGGCAGTATGGGGGGGGTAGCTCCACCATGCTGCATCTGGGCTGGCGCGAAAGCTTAGCCAGCTCTACCCCTTGGCAGCTTGAACATATACAACGGCTGGACAACCGCTTGTCATTGCATCTGGACTGGGGCAATCAACTGCCTACCCAAGAGAGTCTGGCTTTGCGCATGGGCGGGATGAAAGACCGTTTGGGCATAGGCATGCGCTACCAAGCCACCCGCCTAGACCAAGTAACGCTCAACCACTGGCGAGAAAAATACGAATGGCAAACCGGGGGTGAAGTAGGCAATGGACAACATTCCGCCCTGAGTTACACCCACACCTACCGCTTAGACGTACCCACTGTGGATATGGGTGCTTTCTGGTCTAGCCACAGTTACGACCGGCGCAACCCCCAAGGCTTATCGGGCGCCGACCGTGCCTTCACTCGCTATCTGCCCCCAGGCATCGCCAATGTAGATCGTGGCTATTTGCTGCCCGACAATTTTCAGTTCTATGGCGTGCAACTCACTACCAATCTGCGTTTTGAGCGGGACTACATCCGCGCCCTCCTGCCCTTGGCCAGTCTGGCGCACACCTGGCACAGCCGCCAAGGGGCGGGCTACAGTCTGCGCTTGGGCTTGGCGGGCAGCGTGCTCGGAGCAGACCACCTGAGCCTGATCTGGGGTTTGGGCAAATCTGGAGCACAAACTCCGGGCCTGAGCCAAGAAGTTCAATTGAACTACCGTTATCACTTTTAACCGTTATCTCTGCACAAGGCATCATGATCCACCCGTCTTTTCTCCTGCGCATCTTTCAATGGCTGATTGGCACAGTGCTGCTGACCACATTGGCGGCTTGCTCCACGGTAGACCACGGCAAAGCACCCACCTTGGAGCGCGATGCCCAATGGGTAGTACTGCCGTTTGCCAACCATACAGAAACCCCCCTGGCAGGCAATCGGGCAGAGGCCATTGCCCAAGCACTGCTACAGGCCCAGAACATTGGCACCGTCAAACGTTACCCAGGCCATGCGCAATCCGAAGCCCTGTTTGAAGGGGCCGAAACCAAACGGCAAGAGGAGGCACTGGCTTGGGCACGGGAACAAAATGTGCGCTATGCCCTCACGGGCGCTGTAGACGAATGGCGCTACAAAGTGGGGGTAGATGGTGAACCCGCCGCTGGCGTCACCTTGCAAATTGTGGACGTGAGCACCGGCGAAACCTTGTGGAGTGGTACCGGTGGCAAAAGCGGCTGGAGCCGCGAGGCTTTGTCCTCGGTGGCCCAAAAATTGATCCGTGAACTGCTGCGTGCCGGCCTGACCACAGTCCGTTGACTTATCCCTGGTCATGTCTAGTGCTAGTGGCAACGTCCGTCCCCCAGAAACCTCGGCACAACCCAGAGCTATCACTGGGGCCAGCTTTACCGGCTCGCCCTTAGGCAAGTTGGCGCCCACAGGGATACGCCCCTGGATCGTGTTGCTGGAAGCCGTGTTGCTGCCGGCACTGACGCTGGCGCTGGGCTGGTGGCTGAACCCCCAAGACCCCTTGTGGGTACATGCCGATTTTCATTGGGCCTGGCTGGCTCCAATGATCGTCGCGCTGCGTTATGGCCCCTTGGCGGGTTTGCTCTCTGCCAGTGTATTGTTGGCAGGCTGGTTGCTGCTACACCACGGGCAAGATGAGCCGTTTCCACAGGTGTTTTTTCTGGGGGGGCTGATTCTGGTCATGTTGGTGGGTGAGTTCTCCAGTCTGTGGGTAGCACGTACCCGACGGGCCGAGAGCGTGCAACACTATCTGCACCAACGGATGGAGCACCTGATCCGGCAGTATTACCTGTTGCGTCTGTCTCATGACCGGCTGGAACATGAATTGATAGGCCGCCCCATGTCGATGCGCGATGCCCTCAAAACCCTGCGGGGACTGGGCAGCATGGAGTCTGACGCCCAAACCCTGCTGCGCCTGTTGTCGCAATACTGCCAGATTGGTGCGGCCGCCTTATACCGTGTGGATGGGGATCAGCTCGACACACAACCCCTGTCCAGTATGGGTGCGCCCATCACCTTGGATAACAACGATCCCTTGGTGCGCCAAGCACTGGAAACGCACAAGCTGTGCCATGTGGTGCAGACGCTGGCCCTCAAGCAACAGAGCCAGTATCTGATGGCGGCCCCCCTGCTCGATCTGGGCGGCGATATCTATGGGCTCTTGCTGGTCGACGACATGCCTTTTTTTGCGTTGCAAGAAGAGAATTTACAAACCATCAACCTGCTGCTGGGCTACTACACCGATGGCCTGTCTACCCAGGCATTGGCACAACCCTTGTTGCAGCACTGGCCAGACTGTCCAGCTGAATTTGCCTTTGAAATGCAACGCCTATGGCACATGCACCAAACGACTGGGGTTCCCAGCATGGTGGTGGCACTAGAGTTCACCCCTACGGCGATTGAACGCGACCTGCCACAACAATTGCTGCGCCTGCGCCGCCTGATGGACGAGACCTGGCTGATTCAAGGCGAGCGCCGTGCTTTGCTGGCCGTGCTGATGCCTTTGGGTGACAGTGCAACGGCAGAAGGTTTTCTGGCCCGCTTAGAGAACTGGATTCATCAAAAAGAAAGTATTTCGCTGGCCGATGCAGGGATTTTTCCGCACCAACTTCCGCTGAGCCAAACGCCACCTCTGGGACCATTGCAGCGCCTGCACGAGATTGCCGATGCTCAATAGCAAGCTTGGATTCTCGGCGGTCATCATGGAGCTGTCGGCCTGGAGCGGCCCGGTGCTGCTGCATGGTCACTCCGATACAGCATTGGCCAGTTATTTGTTGCTGCATGCAGGGGCCAGCACCCTGTTGGCACTGTTTGCACTGCCTTTGCTACCCAAAGAGCAGGCCCAACCGCGCACAGCCATGTTGAGCTTGATGGTACTGTGCAGTTATGCCGTACCGCTGGTGGGTTTTGTTGGCGTTTTGGCAGCTGCCTTGGTGTTGCGCTACCACCGTCCTGCGCAAACCGTGGCCATGTTTGAGTCTCTGCAATTGCCCGAGTTTGACCAACACCAGCGCATTACCGGCGCCTTTCGGCAGACAGGTCTTGGCTCTTTTCTGGGCAACCGGGATGTACCCATGACTTCACGGATGCGGGCGATGGTCTCATTACAACATGTCTCTGGCCGGGTGGCTTCGCCTTTGCTGCGCAATGTGCTCAACGACCCCAGTGAAGATTTACGCTTGCTCGCCTATGGCATGCTCGATGGCCTAGAACAGCGCATCAGCCGGGCGGTGGACGAAGAACTCCAAGCCCTGCGCACTGCTCGCGCCAGAGAGGGCACCGCCCGCCCCGGCCCCCGAACCCTCAAAGCCGTGCAGCACCTGTCTGATCTGTATTGGGAATTCATCTACCAAGACTTGGCCCAAGGTGATCTGCGCGACTACGCGATTGCACAATCCCTGCACTACTGCGATGAGGTGTTAAAAATACAACCCCAGAATGCACCGTTGTGGTTGCGCAAAGGGCGATTGCTGCACTCGCTGCGCCGCTTCGATGAGGCTGCCTTGGCCTATCAACGCTCCGTCAAATTGGGACTGCCCGCCACACGGGTACTGCCCTACCAAGCAGAACTGAGCTTTGAACGCCGCGACATTGTGCGCACCTACCTGTTGATCCAGCAATTGGACGCAGCAGACTCTGTACCCCGGCTGCGGCCCATCATCGATTACTGGAAAACAGGCGGATGAACACACCGCACAAACCACCCAAAGCCCAAAGTGCCGACATCGCCCTGCTGCTAGAGGGCACCTTTCCGTATGTGAGTGGAGGCGTATCGAGCTGGATCAATCAAATCATCCGGGCCTATCCGGAATACCGTTACGCGATTGTGTTTCTGGGTAGCCGCCGCAGCGACTACAAAGGCTTTCGGTACGAGTTGCCCGCCAATGTGGTGCATTTTGAAGAGCACTACCTGTACGACGATCTGGTAGCACCGGGCTTGCCCGCTGCCCGACGGGGCAGCCCATTGGCCTTTGAGATGATGAGTGCGCTCGTGAATTCGCTGCGCCAAGGAGAGGCGCAGCGGGATCTCACCCTGGGGCTGTTGCGCCATCTGGTGCGCGAAATCATGCCCGGTGGCAAACTGCAACTGGACGATTTTTTGTACAGCGAACGCTCTTGGCAGCTACTGTGCGACACCTATCGGCGCTATTGCACCGACCCATCGTTTGTGGATTATTTCTGGACGGTGCGCATCATGTTTCAGCCCCTGTGGCTGTTGGCACGCATTGCCCACCAGTTGATTCCGGTGAGGGTGCTGCACAGTGCCTCCACAGGTTATGCAGGCTGTTTAGGGGCCATGCTGCGCCAGCGCCGCGGCCTGCCCTTGATTTTGTCTGAACATGGCATTTACACCAAAGAGCGCCAAATTGACCTGCTCAAGAGCGAGTGGATTCGCGACAACCGCAATGTCTTTCAACGCGATCCCACCGAGCTGTCCTATTTTCGCCAAATGTGGATTCGCTTTTTCGAGTGGATGGGACGCTACTGCTACGAGGCCTCCAACCCCATCATTGCCCTGTATGAAGCCAACCGTCTACGCCAAATCCACGACGGAGCCAAACCAGAACGCACCTTCAATATCCCCAATGGCATCAATTTGGGGCGTTTTGCCCCGTTGCGCTCACAGCGGCCTGCCACCCCACCGCCTGTGCTGTGTCTGATTGGGCGCGTGGTGCCCATCAAGGATG
This sequence comes from Giesbergeria giesbergeri, assembly GCF_054779375.1. Taxonomy (NCBI): domain Bacteria; kingdom Pseudomonadati; phylum Pseudomonadota; class Betaproteobacteria; order Burkholderiales; family Comamonadaceae; genus Giesbergeria; species Giesbergeria giesbergeri. The sequence goes on along the minus strand of NZ_BAAGYJ010000005.1, from coordinate 138,272 downwards.
TCAAAACCTTTATTCGCGCCATGCGCCGAGTGGTCAACCAACTGCCCCAAGCCCAAGGGTGGATTGCTGGCCCCACCGAAGAAGATCCTAGCTACGCCCAAGAGTGCGAAAACCTGGTGCAAAGCCTCGGCCTGCAAGCCCAAGTGAAGTTTCTTGGTTTTCAAAAAGTGGAAGCCCTGATGCCGCAAATTGGGCTGGTAGTGCTCTCCTCTATCAGCGAGGCACTGCCCCTGGTGATTCTGGAAGGCTATGCCGCAGGCGTGCCCACCGTTTCCACCGATGTAGGCTCCTGCCGTCAATTGATTGAGGGCTTGGACGAGGAGGATCGTGCCCTCGGCCACAGTGGGGTGGTAGTGAACATTGCCGACCCACAAGCCTTGGCCGATGCGGCGATTGCCTTGCTCACCGACACCCCCGCATGGGCACGGGCCAGTGCAGCAGCCATTGCCAGGGTAGAACGCTATTACACCGATACGATGATGTTTGACCGCTACCGCAAAGTGTACGAACAGGCGTTGCAAGACCCCAAAGGAGCACGTTGATGGCGGGCATTGGATTTGAACTGCGGCGCTTGTTGCGCAAAAACACTTTGCTGGGCTTGGCGCAAGCCTATGCCTATGCCGGTGTGATCGGTTCTGGCCCTTGGGTGTTCTCCATTGTGGGCATCTTGCTGGTGGGTATTTTCAGTGCCACCGTTGTCGTGCCGTCTTTTTTGGTCACGCAATTCCAGACTTCTGTGACCTATCTGGTGGCATCGAGTTTGGTGCTGACGGGGCTGGTGCAATTGGCATTTACCCGCTTTGTGTCGGATCGGCTGTTTGAAAAACGCCAAGAACTGATCTTGCCCAATTTGCATGGCTTGCTGCTGCTGGTGGTGGGCGCCGCCTGTGTGCTGGGTACGGTGGCCCTGTTTCTGCTTTTGCCTAGCGAGCGTCTGCTCTATCGATTGCTGATGTTGGCGGGGTTTGCCATCATGTGTGCCGTCTGGGTGCTAACGGTTTTGCTCTCAGGCATGAAGCACTACAAAGCCATTACGCTGCTGTTTGCCGTGGCTTACACCCTGATTGTGTTGGCCTCTTTGCTCATGCGGCCTTGGGGGCTGGAGGGGCTGCTGGGGGGCTTTGTGTTGGGCAATCTGGTGCTGCTGGCGGGTATGTGGCTGTTCATTGTGCGCGACTTCAATCCTTCTGGACAACTGATTGCCTTTGACTTTGCACGGCATGAGCTGCGGTATCTGTCTTTGGTGGCGGTAGGTTTTTTGTACAACTTCGGCATCTGGGTCGATAAGCTGATGTTTTGGTACTTTGAGCCAACCTCCCAACAAGTCATTGGCGGCTTGCGCGCTTCCCTGATCTACGATTTGCCAGTGTTTTTGTCATACCTGTCCATCATTCCAGGCATGGCCGTCTTTTTGGTGCGCATCGAGACAGATTTTGTCGAGTTTTACGACAAGTTCTACGATGCTGTGCGGGGGGGTGGCTCACTGGAATACATCGAGTCCATGCACGATGAAATGGTCTACTCTATCCAACAGGGTTTGGTAGAAATTGCCAAAACCCAGACTTTGGCAGTACTGGTAACCTTTGTGGCTGGCCCCGTCGTTCTGGATGCCTTGGGTATTTCGCTGCTGTATCTGCCACTGTTGTATGTGCAGGTGGTGGGAGCTGGCTTGCAAGTGGGGCTGATGGCGGTGCTGAACGTCTTTTTCTACCTAGACCAGCGTCGAATTGTGCTGCTGCTGTGCGGGCAAATGGTCTTGCTCAATATTGTGTTCACAGCCGTCAGCCAATACTACGGTGCTGCACTATACGGCTATGGTTTCACGCTGGCTATGTTGATCAGCCTCCTGACTGGCCTGATCTTGCTCACACGCCAGCTTAACCGTTTGGAGTATCAGACTTTCATGCTCCAGTAGCATACGGATCTGTTTCATTTTGGGGCCCACAGACCATGACCATGCCGCGATTCTTTGCTCTGCAACGCACGACCGCTGCGCTTTGCGTGGTCTTGCTAACAAGCGCCTGCGGCGGGGGCTCAGACATTGCCCCCAATGTGGTGGTGGAGATCACCGCCCCCAGCGGTGATTCGCCCGTGTTCGAACTGCAAACACCACTGAGCGTAGAGGCCACCGTGGCGGTGAATACGCTGACTGCGCCCGATGACACCCCTGTGCATTTCAGCAGTTCTGCCGGTTTATTCGCACCGGCCACGGCCTCCACCCGCAACGGGCAGGCCCATAGTGCTTTATGGGGCACGGTGCCAGGCCCCCACACACTGCGGGCCGAAGCCGAAGTGGCGGGTGTGCGCACAGGCAATACAAAATCCTTTTATTTGCGCCATACACCCGCCCCCCTGGAAGTACTGGTGCCCGCTTACTTCTACCCCTCTACGGGTTCAGGCTGGACGCTGCTGGCCTCTAGTGTGGCAGCGCACCCTGGCCTGAAGGTCACGGCCATTCTCAACCCCAACAATGGGATTTTCAGTACCGCTGATCGCCGCTATGTGGAAGCCGCAGGCAATTTTGTCCATGCGGGGGGGCAGTTGCTGGGCTATGTGCATACCAGTTACGGTACGGGTGTGCGCTCATTGTCTGATGTGCAGACCAACATCGACCGTTACCTAGAACTGTATGGACGCGACCTCATCAGCGGTATTTTTCTGGATGAAATGAGCGGCCAAAGCTCCACGCTGGACTTTTACCGACAGGTCTACCATTACATCAAGGCCAAAGATCCTAGCCTGCGCGTGGTTGGCAACCCCGGTACCATACCGGCCACCGACATGGCTGGCGTGAGCGATGCCCTGATTACGTTTGAGGGCACAGCAGCAGATTTCGCCCATTACGACCCACGCAAAAAGGGTGGCTGGCTCTACACACTGAGCAACAATCGGCAAGGTACGCTCCTGCATTCCGCCAGCAGTTGCACGGCCATGCAAACGGCCTTGCGCACTGCAGCGTCCACACAGACCAACAGCGGTCTGGTGTATGTCACCCACCGGCCATACGACTATGCCACCAACACCGGCAACCCTTGGGCGAGTCTGCCCAGTTACTGGACAGAGCTGCTCGACAGCGTGCAAGCCCTGAACCAGGGCCAACCACTGCCGAGTTGTTGAGTGTGGTGTGCTTTGTCTAACACCCAAGCACTGATACAGCGTTGGGTGTAGCGCCTTTAGGCGGGGCTGAGTTCGTCAGCGCGGGCCTGCGCGGCCTCGAAATTCAGGTCGCCGGAGTAAATGGCACGGCCACAAATTACCCCTTGCACGCCTTCGTCTTCAACGGCACACAGCGCCTCGATGTCGGCCATACTGCCCAAACCACCCGAGGCAATCACTGGAATCGTCACCGCTTGGGCCAACTTGACGGTGGCCTCGACATTGATACCCGAGAGCATGCCATCACGACCAATATCGGTATAAATGATGGACTCTACACCCCAATCCTCAAACTTCTTAGCCAGATCGGTGACGTTGTGGCCCGTCAACTTGCTCCAGCCATCGGTGGCTACCTTGCCATCTTTGGCATCTAAACCAACGATGATGTGACCACCAAAGGCGGTGCAGGCATCTTTGAGAAAACCAGGATTTTTCACAGCGGCAGTGCCGATAATGACATAGCGCAAACCGCCATCAATGCAACGCTCAATGGTGTCGAGGTCGCGAATACCACCGCCCAGTTGCACTGGAATGTCATCGCCTACCTCACGCAGGATGGACTTGATAGCTGCCAGATTTTGCGGCTTGCCCGCAAAGGCGCCGTTCAAGTCGACCAAATGCAGGCGCCGTGCGCCCGCATTGACCCAACGGCGGGCCATTGCAGCCGGGTCTTCACCGAAGGTGGTGGATTGATCCATATCGCCTTGTTTCAGGCGTACGCAGTGGCCGTCTTTGAGGTCGATGGCAGGGATGAGCAACATGGTGGGTTTGACAAGAAAAAGGGGCCATCACAGCAATGACCCAGACGGAAGGAAAAATGCGGCGGTACCCTAGAACGAGGTACCGGCCGGGCTTAGGGGTTCCAGTGCAGAAAGTTGCGATAGAGCCGCAAACCCTGATCGGCGCTTTTCTCAGGATGAAACTGCGTGGCAAAAATATTATCGCGCGCGATGGCTGCCGCAAACCAGCCACCGTAATCAGTTTCGCCAGCGCAATGCTCGGGGTTCTGTGGCCGGGCATAAAAGCTATGGACAAAATAAAAATAGCTATTGTCTGGCACCCCTGCCCAAACTGGGTGCACGGTGCCACCGTGGCAAACTTGGCGCACTTGGTTCCAGCCCATTTGTGGCACCTTATAGCGGCTGCCATCGGCTTGGTTGCAACCCTGTAAGTCAAACTTCACCACTTCACCCGGAATGAGTGCCAAGCCAGGGGTGTCTCCTTCGGCACTGTGATCAAGCAACATCTGCATACCCACACAAACGCCAAACAGCGGTTTGCTAGCAGCAGCCTCGAGCACCGAATCGCGCAGGCCCGATTGGGCCAGTTCGCGCATGCAGTCGGGCATGGCCCCCTGACCGGGCAGCACCACGCGCTGGGCGGCACGCACCTGCTCGGGGTTGGACGTGACCTGTACCGTCCAACCACTGTCTTGGGCTGCTGCTTGCACTGCTTGAGACACCGAGCGCAGATTGCCCATGCCGTAATCAACCACGGCGACTATTTTTGCTTCTGTATTCATAACTGTCAGTGCATTGCAGACCCACCATGGCGGCGCATCTGGTCTGCAATCATCACAAGGAACCCTTGGTAGAGGGAATGGTACCTGCTGCGCGCGGGTCCAGCTCTAGCGCAGCCCGCAAAGCCCGCGCAAAAGCCTTGAAGATGGTTTCACATTGGTGGTGGGCATTAACGCCCTTGAGGTTGTCAATGTGCAGCGTGACGCCTGCATGATTGACAAACCCTTGGAAAAACTCAAACACCAATTGCGTATCCAGTTGGCCTAAAGATCCACTGGTGAACTGCACATCCATGTGCAGGCCAGGGCGGCCGGAAAAATCGACCACCACACGGCTCAGGGCTTCGTCCAGTGGCACATAGGCATGGCCGTAGCGGCGGATGCCTTTTTTATCGCCCACGGCTTGGGCAAAAGCCTGCCCCAGCGTGATGCCAATATCTTCGACGGTATGGTGGCCGTCGATATGCAGATCGCCTTGACACTGGATGTCAAGATCAATCAGGCCGTGGCGGGCGATCTGTTCGAGCATGTGATCAAGAAAACCAATGCCGCTGTGCAGCTGCGATTGGCCTGTGCCGTCCAGATTGAGGCGCACAGTGATTTGGGTTTCCAGCGTATGGCGGGTAACGTCGGCTTGACGCATGTCGTGGGGCACTCGTTCAAGGGTGGTGGAAAGCTGGGCATGATAGCATCCAGCGCCTCAGCGGCAGCCCCTGTCTCTGTCTGTTGCAACGCTGCCGCCCATCCTTGGGAAGCCACCGCATGAGCCGTTTCTGGAGTGCCGTTGTTCACGGCCTGACCCCTTACGTTCCGGGCGAACAGCCCAAAATTGACAATTTGGTCAAACTCAATACCAACGAGCATCCCTATGGCCCCTCGCCACGCGCCTTAGAGGCCATTCGCAGCGCCACCAATGACAGCCTGCGCCTGTACCCCGACCCCAATGCCGATGCCCTTAAAGCGGCCTTGGCCCAGCGCCACGGAGTGCAACCAGCACATATTTTTGTCGGCAATGGCTCTGACGAAGTGCTGGCACATGCCTTCATGGCCCTGCTAGACCAAGAACGCCCGTTGTGGTTTCCGGATATTACTTACAGTTTTTACCCAGTGTATTGCGGCTTGTATGGTGTGGCACACAAAGCCATTCCACTGACCGAAGATTACGCTATTCGCGCTGAAGACTACCTACCCCAAGGTGACGAGAAAGCTGGGGCCATCATTTTCCCCAACCCCAATGCCCCCACAGGTCGGCTGTTGGCCTTGGCCGAGATTGAACGCATTGTGGCGGGCAACCCCGCTGCCGTGGTCTTGGTCGATGAGGCCTATGTTGATTTTGGTGGCGAGAGTGCTATCGCGCTGGTCAACCAATACCCCAATGTGCTGGTGGTGCATACCTTCTCCAAGAGCCGCTCTTTGGCTGGGCTGCGGGTAGGTTTTGCCGTGGGCCACCCGGCGCTGATTGAAGGGCTGGAGCGGGTCAAAAATAGCTTCAACTCCTATCCACTCGATCGGCTGGCCTTGGCCGGTGCCGTGGCCTCGGTGGCAGACGAAGACTACTTTCAGGACAGCTGCCGCAAGGTCATTGCCACGCGCGAGCAATTGGTGACCGATTTGGCCGCCTTGGGCTTTGAAGTGCTGCCTTCAGCAGCCAACTTTATCTTTGCCCGCCACCCACAGCAAGATGCAGCCGCACTGGCAGCCGCACTGCGCCAGCGCGCCATCATCGTGCGCCATTTCAAACAGCCCCGCATCGATCAATTTTTGCGCATCACTGTGGGCACTGACGCACAATGTGCTCTGTTGGTTCAAGCCTTGGGCGAGATATTGGCAGGCTAAAGCCAACCACAGCCACCCCATCCAGAAAAAAGCTGCAGCTTGGTGCGGCTTTTTTCATGGCGTAGACCTCGGGGTGGATGACAACGCGCTTCCTTATCCATTAAACAAATGCACCCTGATGTTCTCTACAGTACTGAAGACCGCCAAAACGCCGGGGATTGTTCCAGCAAAATTTGGCTTCTGCATAACTGATCTTTGCAGCACAGGTTGCACAGATACAGCGCTTTTTCAGGGCAGTGCCATCATCACTACCGCTTACAAGAGTCGGGGTTGGTGCAACTGGTGCAGCTGGATGATGTGCTGGGGTCGACACACGAGCGACAGCGGGAGGTGTGATAGGGGCCGCAGCACGGGATTGCAGAAATTCAGGCAAGGCCAGTAAATCGGGCGGAGAGTGCAGGCTGGCTAATTTTTCTGCCCATTGACGCACCGTATCGGCGCTGCGCAGGTTAAATATTGAGCCTAGCACTTGGAAAGTAGAAGTATCTTTCTCGACGTGCTCTTTATGCCAACTAGCAAACTGATCCGCTTTGATGACACTACTGGTGTCATATTTTTTGGCATCTGGACGCTGGATGGTGCACTTGGGATGAATTAGCACTACGTGCCGAAAGTCTGGTTTTCTCTGCACACGCCCAGTAATGCCCAACTGCTCTAACACCTTGGTCAATACGTTTTCGTGGCGACGACTTTGCTCCAGTGGTGATGGGATGCCAAACGCCCTATCTGGCCCATAATTCACTGTGAATTCACCAAACTCGTTGATCTGTAAATTGCCACTGAAATTTTTGGTTTCTAGCAAATAAAAGACAAAGCCACGAGAAATGACCAGATGGTCGATTTGTGCCACCTCGCCCTCATGCACCACACGCAAATCATGAATCACGGCGTGGTTGGGGGCATCTGCAAAATGGTTGTCAATGTAGTGTGCTGCATCACGCTCACCTTGCACACCATAACGCACATTTTTGACCTCGTGCTGCAACCAGGTTTTTTGCTCACTGCTCAACTGTGGGGCTTGCAGTAAAGACTCCAATAAGGCAATACGCCGACTTTTGTCATCTGCCGACTTGATGAGCATACGCTTAGTCTTTTGTGTACTGCTCGCAGTTGCCGATGAGCCGCAACTCGGCGGCACGGGCATGGGCCTGCAAACCTTCACCATGCGCCATCACCGAGGCAATCTGGCCCAAGGTTTGCGCCCCTTGCTCGCTGACTTCAATCAGACTGCTACGCTTTTGAAAGTCATACACGCCCAAGGGCGAGCTGAACCGTGCCGTGCCCGAAGTGGGCAACACATGGTTGGGGCCAGCACAATAGTCGCCTAGGCTCTCGCTGGTGTAGGCACCCAGAAAAATCGCCCCAGCGTGTTTGAGCAATGGCTCCCAACGGTGCGGCTCGCGGCTAGAGACTTCTAAATGCTCTGGCGCAATTTGGTTACTGATGGCACAGGCTTCTTCCATACTGCGTGTGTGGATGAGCGCACCACGGCCATTCAGGCTCTTGGCGATGATCTCAGCCCGTGGCATGGTGGGCAGCAGGCGATCAATCGCTTCTTGCACAGCATCCAAATAGGCGGCATCGGGGCTTAGCAAAATGGATTGGGCCAGCTCGTCGTGCTCGGCTTGGCTAAACAAGTCCATCGCCACCCAATCGGGCGGGGTGGTGCCATCAGCCAACACCAAGATTTCGCTGGGGCCAGCAATCATGTCAATGCCTACGGTGCCAAAGACGTGCTTTTTGGCACTGGCCACATAAGCATTGCCAGGGCCAGTGATTTTGTCCACCTTAGGCACAGTCTCGGTGCCATAGGCCAAGGCCGCCACTGCCTGAGCACCTCCAATCGTAAAAGCCCGCGTGACGCCCGCCACATAGGCGGCTGCCAACACCAGCGGATTTTTTTCGCCACGGGGGGTAGGCACGACCATGATGATCTCAGCCACGCCTGCCACATGGGCTGGAATGGCATTCATCAGCACACTGGAAGGGTAGGAGGCTTTACCGCCGGGCACATAAATGCCCACGCGGTCTAGCGGCGTCACTTTTTGGCCCAACAGGGTTCCGTCTTCGTCACGGTAGCTCCAGCTTTCACCACTGGCTTTTTTTTGTGCCTCGTGATAGCGACGCACACGGACAGCAGCCTGCTGCAGGGCTTGGCGTTGCGCCTCGGGCAAAGCGTCAAAAGCGGCCTTGAGTTCTGCTTGGCACAGTTCCAACTCGGCCATGCTGGTGGCAGACACGCTGTCAAAACGCTGCGTGTATTCGAGCACTGCCGCATCACCCCCTTGACGCACATCGGCCAAGATGTCGGCCACCCGCTGCTCAATAGCGGCATCGGTATCGGCAGACCAATGCAGGCGAGCGGCAAAATCAGCATCAAACGAATCGCTGCTGGTATGCAGGCGGGCGGGTGTGGCTTTCATGGGGCAATCTTCCTGTCAGGGCCGTTTTAGGCGGTGCAAGTATCTTGGCGAGGCACCACGGGCTTTTGCCGCTGATGGTGTTCTTTCTTCACAGCATACATCCGCTGATCAGCGATTTCCATCAGAGTCTCCAAGTCCTTGCCATCGTCTGGAAAATAAGCAGCACCAATGCTGGCTCGCAGTAGTTGACTGGATACCAATGATGTCGAGCAGTTGTTGCTTGTTAGGCATGGCACGGCCTTCCATAAAATTTCTCAATGGGGAGAAAATTATTGTAAGGTTGTGCCTTTTTTGTAACTCAGTCTTTTGCTGGAATGGCCGCAGCAAAAATGTCAATAATGCGCCGCAGTGGCGCCATTTTGAGTTTGAGGGCCGCTTGGTTAACCACCAAATGCGAGCTGATGTCCATGATGCGCTCAACCTCGACCAAATGGTTGGCCTTGAGGGTGTTGCCGGTAGAGACCAAATCGACGATAGCATCGGCCATGCCCGTGAGCGGGGCCAGCTCCATGCTGCCATAGAGCTTGATCAAATCCACATGCACACCCTTGCTAGCGAAAAACTCGCGGGCAATGGCGGTGTATTTGGTGGCTACCTTCAGGCGTGAGCCTTTTTTGACGGCTTGGGCATAGTCAAAACCCGCACGCACCGCCACGCTGACACGGCATTGGGCAATGCGCAAGTCCAGCGGCTGGTACAGGCCCGAGCGCCCGGCACCGCCCCATTCGGCGCTGTGTTCTATCAGGGTATCTTTGCCACATACGCCCATATCGGCACCACCATACTGCACATAGGTGGGCACATCGCTGGCGCGCACCATGACGACGCGCACATCGGGCTGGTTGGTGGGCAAAATCAGCTTGCGCGATTTTTCTGGATCTTCAAGCACCTCGATGCCAGCGGCGGCCAACAAAGGCAGGGTTTCATCAAAAATGCGGCCTTTGGACAGGGCAAGGGTAATCATCGGTCAAATTCTTTCTATGTCGGCACCCAAGCCGCGCAGTTTGGCTTCCATGCAGTCGTAGCCACGGTCAAGGTGGTAGATGCGGTCTACCAAGGTTTCGCCTTCAGCCACCAGGGCGGCAATCACCAAGCTGGCCGATGCCCGCAGATCGGTCGCCATCACCGTAGCCCCAGACAAACGCTGACCACTGTGGCCCAGCCCCTCAATGACGGCGGTACGGCCATCAATTTGGATGTGCGCCCCCAACCGCAACAGCTCATTGACGTGCATGAAGCGGTTTTCAAAAATGGTTTCGGTAACGGTGGCCGTGCCTTGGGCCACACAATTGAGCGCCATAAACTGCGCCTGCATATCGGTGGGAAAGCCCGGATACTCGGTGGTGCGAAAGCCCTGCGCCTTCAGGTGGGCAGCACCTGGGCTGCGCACGCGGATGCCCCCCGGCGCGGCCTGTACATCCACCCCAGCATCGCGCAATTTGTCGGTGACAGCATCCAAATGATCGGGGCGGGCATGGCGCAACACCACATCGCCACCAGCGGCGGCCACGGCGCACAAAAAGGTACCAGCCTCAATGCGGTCGGCCACCACCTGGTGGGTGCAGCCATGCAAATGCTCTACCCCTTGGATGCGAATGCGGCTGCTGCCGTGGCCTTCAATTTGGGCTCCCATGGCGATCAGCATCTCAGCCAAATCGACAATTTCAGGCTCTTGGGCTGCGTTTTCCAGCACCGTCTCGCCCTCGGCCAGCGTGGCGGCCATGAGGAAGTTTTCGGTGCCAGTGACGGTCACCATATCGGTGGTGATGCGTGCGCCCTTGAGGCGGGTGCGGCCTTCGGGCAAGCGGGCAATCATGTAGCCATGCTCGACCACAATCTCAGCCCCCATCGCCTGCAAGCCCTTGATATGCTGATCGACGGGGCGCGAGCCAATGGCGCAACCACCGGGCAAAGACACGGTAGCCCGGCCAAAACGCGCCAGCAATGGCCCCAGCGCCAGCACCGAGGCGCGCATGGTTTTGACCAATTCGTAAGGAGCCTCGGGGTTGGACAGCGCACCAGCATCAATGTGTACGCCACCGTGGTGATCGCGCTGGGCCGTCACGCCCATGTTGCGAATCAGCTTGAGCATGGTGGCTACATCTTGCAGATGCGGCACGTTATTGAGTTGTACCGGCTCTGCGGTGAGCAAAGCAGCACACAGCTCAGGCAGGGCGGCATTTTTAGCGCCAGAGACCACCACTTCGCCCTCTAAGGGGCGACCACCGCGAATCAGGAGTTTGTGCATGGTCAAAATCTCAGGTGCCCGATTCCGATTGGGCAGCCCACTCGGCAGGGGTGTAGGTTTTCATGGACAAGGCATGTACCTCGTCCGTTTGCAGCTTGCTGCCCAGCGTGGCATACACGCGCTGGTGGCGGGCAATGGCCCGCTTGCCCTCAAATTCGGGCGAAACAATGGTGGCGTACCAGTGGCGGCCATCGCCCTCGACGCTCAGGTGCTGGCAGGACAGGCCCGCGCTAATCAGTTGCTGGAGTTGATCGGCAGTCATTGAAAAATCTCAGTTGCGAATTTTGTATCCTGTGCGCAGCAGGTGCAGGGCCAGCGCACTCACGGCCAACCAGGCCACGCCGACAATGCCCAAACTCAGCCAGGGCGAGGCATCGCTCTGACCAAAGAAGCCATAGCGAAAACCATCAATCATGTAGAAAAACGGGTTGAGGTGGCTCACCTGCTGCCAAAACGGTGGCAGCGAGTGAATGGAATAAAACACACCCGACAAAAAAGTCATGGGCATGATGACAAAGTTCTGGAAGGCGGCCATCTGGTCAAATTTGTCGGCCCACAGCCCGGCAATCAGGCCCAAGGTGCCCAACAACGCTGCCCCCAACACGGCAAACACAGCAATCCACAACGGTGCCGCAAACTCTGGTGTGGCAAAACCCAGCGTGACCAAAAACACGCCCACGCCCACCACCAAGCCACGCACCACGGACGACCCCACATAAGCCACAAACCATGCCCAATGCGACAACGGGGTGAGCAACAAAAACACCACGTTGCCCATGATTTTGCTTTGCACCAAGCTCGACGAGCTGTTGGCAAAGGCGTTTTGCAGCACACTCATCATCACCAAACCCGGCACCAAAAAGCTGGCGTAGTCAATTCGGTCGTACACCTTAACATGGTCTTGCATCACATGACCAAAAATCAGCAGGTATAGGGCGGCAGTGAGCACCGGGGCTGCCACCGTCTGGAAACTGACTTTCCAGAAACGCAGCACCTCTTTGTAAAACAGCATTTGCCAGCCGGTCATGCGGCACCTCCGGGGGTGTGGGCGGCCATGACGCTGAGGAACACATCCTCTAAATCGGCACGGCGAATTTCTACATCTTGCACCTGCACCTGGGCCTCGCGCAGGGCAGACAAGTGGCGTTCAATATCCCCCGCATCGTGGGCGACCATCTGCACCACACGTCCCGTGATGCGTGCTTGGGCCGCCAAGGCGGGTGGCAGCACATCATCGGTTTTGAACACCAGCACATTACCCGATACCGCTTGCAGCAGTTTGGAGGTGTCGTCCAGCGCCACCACCTGCCCACGCTTGAGCATGGCGATACGGCCACACAGGGCTTCGGCCTCGTCCAAATAGTGCGTGGTCAGGAGTACGGTGTTGCCCTCTTTGTTCAAGCGAGCAATAAAGTGCCATAGGGTTTGGCGCAACTCCACGTCCACCCCGGCGGTGGGTTCATCCAGCACGATGATGGGCGGCTTGTGGACTAGGGCTTGGGCCACCAGCACACGCCGCTTCATGCCGCCTGAGAGCTGGCGCATGTTGGCATTGGCTTTTTCTGTCAAGCCCAAGCTTTCTAACAGTTCGTCAATCCAGTCGTCGTTGTGGGTTACGCCGAAATAACCGGACTGAAAGCGCAGTGCCTCACGCACATTAAAAAAGGGGTCGAACACCAGCTCTTGTGGCACGATGCCCAACTTGCGCCGGGCTGCGGCGTAGTCGGTTTGCACATCGCTGCCTTGCACCAACACCCGGCCACTACTGGCACGGGCCAAACCAGCCAAAATGCTGATCATGGTGGTTTTACCGGCGCCGTTGGGGCCAAGCAGGCCGAAAAACTCGCCTTCTTGGATGTCCAGACTGACGTTGTTGAGCGCATGGAACGGCCCTTGGGCCGTGGTGTAGGTCTTAGAGACCGATTGGAAGGAGATAGCAGGCATGGGAGCGGGCGATTTTACGGCCAGCCTGATCAGCGTGCAGGCTACCCTGCTGGGGCCACCTGCTCAGTCGCGGGTGGCGCGGCGCTGCACCGCCGCCACATAGGCATCACCATCGGGCGGTTGGCCTGAGCGTTGGCTGTCCCACAGCATTTGTCCTAGGCATTCCATAGCGGCATGGTGGGCATCGTGCAACGAGTCCAGCCGTTTGGCCAACAGCTCTACCGCCTGACGAATGCCTCGAGGCTGGTCAATGCTGCACTGCTCACTGATGGACAAGTGCATCGAGAGATGCAAGAACGGGTTGGTCTGCTCGGGGGTTTTATCGTAGTTGCGGGCTACCGCAGCATCCACATTTGCCAAGTCAGTGTGGTACTCGGGGTGCTCAGCAATCCACAGACTGGCCAAGGTTTCTATGGCTTCCATGGGGGCACCGGTTTGGGCTTTGGCATGTGCAGCGCAGAAAAACCGCCGCACATCGGCTTGGGAGGGATTGAACATGGCCGCAAGCGTAGCACGCGTTGCAGCTCAAACCCGCCAGACCGGAAGTTGCCAATTGCGCCACAGTGCCACCCCACGCAGACCCGCAGTGACCACCACACAGGCCAGCAGAGTCAACCAAGCTGGCGCATCCAACTGACGCAAGCCAATATCGGCCCAGCCACCTATAAAAGCACACAGGGCATAGGGCCGGTGGTCGTTGAAAGCTTGGGGGATTTCATTGCACAACACGTCGCGCAACACACCACCAAACACCCCCGTAATCACGCCCATCATCACGGCCACTAGCGCGGGCATATCCGTGGCACAGGCCACATCCACCCCTACCGCAGCAAACAGACCCAGCCCGATAGCATCGGGCAACAGCATGGCCCGCTCCGTGGGCTGAAAGTGGCGTTGGCGCATAAACAGCATGGCAGCCACACACAGGGCCAAAATACCCCAGACAAAGCCCACATGGCGCACCCAGAAAAAGGGCCGCTGATCCAGCAATAAATCGCGCAGCGTGCCACCACCAAACGCTGCCACAAAAGCGACCACACAGACGCCCACGATATCGAGCCGCTTGCGCGCCGCCATGATGACGCCGGACAAGGCAAAAGCGATAGTGGCGGCGACCTCTAGCAGGTAACGCAACAGCTCAAAAGGGGTCTCAAACCAGCCCATTGCTTGCTTTCAGGCCCACAGGGGCAAAACTATGCTGACGCCACGCCTCAAACACCGTCACGGCCACCGCATTGGACAGGTTAAGGCTGCGCTGACCCGGCACCATCGGCAGACGTAAACGCTGGGCAGGTGCAAAAGTCTCGCGCAAGTCTGGGGCCAAACCACGGGTTTCAGAGCCAAACACCAGCCAATCACCAGGGGCAAAAGCCACGTCATGCACCTGCTGCGTGCCGTGGGTAGTGAGTGCAAACATGCGGGCTGGATCAGGCTGTGTCTGTTGCACAAAGGCGGCCCAATCCGCATGGCGCAGCACTTGGGCATATTCATGGTAATCCAGCCCTGCGCGGCGCATCAGGCGGTCTTCCATCGAAAAGCCCAACGGCTCAATCAGATGCAAGGCACAACCTGTGTTGGCTGCAAGACGGATGATATTACCCGTGTTGGGCGGGATTTCAGGTTCAACCAAAACGATATGGAACATGGCCCGTATTGTCCGCCAGTGTGGCAAAGACGTCAGGCAGCCCGTGCCACAACCAAAGCGGCGATATGTTCTGCACCAGCCTCGCGCAGCACCGTGGCCGCCGTGTGCAGCGTGGTGCCAGTGGTCATCACGTCGTCCAACAAGACGACACGCCGCCCCCGCACATCCGACAAGCGGCCCGGTGCCAGCGCAAAGGCGCCTTGTAAATTTTCGAGCCGTTGGGCCCGCCCTAAGCCACTTTGCGCAGGCGTATTGCGCACACGCAGCAACAATTTGGCATCTACCTTGTCTGCAGCCAACACCTGTGCCAACAGCAAGGTTTGATGAAAACCCCGATGGCGCAAACGTTGCGGAGACAGCGGCAAAGGCAGCACCAGATCGGCGGCCTCGAGCACAGGCTCTGCCCACGGAGTGCTGCGCAACAACTGCCCCAAAGTGCCTGCCCAGCCTGGGTCGCCATGAAATTTATAGGCACCCAAAATATGCTCCCACGGAAAGCCGTAATCCACTGCAGCCACACAGGCATCCAGCGGCGGGGGCTGACGCAGACAATGGCTGCATTGCACTACGCCAACAGGCACAGGCAGCGCACAGGTACGGCAGCGCAAACGAGGTCTGGCAAACCGTGCTACACAGTCCTCACAGATACGCTGCGCAGGCCAAGCACGGCACACCTCACACTGGCTAGGAACACCTGCCAACAAACGATGCCATGCAGTGGAAACCTTGGCGAACAATGGGTTGGTCATGATGGTGTCCAATATATACGCGCTGCTTTTTTCTGTTTTTCATGTCATCGCCCTCTACCCCAAGCACCTCCCCACCCACCATGGACTGCGTGGCAGCCGCCCGCTGGCACCAAATGGCCCCCTCCCCTTCACCCTGGCTCCATGAAGAAGTAGCCCGGCGCATGGAGGGCCGCCTGCAATGGATACGCCAAGCGCCCACCAGTTGGTGCCACTGGGACCCGGTGCGCGGCGGTCTGCAAGCCCATGCCCTGCTGCGCCAACGCTACCCAGATGCACTGTGCCATATCACCGAGACAGCGCCAGAACGCCAAGCGACTGCCAAAGCAACCCTTTCCCCCGCTTGGTGGAGCGCCGCCCGCTGGAAAGGCGGCGCCACACAATTTGGGCCGGCCCCCAATGGCACCATGCAGATGCTTTGGGCCAATATGGCCCTGCACATGCACAGCCAGCCACAAGAGCTGTTGGCACAGTGGCACCGCACTTTGGCTGTAGATGGCTACCTGATGTTTTCCTGCCTAGGGCCAGATACGCTCAAAGAACTGCGCAGCCTTTATGAGGCACTGGGCTGGCCCGCCCCCAGCCACCAATACACCGATATGCACGACTGGGGTGACATGCTGGTACATACCGGCTTTGCCGAGCCGGTGATGGACATGGAACGCATCACCCTGACTTTTTCCAGCCCGCAGCGCCTGCTGCAAGAGTTGCGCGAACTCGGGCGCAACCTGCACCCACAACGCTTTGCCGCCCTGCGCGGACGCCATTGGTACGGGCAACTGCTAGAGCAAATCAGCCAACGCCTCGCCACGCCGGGTGACAATGGTCAGCTGGCGCTCACTTTTGAAATCATTTACGGCCACGCTTTCAAACCAACTCCGCGCGTACGCGTGGCCTCTGAAAGCGCAGTCTCTTTGCAAGACATGCGCGCCATGCTGCGGGGCAGCACACAACCTTGACCATGACCATACTCAAAAGACAATTTCTACGGCAGCTGGGTGCTACCACGCTGGTCATCAGTGCAGGTGCTATGTTGAGTGCCTGCTCCAAAGAAGGCCCGACCTTCCGAGGTGTTGATATTTCTGGAGCCGACTACGCCCGCGACTTTGCCCTGACCGACCACCAAGGCCAATTGCGCCGGTTGTCAGACTTTCGTGGCAAAGCGGTCGTAGTGTTCTTTGGCTACACCCAGTGCCCCGATGTCTGCCCCACCTCGCTACAAGAGCTAGCCCAAGCCAAGGCATTGTTGGGCAACGATGGTGAACGGTTGCAGGGTATTTTCATCAGTGTCGATCCGGAGCGTGACCAACCCGAGATGCTCAAAGCCTACATGGCCAACTTCGACCCCCACTTTCTGGCCCTGCGCCCAACGCCAGAGCAACTGCCAGCCTTAGCCAAAGATTTCAAGATCTACTACAAGAAAGTAGATGGCCCCACCCCTACCAGCTACACATTAGACCATTCGGCCGGCAGTTACATTTACGACCCCACAGGCAAGCTGCGCGTATACGCCCGTTATGGCAGCGGAGCCCAAGCACTGGCCGCTGATGTGCGTGCGCTGCTGCAACCCGTGGCAACTTCCAGCCATTAAGCCCACACAAAAACAGCGCGAATTGCCAACTGCATCACATTGCAGTTTCGTCGGTGCGGAGATACGGGATTACCCCATAGTGTTGTCATCAAACTTGCTTAGAGTGAAGACAGTATCTACCCTCCCACACGGCCAGTGGGCTGATTGCAGAAGCACCCGATAGGGGCTTTTGTTACAGAACAGGAGCCGCATCGATGCATATTTTTGATCTTCCCGCGCTTCGCGACAGCAACAGCCAAGGCACTGTCGCCCCCCGCCGCTGCCCCTTCCACCACGGCAGCAGTCCGCCGCTGGTCTATGCCGATAGCTTGCGTGAGGTTCCTGGTGGCTGGCTCGAACAAGTGGCCATGCAGGCAGCACCCGATGGCATCTTGTTGGTCGACCGTGAGGGCACCATCATCATGGCCAATCCGGCCATCGAAATCATCTCTGGCTACCACACCGACGAATTGATAGGGCTATCGGTCAGCGTGTTGCTAGCGCCGCATCTTGGTGCCAAGCATGCACAACAAATGCGCAGCTACTTCCAGAACCCCACGCGCCGTCCTATGGGCATGGGCCATGATCTGTGGCTGTACCGCAAAGACAACAATCTGATTCCTGTGGATGTGGCACTGGGCTACTCAGAAGCCTATGGTGGTGCGGCAGTGGCCTTTGTGCGCGACATCTCTGAAGTCAAGCGCCTGGAAGCACAAACTTGCTACCAAGCCGCACATGACAACCTGACCGGGCTCGTCAACCGTTGGCAGTTTGGCCAGCGATTAGAACAGGCCATCCAGTTGGGCGCGGAAGAAGATCAACCGTTTGCCTTGTTGCTACTGGATCTGGACGACTTCAAGGCCATCAATGATGGCTACGGCCACGCCGCTGGCGACCAAGTGCTGATTGAGGTGGCGCGGCGCTTGAAAAGCGTCTTGCGGGCCAGCGATGTGGTGGGGCGCTTGGGTGGTGATGAATTCACCGTGCTGCTACCTGCCCTGACCCAAGTGCAAGAGGCCCAAACCACAGCCGCCAAACTCCTGCAACTGCTGCAAGAGCCATTTCGGGTGCAGGGCTTTGAACTCAACTGCGGTGCCAGTGCGGGCATTGCCGTGTTCCCACACGATGCCAGCGATGCCGAAACATTGATGCGTTATGCCGACATCGCCATGTACCACTCCAAAGATCGGGGTCGGGGACAATATGCGCTCTACACCCCGCCCATGGGCGAGAAAATGGCAGAAAAGGTATTGCTGCATGATCGTCTGAAACTGGCGCTGGCCTATGGCGGTTTGTCTTTGCACTACCAACCACAAGTCGATGTTTTCAGTGGCGAGGTGGTGGGGGCTGAAGCCCTGCTGCGCTGGACAGATCCCGCACTGGGCGAAGTGCCGCCGTCACGTTTTATTCCGGTGGCCGAAGCCACGGGGCTGATCTTGCCCTTGGGGCAATGGGTGCTCAACACTGTGTGCAGGCAAATCATGGCTTGGCAGCAGGCAGGTACTCCGCTGCGAGTAGCCGTCAATGTCTCCATGCAGCAATTACAGCAACCCGACTGGGGCTCGCAATTGCAAGAAGTATTGCAGCGCCACGGTGTCCCACCCGACCTGCTGGAGCTAGAACTGACCGAATCCGAGGCAATGGCCGACCCAGTGCTGGCCCGCCAGTCACTGGCCTGCGTCAAATCCTTGGGCCTGAACGTGACGTTGGACGACTTTGGCACGGGCCATTCTTCGCTGGCCTATGTGCAACAGTTGCCCATCTCACGCATCAAGATCGCACGCGACTTTATTGAGCCTATGTTGCAAGGCGACAATCAGGCCGCACTGGTGCGGGCAGTCATTGATCTCTCACACACGTTGGGCCTGACCGTGGTAGCCGAAGGAGTCGAGTCGCCCGATCAATTGCGCCGTTTGCACCGCTATGGCTGCGACATCGTGCAGGGCTGGCTCTACGCCAAGGCCGTTCCAGCCCAAGAAATGCCGCGCTGGATGGGCACGCCTGTGTCCTTTGCCGCCCTGTGCGCTGCGGCGAGTTGCCCAACACCCTAAACTGCCACCGTTGTGCAACAGGTCAAGACGGCAATGCCGTTTGGCCTTCACCACAACGGGCCAGCAGCAACTCGCGCCGAATCTCGCAGTGCCAGCGGTCTCGGCGAACCAAACAATCTTCCAGTTCCAACTGGCGCAAGGTGCGGGCAATCGTCTCGCGCGTGGTGGCCAACAAGGCCGCCAATGCGCTCTGGCTAGGCAGGCGCACCAAGGTGCTGCGTTGCAAAGTGGCCAATTGCAGCAAAGCCGCTGCCACCTGACCTGCCACGGTAGGAATGCGTACCAAACGCGCCCAATCTGCCATTTGGGCATTGGTCTGTGCATAAGCCACGGCCAATTCCCATAAAAAAGTCTGGTTGACCAAGCCACCCGCCAACAAAGGTGCAATGGGCACTTCACAGATCCGCACGGGTGACATGGCAATGCACGACAACATGGCAGGCTGACCGAGCAACATGGTGGAACCCAACGTTTGACCATGACCGCACAGGCCCACAGGCCGTTCAATGCCGTATTCTGAACTGCGCAACAACATGGTGGTGCCCACCTTGACGATACGAAAAACCGTCAGAGCCTCCCCCTGGCGCAGCAAATAGCTCCCCTTGGCAAAAGATCGCTCGGTGACCAACGACTGCCAATGCGGACGCACCTCTGGAGCCATCTTGCCCATCAGGCACAGGCGCTGACAGGCACAGCGTGCGCAATCGGCTGCCCGCCCCTCGGCTGCGTCTACCGCCAAGCCACGCAACACGGCCCCTTGGGGGGGGGCTGGCAATGGCAAAGGTGCAGCAGCCAAAGGACGCTCCTTGGCTCAATCGGCCCGAATGCTCTGGGTGGCAATCACTCCCCCCAGCAGCTGGGTGTCAGCCTGAATGCGTCGGGCCAGCCCTTCGGCGGTGGTGCCTGCAACCTGCCAGCCCTGTTGGAACAATTTTTGGCGCACCCCTGGATTGCGTACGATCTGGCTGAGCAGCACTGAGAGCCGCTCTCGCACTGGCAACGGCAGTGCTGGCGAGGAGGCCACGGCATTCCATATTTCTAAATGGAAATCAGCCACCCCCGCCTCGGACAAACTGGGGTAATGGGGCACCAACGTGCTACGCCCAGTAGATGTCACCCCCATAATGCGCAACTTGCCTGCCCGCTCTTGGGCGGCTGCCATTGCTGGGGGCAGCAGGGCCAATTGCAACTGCTCCCCCACCAGCGCCTGGATGACCTGAGGATTGCCAGGATAGGGCACATGCACTGGGGCCATGCCTGTTTTGGCTTTGAGCAACTCCATGCCAATGTGGGCGACTGTGCCCACCCCCGGCGTGCCATAACTCCACCGATCCCCCGCTTGGCGAGCTGCTATCAAGAAATCACGGGTTTGACTCCCCGGTGCTTTGGCAGGCACCGCCAAAACCAAAGGGGCGGTACCGATCAAACTGATAGGCGCCAAATCTTTGAGGGGGTCGTAAACAAGTTTGGGGTTGAGCATCCGTGCAATTGTCAAGTTGCCGTTGATCATCACTCCCAGCGTGTGGTGGTCGGTGGCACGGGCCACCACCTCGGCGGCGATGTTGCCTCCAGCCCCCACCCGGTTTTCTACCACCACTGGCACGCCCAAAGCCTGTGCAAGGGGTTCTGCCAATGTACGTGCGACCAAATCGGGCGAAGAGCCCCCCGGAAAACCCACCACCAACCGGATAGGTTGCGTAGGCCATCCAGGCGTAGCCAGCGCCCTGCCCGCCACCACGGGCTGTGCCAGACAGGCATTGCTGCCAACAGCAGCCAAGGCCCAAAGCAGGGCCGTGCGGCGCGAGGAGGAAGGGGGCATCAAAACTCCTGAACAATCGCTGTGATCCTATGACCCCAGCGCAAAGAAGGCACGTTGCACCTCAATGGTGCATCCTACATTATCGCCACCCCATACGGTGGGGAACAGCCCATCAGGCGTAGGCGCTCAACACCTTGCGCATTTTCTTCATAGCGGCCACCTCAATCTGGCGAATGCGCTCGGCACTCACGCCATAAACCGCCGCCAATTCATGCAGTGTCATGCCACCAGAACCATCGTCATTCACTTTGAGCCAACGCTCCTCCACGATCCGGCGACCACGCTCATCCAACGTAGCCAAGGCAGTGGCAATACCATCGCTGGCCAGCATGTCGCGCTGGTGCGACTCCATCACAGCCGTAGGCTCGTGCGAAGCATCAGCCAGATAGGCAATCGGGCCAAACGCCTGCTCACCATCGTCGGAGGGAGCTGGATCTAACAGCACGTCACCACCAGACATGCGTGTTTCCATCTCTATCACTTCTTCGCGCTTGACTTGGAGCTGATGGGCTACTTGGTCAATTTCAGTATCGGACAAACTGCTGCGGTGCGTGTCTTCGGCATCGGTCTTGAAGCCTTGCTTCATGGAGCGCAAATTGAAGAACAGCTTGCGCTGCGCCTTGGTGGTAGCCACCTTGACCATACGCCAGTTCTTCAGAATGTATTCATGGATCTCGGCTTTGATCCAGTGCATGGCATAACTGACCAGACGTACCCCCTGATCAGGATCAAAGCGTTTGACCGCCTTCATCAGGCCCACGTTACCTTCTTGGATCAAATCGCCGTGGGGCAGCCCATACCCCAAATATTGACGCGAAATAGAAATCACCAGCCGCAGGTGTGACATGACCAAGCGCCCAGCCGCCTCCACATCATTGTGGTCGCGCAGCCGACGCGCATAGCTTTGCTCTTCCTCATAGGTGAGCAAGGGCAAGCGATTGGCTGCCGAGATATAAGCGTCCAGATTGCCCAGCGACGGCACTACGGCCCACGGGTTGGTCGATGCCAAAGCCGCCGATGCGGATCCAGATGAGAGTGTCATTCCAGAAGTCCTTTCTTCCAAGTCTTCATGTTAGCACTCTGTTGGAGAGAGTGCCAAGACCCGAAGTTCCCGACCCTGTAACAAAAAAATCAATGTTGATCGTCACTCAGTTTCCCGCTCTTTGCACTGAGTTCTGAACTCTGACTGCTTCTTTCGTTTGGGATCAAAGGGCAATAGCCCCAATTACTGGGGTTGGATTGATAGTGCCTCTAGCCTCTCGTTCAGACAAGGAGGCACCGAATACGCTACCCAATAAAGGGGGCGACTCTGGCGGATGCCTTTAACGCCGACTTCGTCAAGCTTGTTCAAACCTCCGCTGATGTAAGACCCAGCGAAATTTTTCTAGGTTCTGTTTTTTGCACTGAGCACTGAACTATGGGGACGTTTGCCACGTGAGACAAGGGCAAATACAGCATGGAACTCGGGAGTTTGAGTAAGGGCTGAGGACTGAAATCTTCGGCGAAGCAATTTCTTACTTTTCACCGTTGTTTTTTATTCCATGATGTGGGAATTGTCTCGAAAATACAGAAGATTGTGGTTCTGGTGGCCCTATCAACTCCGCCCGACAGAGCGCGCAGGTTCACTTGATGCCTGCATAACCGGTTGATTGGCACCCTTTTCGCGCAGTTTGCAGGCCTGTTTTGGCCTCTGCGATACCGCTTTAGCACTGGGAAAGCACTCCTATCCCTGTGCACCCATGATGCACTTCCTTGCCATTCACAGATTTCCCAACGTAAACAGCATCGTCAACCGCGCCGTGCTCTTCCCCTGGCCCCGGTAGCCCACCTTGGTGGTAGCCAAACTACTGCTTTTTCACCCTGAACGGTTGTTCCACCTTGTCTCACACGCTGGCCTTAAGCCGCTCGGCCTTGTCTTTGTCTGGTGCCTCTCTGGATCTCGCTCACCCTCTTTGTTTTTGGTCGAGCTGGGCGCAGCAATGCTGCTGGCATCCACGATGGGGCCGGTCTTGAGCATCAGATCTTGCTGGGCCAAACCGATGTTGATGGTCGCCAGCAGGTGTTTCTCCAGCAGGTGGCGAAAGTGCAAGATGATGGTTTCGTCAGGCATGCGGGCTGCGCCATCAAGATCCGCAAAGCAGCGGCACAGCGGCCGCTCGTGCAGCTCTTCTTCCATGGCAGGATCACTCACAGGTTCCACCACAGTTGCAGGCAATGGATGCACAGCATGGTCTCAATAGAAAACCAAAGAAGCTGTCGAAGTCACAACGCTCGA
Source organism: Giesbergeria giesbergeri (assembly GCF_054779375.1). NCBI lineage: Bacteria > Pseudomonadati > Pseudomonadota > Betaproteobacteria > Burkholderiales > Comamonadaceae > Giesbergeria > Giesbergeria giesbergeri. Next base: position 115,040 of record NZ_BAAGYJ010000005.1, on the reverse strand, counting down.
ATGGGTATCATGATTCAATCACCACCGCCTGCTTGAACCCATCGGGTACTTCCCGCCAGCGGAAGCTGGGGTGATTCCAGTTCTCTATCGCTGCTTGAACATGTGCCGTGCGGCGGCAACCGCCTACGCACCGTCTACTGAAGCACTCTGCAAGGCGCTTGTGTAGCGGCTGGGGTTCCCCCCGAACTCAGCTGTTGCACGGCGCGCCATTTCAAGCAGTGCTGCCACAGCTACCTCCATGGCAGACGGCTCTCCTAAGCGGGACAATGGGCCTGAAATGGTCAGCGCCCCTTTCAGGTCTCCCAAGGCCCCAAAGACCGGTACGGAGGCAGAAGCCGTTTCGGGATCGCGTTCGCCGTATGAAGTTGCCCACAGGCGCTCTCTTATCAGTTCGAAACTGCTGTCTGTTTCCGTAAATGCCAAGAGCACTTTGCCCGACGCACCCTTACTCACATCAAAGTCCTCGCCGATCCGAATCGACACGCGTACTGCACGTGCAGGTTCGACGCGGCTAACCACCAAGCGTCGCGCACCCGCGCGCACGTAGAACGAGGCAGTCTCGCCAAGCTTGGCGCTCAACTCGGCAAGTAAAGGCTCAATGATCGAATCAACCCGGAAAGACCGTTGGTAGATCGCAGCCAAGCGCATCGGCTGCGGGCCGATGGTGTATTGCCCATCCTCTAGTTTTCGCATGAAACCGCCATGCTCCAGTGCCGCCAGAAGGCGCAGTACGGTGCTCTTGTACAGACCTGTACGGCGGGAGAGCTCCGTGAGAGTCAGCCGCTCATCGGTCAGCTGGAATGCCTCTAGCAAGGCAAAAGCACGATCAAGAACGGCGACGCCACTCGAATTCTCTGCGATGCCGTCATTTGAGGACTTGAGGTTTGGTAAATCGGGAGTCATTGTCGTAGAGGTTGTTCTGCCTAGTAGAACATAGTGACATATAACGAAATAACAAGGGTTTCCCCTATAGCCCCTGCCTTTTTCATGACCTTACAGTTCTTCCACACAGAATATAGTTCTATCTAACAGAACATAATTAACAAAAGTTGAATGCGGCGGCACGCCGCACCTCATAAGAAAGTGGTGGAAACAGTGATGTTGCGCGCTCTCAGATACGGCATGGTCATCATCACCTTCATGGTTTTGATCATGACCCGGCGGCGTATGTTGGCCCTGGTAGCTCTGGCGTTGGTGCCCATCGCATTTGGTTTGGTTGCCGCCTCGCCTGATGCGATCGGAAAGATGCTGACTTTCAGCATCCTCTACTTCAACATCATGAGGACATCAGATACGGAGGCGACCAAAAACGTCGTTGTTATGGTTCTTCGGCTTGGTGCTGGCCATGCTGCTGTTCGGCGTCATCCCGTTTATTTCAGTGGTCGGATGAGGGGTACGACATGAGCGGGAACTATCTGAGCGTGCGACCTGACTGGCTGGCAAAGGGGCTGGAGCCGGTGCTAGAGCCAGACCTTGCCATCGTGGATGCGCATCACCACTTTTACGACCGCCCTGGCTGGACTTATTTACGCGAAGAGTATCTTGCGGACGCCATGTCTGGTCATGCAGTGCAGGCCTCGGTCTACATGCAGGCGCTTACGCGCTATCGGGCCGATGGTCCGGAGCACCTGAGGCCTGTGGGCGAAACTGCGTTTGTGGTGCAGTCCACCTTGCCGCAGCCAAGTACGCCATTCATTGCTCATGGGATCGTTGGCTATGTCGATCTGCGCAGAGGGGCGGCAGTGCGCGAGGTATTAGAAGCGCATGAGGCGGCAGGTGAGGGGCGATTTCGGGGCGTCCGGCACTTGGCAACCTGGGATACAGACAGCTCGCTGGCCAACCCACTGACCGCTGCCCCCAAAGGCCTCCTCGCCGATGCCGGCTATCGCGTAGGCTTAGCAGAACTTTCGGCGCGCGGACTGAGCTATGACGCTTGGTTGTTTTGGCCCCAGCTTGGCGAGCTATGCGACGTCGCAGACGCATTACCAAATCTCCCGATCATCGTAGACCACTGCGGCGGTGTCGTGCGCATTGGCTCCTATGCCGGCCGCGAGGCAGAAGTCTTTTCTGGTTGGCGTGCGGGAATGCATGAACTCGCCCGCCGGCCCAACGTGTTCGTCAAGCTCGGCGGCCTGGGTATGCGTATCAACGGCTTCGGCTTTGAGCACAAGGCACTGCCACCATCCTCGGAGTTGCTTGCTACCACCTGGCGGCCATGGATGCTGACCTGCATTGAGGTGTTCGGCCCCAAACGCTGCATGTTTGAGAGCAATTTCCCCGTTGACAAAGGCTCCTACAGCTACGTAAACGGCTGGAATGCCTTCAAACGACTGACTCAGGAATTGTCGGCCGCCGAACGACAAGAGCTTTTCCAAGGCACCGCGCGCCGCGTGTATCGGCTTGCCTGACAACTTTTCCCACATACACGCCCCAGGAGACATCATGTCCTTTCTTCCCCGTCTAATCGGCGCTTGCGCCTTTGCGTTCGCTGTGACCGCTCAGGCGCAGTCGGCATATCCCAACCAACCCATCAAAGTCATAGTTCCATTCCCACCAGGTGGTGGCACGGATGCTGTGACCCGCATGGTGCTAGACAAGATTCGGATCGGCACAAACTGGACGTTGATCGTTGAGAACAAAGCCGGTGCCGGTGGCAACATCGGCATGGACGCCGTAGCAAAAGCGGTGCCGGACGGGTATACGTTGGGCATAGGGCAAACAGCCAACTTGGCAATCAATCCTTCGCTGTACGCCAAGATGCCTTACGACGCGAGCAAGGCATTCACACCCATCGCCACGGTGGCGGGCCAAGCTGTGCTACTGGTGGTCAAGGGTGACTCACCCTATAAAACACTCAAGGACTTGGTCAGCACGGCCAAAACCAGACCCGATTCGCTCACCATGGCGTCTGCCGGCAACGGCACCGTAGGCCATCTTACAGGCGAGGTCTTTGCCAAAAAGGCCGGAATCGTCACGCGACACATTCCCTACAAGGGGGCGGGCCCCGCCGCTAACGATTTGCTGGGCGGCCAGGTGGACTACTACTTCGCCACACCGCAGACCGTAATCTCGTTCATCAAGGGCGGCAAGCTGCGGGCGTTGGCCGTCAGTTCAAGCAAGCGCATGCCAGCACTACCCGACGTTCCCACTGTGGCCGAGAGCGGCTATGCAGGATTCGACACCAATGACTGGAAGATGCTGGTGGCACCGGCTGGAACGCCACCCGCCATCGTGTCGCGATTGCAAGCCGAGGTAGCGAAGGCGTTAGCGCGTACCGACACCATGGCCACGTTGCTGGCAGAAGGCAGCACCCCCTTGGGTGGCTCGTCTCAGGAGGCTGCCTCCCTTCTGAAAACCGAACAACAGCGCTGGAGCACAGTCGTGCGCACCGGCAACATCAAGCTCGATTAAGCCATTTTTTGGAGACCGGCCATGAACTTCACCCGCTTTCTTTCGACCACCGCTGCTGTAGTCTGCACTCTTGCCATCGCTCAAACTGTCTTCGCGCAGAATTACCCTGTGCGCCCCATCACCATCGTCGTTCCATATTCAGTCGGTGGCACCACTGACATCGTGGCGCGCCTAGCCGCCAACCAGGTTGGCAATGGCCTGGGTCAGCCTTTCGTCGTGGACAACAAGGTCGGCGGGGGCGGTCTTATCGGTTGGGGAACAGTGGCACGCGCAGCCCCGGACGGCTACACACTCCTCACCACAGAAATGTCCTTCACCATCGCTCCTGGGCTCTTGCCAAAGATGCCCTTTGATGCACAGAAAGGTTTCTCGCACATCATCACTGCTGCGTCTGCACCACACGTCTTGGTCGTTACTCCTAACCTGCCAGCCAAGACGGTGCAGGAATTCATCGCATTGGCCAAAGCAAAGCCAGGCAGCATGAACTACGGCTCGGGCGGGAATGGTACCAACACCCACCTGGGCGGCGAGCTGTTCAAGAGCGCAGCGGGTGTTGACCTGATGCATGTCCCCTACAAGGGAGCCGGAGCAGTGCTGACGGACTTGATGGCAGGTCAAGTGCAGGCGCTGGTCACATCGCTTCCAACCGCATTGCCGCACATCAAATCCGGCAAGCTGCGGGCGTTGGTTGTAACCAGCGATCACCGTTCGCCGCTACTACCCGACGTCCCCTCGGCCAAAGAAGCCAATCTGCCCAGCTTCGTGATGGACTTCTGGGTTGGCTTTGCCGCGCCTGCAGGCACTCCCCAACCAGTCATCGACAAGCTGAACCATGCCTTCATGTCATCCCTGAATTCCGAAGACGGCAAGCGACGACTCGCTGAACAAGGCTTGACCCCCGTTGCCAACACACCTGCGAAGGCATCGCAGCAAGCTACAGCTGAAATGAAACGCTGGGCCGCTGTCGTCAAGGCGGGGAACATCAAGCCCGAATAAGGAGTTGCCATGTCCATCAAACCTCTACGCGGCATCCGTGTGCTGGATCTGACCAACGTGTTGGCCGGGCCGTTCGCTTGCCACCAACTGGCTCACATGGGCGCTGATGTCATCAAGGTGGAGGCGTGCAACACTGGTGATCTGGCGCGGCAATTGGGTGCAGACCAAGAACTGAACCAAGCCATGATGGGTGTGTCATTCCTGGCACAAAACCCTGGCAAGCGTTCGATCACACTAAACCTAAAGCACCCTAAAGGCAAGGAGGCCTTGCGTCGCCTCGTGCGCACCGCCGATGTGCTGGTCGAAAATTATCGGCCCGGGGTGATGCAGCGTTTGGGCGTGGGCTACGAGGATTTGCTGAAGGAGAACTCCACGCTCATCTACTGCGCAATCTCTGGCTTCGGCCAAGATGGGCCCTTGCGCGACCTCCCGGCCTACGACCAGATCATCCAAGGCATGTCTGGCGTTATGAGCATCACAGGCGCCCCGGAGAATGCTCCATATCGTGTGGGCTATCCAGTCGCAGACACCATCGGTGGTATTACGGCTGCTTTCGCAGTCGCGGCAGCCCTCGCTAACCGTCACCGTACTGGAGGTGTCTTCATCGATGTGTCTATGCTTGAAGCTGCAATGGCCACGATGGGCTGGGCTGTGTCCAACCACCTGATCGCTGGCCGCGAACCCAAGCCGCTGGGCAATGACAACGTTACGGCCAGTCCGTCCGGCACTTTTCGTACAGGGAAGGGCCTGCTGAACATCGCAGCGAACAAGCAGGAACAGTTTGAGGCGGTATGCGACGTTCTGGGCCATCCAGAGTGGAAAACCGATCCACGCTTCATCGAGCGGCAAGGCCGCCTGCAGCACCGTGCCGAACTCAAGGCCTTGATTGAGGACGGGCTTGCCGCGAAATCAGCCGACGACTGGTGGTTGCTTCTGAACGAGGTCGGCGTGCCAGCAGGGCCGGTATACACGGTACCGCAGGCGCTGGAGCACCCGCAGATCGCTAAACGTGGCATGGTCGGAACATTTGAGAGCGTACCGGGCGTAGGTCGGGATATTCGGGTAGTTCGCACGGGATTCAAGCTCAACGGCGAGACCCCTACGGTCGATACCCCCCCACCCCAGCTCGGTGAGCACACCGCAGCGATCCTGGCCGAACTTGGCTATTCGGATCGTGAGATTGAGGAACACTTTCAGGAGAAGGTCGTATGACCATCGAAGACCCACGTGTGCCCGACTGGTGGCGCACTTCCATCATCGAAATGAAGCCCGGCATGATCCGCTACAGCGGCTATGCCATCGAGGATCTGATCGGCCGCACTAGCTTCGCGCAAATGATCTGGCTCATGACACGCGGAGAACTGCCCAGTGAAGGCCAAGGCCGACTGCTGGATGCTGCGCTTATGTCTGCCGTGGATCACGGCCCCCAAGCACCAAGCATCGCAATTGCGCGCATGGCAGCTACATGCGGCGTGGGCCTGAACAACGCCATGGCCTCGGCGGTAAACGTGCTCGGTGACGTTCACGGTGGTGCAGGGGAGCAGGCCGTCAGCATGTACCTCGACATTGCCACCCGACAAGACGCAGGGGCGTTGCTGACCGATGCTGTGCGTGCAGGGCTGGATGCAGCCATCGCTGAACACGGCAAGTTTGTGTCTGGCTTTGGACATCGCTTCCACCCGGTAGACCCGCGCGCAGCGCCGCTTCTAGCACTGGTCGATGCTGCTGCGCGCGATGGCATCGTCAGCGGGCGCTTCGCCACCATCGCCCGCGGCGTCGAGGACGAACTCGCGGCACGTAAAGGCGGCCGACGCATTCCTATGAACATAGACGGCGCGACGGCCGTGATCTATGCAGAGCTGGGATTCCTTGCACCACTAGCGCGCGGCCTGTTCTGCCTTTCCCGCTCGGTTGGGATTTTGTCGCATGCTTGGGAACAGACGGGCCAAGGCGGGCGGAACAAGGGGCCAATCCCACGCGAGTATTTGTGGACTTATGACGGTCCTGCCGCACGGGACGTACCCAAGAAAAATTGATTACCAACTCGACATCGGAAACAAAAATGCGGTGTTCGATCGTCCGTCGCGGGCTTGTTCTAGCAAGCCTCGCTGTAGTGACAAACAACTCGTTTGGCCAGGCCGTTACTTGACCAGTCAAGACGGTTGTCGTCCACATCGGCAGGTGTTGGTAGCTCAGCATGGCAAGTCTGGAGTAGCTACCGCCAGCGAAGTTGGGTGGAGACCAAGATGCACTGCATCAAGCGACTGGGTAAGCGTGTGATGTCACGCACCTTCGAGCACCCAGCCAACGAGTTGCACATCTGGACAACGATATTGAACAGATTCACTGAGCTGGGTCGTCCTCAGACAATGGCTGTGGCTGTGGCTGTGGCTGTGGCAATGCATCTCAAACTTGATTTACGCAACAACGCCTGACTACTACCGGCGGCTTGGCGGTCTCCCAAGACAAGTTGTGTAAACGTATCGTCACCTAGTACCACTGCCACGATGGGCCATTGGCACCTTCTCACCTTGCGTAAACTCCAGCATCCCAGCGGCAACCACCTGCTGTGCCGTTTTATCGATTGGTTTGTCATTCCCTATACGGGAGAAGGATGCGCATGACAGTGAACATTGTCATTTTGGACGACTATCAGGACGCTGTCCGCAAGCTGCAATGCGTTTCCTATCTCAACGCTTACACCATCAAGGTTTACACCAATACGGTCAAGGGATTAGGGCAGTTGTCTGTGCGTCTTAAAGATGCCGACATCATCGTCCTGATTCACGATCGTACGCAAATCACCCGCCAGTTGATCGACAAGTTGCCCCGGTTGCGCATGATTGCTCAGGTGGGGCGAGTAGGTAGCCATGTGGATGTGCTGGCTTGTACCGAGCAGGGTGTGGCCGTGGCCGAGGGGGTGAGCTTTCCCGTTGTCACCGCCGAACTCACTTGGGCGCTGTTGATGGCGGCCATGCGGCGGTTGCCACAGTATGTTTCCAATCTGAAGCACGGTGCCTGGCAACAGTCGGGTCTGAAGGCTGGCTCCATGCCTGCCAATTTTGGGTTGGGAGCTGTACTGCGCGGCAAAACGCTGGGCATCTGGGGTTATGGTCAGGTGGGCCAGTTGGTTGCTGGGTATGGTCGGGCTTTTGGTATGCAGGTCTGTATCTGGGGGCGTGACACTTCACTGGCACGGGCGCAGCAGGATGGTTTTGCCGTGGCAAGCAACCGTAAGGCATTTTTTGCCGAATGTGATGTGGTCTCGTTGCACCTACCGCTTTGTGCAGAGACCCAAGCAAGTATTACTTTAGAAGACCTCTCCTGCATGAAGCCTACGGCTTTGTTGGTCAATACATCACGCGCCGAACTGATTGCGCCCGACGCTTTGATTGCCGCACTCAACCGTGGGCGCCCTGGTATGGCGGCCATTGACGTGTTTGAGAGCGAACCCATTCTGCAAGGCCATGCCTTGCTGCGGTTAGAAAACTGTGTCTGCACGCCCCACATTGGTTATGTGGAACAAGACAGCTATGAACAGTCTTTTGGTGCAGCCTTTCACAATGTGCTGCACTACATCAAAGGCACACCCACCAATATCGTCAATCCAGGGGCGTTACAGATGCGCCGTTGACCGGCTCTTGGCGGCCTGGGGTGCGGGCATTGATCCACTCTTGGGCGACGGCCTCGCCCACCGTCTGTCGTACCAAACTACGGACTTCGGTACGCAGTTTGGGCAAGATCAAGGCGGCCTGTTCTTGCACAATATGGTTGATGGCTTCATGCAAGCGGTGTTCTAACGTGCTTTCCACCCGTTGCAGGAGGCGTTGGACTAGGCGGGCTTCCTGCTCTGCTGACAGGGTGCCGGGCAGTGCGGGCGGCACTGGTGTGGCAGGGTGCAATGGCGTGGGTGATGTGATCTGCGAGGCCAATGCCGCATCAATGCTATCGGCCAGTGTGGGGATATCGAGCATCCAGGGCGGAGGGCTGGCTGGAGGCAAGTCTGTGGCGGTAGCCACAGGAGGTGTTGCCACTGGTGCAGACGCGAGAGGTGGTTTGTCACGAGGGATCGGCACCACTTCGGTCAGGGTAGGAATAAAACGGGGTGGTGCCTTGGGGTGTCGGCTCATCTAAAAATCACCTTGGATTGCGACCTTCTGGGGCCAGATCGTGGCGCACGATGGCATAGCCTTGGCTGCTGTAGTCGCGCCAGCGGGCGCGGGCGTGTTGGCGGTCGGTATCGTCCCCCATGCTGACGACCTCGATCAGACGCTCGAACTGTTCAAAACCGGCGGGCACTGTCGTGCCCAAATTCAGCAGCACCTGGTGGTGTCGTGCTTGGCGTGGGTCGGGCAGCAACAGCACCGGCGAAGCGTCGAGCAGCTCTTCACTGGCCTCGGCACCGCAATGGGCAATGAACTCCTCAGGTGCCCACTGCCATAGCATGGGATCGAGCTCCGCCAGAATATCGGGGGGGGCTGTAATCACCAGCCGTTGTTCATGACGCAGTGCCTTGCGGGCCACTCGGCAGGCGTAGGCCAGTTTGTCGGGGGCATTGAAATGAAAGGCAATCTGCGTCATCGTCGTTTGCAGGTTCAAGCAGCGCGGGGTGTGCTGGCCTTGGCGCGCGAGGGGCGTGCGGGCTTGGCAGGTGCTGCTGCCTTGGGGGTGCTGGTTTGCTGCAATAGGTATTGAACCAACAGACCTACCGGGCGGCCTGTAGCGCCCTTGGCGGCGCCACCCTTCCAAGCGGTGCCAGCAATGTCCAGATGTGCCCACGGGGTACTGCCTACAAATTTTTGCAGAAACTTGGCTGCGGTAATGGAGCCACCGGGGCGCCCTGCCACATTGGCCATATCGGCAAAATTGGACTTCAGCCCTTCGGCGTAATCATCGTCCAATGGCAAGCGCCAGCACAGATCTTGTGCAGCCTCGCCAGCAGTTTGCAAAGACTGGGCCAGCGCATCATTGGTGGCAAACAAGCCACTGCGTACGCTGCCCAGGGCAATGACACAGGCACCTGTGAGCGTGGCAATATCGATGATGGCAGTCGGCTTGAAGCGGGCCGCATAAGTGAGGGCATCGCACAAAATCAGTCGGCCCTCGGCATCGGTGTTGAGGATTTCGATGGTCTGGCCGCTCATGCTCGTGACCACATCACCGGGTTTGACGGCTCGGGCATCGGGCAGGTTCTCACAGGCAGGAATCAGCCCCACCACATTGATCTCGGGTTGCAGTTCACCCAGCGCCTGAAACACGCCCAACACGCTGGCAGCACCGCACATGTCAAACTTCATCTCATCCATTTCGGCGCCGGGCTTGAGCGAGATGCCGCCACTGTCAAAGGTAATGCCCTTACCTACCAGTACGATGGGGGCTTGGGACTTGGCAGCGCCGTTGTAGCGCAGTTCAATAAAGCGCAATTCTTCATGTGTGCCTTGGGCCACCGCCATAAAGGCGCCCATGCCCAGTTTGTTCACCTCGGCTGGCCCCATGATCTTGCATTGGATGTTGGGTTGTTTGGCCAGCTCTTTGGCTGCGTTAGCCAGCATTGTGGGGGTAGCGTGGTTGCCGGGGCGGTTGCCCCATTCGCGGGCCAGTTCTACGCCCGTGGCTATGGCTACACTCTGGTGAAAGGCCTCGGCCACTGAGGCGGGGTTGGCCACACCAATGAGCACCCGTTGCAGGCTGCGGGCTTCGGCTTTGGGCTTGGTCGCAGTGTAAACATAGCTGGCTTGCGACACCGCTGCCACGGCAGCCGCCACTGCGCTGGCCTCCACGGGGCCAGCAAAGCAGACCACAGCGCGTTTGGGGGCGCCAGTGCTGAGTGTGCCTGCCAGTGCTTGTACGCCTTGGCGCACACTGGCTGCTAGGCCGTCACCTATGCCTGCCAGCACCACCCGGCGGGCCGCCACCGTGGGCACTTGGTAACAAGGCAGAATTTTGCCTGCTTTGGTTTGCAGGTCACCCGCCTTGATGGCCCCAGCCACCAGTGTGGACAGTGCATCGCTGCCTGCGGTAAAACCATCGGGCACCAGCACGATCAGCAGATCGCATTTTTCGGTGGCGGCTGTGGACAGCGTAAGGGCTTTCAAGTCGAAGTTCATAATTCACCTTTTATTTTCAACCAATGTTATTCGATTCATCCATCCGCAAGGAGCTGGCCCGCAGCTTCGGCGCCACCTTGGTGGTGTTGGTCACGGTGGTGATGACCATGATGCTGATCCGCACTTTGGGTCAGGCGGCACGCGGCAATGTCAGTCCTTCGGATGTGATGCTGGTCATGGGTTTTACGGTGCTGGGCCAATTGCCCACTCTGTTGAGCCTGTGCCTGTTTGTTGCGATTGTTAGCACGCTGACGCGCATGTACCGCGACAGCGAAATGGTGATCTGGTTTGCCAGTGGCCGGGGATTGCTCAGTTTTCTGGGGCCGCTGTTGCGCTTTGCCTGGCCGGTGTTACTGGCTATTGCCTTGCTCGCATTACTGGTTTGGCCTTGGGCTAATCAGCAGATTGAAACCCTCAAGCTTCAGTACGAGCAACGCAGCGACATTGACCGGATTGCTCCGGGCGAGTTCCAAGAGTCGGCCAATGGCACCCGTGTGTTTTTTATTGACCGCGACAGCACGGCGGGCGATGTGGCCAGCAAGGTTTTCATTGCCGCCACGGAGGCCCGCAGCGAGGCTGTTACTTCGGCCCACAGCGCCAGGGTGGAAGTGCGCGATGGCGAGCGACTGGTCATTTTGAGCAAGGGCCAGCGGGTCGAGACCGCTGTCGATCAGCCTGGCACCAAGGTCAGTGAGTTTGCCGAATACGGCACCCGCATTGGCACTGCGGCCATTGATTCCAACAATGCCCGCCCTGTCAAGACGCGCAGCACCCCACAACTGTTGGCCCAAGGCGCTTCCACCGATTTGGCCGAGGTGGGCTGGCGTCTGGGGTTGGCCTTGGCCGCCTTCAATTTTGTGTTGCTGGCGCTGGCATTGGCCAGTGTCAATCCCCGCGCCAGCCGCAGCGGCAACCTGCTGTTGGCCTTGTTTACTTTCATTGTGTATTACAACTTGCTCACGTTGGGCCAAAGTTGGGTGGGGTCGGGCCGTATCACGCTCGTGTCTTTCCTGGGGTTGCTGCATGGCAGCACGCTGGTGTTGGCGGCGATATTGCTGGCGGTGCGCCATCACCATTGGAGTCCGCGCTATTGGTGGCGCCGTCGGAGTGCTGCATGAAAACCATCCGTCGTTTGATCCATCGCGAAGTGCTGGCAGCGGTGGGTTTTGTCACACTGGGTTTTTTGGCACTGTTCTTCTTTTTCGATCTGGTCGATGAGTTGCGCTGGGTAGGCCGCAGTCCTACTGGCGGCTACCAGTTGCCCCATGCCTTGCTGTTTGTGACGTTGGCATTGCCCAACCACCTGTATGAGCTGCTGCCTATCACGGTGTTGATTGGCACCATTTTTGTCATGGCCAGGCTGGCGCAAAGCTCAGAGTTCACCATCATGCGTACCAGTGGGCTTGGGCCTTGGCGGGCTTTGCGCACCTTACTGACACTGGGCGGCTTTTTTGTCTTGCTGACCTTTGCGGTGGGAGACTATTTGGCCCCCTTGGCCGACCGGGCTGCACAGTTGGTCAAGGCCCGCTACCAAGGTGTGTTAACGACGGGCGCAACCGGGGCTTGGCTGCGCGAAACCCAAGGAGAATACTCCTTTGTGGTGAATGTGCGTGCCATTGGCCCAGATGGCCACATGCTGGGTTTGCGGGTGTTTGGTTTTGATCACCAAGGCCGCATGGTGTCGCGCACACAGGCTGCCGGAGCACAGTTTGCTGCTGAAGGTGGCTGGATGTTGCAGCAGGCCCAGCACACAGCCTACTACGCCGCCACAGATGCAATGGCCCCTGCGCGTGTTGAGACCCTGCAATTGCCCCAATGGCATTGGCCCACGCAGATCAGTGCCGACATGGTGGCTGCTGCTGTGCTCAAACCCGATCGCATGGCTACTCTCGATCTGTTCCAGTACATCCACCACTTGGAGGCCAACGGGCAAGCAGCCCAACGCTACGAGATTGAGTTCTGGCGCAAGGTGTTTTATCCCCTGAGCTGCTTGGTGATGGTTGTGCTGGCGCTGCCTTTTGCGTACCTGCATTTCCGCTCTGGAGGCATTGCCAGCTATGTGTTTGGTGGTGTGATGGCAGGCATTAGTTTCTTTTTGCTCAACAATGTGTTTGGTTTTGTGGGCAGTTTGCAGCATTGGGCGCCTTGGGTGGCGGCTGCGGTGCCTGGGGTGTTGTATTCCTTGCTGTCATTGGCGGCTTTTGGCTGGTTGGTGCTGCGCCGTTGAAGGTGTAGTTTTCTGGATGTTCTGATGGCCCTGTCTCCCCCTCCTTCCCACGGTGTGATTTTGTTTGCCCACGGCTCGCGCGACCCCTTGTGGCGTCTTCCCATCGAGGCAGTGCGGGAGCGCATGGCTGCGACCCAGCCACAGGTGCTGGCCTGTTGTGCGTATCTGGAGTTGTGCCAGCCAGATCTGACGCAGGCTGTGCAGCATTTGTGCGATCAGGGCGTTCGTTCCATTACGGTCGTACCGATGTTTTTGGGCACAGGTAAACACGCCCGTGAAGACCTGCCCCATTTGGTCGATGCCTTGCGTGTGGCCCACCCGACGATTGATTTGACAGTGCAAGCCGCCATTGGTGAAGACCCCCGCATGACGGCGCTGATGGCCGATATTGCTGGCGCGCACCCACCCTCCCTGTAGGGTGGGTGCGGGGGGCATACGGCCACGGGGATGGTGAGTGCTTTAGATGGATAAGACATAATGAAGAAAATCTTTATGAAAAATAAAGCATGAACCTGCATCAATTCCGCTTCGTGCAAGAAGCAGCCCGCCGCAATCTCAACCTGACCGAAGCCGCCAAGGCGTTGCACACTTCGCAGCCGGGGGTCTCCAAGGCCATCATTGAGTTGGAAGAGGAGCTGGGCGTAGAAATTTTTGCCCGCCATGGCAAGCGTCTGAAGCGCATTACCGAGCCGGGCCAGCATGTGTTGCGCAGTATTGAGCTCATCATGCGCGAGGTCAGCAACCTCAAACGCATTGGTGAGCAGTTCAGCGCCCAAGACAATGGCACCCTGAGCATTGCTACTACCCACACCCAAGCGCGTTATGTGTTGCCCGTGCCGGTGGCGCGTTTGCGCGAAGCCTATCCCAAAGTCAATGTGAGCCTGCACCAAACAACGCCCGATCAAGTAGCGCGCATGGTGATTGACGAAGTAGCCGAGATTGGTATGGCGACCGAATCGCTGGCCGACTACCCCGAATTGGTCACACTGCCATGCTACGAGTGGCAGCATGTGTTGGTGTTGCCGCCGGGCCATCCGTTGGCACAAAAAGAGCGCATTGCCGTAGAAGACATTGCCCACGAGCCGCTCATTACTTACCACCCGTCCTTCACTGGGCGCGGCAAGATTGATGCCGCTTTTGCTGCGCGTCGCTTGCAACCGCGCATCGCCTTAGAAGCGATTGACTCGGACGTGATCAAAACCTATGTGCGTTTGGGGTTGGGCATTGGCATTGTGGCCGAAATGGCCATGCGTGACGACCCAGTAGGCGACTTGGTGGTGCGCCCCGTGGGCCATCTGTTTGGTCAGAGTGTGGCACGGGTGGCTTTTAAGCGGGGGGCGTATTTGCGCAACTTTGTTTATAAGTTCGCTGAACTCATCAGCGACCGATTGAGCCGCGATTTGGTGGCCCGTGCCATGACTGGGCATGTGAACGACTACGAACTCTAAGGCTGCCAGGGTGTGCCATGACTTCCACTTTTGCCGCTGACCCTACTCCTGTACTAACCAGTCGCCTGCCCCAAGTAGGCACCACCATTTTCACGGTCATGTCGGCATTGGCTGCCGAGCATGGGGCCGTTAATTTGGGGCAAGGATTTCCAGATTTTGATTGCGATCCCACCTTGCTGGAGGCTGTCGGCCAAGCGATGCGGGCTGGACACAACCAATATGCGCCGATGGCGGGGGTGCCCCTGCTACGACAGGCAGTGGCCGCCAAAATAGAGGCATTGCATGGGCGCAGCTACCACCCCGATACTGAAATCACCATCACTGCTGGGGCTACACAAGCCATTTTGACCGCTATTTTGGCCGTGGTGCATCCGGGCGATGAAGTGATCGTGCTTGATCCCTGCTACGACAGCTATGTGCCCAATATTGCCTTGGCTGGTGGTGTGGCCGTGCGCGTGCCCTTGACACCCGGTAGTTTTCGCCCTGATTTTGACCGTATCGGTGCTGCTATCACGCCACGCACGCGCGCACTCATCATCAACAGCCCACACAACCCCAGCGCCACTGTGTGGAGTCGGCAGGATATGCTACGGCTGCAAGAGTTGTTGGCCCCCACCAATGTGCTGCTCATCAGTGATGAAGTGTATGAACACATGGTGTTTGATGGTGCCGAGCATGAAAGTGCCGCCCTCTTTGCGGGGTTGGCGGCACGGGCTTTTTTGGTGTCCAGTTTTGGCAAAACCTTCCATGTCACGGGCTGGAAGGTGGGCACGGTGGCGGCCCCGGCGGCATTGATGGCTGAGTTTCGCAAGGTGCACCAGTTCAATGTGTTTAGCGTCAACACCCCGATGCAGTATGGCTTGGCCGCCTACATGAGCGACCCGGCCCCCTATCTGCAATTGCCCAGGGTTTACCAGGCTAAGCGTGATTTATTCCGTCAAGGGCTTGAAGGCTCCCGCCTGCGCCTGTTGCCCAGCACGGGCAGTTACTTTCAGTGTGTAGATATTTCTGCAGTCAGTGATTTGAACGAAGCCGATTTTTGCCAGTGGCTGGTGCGCGAAGTGGGCGTGGCGGCTATTCCGCTGTCGGCGTTTTATGGTGATGGCTTTGACCAGCGCGTGGTGCGCTTTTGCTTTGCCAAACGGGACGAAACCTTGCGGGCTGCGCTGGAGCGTTTGCGGGGATGTTTTCGTGCCAGCCGTTAAGGGATGACGGCAGGGGGAGGCTGAAAAAACTCCATGCGATTGCGCCCAGCATCTTTGGCGCGGTACATCGCTGCATCTGCCTGATCTAGCAGCTGTTCGGCGCTGGTGTCATGTCCTGAGAAAAAAGTCACACCTGCACTGGCCGTGCAGCGATGTTCAATCACCGTGGGCTGGCCTTGTGCATCCGTGTCTTGCAACTGGTAGGGTTCTGACAGAGCTTGGATCACCTTTTCTGCCACATGGCGGGCCTGTTCGGTGGCGGTAGGCCAATGGTTGCTCAGACCATTGAGCACCACCACAAATTCGTCGCCACCCAAACGGGCTGCGGTATCGCTGCCCCGAATGGTCTGGCGCAGGCGCTGCGCGACTTCTATCAGCAGCAGATCGCCTATATGGTGACCATAGCGGTCGTTCAGCGGTTTAAAGTTGTCCAAGTCCATAAACACCACCGCACTGTGCTGGCCGGTGCCTTGGTTATTTGTCATGGCCAGATCCAGCTGCTCGTGCAGCAAGCGGCGGTTGGGCAGGTGCGTGAGCGCATCATGGAAGGCCAGTGCCCGGATGCGTTCGTCCATTTGCTGCCGTTCGGTAATGTCGGAGCAGAAGTTCAGCGTGGAGGGTTGGTCACACCAATCAATGGCCACACCACTGATTTCCATCCAACGCACACCCCGGTTTTTGGTGAGCACACGGGCCGGGTATTTCAGGTCATCGGCATGGCCCTGTAGCCGTTTTTGGTGGTTTTGGTACACCAGTGGGCGGTCGTCAGGGTGGATGAAGCTCAAGATGGACTGCCCCAGCAGTTCGTCACGGCTATAGCCAAACAAATCTATAAATTTGGGATTGACAAAGCGCAACACGCCGTTTTCTAGCACGCAGATGCCTTCATTGGCCGACTCAATCAGCTTGCGGTAGCGGTGCTCACTTTCTACACGGGCCTGTTCTGACCGCTCTTGCGCCATCACCAGCATCCCCACCGACAGCAGCAGCGTGTCCAGTAGCGACAGCATAAAGCTCAGGATCACTGTCAAAGTGGAGTCGGTGATTTTTTGTGCGGAATCTAATCCGGCCAAGGTCACCACTATCCGATAGAGCATGGTCAAGGAGGTGAGTACGGCGGCAAACCCCAAGATGTATTTGCCCCGCCCCACAATCTGCTGACGCCCCTGCCACAACAGCACCGACATGTGGACAAACTGTAGCAAGGTAATGAAGGACAACAGAATCCGGCGAGCTTGGTAGGCATCCACCAGCCACCAGGTGCCCAGCCCCACGATGACCACCGGAATCGCCACCAAGCCCCGCGGAGCCTTGCGCCCCTGAAAGCGGTACAGCGCCAAAACATACAACGCCATTGCGGCATTGATGGCCATATTGCCCAAGACCACTGATAACAGCGGTGACACCTGATCGCGCCAAAAGAAGAGGGCATAACCCACGCTTTGCGCTAGCAAGCCCCAAGAGAAAACCTGTAAATCTGGTTGGCGGCGGTAGGCTACGGAAGCAATCGACAGTGCCATTGCCATCACGCCCACGAAGAGCATGACAAACATGGTGGGAATGTGCAGGCTGGTCATGGGAGCAAGGACAGTCGTGGCAGGTCGGGGCCACCATCTTATGCCTGCGGTTGCATCACAGCAGCACAATGTCGTATTGTTCTTGTCCGATGGCGTTTTCTGCTTGCAGCGAAATGGGTTTGCCGATGAAGTCGCTCAGTCCGGCCAGATGTTGGCTTTCTTCGTCCAGTAGTAGCTCCACGACCTGCGGTGCTGCGACCACGCGAAACTCGCGTGGATGGAACTGGCGGGCCTCGCGCAGAATATCGTAGGCCACGCTGCGGGCAGTTTTGATGGCTCCCCGTCCCTGGCATGAAGGACAAGGCTCGCACAGCATGTGTGCCAGCGAGTCTCGGGTGCGTTTGCGTGTCATCTCTACCAGCCCCAATTGCGAGAAGCCCCCGGCAGTGGTCTTGACCCGGTCGCGGCCTAGTTGCTTCTTAAATTCGGCCAGCACGGCATGTTGGTGGTCTTCGCGCACCATGTCAATAAAATCGACAATGATGATGCCACCCAAGTTGCGCAGGCGCAGTTGGCGGGCAATAGCACCCGCTGCCTCCAGATTGGTCTTGAAGATGGTGTCGTCAAAATTGCGCGCACCCACAAAGCCACCTGTGTTCACATCCACGGTGGTGAGGGCTTCGGTTTGGTCAATGATCAAATAGCCGCCCGACTTGAGATCCACCCGGCGGCCCAACGCCCTGGCAATCTCTTCATCAATCGAATACAGGTCAAAGATTGGGCGTTCGCCTTTGTAATGCTGTAACTTGGCCGTGGCCGCAGGCATAAATTCTTGGCCGAAGGCGCGCAGGCGCTGGAACTGCTCCATAGAGTCAAGCCGGATGGTGTGTGTGTGTTCACCAACCAAGTCGCGTAGCACACGTTGCAACAGGTCTAGGTCTTGCAGCAGCAGTGATTTGGGGGGCAACTTGAGCGAGGCTTCTTTGGTGCGCGCCCAAGTTTTGCGCAGGTAGGCAATGTCTTCGGCCAGTTCGGTGTCGCTGGCATCTTCGCCGTTGGTGCGCAGAATAAAACCGCCGCCACCGCCGGTTTCTTTGGTGCCCACCAAGGCTTGCAAACGGCTGCGCAAGGCATCGCGCTCGGCAGCGGGTATTTTTTGTGAAACGCCGACGTGGTCGTCTTGTGGCAAAAATACCAGCAAGCGTCCGGCAATGCTGATTTGGGTGGACAGGCGGGCACCCTTGGTGCCCATTGGGTCTTTAATGACCTGCACGATCAGTGACTGGCCTTCAAAAACTTGTTTTTCAATGGGCACCAGTGGTTCGCCTTTGCGGGCCAAACTGGGTGGTTCTCCATCGGGTTGGCGTTGCCAAACGTCGGCTACGTGCAAAAAGGCGGCACGTTCCAGCCCAATGTCGATAAAAGCCGATTGCATGCCGGGCAGCACCCGTACTACTTTGCCCAAGTAAACGTTGCCAACCAAGCCCCGCTCCAGCGGGCGCTCCAAGTGCAGTTCTTGCACGGCACCGTTCTCGATAATGGCAACGCGGGTTTCTTGGGGTGACCAGTTGATGAGGATGTCTTGTTGCAGGCTGGGCATGGCAGATGGGCGCCCGCAGGCGCTCGGCAAAGAGAAGGATCAGAGGGAAAATCCGGCACCACGCAGCAATTGCGCGGTTTCGAACAGTGGCAGGCCCATGATGCCTGAGTAACTGCCGCTCAGGTGTTGTACATGGGCTGCTGCTCGGCCCTGAATGCCATAGGCTCCTGCCTTGCCCAAAGGTTCACCGCTGGCCACGTAGGCAGCAATCTGTTCTGCACTCATGGCGGCAAAAGTCACGCGAGACACCGATAGAGTGCTCCAGCGCCGTACACCGTGCTGCAAAGCCACGGCGGTGAGCACGCGGTGGGTGCTGCCTGCCAGTTGTGTCAGCATGTGCGTGGCATGTGTGGCATCTTCTGGCTTACCAAAAATGGTACGGCCCCGTGCCACGGTGGTGTCGGCACACAAAATGGGGGCCGGTGGCAGTCCCCGGCGCGCATGGCGGGCCACGGCGGCATCGAGCTTCAGGGCCGTTACGCGCTGCACATAGGCCGTGGGGGATTCACCGGGCAGCACTGCCTCTAATGCCTCGGCATCTTCGGCCTCATCAGGATGGTCTGGGGAGTGGGCCAGCAGCAATTGGTGCTGAATGCCCAGTTGCTCTAGCAATTGGCTGCGGCGTGGGCTTTGCGAGGCCAAGTAAATAAAAGCAGGCATGGCAATGCTCCAGCGAAATGGCGATAAACGGGCTATTCTCGGTGGTAAGGATGCCCCGCATTGACTGACCAAGCCCGGTAGAGCTGCTCAATCAGTAGCACCCGCACCATGGCATGTGGCAACGTCAGATCAGACAAGCGAATGCGCTCATGCGCCGCTTGCCGAAAGGCTGGGTCTAGGCCATCGGGGCCACCAATCACCAGTGCCACATCATCGCCCGACAGCTGCCAGCCTTTGAGCCGTTCGGCCAAGGCCTTGGTGGTCAGGTTGGTGCCGCGTTCGTCCAACGCCACCACACGGGTGCCGCGTGGAATAGCCGCTTCGATGCGTTCGCGTTCGGCGGCATAAAGGGTTTCTAGCGTTTTGGAGCCACGCGGCTCGGTCTTGACGGCTTTGAGTTCCACCTTAAGCTCTGGCGGAAAGCGTTTGGCGTAGTCGTCGTAGGCAGTTTGTGCCCAGTCGGGCACGCGCTGGCCTACTGCAACAATCAGCAGGCGCATGGCTCAAGACTCCTTATTCCGGCTTGCTGCGGGGTGCGGCCTTGCGGGCAGGGGCTTTCTTGGCGGCGGTGGTTTTGGCCGGGGCCGCTTTTTTGTCGGCGCGGGGCTTGACTACCACGGTCTTGACTGGCTTGGGAGTAGCAGGTGCTGTAGTGGTGCTCTTGGGGGCTTTTTTGGCGGGCGCCTTGGTCACCGTGCTGGGGCTGGCTGCGTTGGCCGAGGTGCTCTTGGGAGCGGCTGTCTTGCGGGCAGCGGGCTTTTTGGCTGCCACGGGCGACTCGGCAGTGGCAGCGACACTGCGGCTGGTTTTGCGCGCGGCGGGTTTCTTGGTGGCAGGGGTGTCTTCTGGGGTGGCCGCTTGTGCTTTGGCTGCCCGGCGGGCGGCCGTTTTGGCAGGCACCTTGGCTGCGGGGGCTACTGGCTTGGCTGCACCGAGTTTGAGGCGCACGGGTTTTTCACCCCACAGCTCTTCCAATCGGTAGTATTGGCGGATGGTGGGTTGCATGATGTGAACCACGGCAGCCCCACAGTCCACAATGATCCATTCGCCATTGTCTTCGCCTTCGGTGCGGGGCTTGGTAAAGCCTGCTTCGCGCACGGCATCGCGCACGCTGGCGGCCAGTGCCTTGGTTTGGCGGTTGGAGGTGCCCGATGCCACGATCACACGCTCAAACAGTGGTGACAGATGCTCGGTGTTGAAAACCTGGATGTCCTGTGCCTTGACGTCTTCAAGGCCATCGACGATGGCGCGCTGGAGTTTGGTCACGTCTTTTTTGGCAGCGGGGGCCGAGGTGGTATTGGTGGTCATCAGGTTGTATGTTTGGAATAAAGAAAAAAATCGGGAAGGCCCAATATAGCGCGCCGCCGCAGATCAGGCCAGTGGCCCCGCGGCGGCGGTGTCAGGAAAAAGACGTGGGCAGAGTCAGGGCAGCCGCTTGGCACCAAGGGTGGCACCAAAGCGCAGCATTGGTCGGCCATGGGGCACGGTTTACAGCCAGTGACGGCGCACCAAGTAATGCTGCGTCAATTCAGCCTCGGGGGTGCCCGGTGCATCTTGGCGTTGGTAGGCCCACGATGCGTGTGGTGGCATCGACAGCAAGATGGACTCGGTGCGTCCGCCCGACTGTAGGCCAAAATGGGTACCACGGTCCCAGACGAGGTTGAATTCAACGTAGCGCCCCCGGCGGTACAACTGGAATTCGCGTTCGCGTTCACCATAGGGCAGGTGCTGGCGCTGCTCCACAATGGGTAGGTAGGCGCCTAAAAAGGCGTCACCCACGGATTGCGTCATAGCCAGACTTTGCTCAAACCCGAGTTCGGCAAAGTCATCAAAGAAGATGCCACCCACGCCGCGTTGCTCGTTGCGGTGCTTGAGGAAAAAATACTCATCACACCATTGTTTGAAGCGTGGGTATTTGTCTTCGCCAAACGGGGCCAACGCATTGTGGCAACTGCGGTGGAAATGCACCGCGTCTTCTTCAAAGGCATAGCAGGGCGTGAGATCCATGCCGCCACCAAACCAGCACACAGGGGGCTGGCCCGGTTGGCCCGCAGCAATCATGCGCACGTTCATGTGTACGGTGGGCACATAGGGGTTGCGCGGGTGAAACACCAGCGACACCCCCATCGCCTCGAAGGGGGCACCGGCCAGTTCGGGGCGGTGCTGCGTGGCCGAGGGTGGCAACTGTGGCCCGCGCACATGGCTGAAGCCGCAGCCCGCACGCTCAAACACACGGCCCCCTTCGATGATGCGGGTGATGCCATCGCCCTGCAAGCGTTCGCCTTCGGGTTTGTGCCAAGGGTCAATGACGGAGCGCACACCTTGCGGGCCTTCAATGGCCTCAAGCGCATCCATGATGCGTGCTTGTAGGCCCACCAAATAGCCGCGCACCTGTGCTACCGTGCTGTCGGGGTTGAACGTTGGGCTGATGGCTGGACTCATGGGTTTTTGATGGCGCGGTGGCCGATGTCGCGGCGGTACTGCATGCCGTCAAAGTGAATGCCACGGGCCACGTCGTAGGCCCGGTTTTGGGCCAAGCGCAGACTGTCGGCCAGCACGGTCACGCACAGCACACGGCCACCACTGGTGCGCACGACGCCCTCTTGCATGGTGGTGCCAGCATGGAACACCATGGCATCGTCGTGGTCGGCAGGCAGGCCCGTGATGGCATCGCCCTTGCGCGGGTCTTCGGGGTAGTTGTGCGCAGCCATGACCACGCCCAATGCTGGGCGGCGATCCCATTGCAGATCTACCTGGTCTAGGCGCCCATCCACGGCAGCATTGAGCAAATCCAGCATGTCGCTCTTGAGGCGCATCAGGATGGGTTGGGTTTCAGGGTCGCCCATGCGGCAGTTGAACTCCAGCGTTTTGGGACGACCTTGGGCATCAATCATCAAGCCAGCATACAGAAAGCCGGTGAATGGGATGCCATCTTTTTCCATGCCTCGGATGGTGGGCATGATGATCTCGCGCATAGCGCGGGCATGCACATCGGCAGTGACCACTGGCGCGGGCGAGTAGGCACCCATGCCGCCGGTGTTGGGGCCTTCGTCGCCGTCTTTGAGGCGCTTGTGGTCTTGGCTGGTGGCCAGAGCGGCCACATTTTTGCCATCGCACAGCACAATAAAGCTGGCTTCTTCGCCTTCGAGGAATTCCTCGATCACTACACGGGCACCACCGGCGTTGTGCGTGACGCCGTATTTGTTGTCTACGAGCATAAAGTCCACGGCATCGTGGGCTTCTTGCAGGTTCATGGCGACCACCACGCCTTTGCCAGCGGCCAAGCCATCGGCCTTGATGACGATAGGCGCACCCAATCGATCGACAAACGCATGGGCGGCGGCGGGATCGGTGAAGGTGTCGTAATCGGCGGTGGGGATGCCGTGGCGGCGCATAAATGCCTTGGAAAAGGCTTTAGAGCTTTCGAGTTGGGCTGCGGCTTTGGTGGGGCCAAAAATGCGCAGGCCATGCGCCCGGAACTCATCGACCACACCAGCGGCCAGCGGCGCTTCGGGGCCGACCACGGTCAGGCCAATTTTTTCAGCTTGCGCCCATTCACGCAGTTGCACCACATCGGTGATGGGTAGGTTTTCAAACTTGGGATTTAGGGCGGTGCCGCCGTTGCCAGGCGCGACAAAAACGCGCGTGACTTTGGGCGACTGGCTGAGTTTCCAAGCGATGGCGTGTTCGCGGCCACCGCCGCCAATGACAAGAACTTTCATAATGCAGCGTTGTGGTAGACCTCTTGGACATCGTCCAGGTCTTCAAGGATGTCGAGGAGTTTTTGCATACGGGCGGCGTCTTCGCCTTCTAGGGTGATGGTGATGTCGGGGCGCATGGTGACATCGGCCGCATCGGGCGTGAGGCCCGCCGCTTCTAGTGCGTTTTTTACAGCTTCAAACTCGGCAGGCGAGGTCAGCACCTCGATGGCGCCGTCGTCGTCGGTCACAACGTCCTCTGCCCCTGCATCCAGAGCCACTTCCATGACTTTGTCTTCGTTGGTGCCGGGGGCAAAAATGATTTGACCCACGTTTTTAAACTGAAAAGCCACCGAGCCTTCGGTGCCCATGTTGCCGCCGTATTTGCTAAAAGCATGGCGCACTTCAGCCACCGTGCGCACGCGGTTGTCGGTCATGGTGTCAACGATGATGGCCGCACCACCGATGCCGTAGCCTTCGTAGCGGATTTCTTCGTAGTTGACGCCCTCTTGGTTGCCGGTGGCTTTGTCAATGTTGTATTTGACGCGGTCGGCGGGCATATTGGCTGCCTTGGCTTTTTCTACAGCCAAGCGCAGACGCGGGTTGGCGCTCAAGTCGCCACCCCCGGCGCGGGCAGCGACGGTAATTTCACGGATGATGCGGGTCCAGATTTTTCCGCGCTTTTCGTCCTGGCGGCCCTTGCGGTGCTGAATATTCGCCCATTTGCTGTGTCCGGCCATGGGAAGTCCTTTTGCTATCCTGATTTAATCTAACCCTCCGATTCTACTTTTGCCTATCTCTTTGCTATGGCCGATCTTTTGTTGATGGCAAACAACTGTCCAATAGGAGCAGTTTGGCAGCCAGCGAAAAAACTGGAGCATGCACCATGGGCTGGTGGACGCAACGGCTGATTCATCACTATCGGCGTGGCGTGCTGGTGTGCACGTTGGTCTGGTTAGGGGCGGCTGCCGGAGTGCTGGTGGGTTGGTGGCCTGCACAGCCACAATGGGCGTTATACCTGTTTGCCACGATGGTGGTGTGGGCATTGCTGGCCTATATTGTGCGGGCAGCACGCGAACGTTTTGTGCGCGAGGCGGCTTTGCCACAGTTTCTCAAACGCAAGTTGCGTGACGCCTATCCGCATCTGGCGCAGAAAGATGCGGAGTTGGTGGAGCAGGGGCTGCGGCAGTTTTTTCTGGCTTGTTTGCACAGCCGCAAAAAGTTTGTGGCCATGCCATCGCGGGCGGTAGATGTGTTGTGGCACGAGTTCATCTTGCATACCCGTGCCTACCAAGGCTGGTGCCAGAGTGCGTTGGGGGTTTTTTTGCACCATACGCCCGCCGAGACCTTAGGACGGCGTGCCAAGCACAACGATGGGTTGCGCCGGGCTTGGTATTGGGCTTGCAGGCAAGAGGATATTGACCCGCGTGCCCCCACCCGCTTGCCACTGCTGTTTGCGCTGGATGCGCAGTTGGGTATTGCCAATGGCTTTTTCTATCTGCCCGATTGCACCGACATTGCTCGCAAAAACGAGATGGGTGGCAGTGGCGGTGCCGTCTATTGCGGTACTGACTTTATGGATGCCAGCTACGATGGGGGGGCCGATGATTTTGGTGGTGCCGAATCTTCTGATGGGGGCAGTGACGGTGGAGGCGATGGGGATGGCGGTGGTGGTTGCGGTGGTGATTGAAAGGCTTGACCAGAGTTGCCACCCGATGCTGGTGGCCATAAAACCATAGCTGAAAGAGTCGCTTGCATGGGCAATGGGGCCAATTCATTGCAGGATAATCCATCCTGCCATGTGATCTGCCCCGCCGGGGTGAACTGCCATGCAATGGAGAATTCTGCAATGCCTCTGACTGCTCCCACCCCTGATGATGTCATCCAAGCGGCTGCACGCCTGAAAGGCGTGGCACACCATACGCCAGTATTGCGTTCCAGCACTGCCGACCGCTTGTTAGGAGCACAGTTGTTCTTTAAGTGCGAAAGTTTGCAGCGCACAGGATCATTTAAATTTCGCGGCGCTTTCAATGCCTTGTCCCAACTCAATGCCGAGCAGCGTCGGCATGGGGTGCTGGCCTTCTCAGCGGGCAACCATGCCCAAGCGGTGGCCTTGGCCGCACGCCTGTTGGACATTCCGGCAGTGGTGTTTATGCCCGAAGATGCCTCTACTTCCAAAATGGCTGCCACGCGCCACTATGGTGCCCAAGTGGTGACCTACGACCGCTACACCACCGACCGCGAAGCCCTCAGCCGCCAGTTTGCCCAAGAACGTGGCATGACGTTGGTGCCACCGTCTGAGCACCAACAGGTGATTGCCGGGCAGGGCACCGCGGCTTTAGAGCTGTTGGAAGAGGTTCCAGATCTGGACTACCTATTTGTTGCCGTAGGTGGCGGCGGTCTGTTGGCAGGCAGTGTGCTCGCTGCTCAGGCCCGCGCCTCGTCCTGCATTTTGGTGGGGGTAGAGCCTGAGGCGGGCAACGATGCCCAACAATCTTTGCGTAGCGGGCAGATTGTGCAAATTGCGCCTCCGCACACCATTGCCGATGGGGCCAGAGCCGAGAGCTTGGGCAAAATCGTTTTTAGCTTGCTCCAACCCCATGTCCAAGACATCGTCACGGTCAGTGATTTACAGCTCCTGCACGCCCTGCGCTTCTTTGCTGAACGAATGAAAATCGTGGTCGAACCCACGGGTGCGTTGGCCATTGCAGGCGCCCGCCACGGTGGCTTGGATATTCAGGGCAAGCGTGTAGGCATCCTCATCAGTGGGGGCAATGTTGACATGGCCCGTTATGCTCGGTTCTTGGCC
This sequence comes from Giesbergeria giesbergeri, assembly GCF_054779375.1. Classification (NCBI taxonomy): domain Bacteria; kingdom Pseudomonadati; phylum Pseudomonadota; class Betaproteobacteria; order Burkholderiales; family Comamonadaceae; genus Giesbergeria; species Giesbergeria giesbergeri. The sequence goes on along the minus strand of NZ_BAAGYJ010000005.1, from coordinate 89,362 downwards.
GATTAAGCAAACTGCGGCCCTAAGGCTTAGCCGCCTGAGACAGTAGGGCTGCGCCAATCCTGCAATTGTTCTACCGGCATGGGGCGGCCAAACCAGTAACCTTGGTAGAGCACACAACCGAGCTGCTCCAACATATTGCGTTGCTCTTGGGTTTCCACCCCTTCGGCCAACACCGACAGGTGCAGACTGTGCCCCATACCCACAATGGCCTTGACGATGGACAGGTCATTGGCATCGATCAACAAATCGCGCACGAATGATTGGTCAATTTTGAGCTGGTCTAAGGGCAGGCGTTTGAGGTGGTTGAGCGAAGAATACCCGGTGCCAAAATCATCCAGCGACAGCTGTACGCCCTGGCCCTTGAGGGTTTGCATTTTGGCGATAGCACCCTCCATGTCCTCTACCAGTTGGCTTTCGGTCAACTCCAGCTCAAGTCGGTTGGGGTTGGCGCCGGTCTCTTGCAAAATACCGACCACCTGCTCTACAAACCGGGGATGGTGTAATTGGTGGGCGCTGATGTTGACAGCAATTTGCAGATGCGCTGTGTCTGAATGGTTGCTCCAGCGCCTGATTTGCATACAGGCTGTGCGCAAAATCCACAGCCCCAGTGGTTCGATCAGCCCCGAGGCTTCTGCCAAACCAATAAAGCTGCCAGGGGCGACCAGCCCACGCTGCGGATGCTGCCAGCGCACCAACGCCTCTACACCAAACATGCGGTGCTGGCTGTCCACCTGGGGCTGGTAATAGAGCAAAAACTGTTCGCGGGCCAAGCCTTCGCGCAGATCGGCTTCCAGTGCAGCGCGGGCGGCCACCACCACTTCCATATCAGGCTTGAAAAAGCGCAGATTGTTGCGTCCTTGGGCTTTGGCCTGAAACAATGCCAGATCGGCATGTTTCAGAATGGCTTCTACCGAGAGCTGGCGGCTGTCGAGCACTGCAATGCCAATGCCTGCCGACGCACGGTATTCCAAGGTGCCAATAGGGTAGGGGGTCTCTGACAGGGCTTTCAGAATATGTGTGGCAGCGTATTCAATCTGGTGTTGGGTGCTGGCCACTTGGGGTTTGTGTTCGCCCATCAGCAGGGCAAATTCGTCACTGCCCAAGCGGGCCACCATGTCACCGGGGCGGGCGCAAGCGGTCAGGCGCTGGGCAACTTGTTGCAACAACTGATCTCCTGCACTGTGCCCGTGGGTGTCGTTCAGATCTTTGAAGTTGTCGAGGTTGATCAGCAGCAGCGCATGGCTGCCTTGGTGCGTATGTGGCTCATTCAACCATTGTTGCAAGCGTTCCATCAATTGCTTGCGGTTGGGCAGGTGGGTGAGGGGATCGTAAAAAGCCAATTGATGGATTTCTTCGATAAATTGCCGCTGTTCGGTGATTTCGGTTGAAATACCACACAGGGTGTATCCCTCCTGCCCTGGCAGACCCAATGGCAGCTTCACGGACAAGAACGTATGTTTTTTGGACTGCCCCAATTTGTGCCCAAATTCCTCCTTCACCAGCCGCTGGCCCGACTCCAGCACCAACTCATCAACTTCTCGAATCCGGGCTGCGGTGGCCGGATCAAAAAAGGCCTCATCGGTTTTGCCCAGAATCTGCTCTACAGACAGGCCCAAAAACTCACACAGTTTGCGGTTGGCATATTGGTAGCGCAATTGCGGGTCTTTGATAAAAACATGGGCTTCAATGCTGTTGAGAATAGTAGAGAGCTTTTCTTCACTGGCACGCAGGTTGTATGTTTGGCGGGCTACCTCGCGGCGCAACAGCAGTACGCCCGCCAAGGCCAATAGCAAAAGCGCCGCCACAGCACTCAGTCCCCACCAGAAGGCTACGGGTATGGTCGATGGTGTTTTTTGACCACTCCAGTGCTTGAGATTCTGAAAATAGAACGAATCAGGATTGGCCTGCCAAGCGGCCAAGTGGGTGTCTAGTGCGGCCAGCAGGTCGGCATTGCGGCCCTTGCGGGTGGCGTAGTAGAGCTTAGAGGGCAAAAAAATCAGGCTGGTCGGCTGTAGCCGAAACTGGTGGGCGGCTTGATCGCCAAAGTGATAATTGACGGCAGCCGCATCGGCTTCACCGGCAGCCACCTTGGAGAATGCCTGCTCAAAATTTTGCGCTGGAATCAGGTGTGTCTGCACGCCAAAGCTGGCGAGCAAGGTGCGAAGGTACTCTTCTTGCACAGACCCTGCCAGCACGGTCAGGCGCTTGCCTTGCAGATCGAGCATTGAATGCAGCACCACGCCGTCGCGCCGGTAAATCTGTGACCAACTGTGCAAAGCGGGGGTTTGGTGAAAGTCCAACGAGGTGGCCCGTTGTTCGCTGTAGGCCACATCTGGCATCAAATCAATATCACCAGACTCCAGGGCCGCCAAGCAAGCCTCCCAAGTGCAATGCACAGGCCGCAACAGCCAACCCTCTTTGCGTGCGATTTCTTGCAACAGATCACCCAAAATCCCACTGGGTTGGCTATTGGCAGCAGCCATGATCTTGGGAGGGTTGTTGTACACCCCCACATGCACTTCTTTGGGGGCTGCCCGCGCCCCAGATGCTGTCACCGCTGCCCAGGCCAGCAACAACAGCAAAGACGCCAGCAACCCGCAACCCTTGCACCAGTGCCATACAGAACGATCAGATGGAAGCGTGTTCATGATTTTTCTCTGTCATGGTGAGCAGGTGGTCATTGCAGAAATGGTGTGGCAGTGCCGAGACCATCGTCGGTACACGGTTTGAACATTTCTCGCATTTTCTTCGCAGCTTGAGCACACCGCATACCATGCACCACCCCGCATCCACCACTCCACCAAAAAGCAACACCCACGCCACACCCGCACTGCATAAAACGCACAATCATGGTGCCAATCTGCACCAAAAAATGGTTTCATGCTCTATTTTGGGGCAAGCTGCGCAACACAGCCCGTACAGGTGAAGCATCGGCACCTATCAGCCGCAAAGGCAAGGCGATGAGTTCATAGTCGCCTTCAGATACAGCATCCAGCACCAAATTTTCCAGCACCCGCAGTTGGCGTCGATACAAAACCTGATGGCCAGGTAGCTGGGTGCTGTCTGCTGGATCGATGCTGGCGCTGTCGGTGCCTACCAGCACCACCCCTGCATCGGCCAAACGCTCCAGTGTTTCAGGGGCAAAAGCCGTCAGGGCGGCGTCCCACTGTGTAGGGGCCTGAGGGTAAGTGCGCACCAACACGCGCGGCGGTAGGGCCGTGAGCGCATGGGCCAGATGGTGCCACTCGATCAACGGCCCACAGTGCATGGCATGGATAACACGGCACGGCCCAATAAAAGGCTCCAGCGCCAGCAGACCCACTGCCACCCCGTTGGCGGCATAGTGCAAAGGTGCATCGGCATGGGTGCCCACATGGGGGGACAAGGTCATGGCACTGAGATTGACCGGGCAATCCGCAGAAAGCGTGGCACACCATTGCTGGGAATAAGGCACATCCCCTGGATACACCGGACTGCCAGGGTGCACTGGGGCCGAAATGTCCCAGAGTTGGCGCACATCTGGCTCCAATGGGAACGCTGCCATGTGCGTCAGGGCGCTGGGCCTGCCAGAGGGGGCAGGCCGTGGCGTTGGCGGGCCTTGTCGCAGGCATAGTCGCCAGCGGCAAACTCGCGGCAGGGCGAAGGCCGCCACTCGTAAATACCGCAAGCCACTTGCTGGCCGATCTTGCCGGTCAGTGCTGCGCAGCGCACCTGCAAATGGTCGGTGCCACGCATGCGGCACAGGCTGGCGTTCACCTCCACGACCAGCCCATCGGGCACCGTACCTCCACGCTCCTGCAATTCGTGTACCGAGAAATCTACGCGAAAACTCGCGCAGCAGGCACCACAGCTTAGGCAGGGATGGCTCATTCGCTCTGGCGTCCCAACAGCAAATACTCCATCAACGCCTTTTGCACATGCATACGGTTTTCTGCCTCATCCCACACCACAGATTGTGGGCCGTCAATCACCTCTGCGGTCACTTCTTCGCCGCGGTGTGCGGGCAAGCAGTGCATAAACAGGGCGTCGGGCTGGGCCAGTGCCATCATCTCGGCATTGACGCACCAATCGGCAAAGGCTGTCTTGCGTGCCTCGTTTTCGGCCTCATAGCCCATACTCGTCCAAACATCGGTGGTGACCAAGTCAGCACCTCGGCAGGCATCGAGCGGGTTGCTAAAAAATTCGTAACTGCCTGCGCTGGCCCCGTTGGCTCCCACCGCCAGTTGCTCATCTACTTCGTAGCCACGCGGCGTGCTCACATGCACTTTGAAGCCCAACAACTGGGCTGCTTGTAACCACGTATTGGCCATATTGTTGCCATCGCCCACCCAGGCCACGGTTTTACCAGCAATGCTGCCCCGGTGCTCAATAAAGGTGAAGATGTCTGCCAAGATCTGGCAGGGGTGAAACTCGTTGGTCAGGCCATTGATCACTGGCACCCGCGAATGTGCGGCAAAGCGTTCAATTTTGGTCTGCTCAAAAGTACGAATCATCACCAGATCGACCATGCGGCTAATGACACGCGCCGAATCCTCAATCGGCTCGGCCCGGCCCAATTGGCTGTCGCCAGTGGTCAAATGCACCACGCTGCCACCCATCTGGTACATGCCCGCCTCAAAACTGACACGGGTGCGGGTGCTGGCCTTTTCAAAAATCATCGCCAGCGTGCGATCCACCAGTGGGCGGTGCTTTTCGTAGGCTTTGAACTTGTGTTTGATCAGGGCGGCACGCTCAAACAGATAGGCGTACTCGTCAGTGTCCAGGTCGTTGAATTGCAGGTAATGTTTCATCGGGTTCTCAAGCAGCCAAGAAGGCTTTGACCAAGGGGGTCAGGAGGGCAACGATCAGATCGGCTTCACCTTCAGTCAGGATCAGTGGAGGCACGAGACGAATCACGCTGTCGGCCGTGACGCTGATGAGCAGCCCCGAATCTGCAGCCACCCCTACCAAGGCACCGCAGGGTTTGGCCAGCTCAATGCCAATCATCAGGCCCATGCCCCGCACATCGTTCACACCCTCTACATGGCCCAGCGCCTGTTGCAGGCTTTCTTGGAGATAGGCGCCTACTTGGGTGGCATTTTTCAGTAAATCATCTTCTTCGATGATGCGCAGGGTTTCGAGCCCGGCACGCATTGCCAGTGGGTTGCCGCCAAAGGTGCTGCCGTGGTTGCCTGGCTGCAATACTTGGGCGGCCTTGGGGCCAGCCACCACTGCACCCACCGGCACACCAGAACCCAGGCCTTTGGCCAGCGTCATCACATCGGGCACAATGCCCGCCCATTGGTGGGCAAACCACTTGCCCGTGCGGCCCACGCCAGTTTGCACTTCGTCAATCATCAGCAACCAGCCGCGCTCATCGCAAAGCTGGCGCACCTGTTGCAGGTACTCTAAGCGCATTGGGTGCAGACCACCCTCGCCTTGAATGGTTTCCAAAAATACCGCTGTGATGTTGGGGTTGCCATCGGTGGCCTGCTTCAAGGCTTCGATGTCGTCTTTGGGTACACGCACAAAACCCTCGACCAGTGGTGCAAAACCCGCCTGGATTTTGGGATTGCCGGTAGCCGACAGGGTGGCAATGGAGCGGCCATGAAAGGCTTTTTCATAAACCACCACCTCGGCACGTTCAATACCCTTGTCGTGTCCGTATTTGCGGGCAATTTTGAGCGCGGCCTCGTTGGCCTCCAGCCCTGAATTACAGAAAAAGGCATTGCTCATGCCCGTCAACTCCACCAGCTTGGCAGCCAGTGCCTCTTGGTGCGGCACGTGGTAGTAGTTGGACGTGTGAATGAGGCGGGTGAGCTGGTCTTGCAAGGCAGACACCAGCTTGGGATGGTTATGCCCCAAAGTATTGACGGCAATGCCCGCCAGGGCGTCCAGATAGAGCTTTTCGTTCACGTCCCAAACGTGGCAGCCCTGACCGTGCGAGAGCGCAATGGGCACACGGCCATAGGTGTTCATGACGTGGGGCGAAGTGGCCTCAATGAAAGCGGTCATGCAGAAATCTCCAGACAGGGCAGATAACGGGCCACAAGCCTTTGCGGCCCCAAAGAACGCTGATTCTAGTGGCGCAAAATGTCTGGCACGGCTGTTGCGTGCAATCTGCCATAACCCGTGGAAACTCTTATCTCTTATATAAGAGTTAGAATCACGCACCACGGCGTTGCCCGCAGCGATCCTGCACCGACCGTTTCACTATCCTTCCTTTACCCAGATGGCTTCTCCTTCCACCCAAGAGGTTTTCATTCAGGGCATCACCCACAGCGGAAGAACTTTTCGCCCCAGCGACTGGGCTGAACGCCTCGCCGGAGTCATGAGCCAGTTTCGTCCCGGCGGTGCCCAACCTGGTAGTCACCTCAGTTACTCACCTTGGTGCGTACCTACGGTGATCCACGGCGTCAAATGCGTCATTGTCAATCGCGCCCTGCGTGACCACGAGCCTATGGCCTGGGACTTTGTCATGAACTTTGCCCGCGACAACGAGTTGCAGGTGGCAGAGGCTTGCCTGTTGCCCGATCCCCCCTCTGGCTCTTCTAAGCGCCCATAAAAAAACCGCCCAAAGGCGGTTTTTTCATTTTGCTAACAGCGCACCCAGTGCAAACGGCAGATGGGCTGTGCCCATCTGTGCGATTTGCCTGATGAGGCTCAGGCGGCCAGTGCCAGGGCCTTGACCTTGGCAGACAGACGGCTCTTGTCGCGAGCGGCCTTGTTCTTGTGGAAGATGCCCTTGTCGGCCACGTTGTCCACCACAGATTGCATCTTGGCAAACAGTTCGGCAGCCTTGGTTTTGTCGCCAGCCAGAACAGCCTTTTCGACGTTCTTGACAGCGGTACGGTACTTAGAACGCAGCGAGGTATTGGCGGCGTTCAGTTTGGTGTCTTGGCGGACGCGCTTGCGACCGGATGCCAGACGGGGGTTCTTTTTCTTGGGTTTAGCGGATGCCATTGTGTGTATTCCTTGTGTTCGAGGATGATGCCAGCAAAGCCCGCGATTGTAACCCAGCCATTCCAATCACCCCGCCAGCGCATACACTGGCGCTGTGTCACTGTTCAAAGCCGCCTCTACCGTTTCTCTGCTAACCCTGGCCTCGCGCATCACGGGGTTGGCACGCGATCTCATCATGGCCTCGATGTTTGGCGCTAGCGCGCTCACCGATGCCTTTAATGTTGCTTTTCGCATCCCCAATTTGTTCAGACGTTTGTTTGCCGAGGGGGCGTTCAGCCAAGCCTTTGTGCCGGTGTTGGCTACGGCCAAAACGCAACATGGCGAAGAGGCTACGCGCCAACTCATTGACCATGTCGCCACCGTGCTGGCGTGGGTGTTGGTGTTGGTTTGCATTCTAGGGGTGGTGGGTGCGCCGATTTTGGTGTGGCTGCTGGCCAGTGGCTTGCGCCAAACCGGCGAGGGTTTTGATGCTGCCGTAGACATGACGCGCTGGATGTTCCCCTACATTGGTTGTATGTCGCTGGTGGCGCTTTCTGCCGGGGTGCTCAACACCTGGAAGCGGTTTGCCGTGCCAGCGGCCACGCCTGTGTTGCTCAATTTATGCATGATTTTGGCCGCCTGGTTGGGGGCACCACTGCTCAAGGCGCAGGGCATAGAGCCCATTTATGCGATGGCCGCTGGCGTGATGCTGGGTGGCGTGTTGCAGCTGGCCGTGCAAGTGCCGGTGTTGTACCGCTTGGGCTTGTTGCCGCGCATTGGCATCACTTGGCGTGCCTTGCGCCAAGCCGGGCAAGATGAGGGCGTGCGCCGCATTTTGCGCTTGATGGCTCCTGCCCTGCTGGGCGTGAGTGTGGCGCAAATCTCCTTGATGATTAACACACAAATTGCCTCGTATCTGGCCCCTGGCAGTGTTACTTGGTTGTTCTATGCCGATCGGCTGATGGAGTTTCCCACCGCCCTGTTGGGTGTGGCCTTGGGCGTAGTGCTTACGCCACAACTGGCTGCTGCCAAAGCGGCAGGTGATACGCAGCACTATTCGGCCATGTTGGATTGGGGCTTGCGTATTGTGGTGTTGTTAGCAGTACCTTGTGCGATTGGTTTGCTGGCTTTTGCCCAGCCGCTGGTGGCTACTTTGTTCCACTATGGTGCTCTCAAAGACAGCGATGTGCAGCAAATTGCCTTGGCCCTGACTGGCTATGGCGCTGGGCTGTTGGGGTTGGTTGCCATCAAAGTATTGGCTCCGGGGTATTACGCTAGCCAAGACATCCGCACCCCTGTCAAGATTGCAGTGGTTGTGCTGTTGATTACCCAATTGCTCAATTTGGCTTTGGTGCCACTGTTGGCCCATACCGGTTTGGCCTTGTCGATTGGTTTGGGCGCTTTGGTGAATGCGTTGTGGTTGTTGATCGGCTTGTTGCGCCGAGGCAGCTATTGCCCCCAACCGGGTTGGGGGCGCTACAGCTTGCAAGTGGGTGCAGCCAGTACCTTGCTGGCCGCTTTTTTACTTTGGGCCAGCAGCCATTTTGATTGGATTGCTCTGCGCAGCCACAGCTTAGAGCGGGCAGGCCTGCTGGCCTTGCTGCTGGTGGGGGCCGTGGTGCTGTATTTTGGCTGCTTGCGGCTGGCGGGTTTGAACCTGCGCCAAACTTTGCGCCGCTGAGCCCAGGCGCTAGCCCTTACACCAGCCCGGCCACGCTGAGTTCTTTTTTCAGGTAGGCGTAAAACAAAGGGGCAGCCACCAAACCAGCGGGGCCAAACACAGCCTCAGCCACAAACATCACGCTCAGCAGTTCCCAAACGCCCATGTGCGTGCGCTGGCCCACCACTTTGGCGTTAATCACATATTCGGCCTTGTGTATCAAAATCAGAAAACCCAGACAGGCCAGAGCCGCCACTGGCGACACCGACAGTCCCACCACTGTGATGATGGCATTGCACAGCAAGTTGCCCACAATCGGCACCAGCCCTGCCACAAAGGTAATGGTGATCAGGACTGGCGTATAGGGCAGTGCCATATCCCACAAAGGCAATACGATCAGTAAAAAAAGTGCGGTGAGCAGGGTGTTGAAGGCGGCAATCCAGAACTGTGCCGCCACAATTTGCCGAAAAGCCTCACCAAACAGTGCGATGCGCAACACCAACTCTTGGGCCAAGGGCCCCCGCACTCCCCCAACGTGGCGCACCGCAGCCAACGCACCAATCAAGATGCCTACATAGGCAAACAGCAAACCACTCAACCAAACCCGACCTGCCAGTGCCAACGCTCCAGCCTTGGCTCCCAAATAGCTGGCAATACTGCGCTGGATTTCTTGTGCCCCATCAGGCAATTGCTGCGCGATGTCAGGGGGGAGCTTCTCGCGCAGTTCAAGCACCGTGCGGGCCATATAGTCCAGCAGTTCGCGGTATTGCTGTGGTGCTTCCACCAGATAGCCTCGCGAGTGCGACAAGCCAAGTCCCAACAAGGCCAGTGGGGACAACATGACCAGTGTAGCCGCCACCACTTGCGCCCAGCGGGGCACACCAATATGCCCCGGCACGGGGCGCGCCAACATGGCAAAACGGGGGGCTAACCAGCGTGTGAGCAAAAAACCCAAGCAGACACACAAAAGCCCCGGCAACAAGCCACGCCACATGATCAACAGCAGCGCCGCGGCCATCAGCAGGTAGCTACTGAGCACTACCCCAGGAGGGCTGCAAGTTTGTGCCGATAGCGGCGGCACAGCACCTGCAGATGGCAGCAAGGCAGGAACAGGGGGCGGCGCAGAGGAACGCGCGGCCGTGGGGGGCGGCCACTCCATAAGGGTTGTGTAACCTTGGCTTAGCGCACGACGACGGCAGCGCCTTCGCCACGCGGCGCAATGGCGCCAATGGTGTAGACCTGCTCACCTGCTGCGCGCAGAGTAGCAGCCGTGGCTTCGGCGTGCTCTGCGGCCACCACCACCACCATGCCAATGCCGTTGTTGAAGGTGCGGTTCATCTCGATATCGTCAATGCCTGCGGTGGCTTGCAACCAAGCAAACAGCTCGGTTTGTGGCCAGCTGCCTTTTTGCAGATGCGCTGCGGTGCCTTCAGGCAGTACACGCGGAATGTTTTCCAGCAAACCACCACCAGTGATATGGGCCAGTGCCTTGATGGGGTGTTGTGCCAGTGCGGCCAGCACGTTTTTCACATACAGGCGCGTTGGCTCCATGATGGCCTGCTTGAATGATTTGCCGTCCAGCGTGGCGGGCGCATTGGCACCAGCGCGTTCGATGCACTTGCGTACCAAGCTAAAGCCATTGGAGTGCACACCGGCAGAGGCCAGTCCTAGCACCACATCGCCGGGTTGCACATTTTGGCCGGTGAGAATTTTGGATTTTTCGACTGCACCCACCGCAAAACCGGCCAAATCGTATTCACCGGGGGGGTACATGCCGGGCATTTCGGCGGTTTCACCACCGATCAGGGCGCAGCCAGACAACTCGCAACCCTTGGCAATGCCTCCGACTACGGCAGCAGCGGTATCCACATCCAGCTTGCCGCAGGCAAAATAATCCAAGAAGAACAAGGGCTCAGCCCCTTGCACCAGCACATCGTTGACGCTCATGGCCACCAAGTCGATGCCAACGGTGTTGTGCATGTTCCACTCAAATGCCAATTTAAGCTTGGTGCCGACACCATCGGTGCCAGAGACCAGCACTGGCTCTTGGTAACGTTTGGGGACTTCAAACAGAGCACCAAAGCCACCGATGCCGGCCAGCACGCCTTCGCGCATGGTCTTTTTTGCCAGTGGCTTGATGCGCTCGACCAGCGCGTCACCAGCATCGATATCGACGCCAGCATCTTTGTACGAAAGGGGAGTAGGATGGGATGCAGAGGAGCTCATGGCGGGCGTGGCACGGACTAGCGTGCTGACAGACTAGAATTTGCGCAGATTCTACGGGCTGCGCGTTCGGCGCTGTCCAAAGTTGCCCCAGGAGTCGTGCGGTCAACGGCACTAGCAACCCCTAACCGCCGCCAACCACAGCTTGCCAGCCCTGCTGGCCTCTACACTGCTCCCGTCACTTTGCCCGCTGACCCATGCCACGATTTGTCACCCCTTCATGTGCCATCCTGCCTATGCAGGGGCTGTAGCCGTGAAACAGCTTGCCCTAGACATCGGTTTGGCGCCCATGCCTACGCTGGAGCGTTTTTTTCCGGGCCCCAATGCGGCGGCACTGGAGCATGTGTTGCAATCGGTGCATACCAGCACCAGTGATGCGCATTCACCTGTGCCTACCTATTTGTGGGGTGAGCCCGGCAGTGGTAAATCTCATTTACTCAAGGCAGTGCGCGAGGCGCTGCGCGAGCAGGGCGCCAGCGTGGGTTGGCGCGATGCCCGCAGCAAATACGCCCCCGCCTTTGATGAGCGTTGGACGGCCGTGATCTTGGATGATGTGCATCTCTACAGCACGTCGCAACAGGCTGTGGCTTTTAACTGGTTCATCAATGCCATGAGCCCTGCCAACGGTGTGCCGCGTTGGGTACTGGCGGCTGGCAACTTGCCTCCTTCAGATTTGCCCCTGCGTGCCGATTTGCGCAGTCGCTTAGGCTGGGGAGATGTATTTCAGTTGCATTTGCTAGACGAAACAGAGCGCCACATGGTGCTGCGCCAAGAGGCTGCAGCGCGGGGCGTGACGTTGGGAGGCGATGTAGTGGACTACATGTTGCGGCGCTTCTCACGCGACCTGGGCAGTCTGATGCAACTGTTAGACAAACTAGACCACCATGCCCTGCGCACCCAACGGGCTATCACCATACCGCTGCTCAAAGACATGCTCGATACCGAGTAATGGGCAGAGTTTCTTTTTTATCTTCATACCTTCCATCTGCTGCAAACCGCATGACCTTTGATTCCCCGGCACACCGCCCCCGACTGGCCCTGTTCGACCTAGACCATACCTTGTTGCCCCTGGATTCCGATTACGAATGGGGTGAGTTCACTACCCGTATCGGTTGGACAGACCCCCAAGAATTCAGCCGCCGCAATGCGGAGTTCTACGCCCACTACCAAGCGGGCACGCTCGACATCCATGACTATGTGCGTTTTGCGATCGAAGCCGTACGCCGCCACGGCCCCCAGGAGGCTGACGCTGCCCATGCCCGCTTTATGCAGGAAGTCATTACCCCGGCCATTCGCCCAGCTGCGCTAGAACTGTTGCGCCAGCACCAGCAAGCGGGTGATCGGGTGCTCATCATCACGGCTACCAACGAGTTTGTCACCCGCCCCATTGCGCAAGCCTTGGGGGTGCAAGAGCTTTTGGCCACCGAGTTAGAGCGTGGCGCCGATGGGTGGTTTACTGGCGAAATCCGAGGCGAGCCCAATATGCGCGAAGGCAAGGTGCGCCGCATGGCGCAGTGGCTGGCCGGGCAGCAGCTCGGTTGGGATGATGTGCACAGCACCTTCTATAGCGATTCCACCAACGACGTGCCGCTGCTGGAACAGGTCAACGAACCCGTGGCCACCAATCCTGATGCCCGCCTGCGCGCTTTGGCGCAAGAACGTGGCTGGCGCACCCTCGACCTTTTTGCGGCCCAACCATGATCAAGCAATTCATCGACAAACTGATCGCCAAGGCCACGCCCGGCCCTCGTCGGGCCAAGCCCCGGTTTGGCAAACGCACAGAAGTACCCGCAGAAGTGCATGGTATTGATCCTTCCTTGGTAGATCACCGGGCGGTCGATGTGGTGCGCACGCTCAAAGATGCAGGTTTTGAAGCCTATATCGTTGGGGGGGCTGTGCGTGACTTGCTGCTGGGGCTTAATCCCAAGGACTTTGACGTGGCTACCAATGCCACACCAGAGCAGGTAAAAGGGCTGTTTCGCCGTGCTTTCATCATTGGCAAGCGTTTTCGCATCGTGCATGTGGTGTATGGCCACGGCAAAGAGAGCGATGTGATTGAGGTGTCCACCTTCCGCGCCTTTTTGGACAACAGTGCCGCAGAACAGGTCAGTGGCAATGAGAAAACCAGCCGTCGTGCGCTCGCGGGCGTGCAACATGCGGTTGATGCCAGTGGCCGTGTGTTGCGCGATAACGTTTGGGGGCCGCAGGATGAAGATGCCACCCGGCGCGACTTCACTCTCAACGCCATGTACTACGACCCTGAAACCCAGATCGTCGTCGACTACCACCACGGCATTGAAGATGCCAAAAAGAAGCTGCTGCGCATGATTGGCGATCCTGCCACACGCTACCGTGAAGACCCAGTGCGCATCATTCGCGCTGTGCGTTTTGCGGCCAAACTCGGCGATCTAGGTTTTGCGCTGGAACTCAAGACAGCAGCACCCTTGGTGCAGTCCCAAGCGTTGTTGGCAGACGTACCACAAAGCCGCATGTTCGATGAAGTGCTCAAGCTGTTACAGACAGGCCATGCCCTTGCCACCATTGACCAGTTGCACAAACTTGGGCTGTCGCAGGGCATTTATCCGCTGTTGGATGTGGTGGTGGAGCGAGCAGATACCGATTTTGTCCACGCTGCTCTGAGCGATACCGACCGGCGTGTGCGTGAAGGCAAGCCCGTGGCGCCCAGTTTCCTGCTAGCCTGTGTGCTGTGGGAAGATGTCCGTGCGGGCTGGAATCGCCGTATGCAATCTGGAGAATTGCCATTGCCTGCACTCTATGAGGCGATTGACGACACGCTCGACCAACGCATTGGCGATATTTCAGGCCGGGGCAAACTGGCTGCCGATATGCGCGAGATCTGGGTGATGCAGCCACGCTTTGAAAAGCGCACAGGCCGGGTGCCCGACAGCATGGTCGCGCAACTGCGCTTTCGGGCGGGGTTTGATTTTCTCTGGCTGCGTGCTGAAGTGGGTGAAGTCGATGAGGCTTTGGCCGAGTGGTGGCAGGAATACAGCACTGCCGATGAGCAGCGGCGCTACGATCTGTTGGAACAGGCCCGTGAGGAACAAAAGGCCCGTCAACGTGCGCAGCAACCTGTGGTACGGCGCGTTGCGCCCAAAGTCACCACCGACCATGGCATAGCGCCTGCCGCCCCAGAGCCCGCCAGCAGCACTGGTGAGCCAGTAGCAGCTGCTGCCAAAAAGCGCCGCCGCCGTCGACGCAAACCCGGCACTGGAGATACGGCAAGCCCCTCCAATACAGATTAAACAGGTCTGTCGTATCTCTTATGAAGCACGATGCAGCCACTTTGGCCTGGGTAGGCCTAGGAGCCAACTTGGGCAACGCCGCCAGTGCGCTATGCCAAGCTGTGGAGCAACTCCACGCCCAGCCTGGCATCAGGGTGCAACGCACCTCATCACTGTACCGTAGCGCCCCTGTCGATGCAGCAGGGCCTGACTACCTCAATGCAGTGGCTGAGTTAAGCACCTCCCTGGCACCCCAAGCCCTGTTAGAAGTGTTGCAGGCCTTAGAGCTTGATGCAGGGCGCCAGCGCCCCTACCGCAACGCTCCTCGCACCCTTGATCTAGACATTCTGTGGTTTGGTGATCTGCAAATCGCCACCAGCACGCTCACCGTGCCGCACCCCCGCTGGCACGAGCGCGCTTTTGTGCTGTTGCCGTTGGCCGAGTTGGTGCCCGAACGCATTACCACGGCACAGCTGCAAGGTGTGCAAGGGCAACGCATCGAGCGCATTGACCATGCCCAGTGGCAGACTCCAACCTACGGCGGAGTCCCCAACGTTTAACGGCGCCGCAGAATGTGGACGAACTCCGGGCCTACCGTTTGCTGATCAATCAATTCATTGCCGGTCTGTTTGGCAAACGCCTTGAAATCACGCAAGGAGCCGGTGTCGGTGGCTACCACCTTCAGGAGCTGGCCACTCTCCATGTCGGCCAGTGCCTTTTTGGCCTTGAGAATGGGGAGCGGGCAATTGAGACCGCGTGCATCAACTTCTTTACTGATGTGCATGGATGATAAATGTGGTTTTAAGCAGGAAAGACGCCGGTGGAGAGGTAGCGATCACCTCGGTCACACACTACAAACACGATAGTGGCATTGTGGTGCCGTGCAGCAATTTGTTGTGCTACCCAGCAAGCACCCGCTGCCGAGATGCCAGCAAAAATGCCTTCCTCGCGCGCCAAACGGCGGCACATTTCTTCGGCATCGTCTTGGCTGACCAAGACCAGCTCATCGACAGCGGATGGTTCGTAAATTGCGGGTAGATAAGCCTGCGGCCATTTGCGGATACCTGGAATGCGTGAGCCATCTTGAGGTTGTGCCCCAATGATCGTGATGCCAGGGTTCTTTTCCTTCAAAAACCGCGACACACCCGTGATGGTGCCAGTGGTGCCCATCGCCGATACAAAGTGGGTGATGCGCCCCGCTGTCTGCTCCCACAGTTCTGGGCCGGTCGTTTCGTAGTGGATGCGCGGATTGTCCGCATTGGCAAATTGATCCAGCACGACGCCTTTGCCCTGCTGCACCATGCTGTTGGCCAGATCTCGCGCATACTCCATACCGCCACTTTTGGGGGTCAGAACCAACTCGGCACCAAAAGCCTTCATGGTCTGGGCACGTTCAATCGACAGGTCTTCAGGCATGATCAACACCATGCGATAACCCTTGATGGCAGCAGCCATTGCGAGAGCTATGCCCGTGTTGCCCGAAGTGGCCTCAATCAGGGTGTCTCCAGGGCGAATGGAGCCGCGTTCTTCAGCACGTCGAATCATCGACAGTGCGGGCCGATCCTTCACCGAACCTGCTGGATTGTTGCCTTCGAGCTTGCCCAACACCACATTGCCACGCGCCTTGTTGGCCTGCGCTTCAATGCGTTGCAGAGCTACCAGTGGGGTCTGACCCACTGCATCTTCAATAGTTGGATATTTCATGCGCATAAATGTGCCATAATTCAGACCTACACAAATTACCCGCCCGGGTGGTGAAATTGGTAGACGCGCTGGACTCAAAATCCTGTTCCGAAAGGAGTGCCGGTTCGATTCCGGCCCCGGGCACCAGTCAAAAACCCCATTGCTTCATAAGCAGTGGGGTTTTTTGTTATCCCCTCCTGGGTTGCAGAGGGGGGGCTGGCCGTCTAATATCCGACTGTTATTGTCGGAAAATGCAATCAGGCCATCTGACCGGGTTGATGACCTCGGTACAACCAAGGAACATCCAATATCCGTTCGCCCAACAGTCGCAGTGACAAATCACGTCCCCAGCGCATGGGCCCGGTGGCATGAAAGATGTTGCCATTGCGTTGTGAGCGTGCCTGCACCCGTGCATTGCGTTGCCAACGATTCAGGGCATACCGGCGCAGCCGCAATGGCACTTCCAAGTCGTGCATAGACAGGGCGTTTTGCAGTTGTGTGGCGTCTTCAATGGCCATACCTGCGCCTTGGGCCAGATAAGGGCGCATGGGGTGGGCTGCATCGCCTAGCAAGGCCACCAAACCCTGTGCCATCTGACTGGCATGGCGCAACGGAGGCCGGTCCGACAAGGGCCAAAGCCGCCAGCCTTGTCCTGATGCGGGCACGGCTCGGACAATGTCTTGTAATGCGCTGCAAGTTCCCGTGAGGGCATGGGCCAGATCAGCGGCATTTGCTGCATGATCCCAATGCGCCATATCCTCAGGGGCTGGGCCATGCACAATCACCACCAAATTTTGCCAATCGCCCCGTCGTACGGGGTATTGCACCACGTGCAGGCGTGGCCCTAGCCAAGCGGTTACTTCTTGTGTGCGCAGGCGTTTAGGCAGCGAGGCTTGTCGTGCCAATGCACGGTAGGCTAGATGGCCTGTGCTGCGCGGTGGGCCGTCGCCCAGCAGCTGTGTGCGAATACGGCCCCAGACACCATCAGCACCAATCAAGGCGTCACCTTCAATTTCTTTGCCATCGGTGGTACGAATAAGCACCACGCCATCGGACTCTGCATAGTGGTCGATGGTAATGCCTTGGTTCAGTTGCACTTCAGCACACGGCTGTACCGCCTGCCACAGTAAATGATGCAGATCAGCACGGTGGATAGTGGCATAAGCAGCACCGTAGCGTTGCACCATTTCTACACCCAATCTGAGCGATGCCAGTGTTTGACCACTCAGGGCACTGCGCACATGCAGTTGTGCTGGAAATGCCGCTACAGCTTGTAGGCTTTGTTGCAGTCCCCAATTTTGTAAACACCGAACCACATTAGGGCCAAGCTGTACGCCTGCCCCCACTTCAGTGAATGCGGCGGCCCGCTCATACAGACGAACATCCCAACCCGCACGGGCTGCCCCCAAAGCGGCGGCCATTCCACCGATACCGCCTCCGGCAATCAAAACCTGTTTTTTCATGTCGGAATTGTGCCTGCACTGGCCCGTGTGTTTGAACGATAACCACCATCTATCAGAACCAAGACGGCAATATCGCTGCCAATACTCGGGGTTAATATTCCTTGGGCCATGTGGGGGTATTGCGTAAAAAGAACAACCGCCACGGTCTCATTCAGACCCACTGTGTGCCTATACACCGGTAAGCAATCGATGCTCAGTAAACTTTTGTCAAGACAAGGTCAAGACAATCAAAGACAAACCAGCCCGCATTCAGATGAGGCTATCTTTGGAGCTTAGAGAAAAATACCCATGTGCTGTTGCACACAGGCAGAATGAAGAATGTCCGCCGTGGCGGACATCTTGGAGGCTGGTTTAAATAGCGAATTGTTCGCGATTTTGACCTTGAATCCACTTTGGTGCCTTGCCACGGCCAGTCCAAGTTTGGCCGGTAGCTGGGTCGCGGTATTTAGGGGCTACCTTGGTGCCTGCACTGGTGCTAGCACCACGCGAACGCGCAGGGGGGAAAACATCTTGTTCGGTCAATTGGAATTCATTGACCAGAGCACGCACCTTCTCCACTGCCTCGGCCAATTCAGCCTGGCGGGCCTGCTTGATTTGTGCCTCAAGAATTTCACGCTGCTTCAGGAGTTCTTTGTAATTGGACATGATGGGTCTATGAAATAAGAAGTAGAAAGTGGTGAATTATATTATTGAAGTTGAATCTTTGTGCCATCCACCCAAATGCAGCAAGATATATAACAACCCCTCTGGTCTGCTATTGCGGGCCTAGTGCTTGCACTGCACCTATCTCTAGCCACATGGTCTTGGTCAGAGATTGCTATAGGCAGATACCGTGCGGAAGTGTATTTTGTGCAAATCTTGTCCCCAGTCGGCTGGTATTTCAGGCGGCCATGACCCGGTTCTTACCTGATCGCTTGGCTAAGTACATACCCTGATCGGCACGGCGCAGTGCTTCTGTGCTGGTTTCATCCAGCTCAATTTCTGCCACTCCGGCACTGAAAGTAATCAGCACTTTCTCTGGGCCTTGCATAAAAAACCGGGTGCTCAGCTCGCGTTGCAAGCGTTGCATGGCTTCTACGCCTTGGGGTAAAGAGGTATCTGGCAACACCAAGACAAACTCCTCACCGCCATAGCGGCCCAGCATATCCTGGGGCCGCATGATTTCGCGCACCACATCTGCCAGATGTACCAGTGCCGCATCACCGATATCATGGCCTAAACGGTCGTTGATTTGCTTAAAGTTGTCTACATCCAGTAGCGCAAGACACAGGGGCGTGCCTTGACGACGCGCCCGTGCCAACTCACGCTCCATTACCTCGTCCAAGCCCTTGCGGTTGAGCGATCCGGTCAGGGGGTCATGGCGGGCTTGGGCGCTGACACGGTCTAGCTCCTGCTGCAGTCTAGCCATCTCGGCTTGCTTTTCTTCAGTGCGCTGGCGCAGGTCAGACAACTCACCGTGGGCTACTCTGCTGTCCAGTGCCATCGCACGGGTGGCAGCCATTACCTCTTTGAGCACAGGCGTGATTTGGTGCAGAGTGGTCGCCTTGCCCAGCAAGTCGGCGCATCGCTCTATCTGTTCTTGGTAGTTGCCACTGGAGCGACTCAGGGCGGCCAGCCGGTCAATGAAAATGGCGAGCAACTCCTTCATTTGCTCTTGCGCCTCAACCATGCGGCCTTTGGCTTCGGTCTGCTTGAAGATCACGTCTTTGAGTCGTAAGCGCACATCATCCAAACGGCGCAGTGACAATGTCTGCGCTGTTGCAGCCATCAGCGCCTCGGCCTGACCACTGAGCCATTGGTCATCGGCACTCAATGCAGCAATGTTTTCAAACACCATGTGCAGCAACTCCAGCAGGGTGCTGCGAATAGCAGCTTGGTCTTCTGTGGCAAAAGAGAGCCGATAGCTGAAGTTGGCCAGCATCAATTGTGCGGTGCTGACCGGAGGTTGGGGTTGGCGCAGAAATTGAACCAACTGCTCCCCCAGCATGTGTACGCGCACATCTTCGCTGTCAAGCGCAGGCAGGGTGTATTCGACCATGCGGGCAATTTGTTCTGCCAATTCGTTGGGTAACACCACGGCCAACGTGGTGGGGCCAGCCGGGGCGGGAGGCTCTGCTACGCTGATTTCTTGTGGATGCAGTCCCAGCTTGGCATAGCCCACCAGCACGTTCTGCAATGCAGACCAGTCGTGCAGCGCCACAGCCGCCTCAAACTGATCCAGTAGCCGCTTTTGTGCGGGCGTCTGGCCCGGAATGATGCGCAAAATGTGGCGCAGTGGCCCTTCGGGAAAAGGTGCTGGCGAGCGATGGCCCGCAATTTCGTCATAAAGCGCCTGATAGTTTTCGGGCGTGGGTGGCAAGCGGCGCACCGCCAGTTGCTTAAGGGTTTCGCGTGCGATATCCGAGGGTGGTCGTTGCGCCATGGAAGGGCACCGGTACAAAGAAAGGAGGGATCAGCAAGAGCGGCGAGTGTGACAGACAGCTGCCCACTTGCAAAGCACTGCTGTTGCAAGCCGTCACCCTACCACACAGAGCCGCCTACAATTGGCTGCACTCTGGTTCAGTTCACTCATGAAGATCCTCATTTCCAACGACGACGGCCACTTGGCCCCCGGCATTGTGGCGCTGCATGCGGCATTGTCTACCGTGGCTGATGTGGAGGTGGTCGCTCCTGAGCACAACAACAGTGCTAAATCCAATGCCCTAACGCTGCATTCGCCTTTGTATGTCCACACAGCAGCCAATGGTTTTCGCTACGTCAATGGTACTCCTGCCGATTGTGTCCACATTGCCCTGACGGGGTTGTTGGGTTATCGGCCCGATCTGGTGGTTTCGGGTATCAACAATGGGGCCAACATGGGCGATGACACCATTTATTCCGGCACGGTCGGTGCAGCCATGGAGGGGTATTTGTTTGGTATTCCGGCCATCGCTTTTTCACAGGTAGACAAGGGCTGGGGCGAGCTGCAAGCGGCAGCCCACCGCGCCCGCGAGATCGTGTTGCAATTGCAAGCACAGCAGCGCATTGGTTCTGATCCTTGGCTGCTCAATGTCAATATTCCCAATCTGCCTTTACAGGCCTTGCGCCCTGTGCAATGGTGCCGTCTTGGCAGACGCCATGCAGCCGAGCGTGTCATCACCCAACAAAGCCCCCGTGGTGACACCATGTATTGGATTGGTGGCGCTGGCCCAGCCAAAGACAATGGTGAGGGTACGGACTTTCATGCCACGGCACAAGGCCATGTGTCTATAACACCATTACGAATCGACCTGACCGACTATCTGCACCTGCAAGACTGGGCGCAGCGCATGGTTTTTGTGGAGTCAGGCAACGAATCGGATGGCCCTGCCACGTCGGCAGACAAGGGGCACTGATGCAGCAACGTCGGCCCGGGTTTCCTGCCCGCATTCCCCAGCTCTCCAGCAACACCCCGGCGGCGCTGCCCACGCCTGCTGCACGCAAGGCGGGTGTTGCCATGCCATTGGCCACCCCTGTGGGGGTGGGCATGGACTCAGCGGCAGTACGCACCCGAATGGTGCAAAGATTGGCGGCTGCTGGCATTACCTCGGCGCAAGTCTTGCAAGCCATGGGCGCTGTGGAGCGCCACCGCTTTGTAGACAGTGCGTTGGTCAACCAAGCTTATGAAGACACCAGCTTGCCTATCGGACTGGGCCAGACCATCTCCAAGCCCAGCATTGTGGCCCGAATGGCAGAATTGTTGCTGGGGGCAGAAATTGCCAAAACGGGGGGGGGCTTAGGCAGGGTGCTGGAAATCGGTACGGGCTGTGGCTACCAAGCCGCCGTACTCAGTCGCTTGGCCCGTGAGGTCTATTCTATGGAGCGTTTGCGTGGGCTGCATGAGCGCGCACGTATCAATTTGCGCCCCTTGCAACTGATGAATGTGCATCTGATGCTGGGCGATGGCATGTTGGGCTATCCCAAAGGGGCACCTTATGCAGGCATCATTGCTGCTGCAGGTGGTGAGACCCTGCCCCCTGGCTGGTGCGAGCAACTGGCTGTGGGTGGCCGTTTAGTTGCCCCAACCGTGGTGTCGGGTGGCAAGCAGGTGCTGTTGGTGATCGACAAGACAGCCCAAGGCCTGAAGCAAAGCGTCTTGGAGTCGGTACATTTTGTCCCTCTAAAATCGGGGATTGCCTAAAGGGATTGATTTATATGTTGGTATCGCGTGGCCTGAAAGTCTGGGGTTCTATGGTGCTGGTCGGGCTGGTGCTCTCTGGCTGTGGCACGCGGCTCAGCAAGGCACCCGTCGAAGACCGCGGAACCTCGGCGGGGATGACTGTCAGTCAACCCGGTGCGGTGGTGGTTGCCGATAAGCCTTTGCCTGGCGCAGAAAACGCAGGCAAACAGGGGTACTACACCGTCAAACCCGGTGACACCCTGATCCGCATTGGTTTGGAAACGGGCCAAAGTTGGAAAGATTTGGCCCGTTGGAACAATTTAGAGAACGCCAACCTGATTGAGGTTGGACAGGTGTTGCGCGTTGTGCCGCCAGTTGCCCCTGAAACAGCGGGCACCAGCGTGGTGAGCCGCCCTGTGGTTACAACGGTGGTGGCCCCTGCTGCTGCCGCCACCACCAAGCCCCCTGCCGCCACACCGTCTGCCAGTAAGCCGGCCCCTGCGGCATCTGGTGGCGACGATGATGTAGGCTTCATCTGGCCTGCCAGTGGCCCTTTGCTGGCCGGTTTTGATGAGGCGCGCAACAAAGGCTACGACATCGGTGGCAAAGCAGGCGATCCTGTGCTGGCCGCTGCCGATGGTCGCGTCGTATATTCAGGGGCCGGTTTGCGCGGTTATGGCAATCTGATCATCCTCAAACACAACAACACCTTCCTGACGGCCTATGCCCACAACCAAACTCTGCTGGTCAAGGAAGACCAGTCGGTGCGCAAAGGCCAAAAAATTGCTGAAATGGGCAACACGGATGCTGACCGTGTCAAACTGCACTTTGAAATCCGGCGCCAAGGCAAGCCTGTAGACCCCTCACGCTATCTGCCATCCCGTTGAGCAGGCCAGAGTTTTCTACATGACACCAATACTGTCCTTGCCTCCAGAGGCAGGGGTGCTGGGCGCATCTGGTGATGGCCCCGACCTTGATCTGGACGCCGAAGTTACCTCTGAAGTTGAGCTGCGTACGTTGTCTATGGGACTGGCACAGCATGGTCAGCGTCTTGACCGTGCCTTGGCCGATACCGTTCCCGAATTTTCCCGCAGCTACCTGCAACAACTGTTGGAGCAGGGGGCCGTGCGGCTCAATGGGCAGATTGCCAGCAAAGCATCCCAGCGTATCAAGGCGGGTGATCTGGTTGTGCTGGAAATGCGTGCCACGTTGCAAAGCCAGGCCTTTCGTCCCGAGCCAATGGCGTTGGACGTTGTGTACGAAGATGCCGATTTGCTGGTGTTGCACAAACCAGCAGGGCTGGTGGTGCATCCCGCGCCCGGCAACTGGACAGGCACTTTGCTCAATGGTTTGCTGGCCCGTGATACCCAAGCCAGCCTGTTGCCACGCGCGGGCATTGTCCACCGGCTGGATAAAGATACCAGCGGGTTGATGGTGGTGGCCCGCAACCGCCGCACCATGGATGCACTGGTGCAAATGATTGCGGCCCGTCAGGTCAGCCGTCAATATTTGGCACTGGCCCACCGGCCTTGGCAGGGCGCCGTGCAGCGCAGCGTCAATGCCCCCATAGGCCGTGATCCACGCAACCGATTGCGCATGGCCGTGGTTGATTTGGCTGCCCATGCAGGCAAAACAGCAAAAACCGATGTGCAATTGTTGGCCCACGGTGATGTGGGCTGTTTGGTGCAATGCACCTTGCACACTGGACGCACCCACCAGATCCGTGTTCACATGGCCCATATTGGGCACCCGTTGGTGGCCGACACTTTGTATGGCGGCAGCGAAGTAGCGGGCATGCAGCGCCAAGCTTTGCATGCTTTCCGTCTGGCCTTTACCCATCCCATCACAGCACAAGCATTGGATTTGCGTGCGCCACTGCCTGCTGACATGCAACAAGCCCTCTTGTTGTGGGGGCTGGGCTACAATCCCCCCTAACACCTGCTGATGTTTCTTCCAAAGAGGCTGGTTGCTGTTTGAGGCCCACTGCGCCTGTTGTCTGTTTTTCTGCCTGTACGGCGCAAGCCTGTTCATTCTCGTCTAATAGCCCGTGTGTGATATGGGGCCACCTTTTTTGAGCCACTGAACCGATGAATACGGTGGACGCCAAACGAATTATCGAAACGGTGCTGCTGTGTACCACACAGCCCATGCCGTTGCGTGAGTTGCGGGCGCTGTTTGATGGTGCCTTAGGGGCTGACACCCTCAAGTCTTTGTTGCTGGAATTGCAGCAGGACTGGCAACTGCGGGGCATGGAACTGGTACAGGTGGCATCAGGCTGGCGTTTTCAGAGCAAACCGCAGATGCGGGAGTTTCTCGACCGCCTACAGCCCGAGAAGCCCAGCCGCTATTCTCGTGCTACCTTAGAAACTTTGGCTATCATTGCTTATCGCCAGCCCGTAACGCGTGGTGATATCGAGGATATCCGCGGTGTGACGGTCAACAGTCTGATCATCAAGCAATTGGAAGATCGTGGCTGGGTAGAAACTATCGGCCACCGTGAATCGGTGGGCCGTCCGGCACTGTTGGCTACCACCCGCCAGTTTCTGGATGATCTGGGGCTACAGTCCTTGAGCCAGTTGCCGGTTCTGGAGGGTTCGCTTGAACCATCCGGTTCCTTGCCAGTTTTGCAAACCTTGGAGTCCCTGCAGGACGATGGTTTGCCCACGACGACGCCTGCATCGCCGCAAGTCCAGAGGCCATAAGGCATAAGGGCGCCATTCTTTTTTGTCCCTATCGGGCAATGCTTTGGCATTGCGCAAAATATCCATGAATCCAGAGCTTCTCTCCGGCGATTCCGCTCAGCCTGCCGAGCCGCCCCACCGCCCCCAAGGCAGTGCCAAACGTCCTGCCGCCAAAAATCGTCCTTCCCGCTCGCGCCCAAGCAACAATGGGGCCGCAAAGGAGTCTGGTGCGCGCACGGCCCTGCCCCAAAAGCGCCCCACAGCAGCGTCTTCTGCAGCGCCCAAGGTAAGTGGATACGATTTTGCTGACGTGGTGTCTGGTCAGTTCGATGCCGACGAAACCAGCGCCGAGGCATTGCCGCCTAAACGGGTGTTGTTGCCACAGGTAGAGACACCCAAATTGCACAAGGTGTTGGCCCAGGCCGGAATGGGTTCGCGTCTAGAGATGGAGCAGTTGATCTTGGAGGGGCGCATCTCTGTCAACAACGAACCTGCCCATATCGGACAACGGGTGCAGTACGGAGATGTGGTCAAGCTCAATGGCAAGCCCATTCGTTTCCGCATTGATCCACCACCACCACGGGTGATTGCCTACCATAAGCCAGTGGGCGAGGTCGTGACCCAAGACGACCCACAAAACCGCCCAACGGTGTTTCGTAAATTGCCACGCCTGATGCAGGGCAAGTGGCAGTCGGTGGGCCGTCTGGATTTAAATACCGAGGGCTTATTGCTGTTCACCAGCTCCGGCGAGTTGGCTAACCAGTTGATGCACCCGCGTTTTGGCTTGGAGCGCGAATATGCCGTACGGGTGTTGGGGGCTTTGAGTAAAGAGGAGCGGCAACGCTTGCTCGATGGCGTGCAGCTGGATGATGGCATGGCCTCCTTTGGCTCCATTGAAGAAGGCGGGGGAGAAGGCTCCAACTGCTGGTACCGCGTCACCATCTCTGAAGGTCGCAACCGTGAAGTGCGCCGCATGTTTGAAGCCGTGGGCCATGCTGTCAGCCGTCTGATCCGTATTCGTTATGGGGCGATGGTGCTGCCACGCGGTCTCAAGCGTGGTGCTTGGTTGGAGCTGGATGAGCGTGATATCAATGCGCTGTTGCAAGCTACGGGCCTGAACACACTGGCCCAGAAGGCCCAACCCGGTTCTGCTCCTATGCGCCGTGGCCCCACACCCACCACACGCGGCACCAATGTACGTACTGGCACAGCGGCACCATTGCCCCGAGGTGCCGTGGAAAAGCGCAGCAACACCCGCCAGACAGGCACAACCGCCCAGCAGCCCGATCCCATGAAAACTTCGGTCGGCTACATCGGCACCGACAGCCTGTCTCGTTACCGCCAAGAGCAGCGCCGCAACAGCCGTGGCACGGGCGGGCGAGGCCGCCGGTAAGCGTGGGCGTCAACACAGCGAGTTAGAATCAAAAGCTTTGTCTCTGTTTCATCAGAGGCAGCCCTTTTATCCACCTTTGTTTCATCAGGAAATCTTATGGCTATCGAGCGCACTCTCTCCATCATCAAGCCCGACGCAGTTGCTAAGAACGTCATCGGTCAAATCTACGCCCGTTTTGAAGCCGCTGGCCTCAAGGTGGTTGCTGCCCGTATGGCCCACCTGTCGCGCCTCGAAGCCGAACAGTTCTACGCTGTGCACAAAGAGCGTCCCTTCTTCAAGGATCTGGTCGATTTCATGATCTCCGGCCCCGTGATGATTCAAGCTCTGGAAGGCGAAAACGCTATCTTGAAAAACCGCGAACTGATGGGCGCAACCGACCCCAAGAAGGCAGACGCTGGCACCATCCGTGCTGACTTTGCCGACAGCATCGATGCCAACGCTGTGCATGGCTCTGACGCCCCCGAAACAGCCGCTGTAGAAATCGCTTTCTTCTTCGCTGGCCTGAACGTTTACTCGCGCTGAGATGGCGTACCCCATGCCGGGCTTGGCACCGCACACCCTCGGGATGCAGCGTCAGCCCATGAATGGGGGCAACAAGCACGAAAGCGTTTTTGCAAAGACATGAGCACCAATCTGCTGGATTTTGATCTTGAAGGCCTGACCGCTTTTTGTGAGCGGCTGGGTGAGAAGCGTTTTCGAGCTACCCAATTGTTCCGCTGGATTCACCAGCGGGGTGCCAGCGATTTCAGCCAAATGAGTGATTTGGCTAAGTCGCTGCGCGAAAAGTTGGCCACCTGCGCGCATATCAGCACCTTGCCAGTGGTTAGCGAGCACCAATCTGCGGACGGCACTGTCAAATGGCTGTTTGATGTGGGTGCCGGTAATGCAGTTGAAACCGTCTTTATCCCCGAAGATGACCGGGGCACCCTGTGTGTTTCTTCACAGGCGGGTTGCGCTGTGGGCTGCCGCTTTTGCTCTACCGGACACCAAGGTTTTAGCCGCAACCTGAGCACTGCAGAAATATTGGCCCAGCTCTGGTTTGCCGAGCACACCCTGCGCGCTCGCCTTGGCGTCTCAGAACGGGTGATTTCCAATGTGGTGATGATGGGCATGGGCGAGCCTTTACAGAACTATAGCGCCTTGTTGCCTGCTTTGCGTGCCATGCTGGACGACCACGGCTATGGGCTGTCGCGCCGCCGCCTGACGGTGTCCACCTCTGGCATCGTGCCCATGATAGATCGACTGGCAGTGGATTGCCCCGTGGCCTTGGCTGTCTCCCTGCATGCGCCCAACGACACTTTGCGCGACCACCTGGTGCCGCTCAACCGCAAATATCCCCTTGATGAGTTGATGCAAGCCTGTGTGCGTTATCTGGCCCATGCGCCGCGCGATTTCATTACCTTTGAATACTGTATGCTGGATGGCGTCAATGACCAGCCAGAACACGCCCAGCAACTGATCCGGCTTGTGCGCTCTTATGCCAATGGCAAGGCTTGGTGCAAGTTCAACCTTATCCCTTTCAATCCCTTTCCTGCTTCAGGTTTGCACCGTTCTGCACAGCCACAGGTATTGGCGTTTGCCAAATTGCTCAATGATGCGGGCATTGTGACCACCGTGCGCAAAACACGTGGCGACGATATTGATGCCGCCTGCGGACAACTGGCAGGTGAAGTGCAAGATCGTACCCGTGCTACCGAACGCATGGCGCAGCGGCGTACTATTGTGCTGACACCCATCGCCTCCGGGCAGGAGAAGCACTGAAATGCCCCCAGGTCTGACCAAGAAAGGCCGTTATTGGGCAGGAATCGGGATATTGCTTTGGTGTCTCGGTGGCCTGTCTGGCTGCGCTACTGGGCATCCTCCGGTGGCAAACAGTGACGTTTTGTCGCCCTCTGAGGAGGGTGAAGCACGTCGCCGGGCCCGTATTCGTTTGGAGTTGGCTGCCAATTATTTCGAGGCGGGTCAAACCTCGGTAGCTCTGGACGAAGTTAAACAAGCATTGGTCACCGACCCTGGTTATGCCGACGCTTACAACCTGCTCGGTCTGATTTACATGCGGCTCAATGAGTATGCACAGGCCGACACCAGCTTCCAGCGGGCGCTGGATTTGCGTCCCACCGACCCGAATCTTCTGCACAACCGGGCATGGTTGCTCTGTTCACAAAAAAAATATCCGCAGGCCAACGACATCTTTATGCAGGTGTTGGCCCATCCTACCTATGCTGCCCGTAGCAAGACCTTGATGGCGCAGGGGCTTTGCCATGCCAGGGCGGGTGACGAGGTGGCCGCCGAGCAGGC
This sequence comes from Giesbergeria giesbergeri, assembly GCF_054779375.1. Lineage (NCBI taxonomy): Bacteria > Pseudomonadati > Pseudomonadota > Betaproteobacteria > Burkholderiales > Comamonadaceae > Giesbergeria > Giesbergeria giesbergeri. The sequence goes on along the minus strand of NZ_BAAGYJ010000005.1, from coordinate 61,657 downwards.
CTTGATGCGCTCCTATGAACTCGATGCAGGCAACCCAGTGGTGGCCTACCACCTGTCCAGTTTGCTTTTGCGGCGCAATGAGTTGGTGCGGGCCCAGTTTTACATCCGTCGTTTGAACAATAGCGAAATGTCGAATGCCGAAACACTGTGGTTGGGTATCAAGGTAGAGCGGGCCTTGCGTAATGTGGTGGCCATGCAACAATTGGCAGACCAGTTGCGCAAACGGTTCCCAGACTCCTCCGAACTCGCCTTGTACGATAAGGGGCGCTTTGATGAGTGAGTTGTCAAGCGCCCCCACTGAGGCCACAGTGCCATTTGCAGCACCGCCTTCGGTATCCCCCGGTAGTTTGTTGCGCCAAGCGCGTCAAGCCCAAGGACTGCATGTCGAGACGCTGGCCGCCTCGCTCAAAGTGCCTGTGGCTAAATTAGAGGCGCTGGAGGCAGATAACTTTGCTGTGTTTCCAGATGCCAATTTCGTTCGTGCATTTGCAGCCAGCGTCTGTAGAACGCTCAAAATAGACGCCGCAGAAGTTTTGGCAGCCATGCCTCCAGGTGCCTTGCCTCGGTTGGCACATAACAGTGAAGGTATCAATACCCGTTTGCGTGACGAGCGCAGCCGCTCACTGTTTACCGTGCTGGGGGGTAAGTCGATCACGCTGGCTATTTTTGCTCTGCTGCTGGGTGCTTTGCTGGTGTTTTTCCTGCCCCAGCGTTCAGAAACTGAGCCAGAAATACCCGAAGAAGAGCTATCTGCCCCAGCGCCTGCGCCTGCTGCTAGGCTGGACGCAGAAAAAACCGATCACATCCCCACCCCACCACCCACTGTGCCAACAACGCCCAGCGTGGTTGTGGCACCGCCCACCACCACTCCCACACTGGCACTAAGTCAGCCCCAGCCTGCCACCCCGCAGCAGCTTCCTCTGTCGCCCTCTCCTGCCACAGTGGCAGCATCTTCTTCCCCACAGACAGCCCCTGCTGTCTCTGCTGAGGGTGTCTTGGTGTTGAGCGCCCGTGCATCCTCTTGGATTCATGTCCGCGATGCCAAAGGTGCAACGGTATTGCAGCGCACGCTGGCCAGTGGCGAGAGTGTGACCGTCACCCATTCACCTCCCCTGTGGGTGACCGTGGGCCGGGCCGATATGACCGATGTTTATGTGCGTGGTGCGCGTTTTGAAATTGCCGCACTGTCTCGGGAAAATGTCGCCAAATTTGAGGTGAAGTAATGCAAACTCCCCAAGACACCACAGAAGCCATTGCCGTGGCAGCCCCCCTAGCCCGCCGCAGCCGCCAAGCCAAGGTGGTGTGGGGGACGCGTGAGGTGCGTATCGGTGGCGATGCCCCCGTGTGCATCCAGTCCATGACCAACACCGACACTGTCGATGCCATTGCCACAGCCATTCAGGTCAAAGAGTTGGCACAGGCAGGCTCTGAGCTTGTGCGTATCACGGTCAATACCCCTGAAGCTGCCGCAGCGGTGCCGTATGTGCGCGAGCAGCTCGACCGCATGGGTATTGACGTGCCGTTGGTGGGTGATTTCCACTACAACGGCCATACCCTGCTCACGGACTACCCAGCCTGTGCGCAGGCTTTATCCAAATACCGTATCAACCCCGGTAATGTGGGCAAGGGGGAGAAGCGCGACCGCCAGTTTGGTCAGATGATCGAGGCCGCCATGCGTTGGCAAAAGCCGGTGCGTATCGGTGTCAATTGGGGCAGCTTAGACCAAGAACTGCTGGCTCGGTTGATGGACGATAACGCCCTGCGTGCCACCCCCCGTGATGCCAAGCAAATCATGTACGAGGCACTCATTACCTCGGCCATTCAATCGGCTCAGTGGGCTGAAGCCATGGGCCTGCCCGGTGAGCAAATCATCTTGTCGTGTAAAGTCAGTGGCGTACAAGATCTGATCTCGGTTTACCGGGAGTTGGCCCGCCGTTGCAACTATCCCTTGCATCTGGGCCTGACCGAGGCTGGCATGGGCACCAAAGGCACGGTAGCCTCTGCGGCGGCGCTGTCGGTGTTATTGCAAGAAGGCATTGGCGACACCATTCGTGTCTCTCTCACCCCTCAGCCCGGCGAGTCGCGTACCCAAGAGGTGGTGGTGGCGTCTGAGATTTTGCAGGCCTTGGGTTTGCGCACGTTCAACCCCAGCGTCACGGCATGCCCCGGTTGTGGCCGTACCACCAGTACTACGTTTCAAGAGTTAGCCAAGCAAATTGACGACTACCTGCGTCAGCAAATGCCCACTTGGCGCACCCAATACCCAGGGGTCGAAACCCTCAAGGTGGCGGTAATGGGTTGCATCGTTAATGGCCCTGGTGAAAGCAAACACGCCGATATTGGTATCAGCCTGCCCGGTACTGGCGAAGCGCCTGCGGCCCCAGTGTTTATTGATGGCAAAAAAGTGACCACTCTGCGCGGTGGCCAGATCATTGCCGAATTTCACCAAATCGTGGACAACTATGTGGCGCAGCGGTTCGGTGCCTAATGTGGTGGATTCTGGTTTTTATGGATGAGGGATGCGTGTGAGTACCGAGAACAACAAGACTGTGACCAAAGCTGGAAAAATCAAAGCCATCAAGGGCATGAATGACATCTTGCCACCCCATTCTGCACAATGGGAGTGGCTAGAAGACAAGGTGCGCCAACTGATGGCGCGCTTTGCCTACCAAAATATCCGCACCCCCATCCTAGAGAACACTGGCCTTTTTATCCGGGGCTTGGGCGAAGTCACAGATATCGTCGAAAAAGAGATGTACTCTTTTGAAGACCGCCTCAATGGTGAGCAGCTCACCTTGCGCCCTGAAAGCACTGCTGGCGTGGTGCGGGCGGTGGTCGAGCACTCGATGCTGTATGAAGGTGGCAAGCGCCTGTACTACATGGGGCCGATGTTCCGCCACGAGCGGCCTCAGCGGGGACGCTATCGACAGTTTCATCAGATGGGTGCGGAGGCCTTGGGGTTTCCGGGTGCCGAAGTGGATGCTGAATTGATCCTGCTGGCCGATGCACTCTGGAAAGAACTGGGCTTGACCAACGTTCGCCTAGAACTCAACAGCCTAGGTCAGCCTGAAGAACGCAAGGCCCACCGTGCCGCGCTCATTACCTATTTCGAGGCCCATGCCGATCAGCTCGATGAAGATGCCAGCCGGCGTTTACATAGCAACCCCCTGCGCATTCTCGACACCAAAAACCCAGCCATGAAGGCGTTGGTTGAAGCCGCGCCACGCCTGCTTGATTTTTTGGGTGAAGCCTCGTTGGCCCATTTGCACACGGTGCAATCTATTCTCACTGCCGCTGGCGTGGCTTGGCAGATCAACCCGCGTTTGGTGCGGGGCATGGACTATTACAACCTGACGGTGTTTGAGTTCATCACCGAGCAGCTGGGCTCCCAAGGTACCATTTGTGGTGGTGGCCGCTACGATGGTTTGATTGAACAAATTGGTGGCAAGCCCGCTCCAGCGGTGGGTTGGGCTTTGGGGGTTGAGCGGGTGCTGGAACTGCTCAAGGAGCAAGGAGCCGCGCCACAGCCTGTGGCCCCTGATGCCTACGCTATTTTGCCCAGTGCTGCCGTATTGCCAGCTGCATTCGCGTTATTGCAGCAATTGCGCGCACTGGGAACTTCAGTACAAATGCACAGTCCCACCCAGCCTGGTGAGGGGATGGGCAGCATGAAATCGCAATTTAAGAAGGCCGATGCCAGTGGCGCCCGGTATGCCTTGATCTTTGGCGAAGATGAGGTCTCTCGTGGCCATGTGATCGTCAAGGCTCTGCGCGATGGTCAAGGCCAACAGCAGGAATACGCCATTGCCCATGTCCATGAGTGGGCAGCCGTCTTTAAATCCACCCATTAAATCGGGGTTCACTTTATGGCCAATCATCTCGATCTTGAAGAACAAGAGCAAATAGACCAGCTCAAGCACTTCTGGAACACTTGGGGTACCCTGATCAGTTCGGCACTGTTGCTTATTTTTGGATCGATAGCCATCTGGAATGGCTATCAATTCTGGCAAAACCGACAGTCCATGCAGGCCGCGGCTTTGCTGGAAGAATTGAGCACGTCTGTCTTGGCCAAAAATGAGTCGAGGGTGGGGCAAGCCTTCAATGACATCCGTGAAAAATATGCCAGCACCCATCAGGCGGTGCAGGCGGGTTTGTTGGCTTCCAAAGCAGCCCAAGAAAAACCAGGGCCAGTCAAACCTGAGGACGCGCTTTCGTGGGTGGCACAAAGCGGTGCTGATGAAGGATACAAATCAATTGCACGTCTGCGCCTCGCCAGCTTGTTGATGGAAAAAGGCGCTTATGATGAAGCGTTGCAGCAACTGGCCGTAGCTTTTCCACCAGAGTTTGAAGCCATTGTGGCAGACCGCAAAGGTGATATTCAAATGCTGCAACAAAAGCCGACCGATGCCGTTCAGCAGTATCTGCTGGCCCACGAGAAATCTGGTGCTAATCCAGAGTACAGGCGGCTAGTGGAGTTCAAGCTCAATGCGTTGGGTGTCAATCCGTCGGGTTCTTCGGCAGCGTCTGCTGGTAAGGGGGTAGCAGGGTGAAAACAGATCCAAACCTGAAGCCTCTACGGCATTCACCCCGTTGGTTGGGGGTGGTACTGGCCAGTTTGATGCTTGGCGCTTGCTCTTTTCTGGGCTCTAGCCCAGAGAACAAGCCCAAGGATATAGAAGTCCATGCGCCGCTCTTGAACATACAGCAAACATGGACGGCCAAAGTGGGCACAGCCTTCAAGGCACAGATGTCCATGCAAGCCAAGGCCCATGTGCTCACAGTAGCTTCCTCTGATGGGGAAGTGACCGCTATCGACGCCAACACAGGCCATGCGTTGTGGAAAGCCTCTTTGCAAGAGGCACTCACCGCCGGAGCAGGGGTAGACGGTGACGTGGTGGCTGTGGTGTCAGCCAATAACGAACTGGTTTTGTTGGTAGCTGGTCAGGAAAAATGGCGTCAACGCTTGACGGCACCCGTCTTTACCGCCCCATTGGTGGCTGGGGGGCGCGTGTTCCTGCTCAGCACAGACAGGAGCATCATGGCATTTGATGCCAATGCGGGCCATCGGCTGTGGACGCAAACGCCTTCTACCACCAACGAGAGTCTGGTGCTGCAACAAGCCGGTGTCTTGACCGCCATGAACAATACCTTGCTGGTAGGGGTTTATGGCAGATTGGCCGGTATTCAGCCAGACACGGGCAGTGTGTTGTGGGAGTCTCCCTTGTCGATTCCCAGAGGCACCAATGAGATTGAGCGTCTGGTGGACTTGGTGGGGCCAGTCAGCAAAACCAATGGTGTGTTATGTGCAAGGTCTTTTCAATCGGTAGTGGCCTGTGTCAATGCCGGCAACGGTAAAATGCTGTGGACGCAAAAGTCCCACGGTATTCATGGCGTTGATGGAGATCAGCAAGCCGTTTATGGCGTGGAAAGCAATGGTATGGTGGTAGCTTGGAACCGCAGCAATGGTTCGCAGCTATGGTCTACAGACCAGTTGAAGTATCGCAAGCTGTCTCCACCTTTGCTGTTGGGGCGCTCGGTGATTGTTGGTGACAGCACGGGGAACTTGTATTTCCTGTCCAAAACTGACGGAAGCCTGCTCAACCGTGTAAAAACCGACGATTCCGGTATTTTGGCGCAACCCATGATTGCCGGAAACACCTTGGTGGTCACAACGGCCGCAGGAAAAATATACGGCTTTCGTCCAGAATAAATAAAATTATCAATGAAACCAGTCATCGCTTTGGTAGGTCGTCCCAACGTGGGGAAATCTACCCTCTTCAACCGCATGACAAAGTCTCGGGATGCGATCGTCGCAGACTTTGCTGGTTTAACGCGTGACCGCCATTACGGAAGTGGGAAGCAGGGCAAGCACGAGTATATTGTGATCGATACCGGTGGTTTTGAGCCTGACGCCTCCTCTGGTATCTATCGCGAAATGGCCCGTCAGACACAACAAGCGGTCGCAGAGGCCGATGTGGTGGTGTTTGTGGTCGATGCCCGTGCGGGTCTTTCTGGTCAAGACCACGATATTGCACAATATTTGCGGCGTTTGGGTAAGCAATGCGTCCTGGTAGCCAATAAGGCCGAAGGGATGCGTGAGGGGATGCAGCTCTCAGAGTTTTATGAGCTGGGGTTGGGTGAGGTTCATGCCATTTCTGCGGCACATGGGCAGGGCATCCGCGGATTGATTGAGCTGGCACTCAACGACTTGGGATTGGACGACACGGATGATGTGGGTGCAGAGCCTGATGCCAGCATCAAATTGGCCGTGGCGGGGCGCCCCAATGTTGGCAAATCTACCTTGATCAATGCTTGGCTGGGTGAGGAACGCTTGGTGGCATTTGATATGCCAGGTACCACCAGAGATGCCATTTCGGTGCCCTTTGAGCGCGATGGTCAAAAATTTGAATTGGTCGATACGGCAGGGTTGCGTCGTAAAGGCCGGGTATTTGAAGCCATTGAAAAGTTTTCTGTCGTCAAGACCTTGCAGGCCATTGATTCTGCCAATGTGGTGTTGCTCTTGCTTGATGCCACCCAAGGCATTACAGACCAAGATGCCCATATTGCTGGATACATTCTAGAAAGTGGCCGTGCTGTTGTGGTTGCGGTGAACAAATGGGATGCTGTGGACGAGTACCAACGTCAGTTGGTCGAGCGCGCCATAGAAAGCAAGTTGGGGTTTCTCAAGTTTGCTGCCTTGCATTTTATTTCTGCGGCCAAGAGGCAAGGATTGGCCGCCTTGTGGCCCGCTATTTTGCAGGCCCATCAGGCTGCTGTCTGCAAGATGCCTACGCCCGTATTGACACGTTTGTTACTAGAGGCGGTGCAGTTTCAGAGTCCCAAACGCTCGGGCATGTTCCGTCCTAAGCTTCGTTATGCCCATCAGGGGGGCATGAATCCACCCGTGATTGTGATCCACGGTAATTCTTTGGAGCATGTCACAGAGGCTTACAAAAGATTTTTGGAAGGGCGCTTCCGCAAAGAGTTCAACTTGGTTGGCACCCCGTTGCGCATAGAGATGAAAACCTCTAAAAACCCTTATGCCAATCAGGATGATTAATCATCGTCTTGGTTGTTAATGCTGAGTTTTGGTGCCTGAAAATAAAATTCATTGCCGATAGTTGCTTCAATCCTTTTTACCATCTACTTCTATTTTTAACACGGAGAATATCGTGAGCAACAAAGGTCAAATTCTGCAAGATCCATTTCTGAACGCCCTGCGGCGTGAGCATGTGCCGGTTTCCATTTATTTGGTCAATGGTATTAAGTTGCAAGGTCAGATCGAGTCTTTTGATCAGTATGTGGTGCTTTTGCGTAACACAGTCACGCAAATGGTTTACAAACATGCTATATCTACCATAGTCCCAGGGCGTGCGGTGAATTTTTCAATTGCTGAAAATACAGATCCTGAAAATTCCTAAGCATTAGCCGTAGACTTCAACTAAAAATTGATTTGAAATCAGATAACGCGAGCCAAGAAAAATCTACACCCGTACTCTTGGTGGGGGTAGATTTTGGGACTGTGGATTTTGATGCCCAGCTAGAAGAGTTGGGCCTGTTGGCGCAGACCGCAGGAATGCGGCCTGTGGCATCGGTAGTTTGCAAACGCAAGGCGCCAGATGCAGCCTTGTTTGTGGGTAGCGGCAAAGCAGATGAGATACGTTTGCTGGCACAGATGCATGGAGCGGTTGAAGTCCTGTTTGATCAGGCACTCAGCCCCGCACAGCAAAGAAATCTGGAGCGCCACCTCGAATTGCCGGTCAATGACCGTACCTTTCTGATTTTGGAGATTTTTGCCCAACGGGCCAGAAGTCACGAAGGTAAATTGCAGGTTGAATTGGCTCGGCTCAACTACCTCAGTACCCGTTTGGTGCGCCGTTGGTCACATCTGGAGCGGCAACGGGGAGGGATTGGTGCCCGTGGTGGGCCTGGTGAGGCCCAGATTGAATTGGATCGCCGCATGATTGGCGAAGCGATCAAACGGCTCAAAGAGCGGCTGTCCAAGGTCAAACGCCAACGCTCGACCCAACGGCGTCAACGCGAGCGGCGTGACACCTTCAATGTCTCGCTGGTGGGTTACACCAATGCCGGTAAATCTACCTTGTTCAACGCACTGGTGAAAGCCAGGGCTTTTGCCGCAGACCAGCTTTTTGCCACGCTCGATACCACCACACGCCAGTTCTATATTGGCGAACTTCAACGTTCGGTCTCTTTGTCCGATACGGTGGGATTCATCCGAGACTTGCCACATGGCCTGATCGATGCCTTTCAAGCCACGTTGCAAGAAGCAGTGGATGCGGATTTGCTGTTGCATGTGATTGATGCTGCCAATCCAAAATTTCCTGAACAGATCCAACAGGTGCAACAGGTGCTGGAAGAAATCGGTGCAATCGATGTTCCACAATTGCTGGTGTTCAACAAGATCGATGCGTTGCCCGAGGGCCAACAACCTGCACTGTTGCAGGATGTTTATGAGCTTGATGGCCGCTTGATTCCCCGTGTGTTTGTGAGCGCCCGCACAGGTGTTGGGTTGGCAGGTCTGCGCAGCCAATTGGCAGCAACGATTGTGGCTTTGACAGAGATGCCCACACAGGCCGATGTCCCTTTCTTGCAGTCCCAAGATCCGGGTTAGGCGTTGTTGTTTTAAGCTAACTGAAATCAGAATCAGAGAATTTTTGCATGAACCAACCATCTTCTCTTCGTGGCTGGGCACCTGTGTTGCAGCGCCTGCGTGGGATGTTCAATCTCAACGATCCGCGCTGGGGGCGTGGTGACAACAACTCTGGTGATGACAAACAGCCTCCCCCCACCCCGCGCCCCCCTTCTGAGCGCCCCCCTGCGCCACGAGGACGTGATTCAAGCAACCAAACGGGGCAACAACCCCCAGACTTGGACGAGTTGTGGCGCGATCTCAACCGCAAACTGGCGGGGCTCTTTGGTGAGAAGCCGGGTGGTGGTGCCGGTAATGGCAATGGTGGCAATGTGCCGCCAGACATGAAGGGCGCTGGTCTGGGTGTTGGTGTGATTGCCACCATTGCTGTGCTGATCTGGTTGGGCACAGGGTTCTTCATTGTTCAGGAAGGCCAACAGGCGGTGATTACCCAGTTTGGCAAGTACCACAGCACGGTGGGGGCTGGTTTCAACTGGCGTTTGCCTTATCCGGTTCAACGCCACGAGTTGGTGTTTGTGACGCAGATTCGTTCTACCGATGTTGGGCGCGACAGCATCATCAAGTCTACAGGTCTGCGTGAGTCGGCCATGTTGACCGAAGATGAAAATATCGTTGAGATCAAGTTTGCCGTGCAATACCGACTCAACGATGCCAGAGCTTGGTTGTTTGAAAGCAAAAACCCAGCCGATGCTGTGACCCAGGCGGCAGAAACTGCTGTGCGCGAGGTGGTGAGCAAGATGCGTATGGATACGGCACTGGCAGAAGAGCGCGACCAAATTGCCCCCCGTGTACGCACCTTGATGCAAACCATCCTAGACCGTTACAAGGTTGGTGTAGAGGTGGTGGGTATTAATTTGCAGCAAGGCGGCGTACGGCCACCCGAGCAGGTGCAGTCGGCGTTTGATGACGTGCTCAAAGCAGGGCAAGAGCGCGAACGGGCCAAGAATGAAGCACAGGCTTACGCCAATGACGTAGTGCCGCGTGCTGTGGGTTCTGCCTCGCGGCTCAAGGAAGAGGCCGAAGCCTACAAGGCCCGGATTGTGGCGCAAGCACAGGGGGATGCACAACGCTTTAGCTCTGTGTTGGCCGAATACCAGAAGGCGCCCCAAGTGACCCGTGATCGCCTGTATATCGAGTCTATGCAGCAAATCTACAGCAATGTCACCAAGGTGATGGTCGATTCGCGCCAAGGTGGCAATCTGCTGTATTTGCCGCTAGAGAAAATTCTGCAAGGTGGCACTGCGTCTGCCTCAGATGTGGTGGGTGTACCCGCTTCCACTGCCACGCCCCCGGTGTCCACACCCTCGGGAAATATGTCGGTGGATGCTCGCACACGCGACAGCGGCCGTACACGTGACCGTGAAGCACGCTAGGAGAACGATGTGAATCGTGTTGGATTTTTTGCTTCCTCGGTTTTTGCTCTGCTGGCATTGGCCAGTTCTATGTTGTTTGTGGTGGATCAGCGCCAATTTGGCGTTGTCTACGCACTGGGACAAATCAAAGAAGTCATTACCGAGCCTGGTCTGAATTTCAAGCTGCCGCCACCGTTCCAAAACGTGTCGTACATTGACAAGCGTTTGTTGACACTGGACAGCACAGATACCGAACCCATGCTGACCGCAGAAAAGCAACGGGTAGTGATCGACTGGTATGTGCGTTGGCGTATCAGTGAGCCGTCTGAATACATCCGCAATGTGGGGTTGGATGAGAATGCTGGTGCGACCCAACTCAATCGGGTGGTGCGCAATGCCTTCCAAGAAGAAATCAACAAGCGTACCGTCAAGGAGTTGCTGTCTTCCAAGCGCGAGCAGTTGATGGCCGATGTTAAGCGTGAGGTGCTGGAGTCGGTGCGTGGTAGCAAGCCCTGGGGCGTGGACGTGGTGGATGTGCGTATCACCCGTGTCGATTATGTGGAGTCCATCACCGAGTCGGTGTATCGCCGTATGGAAGCTGAACGCAAGCGTGTGGCCAACGAGTTGCGCTCCACGGGGGCGGCTGAGGGCGAAAAGATCCGTGCCGACGCCGACCGCCAGCGTGAAATCACCATTGCCAACGCTTACCGTGATGCGCAGAAGGTGAAGGGCGAGGGCGATGCCGAGGCGGCCCGCATCTATGCCGAAGCCTTTGGCCGCGATCCGCAGTTTGCCCAGTTTTACCGCAGCCTAGATGCCTACAAAGCCAGCTTCAGTAAGAAGAGCGATGTGCTGCTGCTAGATCCCAATTCTTCGGAGTTTTTCAAGGTGTTTCGTGGGGGCGCGGCAGGCGCAGCATCCCGCCACTGAGGCCTGAGCTACTCACAGCAGCCCCCTGCCGATCAGCAAGATTGGCCGGGGGTTTTTTCTTGCAGTGGGGGGCGCATGGACAAGGTCAGCCCTGCCAGATACACATCCATCGTTTGTTGGCCGGTCTGCTCTAAATCAAAGGCCTGCGGGTTCAGCAGCCAGTGCTGTACCAGCCCTTCGACCAGCGCCTGCAAGCCTGTGGCTGCTGTGTGCAAAGGAATAGCCAATGCTTGCCCCCTCGCTTGTACGGCTGAGGTCAAGGCCAATTGGTTGTGTTCTACACACTGACGGTAGATGCGCAAACAGCGTTCTTGCACGGCCACAAGCTCGTTGGTTAATTCCATTTTGTGGATGGCAATTTCCAGTACCCGTCGGGTAGAAGCATCGGTGGCAATGATGTGCAATGCACCCAATAAAGCAGTACGCAGTTGGGTGAGGGCATCGCCATCGGTGACCAGACTGGCCTGTGCGTGAATCTCTTCCAATGGCAGCGTGACCCGCTCCATCATGGCATTGAACAGGTCAGCCTTGTCCTTGAAATGCCAATAGATAGCCCCGCGCGTTGTACCGGCAGCGGTCGCAATATCGTTCAGTGAGGTGCGTGAGACACCTCGCGCTTGGAACAACTGCTCTGCAGCATCTAGTAACCCGTTGCGCGTGGCCTGCGCCTCGGCCTTGGTGCGTCGCGCCATAAATCATCTCCACTGTCAGGGGCAAAGCTTGTACTATACATACATTCTCGAATGTATGTATACTGCATCTCTTCTTTCACCATCCTGTCTTCAAGATGGAGCAGTGTGCGCGGTGTCTTTCCAAAGATGCCGTTTTTCTGTGCGCACTGCCTTTTTCCGCCAAAGGATTCCTGCCATGCCTGCTTTGTTGCGTCTTTCCCAGACTGCTTTGTCACCTGCTGTTTTGTCAAAGCGGCCATTCTTTGATGCAGGTGCGGTGGTAGCCAGTGCAGTGGCGGTGCTATTGTTGGCTGGCTGTGGCAAGACAGAAGCACCAGCGGCAGCGGCTGGCCCTGGGGGCAAGATGCCAGCCCCAGAAGTTGGGGTGGTGACGGCGGCATTGGGTGATGTGGGGTTGGTCACGGAGTTGCCAGGGCGTTTGGAGGCGTCACGGGTGGCTCAGGTGCGGGCGCGTGCTGCAGGCATTGTGCAAAAACGGCTATTTGTAGAAGGCAGTGAGGTGAAGCAGGGGCAGCCGCTGTTTGTCATTGATCCGGCACCTTATCAGGCGGCCTTGCAGACCGCACAGGCCCAGTTGGCTCGGGCGCAGGCCAATCTGACCCAAGCATCGGCATTGGCCCAACGTTATCAGCCTTTGGTGGATGCCCATGCCGTGAGTCGGCAGGAATATGCCAATGCAGTGGCGGCTGAACAGCAGGCACAGGCCGATGTGGCTGCAGGAAAAGCAGCCGTGCAGACGGCGCAAATCAATCTGAGCCACGCCAGTGTGACAGCACCGATTGCGGGCCGCATTGGCCGGGCATTGGTGACCGAAGGCGCGTTGGTTGGGCAGGGAGAGAGCACGCCTCTGGCCGTGATTCAGCAAATTCATCCGGTATATGTGAACTTTACCCAGTCGGCTGCAGAGGTGATGAAGTTGCGTCGGGCTTTGGAGGCGGGACAACTCAAGCGGGCGGCGGGGAAAGAAGCGGCCAGCATCCGAGTGGTGTTGGACGATGGCAGTGAATACCCTTTGTCGGGCAAGTTGTTGTTTTCGGATCTGACAGTAGATGCCACTACAGGACAAATCACTTTGCGTGCCGAAGTGCCTAACCCCAAAGTCGAATTGCTGCCGGGGCTGTATGTGCGTGTGCGCTTGGAGCAGGCCCAGGTGGCTGATGCCATTACTTTGCCGCAACAGGCCGTGACCCGCACCCAGCAAGGAGACAAAGTGACGGTGGTGACCGCTGAGGGCAAGCTGGTGCCACGCACCGTGAAGGTAGGGGCTGCACGCAATAACCAGTGGATTGTGTTGGAGGGGCTTCAGGCGGGTGAACAGGTGATGGTGGACGGCTTCCAGAAGTTGCAGATGCTGCCACCGGGCACGCCTGTAAAGGCTGTGCGGTGGCAGGCGCCGGGCAGCGTGCCCCAGCCCGCTGCACCTGCTGGCGCAGCAGCGGCGGAAGCGGCCAGCACGGCCAAGCAGTAAGGAGCCTCATTCATGGCTAAATTTTTTATTGATCGCCCCATCTTTGCTTGGGTGATTGCTTTGTTCATTATGGTGTTGGGGGCTGTCTCCATCACCAAACTGCCGGTTGCCCAGTACCCCGCAGTGGCCCCGCCGACCATTGTGATCAATGCGGCCTATCCCGGTGCGTCGGCACAGACGCTGGAAGACAGCGTGCTGGCGGTGATTGAGCGCGAGATGAATGGCGCCCCCGGTTTGGCGTATATCGAGACCGTCAGCCAGGCCAATGGCTCTGGCACCATCACCCTGAGTTTTGAACCCGGCACCAATGCGGATCTGGCCCAAGTGGAAGTGCAGAACCGCTTGTCACGGGCTACGCCCCGGTTGCCTGCAGTGGTCAACCAACAAGGCGTACGCGTGGACAAGGCGCGCTCGAACTTCCTGTTGTTTGCGATGCTTTCATCCAACGACCCGAAGATTGATGTCTCAGCCCTGAGCGATTACGCTTCGCGCAATGTGGTGCCCGAGTTGCAGCGCCTGCCCGGCATTGGCCAAGTGCAATTGTTTGGTGCCGAGCGTGCCATGCGTGTCTGGGTTGATCCTACCAAGTTGCAGGGATACCACCTGTCGGCAGCGGAGGTGGCTGCGGCCATTCAGGCACAGAATGCGCAAGTGTCTGCGGGCAGCTTGGGCGAGTTGCCCCATGTGGTGGGACAGACGATTTCTGCCACGGTGGTGGTGCCCGGTCAACTCAGCAACGTAGAAGAGTTTGGTCGGATTGTGCTGCGGGCCAATGCCGACGGCTCGACGGTGCGCCTCCAAGACGTGGCGCGCATTGAGCTGGGGTCGCAGTCCTATGCGACCAGCGCACGGCTCAATGGTAAGCCTGCTTCGGGCATGGGGGTGCAGCTGTCGCCATCGGGCAATGCCTTGGCTGCCGCCGAGGCTGTCAAGGTGCGTTTGGCAGAGCTGGAAAAATATTTTCCGCCCGGTGTGGTGTGGACGATTCCTTATGACAGCTCGGGTTTTGTCAAAATTTCTATTCAACAAGTAGCCAAAACGTTGTTGGAAGCGATTGCGCTGGTGTTCTTGGTGATGTTTCTGTTTTTGCAGAACTTCCGCTACACCATCATTCCGACCATTGTGGTGCCGGTGGCCTTGTTGGGCACCTTTGGTGCCTTGCTGGCGCTGGGCTTCTCGATCAATGTGCTGACCATGTTTGGCATGGTGCTGGTGATCGGTATTGTGGTGGACGATGCCATTGTGGTGGTGGAAAACGTCGAGCGCATCATGAGCGAGGAGGGGCTGTCGCCGCTAGAAGCCACGCGCAAAGCGATGGGGCAAATCTCTGGGGCCATCATCGGTATCACTGTGGTGCTGATTTCGGTGTTTGTGCCACTGGCTTTCTTTGCTGGTTCGGTAGGCAACATCTATCGCCAGTTCTCGGCTGTGATGGCGGTATCGATTGCTTTCTCGGCTTTTATGGCGCTGTCTTTGACTCCTGCCCTGTGTGCCACGCTGCTCAAGCCGGTGCAGGCAGGCCATGCACATGCCAAGACCGGATTTTTTGGCGCTTTTAACCGGGGTTTTGCCCGCAGTGCCAAGGGTTACGAAGGTTGGGTGGCGAAGTTGCTGCACCGTGCGGGCCGGATGATGGTGGTTTATTTGGCATTGGTCGCAGCGGTGGGGGTGTTGTATTTGCGTTTGCCAACCTCCTTCTTGCCCAATGAAGACCAAGGCAATTTGTTGGTCAATATCCAATTGCCACCGGGTGCCACGCAGGAGCGTACCCGCGCTGTGGTGGAGAAGGTAGAGGATTTCATGCTGGCGCAGCCTGAAGTTCAGAGCATGGTGGCGGTGATGGGCTTTAGCTTTTCGGGTCAGGGCCAAAATGCAGGCTTGTCGTTTGTGACGCTCAAAGACTGGGCAGAGCGCCCCGGAGAGGCGCACACCGCCGAAGCGGTTGCCGGTCGTGCCATGGGGGCGTTGATGGGGATACGCGATGCCTTTATCTTCCCGCTGAATCCACCACCTATTCCAGAATTGGGCAGCAGTTCGGGCTTTACCTTCCGCTTGCAGGATCGCGGTGGCAATGGGCACGATGCCTTGGTGGCAGCACGCAACCAGATTTTGGGCATGGCCCGTCAGAGCAAAGTGCTGTCGGGGGTGCGCCCTGATGGGTTGGAAGACGCACCACAGTTGCAAGTAGACATTGACCGCGACAAGGCCAACGCCCAAGGGGTGGGCTTTGCGGCCATCAACAGCAGTATCTCTACCGCCTTGGGGTCGGCCTATGTGAATGATTTTCCCAATGCTGGGCGCTTACAACGTGTGGTGGTACAGGCTGAAGCCAAGGAGCGAATGCAGCCAGAAGACATTCTGAAGCTGACAGCCGTGAACAATGTTGGCAAGGCAGTGCCACTGTCGGCATTTGCCACTACCCGCTGGGCATCGGGGGCCATGCAGACGGTGCGCTACAACGGCTATCCGGCCATGCGTATTTCGGGGGGCGCTGCGCCGGGCTATAGCACCGGGGATGCAATGGTTGAGATGGAACGCTTGGCTAGCCAGTTGCCACCGGGTTTTGGCTTTGAATGGACAGGCCAGTCGCGCGAAGAGAAGCTGGCAGGCTCGCAAGCCATCGTGCTGTATGGTTTTGCCATTTTGGCGGTGTTCTTGGCCTTGGCAGCTTTGTATGAGAGCTGGTCGATTCCGTTGGCTGTGATTTTGGTGGTGCCGCTGGGGGTGCTGGGGGTGCTGTTGGGCATCAGCACACGGGGCATGACCAACGATGTTTATTTCCAAGTCGGCCTGATCACTATTATTGGTTTGTCGGCCAAAAACGCCATTTTGATTATCGAATTTGCCAAAGACCTGCAAGCCCAGGGGCACAGCGTGGTAGAGGCCGCGCTGGAGGCCGCCCATCTGCGTTTCCGTCCGATCATCATGACCTCGCTGGCCTTCATTTTGGGGGTGGTGCCCTTGGCCATTGCATCGGGGGCCAGCTCGGCCAGCCAGCGTGCCATTGGTACGGGGGTGATTTCGGGGATGGTCGTTGGCACTTTGCTGGCGGTGTTTTTTGTGCCCATCTTTTTCGTGGCAGTGCGCAGTTTGTTCAAGGGCAGCGAGCGCCAGCGCAAGATGTATGTTGAACATGCCCGGGCAGCCGGGATTGAGGCCCACCACCATGAAGGCACCCCCCATGCGTAATACCCGGCTGACTTTGACTTGGATGGCCGCGGCCTTGTTGGCCGGTTGTTCTATGACACCGGCGTATGTTCGCCCGGAGGCACCAGTGGCCCCGCAATGGCCCATGACAACCGACGCTGTGCAGGCGGGTCATGCCCACACGGCGGCAAATGTGCTCTGGCAAGACTTTATTGACGATGCGCGGTTGCGTGAACTGGTGGCAATGGCATTGCAGAACAACCGGGACTTGCGGGCGGCATTGGCCAATTTGGAGCAAGCACGGGCGCAGTACCAGATTCGCAAGGCCGACCAGTTGCCAACCATCCAGGCAGGAGTGACGGGCAATCGCCAACCCAAGACCGATGGCAGTGGCGACATCAGCAGTGCCTATAGTGCTGGGTTGTCTCTGGCCTCGTGGGAGATTGATTTCTTTGGGCGTATTGCGAGTCTCAAGGATGCCGCATTGGCCCAATTTCTCGCCACACAGGAGGCCCGCAATGCGGTGCAGACCAGCCTTGTGGCTTCGGTGAGCAGCACTTGGCTGAGTTTGCAAACCAACAATGAATTGCTGGCCCTGACACAGCGCACATTGGTAACGCGTGAGGATTCGCTGCGGCTGGTGCGTTTGCGTTTTGAACAGGGTGTAGCTTCTGCACTGGATCTGCGACAGGCCGAGTCTTTGCTGGCTTCGGCACGGGCTACCTTGGCTCAGCAACAGCGCCTGCGGGCCTTGGATGTGAATGCACTCACGCAACTGGTAGGCCAAACGCTGCCCGATACTTTGCTGGAGTTGCGTTCGAGCACAGAGGCCCGGTCGGCATTGCGTGAGGTGCCCGTGGGACTGCCTTCAGACTTGTTGGAACACCGTCCAGACATTCGGCAGGCAGAGCAACAACTGGTGGCGGCCCATGCCAACATTGGTGCTGCACGCGCCGCATTTTTTCCGCGCATCGCACTCACGGCCAGTGCGGGCACGGCCAGCAGTGCGCTGTCGGGGCTGTTCCAAAGTGGCTCTTGGGGCTGGACTCTGGCACCCCAAGCCATGCTGCCCATTTTTGACTCCGGGCGCAATCAGGCCAATCTGGAAGCAGCACAGGCCAGCCGAGATTTGGCGTTGGCACAGTATGAGAAGGCCATTCAGACAGCGTTTCGGGAAGTGGCCGATGCGCTAGCGGGTTATGCCACCCTAGGGCCACAGCTACAGGCACAGCAAGAACAGGTTCAGGCAGAAGCCGAACGGTTCCGATTGGCCGATCTGCGCTATCGCAATGGTGTGGCTAGTCATCTGGAAGTGTTAGATGCCCAGCGCACGCTGTTTGCCAGCCAGCAGGCACTGACACAAACCCAGTTGGCCCAACGGCAAAACCAGATTGCCCTCTACAAGGCGGTGGGGGGTGGGTGGAAAGCGCCGCCAGCGGCAGAATCTGCACTGGCCCAGTAACTGCTCAGGCCACCAGTGCTTGTCTGGATGGCTCGGGGCTGCGCGGCACGGCTATCAGGTGTGGATGGGGGCGGTGGGTGCTGCCGCCATGCACCACTACAGGCAGGGTGCTGCGCTTGGCCTCGTGTTTGGCCACCGCAGCCAGATTGGCCACATCTTCTGCTTGGGTGAGTTGGCCGGGGGCAATGCAGGTGGCCCCAATCGAGACCGTGGTGCAGGGAAAGAAACGCAGCACGCCATGCCGATCTTCTGCATGGATGCCTCCTGCAGCCTGAGCGGTGGGGTCGAAGAGTTTGCGCGCCTCCTGCGCGAACTCACTCACGATGGCATGGCAGCGGGCCAGCCAGTCCGTGCTTTGAAACACCAGCAAGAAATCATCGCCGCCCACATGGCCAACAAAGTCGCGTTCGGCATCGGCATGGCTGGTGCTGACCCGCGCCAGCAGCCGGATCATTTCATCGCCACGCCAGTAGCCATATTGGTCGTTGAAGGGCTTGAAGTGGTTCAGATCGGCATAGCAGGCCACAAAAGAGACGTTGTGGTCTAACAAACGCTGGATGTGTTGGCTGATGGGAATGTTGCCCGGCAAGAAGGTGAGTGGGTTGGCGTGGCGGGCCGCTTCCACCCGTGCTTCTGTGACTGCACGCACCAGTTGCTCCCCCGTACCCAGACCCACATAGCGGCCATTGTCGGTGACGATGAAGCCATCGCTCAGGTAGCGTTGGTCTTGGGAAGTCAAAATGCCCAACAGTTGCCCGACATCGCAGTCGCGCTCCACCACCCTGGGTTGCAGATTGGCAAAAGCCAGACAAGATTTGCGACCGTGCAGTTCACGAAAATACAGCGTTGCGTAGTCGGTCATGAACGTTTGGCGGTTGATGAGCGCAATAGGGCGTTCGTCTTCCACAATGGCCAGGGCATGCAGGTGGCTATGCTGCTGAAAGCAGGTTGCCACAGCATCGTTGTCCATGTCCGGCATCAGGGTGGGGGCCGCCACCACCGAGATATGGCGCAGTACCCCCGGAGGGGCCGGGGTTTGGGCGGTATGGGGCAAGACGGCCACGCTGTGGTCTTGCAAGACTTCTTGGGCCAAGGTGGGCAGGGTCTGTGCTGCTTGGCGGGCCGGACGCCCCAGCAGCCAGCCTTGACCGTAGGCAATATCCAAATCACGGATAGCGCGCAAATCGGCGGCCGTTTCTATGCCTTCGGCGATCAGGGTAGTTCCAAAAACTTGGGCGATGCCTTTGATGGCCTGCACCATTTGGAGGTTTTGTGGCTGGGCGCTGATGTCACGCACAAAGTATTTATCAATTTTGACGAAATCGGGTTTGACCTCAGACCAGACCCGTAGGCTAGAGCGCCCATCGCCAAAATCGTCTAGTGCCAGCCGCATCCCTGCCGCATGGACGCTCTGCACCGCTTGACGCAATCGGGCCATGTCGCCCACCCGTTCGTGTTCGGTAATTTCCAGCACCACCATGCGGGGTTTGACGCCCCAACTGCGTACCATGCCTGCCAGCCCTTGCGTGCCACACAGCGCCAGCGCCTGCACTAGAGCATCGGCACTGATGTTGACAAAGACGCGTCCGTCCGCACCGGTGGCCCCCCACTCTTGCAACGCGGTGTAGGCACAAAAAATTTCAAAGTCTTGCAGTACATGCTCACGTCGGGCAATGTCGAGCAGGGCATCGGGGGTGTGCCAGGTGGTGCCTTCGGGGCCACGAATCAGCGCCTCGTGGGCATGGATGGTGCCAGAGCGCAGATCCGCCAAGGGCTGAAAGACGCAATGCAGTTGTCCAGATCGCACCAGCTTGGCCAGCAGACCTTGGCCCAGACGTAAGGCCGGAGACAGCGGCGTGAGCACTCTTTCACAGGCTATGGAAGCGGTAGAAGGCATGTGCTGGTGTCCTGAACGTTAGAGAGGATGCACAGACCATAGCCCGGTTGGGTGACAGTGCTATTACAACAAAATGGCCCCGGGTAAAAGCTGGAAAAGCACTGAGAGACAATGGCTATATGAGCTTTTCTGCATTTTCTACCGCCCCTGTCTGTACTCCGCCACCCCGGTTGCAGTTGGCGGGCATTACCAAACGCTATCCAGGTGTGGTTGCCAACAAAGATGTGGCCCTGACCGTACAGCCGGGCGAGATTCATGCTGTATTGGGTGAGAACGGCGCAGGCAAATCCACGCTGATGAAAATTATTTACGGTGCGGTGCAGCCCGATGAAGGCAGTTTGCACTTTGACGGGCAGGCCGTGCAGGTGCGCAACCCGCAAGAGGCCCGTGCGCTGGGCATTGCTATGGTGTTTCAGCATTTCAGCCTGTTTGATACCTTGTCGGTGGCTGAGAATGTCTGGTTGGGGTTGGATCAACAGATCGCACTGCCCGAGGTAGTCGAGCGCATCCGAAGCACTTCGGCGCAATATGGGCTGGATGTAGATCCGTTGCGTCCGGTGCACACCTTGAGTGTGGGTGAGATGCAGCGGGTAGAGATCATTCGGGCCTTGCTAACCCAGCCCCGGCTGCTGATTTTGGATGAGCCGACTTCGGTACTCACACCGCAGGCAGTAGAAAAGCTGTTTGTGGTGTTGCGCCAGTTGGCGGCGCAAGGGTGCAGCATTCTTTACATCAGTCACAAACTGCATGAAATCCGTAGCCTCTGTAGTGCTTGTACTGTGCTGCGGGCCGGAGAAGTGGCAGGGGTATGTGATCCGCGCGGGCAATCCAATGCTGCCTTGTCGCGCCTGATGATTGGTAGCGACACGCCACCATTGACGCACCGCCCAGTGCAGGCTGGTGCGGTGGTGCTGGCACTGGTGGGGCTGAACCTGCCTCGTTCACAGTCCTTTGGTGTGGACTTGATGGATGTGGATTTGGAGGTGCGGGCCGCAGAGGTGGTAGGCATTGCCGGAGTGTCGGGCAATGGTCAACAGGAGCTGTTGCAGGCGCTATCTGGTGAGGACACCCGCGCCGCTGCGGCGATGGTGCAGGTACTGGGCCAAGAGGTAGCGCATCTGGGGCCGCAGGCGCGGCGGGCCTTAGGCTTGCATTTTGTGCCTGAAGAGCGTTTGGGGCGGGGCACCGTGCCCAGTATGGGGCTGGCGCACAACCTGCTGTTGACGCGCGCTGATGCTGTGGGTCTGGGCGGCTGGCTGCACATGGGCCGCCTGCGAGAACAGGCACGCACCATCATTGCACGCTTTGGTGTCAAGGCGGCAGGGCCAGACGCCCCAGCGCAATCGCTATCGGGTGGCAACTTGCAGAAGTTTATTGTGGGTCGAGAGATAGATGCCCAGCCTCGGCTATTGATTGTGGCCCAGCCCACCTGGGGGGTGGATGTGGGGGCCGCACAGCAGATTCGGGCCGCCATTTTGGCCCTGCGCGATGCTGGTTGTGCCGTGCTGGTGCTGAGTGAGGAGCTTGATGAGCTGCTCGAGTTGAGCGACCGCCTGTATGTGCTGGCTAAAGGCCATCTCTCGCCCAGCTTACAGCGTGAGCAGGCGACGGTGGAGCGTATTGGGGAATGGATGAGTGGCCTGTGGCATGGTGATGTGCAAGCCCATTTGGGACAACAGGAGGCATTGCAGGCCGGAAAGGATCACCATGTTCAAGCTTGAAGCCCGTCCACAACCTTCGCAGTGGTGGCGCTATGGGTCGCCAGTGCTGGCCTTGTGCATCACTGTGCTGATTGGCATGGTGCTGTTTGTGGCACTGGACAAAGACCCCGTGCGGGGGTTGCAGATGTTTTTCTGGGAGCCGCTCAAATCTTCGTATGCCTTGGGTGAACTGATGGTCAAGGCCACACCATTGTTGCTCATTGCCTTGGGCTTGGCGGTGTGTTTTCGCTCCAACGTGTGGAACATCGGGGCCGAAGGGCAGTTTGTGATGGGGGCCATTGCAGCAGGCGGCACTGCCCTGCTGGCCCGCCCCGACACTGGCAGCTGGATTGTGCCCACCTTGCTGCTGGCAGGGGTGCTGGGTGGCATGGCTTGGGCGGCGGTGGTGGCATGGCTGCGCGACCGTTTTTATGCCAATGAAATCCTCGTCAGTTTGATGCTGGTCTATGTCGCTACCTTGGTGTTGGGTTGGCTGGTGTTTGGCCCATGGAAAGATCCGATGGGTTACAACTTTCCGCAAACCCGCACCTTTGAGCGGGTAACGCAAATTCCACGCCTTATGGCTGGTTCGCGCGCCCATATAGGGTTATTGCTGGCGCTGGTCGGGGCGGCTGCGTTGTGGGTGTTCTTGTTTCGTACCCGTGCCGGGTTTGCCCAACAGGTCGGTGGTATGGCTCCGGCAGCGGCACGCTATGCCGGGTATTCATCGCGGCGGGCGTTGTGGACGGCGTTGCTGGTATCTGGTGGGGCCGCTGGGTTGGCCGGGGCATTGGAGGTGGCTGGGCCTATCGGCCAGCTCACGCCCTATGTGCCTGCGGGCTATGGCTTTGCCGCCATTATTGTGGCTTTTGTGGGCAGGCTGCATCCAGTGGGCATGGTGTTGTCGGCGGTGCTGATGAGCATGTTTTATATCGGTGGTGAACTGGCGCAATCGCGTCTGGGCCTCCCCAAATCGATCACTGGCGTGTTTCAGGGTTTGCTGCTGTTTACGCTGCTGGCCTGCGACACGCTGGTGGCTTACCGGGTGCGCTGGGTGCGTACACCGGCTGCCCTGAAAGGAGGGCTGTGAGATGGAGTCATACGCATTGCTGCTGGGGTCTACGCTCAGTGCAGGCACGGTGCTGGCGCTGGCCGCATTGGGGCTGTTGATCAATGAGCGCGCGGGCATCGTCAATCTGGGCGCGGAAGGGATGATGCTGTGTGCAGCACTGGCGGGCTTTGCCACGGTGGTGCATACCGGCAATCCGTGGCTAGGGTTTGCCGCCGCGATGGCTGCGGGGGCTGCGCTGGCGGCCTTGCTGGGCCTGCTGGTGATTTGGCTGGGCACCAATCAATATGCCACGGGGTTGGCTCTGAGCCTGTTTGGGGTGGGCTTTTCAGCCTTTGCGGGCATTGGCTATGTGCAGGCCAAGCTGCCAGAGCTGCCCCAGTATGCGCTGCCTTGGCTGGGTGACATCCCACTGCTTGGCGCCGCGTTGTTTCGCCAGCATCCACTGGTGTATCTGACCATGGCACTCACGGCGGGGCTGGTGTGGTTTTTGTACCGTACACGAGCGGGACTGGTGCTGCGGGCTGTGGGGGAATCCCCCGAGTCGGCCCATGCACTGGGTTATCCAGTGCGCCGCATCCGTCTGTTGGCTGTGGTGGTGGGGGGCGCCCTGTGTGGTTTGGCGGGTGGCTATATTGCCACTGTCTACACGCCGCTGTGGGTAGAAGGCATGGTGGCTGGGCGCGGCTGGATCGCACTGGCACTCACCACCTTTGCTACCTGGCGGCCAGTACGGGTGCTGCTGGGTGCCTATCTGTTTGGTGGGGTGACCATGTTGCAGTTTCACTTGCAGGCCACAGGTGTGCAGGTGGCTAGCCAGTTGCTGAGCATGTTGCCTTATGTAGCCACGATTGTGGTGCTGGCATTGATTTCACGCAATCCGGTCTGGATACGTGCCAACATGCCTGCATCGCTTGGAAAGCCCTTCCACCCCGGCTGATAATGGCCGCTTTTTGCGCCATTGCCCTTGTCTTGAGGAATCTACATGACCGATTTGTACAAACGCCGCGCCCTGTTGCAAGTGGCTGCGCTTTCTGCCCTAACAGCTGCCACCTTGGTAGGCTGCGGCAAAAAAGAGGAGCCAGCACCTACCCCTGCGCCTGCACCCGCAGCACAAGCACCGGCCCCCAAGCCTGAACCGCTGAAAATCGCCTTTGCCTACATTGGCCCGGTGGGTGATGGTGGTTGGACTTATGCCCACGACAATGGGCGCAAGGCACTGGAAAAAGAATTTGGTGACAAGATCGTGACCAGTTTTGTCGAGAGCGTGCCCGAGTCGGCAGATGCCGAGCGGGTATTGCGCGACATGGCAGGCCAGGGCAACCAACTGATTTTTGGCACCACCTTTGGCTACATGGAGTCGATTCAGAAACTGGCCCCTGACTTTGCCCATGTGAAGTTTGAGCACGCTACCGGCTACAAAACTGCCGCAAATGTGCGTACGTACGACAGCCGTACCTACGAGGGTGCTTACATGGCAGGGGTGATTGCCGGGGCCATGACCAAAACCAACACCTTGGGTGTGGTGGGTTCGGTGCCTATCCCCGAAGTGCTGCGCAACATCAACAGCTTTACGCTGGGTGCGCAGTCGGTCAACCCCAAGATCAAGACCAAGGTAGTGTGGGTGAATGAATGGTTCAGCCCACCTAAAGAGACAGAGGCAGCCACCTCGCTCATCAACGGTGGTGCTGACATTTTGTTCCAGAACACCGACTCTGCTGCAGTGCTCAAAACAGCTGAAGAAAAAGGCAAGCGGGCGTTTGGCTGGGACTCGGACATGACCGCCTATGGCCCCAAGGCCCACTTGGGGTCGGCTGTCATTAACTGGGGGCCGTATTACGTCAAGGCCGTTAAAGACGTGCTGGAAGGCACTTGGAGCACCGGACAGGCTTGGTGGGGCGTGAAGGAAGGCGCGATTGATCTGGTATCGGTGGCAGACGATGTGCCTGCGGACGTCAAAGCCAAGGTCGACGAGATCAAGCGTGGCCTGAAAGAAGGCACTCTTTCCATCTGGAAAGGCCCGATTCTGGGCCAAGATGGCAAGGAAATTTTGGCGAAAGATGTCGTCGCCGATGACAAATTTTTGGGCAGTGTGAATTTTTATGTGCAGGGCGTAGAAGGCAAGGTGCCTGGCAGCAACGATTCGAAGTAAGCTGGCATAGCGACGCTTGCAAGGGCCGCCGTAGGGCGGCCTTTTTTTCTGGCATGAAGGAGAAGTTCACGATGTTTAAAGTTCCCCCCGTATCCGCCGCCCGTCTGCCCGACCTGTTGCGTGCTATGCCCAAGGCCGAGCTGCATATCCACATCGAAGGCTCGCTGGAGCCAGAGTTGATCTTTGCCTTGGCGCAGCGCAATGGCATCACCCTGCCCTATGCCAGCGTAGAGGCCTTGCGCAGTGCCTATGCCTTTAGCAACTTGCAGAGCTTTTTAGACATTTATTACGCTGGGGCCAGCGTGTTGCTGCATGAGCAAGACTTTTACGACATGGCCCGTGCTTATCTGGCCCGTGCGGTGCAAGACAACGTGGTACATGCCGAAATCTTTTTCGATCCCCAAACCCACACTGCACGCGGCGTGCCGATGGAAGCGGTGATCCACGGTTTGCACCGTGCTTGTCAAGATGCACGGGCCGAGTCGGGCATCAGTGCCACGCTGATTCTGTGTTTCTTACGCCACTTGAGCGAGGAAGATGCTTTTGCCACCCTAGAGCAGGCGCTGCCTTGGCAAGACAAGTGGATAGGCGTGGGCTTGGACAGCAGCGAAGTCGGCCATCCGCCAGAAAAGTTTGCCCGCGTTTTTGCCCGTTGTCGTGAACTGGGGCTGCATGTGGTGGCCCATGCCGGGGAAGAAGGGCCGCCAGCCTATATTTGGAGTGCGTTGGATGTGCTGGGGGCCGAGCGCATCGATCATGGCGTGCAAGCACTGCGCGATGCAATGCTGGTGCAGCGGCTGGCACAAAGCCGCACGCCACTGACAGTGTGCCCGTTGTCCAATCAAAAGCTGTGCGTATTTCCTGAACTCAAAGACCACAACCTGCCCCAATTGCTCGATGCAGGCTTGTGCGCCACCGTCAACTCAGACGATCCGGCCTATTTTGGCGGTTATCTCAATGACAACCTGGTGCAGGTGTTTGCTGCCACGGGCATGACGGCCCGCCATGCCTACCAGTTGGCTAGCAACAGCTTTGAGGCCAGCTTTGTCCCCGAGGCCGACAAGCGCCAGTGGCAGCACCGGCTCAAAGAGGTGTTTGAACGGTTTGTTGAACACGACTATTGAGCTGGAGTGGCCACCGTTCAAGGGGTGGGAGCAATGGCCCGCGTCAATTGGGCGGCGTAATCCTGCAAAGTGGTGGCATCGGGGTTTTTGCGGGGCCAGCTCAGGGCGATGCCGTCTTGGGCGTGGCGGGGCACCACATGCAGGTGAAAATGGAACACCGTCTGATCGCCTTCACGCCCATTGGCCTGCAAGAGAGTGATACCGGGCGGGTCGAATGTGGCTTGAATGGCACTGGCGACGCGCTGCGCAGTTTGCATGACGGCTGCCGCCTCTTGCGGGGTAATGTCTAGCAAGGTGGCTGCATGGCGCTTGGTGGCTACCAGCACATGGCCGGGGTTGACTTGGCCAATGTCCATAAAAGCGATAGTGAGCGTGTCTTCATAGACACGGGCCGCAGGGATCTCACCCGCCACCAAGCGACAGAAAATACATTGACCTGGTGGGGAAGTATCGACAAACAGGGGCATGGCAAGTCTCCTTGTGTAGTGATGACGCCCACATAGTAATTCGCTAAGATAGCGCCAAAGACTGCTGCCCCGGCAGTCTTTTGTTTTTTCGTGATGCCCGGGCCATGTAGAGGAACACCATGTACAAAAACCTCGCGGCCACGTTCGTGGCTGCTTGCGTATCTTCTTCCCTTTTTTTTCCTGCCCATGCTGCCGACGAAGCAGCGCCTGCATCCGCTATCAAGGCCGGTTTTGTCTATGTCACCCCAGTGACCGAAGCGGGCTGGACGCGCCAGCACGATGAGGGCCGCAAGGCCGTAGAGGCGGCACTGGGTAGTCGGGTGCAAACCACTTTTGTGGCTAACGTGCCCGAAGGAGCCGATGCAGAGCGCGTGATTCGTGATTTGGCACAGCAGGGGCACCAGATCATCTTTACCCCCAGTTTTGGCTACATGGAGCCCACACTCAAGGTGGCACAGGATTTTCCGGGGGTGAAGTTTGAATCCATCACGGGCTACAAGCAGGCAGCCAATGTAGCCACAGCCAATGCACGCTATTACGAGGGCCGCTATCTGGCAGGCATGGTGGCTGGACGCATGAGCCGCACTGGCACGGCTGGGTTTGTGGCGGGCTTTCCGATTCCGGAGGTGTTGCAGGGCATCAATGCGTTTGCGCTGGGCATGCAGGCCGTTCATCCCAAGGCCACCCTGAAAGTGGTGTGGCTCCATGCTTGGTTTGATCCACCCAAAGAGCGTGATGCAGCGATGGCACTGTTCAACCAAGGGGCAGATGTGCTGGCTTTCCATACGGGTTCTACCGCGGTGATGGCTGCTGCCCAAGAGCGTGGCAAGATGGCGGTAGCCTACCACTCGGACATGCGCCAAGTGGGGCCAGATGCCCAAATTGTGGCTGTTACCCACCAATGGGGAGATTACTACACCCGGCGTGTGCGGGCCGTGCTGGACGGCGCTTGGAAAGCGGGCAATGTCTGGGGTGGCGTGCGCGAAGGCATGATCCGTGTTGGTCACTTTGGTACCAAGGTGCCACAGCGTGTGCAACAGGAGGTGCTGGCGGCGCAAAAAGAGCTGGCCGATGGCACGCGCCACCCATTCCGGGCTGGCAAACAGCCTGTGCGCGACAACCAAGGGCGTGAAGTGATCGCTCCCGGCCAAACGTTGTCCGATGGGCAAATTTTGCAAATGCATTGGCTGGTTGAGGGGGTGCAAGGCCAGCTGCCGCGCTGAGGCTTGCTACCAACACCCTCCTTGGTGTGGCGCTCAGTGGCTTGGCATGGGGGCAGGGATGGTGCTATAAATTGATAATAATTCTCAATTGATTCTCTATCCGGCCCCCGTGAAAGCAATGGGGTCTTTCTTTTTGCCATTTTGGAGTTTTTGTCATGCGTTTTGTCCGTTTGCGTTGGCCTACCATCGTTCTCAGTAGTTGCTTGGTCGGGTTGTCTATGCCTGTGTGGGCAGAGCGGCCTATGGCGGTAGATGATGCGGGCACGATGGAGCGTGGTGGTGCCAAAGTCGAGATGGGCTGGAGCAAAGATGCCGGACAACGCGGTTGGGAAGCTGCCGTAGGTTTTGGCCCCATAGACAATTTGGAGGCAGAAGTTGCCTTTGCACATGCCCGCGACCGTTCAGTAGCACCCAGCACCACATTGCGAGCTGTGGGAGCAGCCCTGAAATGGGTGCCATTACAGGCCGAGCAAGGCTTGTCAGCGGGCCTGAAATACGAATATGCCCGTGAACGGGCCGATGGTGAACAGGCTGCCCATGTGCATGCACTGTCGGGTTTGGCTACCTGGGCCTTTGATGCTGGGCCTCGTCTGCATGTCAATTTGGGGCGGGCTTGGACGCGCCACGATGGGCATGTAGACACTTGGGGCGTGGGGCTGGATGTGCCTTTGGGCAGCCAGTGGGCACTGACACTAGAGACCTTTGGCGAAGAACACAGCAAACCCGACCGCCAGATAGGGGTGCGCTATGAGATTGCCGAGGGCGTCAAATTGTCAGCGGCGGCAGGCCGTGGCAACGGACGCAGTATTGCCAACCTAGGCGTGGCCTGGGAGTTCTAAATCTCCCAGACTCGCCGCTTGGGTATTGGCAATACCCAAGCACCTTGACCTTTAAGCCAGATCAAAGCGATCGGCGTTCATGACCTTAGTCCAAGCAGCAACAAAATCCTGCACAAATTTCTGCCGGTTGTCGTCTTGGGCATAAACCTCGGCGTAAGAGCGCAGAATGGAGTTGGAGCCAAACACCAAGTCCACACGGGTGGCCGTCCATCGGGTGGCTCCCGTTTGGCGGTCGCGGATGTCGTACGAGTTGCGTCCGGTGGGCACCCAGGTGTAAGCCATATCGGTCAGGTGGACAAAGAAGTCGTTGGTGAGCACACCCACCCGGTCGGTGAACACACCATGGGCGCTGCCACCGTGGTTGGTGCCTAGCACCCGCAGCCCCCCTAACAGCACGGTCATTTCATGGGCTGTCAGGCCCATGAGTTGCGCCCTGTCTAGCAGCAGCTCCTCTGGCTTGACCACATAGTGCTTCTTTTGCCAGTTGCGGAAACCATCGGCCACGGGCTCCAGTACATCAAAGGATTGCGCATCGGTCATGGCAGCTGTGGCATCGCCACGGCCTGGGGCGAATGGCACGCTCACTTCATGGCCTGCAGCCTTGGCGGCTTGCTCTATGCCCACATTACCCGCCAGCACGATCACATCGGCCAGACTGGCACCAGTTTCTGTGGCAATACCCTCCAGCACAGCCAAAACTTTAGACAAACGGGCTGGTTCGTTACCTTCCCAGTCTTTTTGTGGTGCTAGGCGAATGCGGGCACCGTTGGCACCGCCTCGCTTGTCTGAGCGGCGGAAGGTACGGGCGCTATCCCAAGCTGTGCTGACCATCTCGCTGATGCTCAGACCACTGGCCTCAATCTTGGCCTTGACTGCTGCAAGATCGTAGTCCTTGCGCCCTGCAGGCACGGGGTCTTGCCAGATCAGGTCTTCTGGTGGCACTTCGGGGCCAATGTAGCGGCTCTTGGGGCCCATGTCACGGTGGGTGAGCTTGAACCAAGCACGGGCAAAGGTTTCTGAGAAATAAGCCGGATCTTGGCGGAACCGCTCCGAAATCTTGCGATATTCGGGGTCCATCTTCATGGCCATGTCGGCATCGGTCATGATGGGGTTGTGGCGGATGGACGGATCTTCCGCATCCACTGGCTTGTCTTCTTCCCGAATGTTGATCGGCTCCCATTGCCAAGCGCCAGCAGGGCTTTTCTTGAGTTCCCAGTCGTAGTTGAGCAACAACTCAAAGTAGCCGTTGTCCCACTGGGTGGGATGGGTAGTCCAGGCACCCTCCAGACCGCTGGTTACAGTGTCGCGGCCTACGCCGCGGGTGCTGTGGTTGTTCCAGCCCAAGCCTTGCTCGGCTATATCGGCCGCCTCGGGGGCTGGCCCCAAATTGGCGGCACTGCCATTGCCGTGGGCTTTGCCTACTGTATGCCCGCCCGCAGTCAGAGCCACGGTTTCCTCATCGTTCATGGCCATGCGGGCAAAGGTCACGCGCACATCATGGGCTGTCTTGAGCGGGTCTGGTTTGCCATCCACACCTTCGGGATTGACATAAATCAGCCCCATCATCACTGCCGCCAATGGGTTGTCTAGGTCGCGTTCACCGGAGTAGCGGCTGCCTTGGCTGCCACTGGGGGCCAGCCATTGTTTCTCTGATCCCCAGTAGATGTCTTTTTCAGGGTGCCAAATGTCTTCGCGGCCAAAGGCAAAACCAAAAGTTTTGAGGCCCATCGACTCATAGGCCACGTTACCAGCCAAGATGATCAGGTCTGCCCAACTGAGTTTGTTGCCATACTTTTTCTTGATGGGCCAGAGCAGGCGGCGGGCCTTGTCAAGATTGGCGTTGTCGGGCCAAGAGTTCAGAGGCGCAAAACGCTGGTTGCCAGTGCCAGCGCCACCACGGCCATCGGCAATGCGGTAGGTTCCGGCAGAGTGCCAAGCCATGCGGATCATCAAGCCACCATAATGGCCCCAGTCGGCAGGCCACCAGTTTTGGCTGCTGGTCATGAGAGCCGTCAAGTCCTGCTTGAGTGCAGCCACATCCAGTTGCTTGACTTCTTCGCGGTAGTTGATGCCTTGGAGAGGGTTGGTTTTGGCATCGTGTTGGTGCAGGATATCTAGGTTCAACGCCTCGGGCCACCAGTCCATGTTCGACTTGCCTGCCGCCGTATTAGCGCCATGCACCACTGGGCAAGTGCCTGCTGGGTTGGCATTTTGTGCTTCTTGCATCTAGGTCTCCTTGAATGGCTCTGTGAGATCAGGTTGCCCCGTCTACCTTATAGCGCGGCAGCCTGAAACACAGCATAGCAGCATCCACGCAGCAATGGTGGACAGTTCAACGAGGGTGCAAGAGTGGCGTATTGGCGCCGTATGACCGAGCGATCTAGGCGCACTCTTGTTTGGGATCGCGTTCCATCAGGATGGAGACTGCATCCAAGGGGCGTAACTGACCATCAAGCAGCGCCACCACCCCTTCACTGATGGGCATTTCTACCCCCAGATGCAGGGCACGCTGCACCACGGTGCGGGCGCTATAAACGCCTTCAGCCACATGGCCCAAGGAGTTGACTGCTTGCTGCAAACTTTGCCCTTGCGCCAACAACTGGCCTACCCGGCGGTTGCGGGACAGATCGCCAGTGGCCGTCAAAACCAGATCGCCCAGCCCAGACAGCCCCATGAAAGTCTCAGCCCGCGCGCCCAGTGCCAGACCAAGGCGGGTCATTTCGGTTAACCCCCGCGTGATCAGTGCAGCACGGGCATTGAGTCCGAGTGCCAAGCCATCACACAGGCCGGTGGCAATGGCCAGCACATTTTTGACGGCCCCACCCACCTCTACGCCCACAATGTCGTCGTTGGCATAAACACGCAGGCTAGGGCTGTGCAACGCCTGCACCAGGGCTTCACGCACACGGGCATGCTCACTTGCCGCCACCAGTGCAGTGGGCTGGCCCCTGGCCACCTCTTGGGCAAAGCTGGGGCCACTGAGTGCCCCCGCAACCAAATCTGGGGCCACCTCAGCCCGCACTTCATGGGCGAGTAATCCAAACGCGCTCGAGCCAGCAGGCACCGCCTCAAAGCCCTTGCACAACCAAGCCAGCGGAGCCTGACAGTGGCGCAATTGGGTCAACAGGCTGCGCAGAGCTGCCATGGGCGTGGCCACGATCACCAGATCTGCGCCCACTATTTGGGCTTGTACGGGCCCAGCAGCCACTTGCAAGGTGTGGGGTAGGGCAACATCGGGCAGATAGCGGGCATTGCAGCGCGTTGCCTGCATCTCTGCGCATTGGTGGGCATCGCGTGTCCACAAAGTGACAGCATGGCCTGTTGGATGGTGGGCGGCGCTGATGGCCACGGCAGTGCCCCAAGCGCCAGCACCAAGGACGACGATTTTCATGAAAACAGGCGGACGCCACGGCGGGTGTGCCGCAGGCGCCCCTTAGACAGGAGATTACTGTGGCAGCAGGGTAGAAGGAGCTTGGCCTTCCACTTGGGCCTGTTGCTGCTCATACATGGCTTGGAAGTTGATTTCTGCCAGATGTACCGGGGGGAATCCGGCGCGGGTGATCAGGTCAGCCACATTGCCACGCAGATAGGGATAGACGATTTGCGGGCAGGCAATACCCATGATGGGGCCCATTTGGTCTTCGGGGATATTGCGGATTTCAAAAATACCGGCCTGCTTGGCTTCCACCAGAAACACCGTGCGATCTTTGACCTTGGTTTGCACCGTGGCCGTGACGGCTACTTCAAAAATGCCCTCGGCCACAGGAGTGGCTTCCACACCCAACTGGATATCTACACTGGGCTGCTCTTGTTCCAACAGAATGGCAGGCGAATTAGGTTGCTCCAGCGAGGCATCCTTGAGGTAAACGCGTTGGATTTGGAATACGGGGGTAGCAGCTTGGTCGGTCATGACAGAGGTCTTTCCTGAATGCATACAGCATGAAAAGGCCCGCGCGGGAGTGGCTCCCACAGCGGGCACACGGGTAAGGGGATTATGCAGTGCCCAACAGGGGGAGCAGGCCGCCCTGGCTGTCTAGGGCCATCAGGTCGTCACAACCACCCACATGGGTGCTGCCAATGAAAATTTGCGGCACTGTGCGCCGACCAGTGATTTCCATCATCTGCTGGCGAGCGGTCGGATCTTGATCGATACGAATTTCTTCAATTTGCTCAACCCCTCGGCTCTTGAGCAATTGCTTGGCACGAATGCAATAAGGGCAGACGGCGGTTGTGTACATCTTTACAGCTTGCATGGCTTGTCCTTTCAATGGCTGGTGCAGAGGGTTCAGGATTTGTCTATTGGCAGCCCTGCTTCTTGCCAAGCTTTGAGCCCGCCTGCAAGCACTTGGGCATTGGTGTAGCCCAGTTTTTGTGCCACCACGGCTGCACGTTGCGCGCGGCTGCCACGGGCACAAACCAACACCAGTGGCACGTTCTTGTTTTTGACCACAGCGGGCAGACGACTTTCCAATTCGGCCAGTGGCACGTTCTTGGCACCGGCTGCATGGCCGGTGGCGTATTCGTCGGCCCCGCACACATCAATCAGCACGCCCTTTTCGCGGTTGATGAGCTGCACGGCTGCCGCGGTGCTCAAGCCGCCCGCGCCTGCCTGAAGGGCAGGCAGCAGCAACATGGCGCCAGAGACCACAGCCAGAAGAATCAAATACCAGTTCTCGACGATGAAATTCACGTTATTCCTTGGGTTGGCAAACAGTAGCAATTTTAGAATGTGCGGTTTTGACCCGTTCTCTCTAGGGAAACCATGCACAAACTCGTTCTGATCCGCCACGGCGAATCCACCTGGAACCTGGAAAACCGCTTTACCGGCTGGACTGATGTCGATCTGACCCCCACGGGCGTCTCGCAGGCCATGTCGGCTGGCAAATTGCTCAAGGCCGAAGGCTATGAGTTTGATCTGGCCTACACCAGCGTCTTGAAGCGCGCCATCCACACCTTGTGGTACGCCTTGGACGAAATGGATTGCACTTGGTTGCCAGTACAAAAAAGCTGGCGTCTGAATGAACGCCATTATGGCGCTTTGCAAGGCTTGAACAAAGCCGACATGGCACAGCAGTATGGTGATGAGCAGGTGCTGATTTGGCGCCGCAGCTATGACACTCCACCCCCGGCACTGGAGGCCAATGATCCGCGTGGTCAGCGCGATGACCGTCGCTATGCAGGACTCACGCCCGAACAGGTGCCCCTGACAGAATGCCTCCAAGACACCGTGGCCCGTGTGTTGCCTTTCTGGAATGAAGTGATGGCCCCAGCCATCCAAAGTGGGCAACGGGTAGTGGTGGCCGCCCACGGCAACTCGATCCGCGCTTTGGTCAAGTATTTGGACAATATCTCCGAACAAGACATTGTGGGCCTGAACATTCCCAACGGCATTCCGCTGGTATATGAGCTCGATGACAACCTCAAGCCCATCCGCCACTACTATTTGGGTGATGCGGAGGCGGCTGCCAGGGCAGCTGCTGCTGTGGCTTCGCAAGGCAAGGCGTAACTCGGTTGCTTTGACAGTGACAACCCATCCACAAAGCATGTAAGCAAAGTGCCTGCACTGGGAACTGGTGCAGGTGCGGCCCCTCCAAGGGAATGATTGAAACGGTAAAGGTGTGTTCTATGGGCCACAAACTCAAAATTGCAGGGTGGGTGTCGATAGGCGTGGTCGCCGGGGCGCTGACCACGGTGTCGCTACAAACGGTGGCGCGCGGCGCCATGTCGCCACTGCCGCTGGAAGAAATCCAGCAGCTGTCCGCCGTCTTCGGTCTGGTCAAGACCGACTATGTCGAGCCGGTAGACGACAAAAAGCTGATCACGGATGCCATCTCCGGCATGGTCTCCAGCTTAGACCCACATTCGCAGTATTTCGATAAAAAATCGTTTGCTGAATTTCGGGAGGGCACCACAGGCAAGTTTGTCGGGGTGGGTATTGAGATTACCCAAGAAGACGGCCTGATCAAAGTGGTCTCGCCCATTGAGGGCTCTCCCGCTTTCAGGGCGGGCATCAAGACCAATGACCTGATTACCAAGATTGACGACACCGCCGTGAAGGGGTTGTCTTTGAGCGATGCCGTCAAGAAGATGCGCGGCGAGCCGCGCACCAAGGTCACTTTGATGATTCTGCGCAAAGATGAAGGGCGCACCTTCCCGGTCACTATCACCCGTGAAGAAATCAAAACCCAATCGGTCAAGGCCAAAATGGTGGAGCCGGGCTACGGTTGGATTCGCCTGAGCCAGTTTCAAGAGCGCACGGTCGATGATTTTGTGCGCAAGGTCGAAGAGCTGTACAAACAAGATCCCAAGCTCAAAGGTTTGGTGTTGGACTTGCGCAATGACCCTGGTGGCTTGTTGGATGCTGCCGTGGCTATTTCGGCAGCATTTTTGCCAGCAGATGTGACGGTGGTCTCTACCAATGGCCAGTTGGCTGAAAGCAAAGCCACTTACAAGGCATCGCCCGATTTCTATGCCCGCCGTGGCAGTGGCGACCCACTCAAACGCCTGCCTGTGGCCCTCAAGACCGTGCCTTTGGTGGTGCTGGTCAATGAAGGCTCTGCGTCCGCCAGTGAGATTGTTGCAGGGGCACTACAAGACCACAAGCGAGCCACCGTCATGGGCAGCCAGACCTTTGGCAAGGGCTCGGTACAAACGGTGCGCCCGCTCGGCCCAGACACCGGCATTAAACTGACCACTGCCCGCTACTACACCCCCAGTGGCAAAACCATCCAAGCCAAGGGCATCGTCCCAGATGTGATGCTGGACGAGACTGCCGAAGGCGATGTGTTTGCCGCCTTGCGTATGCGTGAGGCCGATTTGGAGAAACACTTGGGTAACGGCCAAGGCGAAGAGAAGAAGGATGAGACACGCGAGCAGGCCCGCGAGGAAGCCCGCAAGCGTCTGGAAGAGGAGGCCAAAAAGCCTGTGGCTGAGCGCAAGCTGCCCGAGTTTGGCTCCGACAAAGACTTCCAGTTGGCACAGGCACTCAACCGACTCAAGGGCCAGCCCGTACTGGTGAGCAAGACGCAAAGCGAGCGTAAGGACGAGAAAAAAGAAACTCCGTAAGCCGCACGGGTGCTGTGCCGTAGTGCAGCACTGGGCTTGCATTTTCCAATGGGCCGACTGCCATACCAATGGAGCGGCCTTTTTCTTTGGCAGTGTCTGTCTTCTTTTGCAATGAATTCGCCATGACCGATGACCAGCTTTTGCGCTATTCCCGCCATATCCTGCTCGATGATGTGGGCATAGAAGGCCAGCAGCGGCTGTTAGACGCCCATGCCTTGGTAATTGGTGCGGGGGGCTTGGGTTCGCCTGTGGCGCTCTATCTGGCCTCAGCGGGAGTGGGGCACATCACCTTGGTGGATGACGATACCGTTGACCTGACCAACTTGCAACGCCAAGTAGCCCACACCACTGCCAGGGTGGGCCAGCCCAAGGTGCTTTCAATGGCCCAGGCCTTGCGCGAAATCAATCCAGAAATACAGGTGACTGCGCTACAAGCCCGAGCCGATGCCGATGGGCTGCAGCAATGGGCACAGCATGCCCATGTTGTGCTCGATTGCAGTGACAACTATGCCACCCGCCATGCGATCAATGCTGCCTGCGTGCGCCAACAAGTGCCATTGGTGGCTGGTGCGGCCAGCCGCTGGGATGGGCAACTGATGGTGGTCGAAACCCGCCAAGCCACATCACCATGCTATGCCTGCCTATTTGCGCCCGATGCTGGGTTTGAAGACCTGCGCTGCGCCACGATGGGGGTATTGGCACCTTTGGTGGGCATCATTGGGGCCATGCAGGCAGCAGAGGCCATCAAGTTGTTGTCTGGGGTGGGCACTTCACTGGCTGGGCAACTTCTGATGTTGAATGCCCGCTCTATGCAATGGCGCAGCCTACAAGTGCCACGCAACCCAGAATGTCGGGTGTGTGGCACCGATCATCAACATGCTTTTCTGTAGACCGATGGTGCCAGCAATTGCATGGTGCCTCGGGCCTCACAGAGGCTTTCGGAGTGTCCGACAAAGAAATAACCATCGGGTTTGACCTTGGACGTCACACGCTCCACTACGCTGCGCTTGGTCTCTCGATTAAAGTAGATCAGCACATTGCGCAAAAAGACCACATCAAACTGCCCGATGTTGGGCAGCGATTCATTGAGGTTAAGTTGCAGAAAACTGACCCGGTTGCGCAGCTTGCGGTCGATCAGAAAAGTGCCTTTGTATTCATCGGTGCCGATGCGACAAAACCGCTCCAAGTAGTCATCGGGGATGTGCCTAGACCGGGCCAGCGCATACTGGCCGCGTTTGGCACTTTGCAGCACTTGGGTAGAGATATCTGAACCGAAAACCTCCCAAGCAGCATTTTCTCCCAGGCAGTCTGCCAAAATCATGGCAATGCTGTAGGCCTCCTCACCACTGGAGCTGGCCGCACTCCAGACCCGAAAGGTGGATGCACGCCCACGGGCAGCCAGAGCCCGTTCGCGCAAAAAGTCAAAGTGCCTTTCTTCCCGAAAAAAGTAGGTCTCGTTGGTGGTCAACAAGTCCACAGCCACCTGCACTTCCGCAGGGTTGCTGCCGCTGGTCAGCAGTTTGAAATATTCGGTAAAGCTACTCAGTTGGTACAAATGCAAACGTTTGGCTAGACGGCACACCACCAATGCCTTCTTGGCGGCAGATAGCATGATGCCTGCCGCCTCAAAGATGAAACGTTGATAGCTAGAAAATTCCTGATCGGTCAGAGTTTGCGCATACATGATGGAACTCCATAATGATCTCCTCAATTCTCTGCTGGAGCCATAGAGGAGGCACTGCAACCAAGTTCAGGAAAAATTCCTGATGGTTCAGTCAAGGGGGGGGCAATAAGGATGGCAAATCCCGCAACTGCATCCAAACTCCTTTCATGGCGTGAACAGGGCCTGAAACATGATTCAGGCGAGCATGGCTATCAGATGTGTTGCTGTCCACGTATAAAGTTGGTGAACTTACTTTCATCAATGTCTATATGGGCCACCTCTCGAATCAAAGGTTCGGTGTCTTTAGAAGAAAAGGTATTGCCAATTTTTCTAGGCATTAACCGAGAGCTTTTGACAGGTGGGATTTTCTTGTTGTTACCAAAATGGCCATGATGCTCTATCTTGAAAAATGCTATCGTTTGTTGCAGTTGTTCGATTTGCGAGCTCATTTCTTCGGCATTGGTTGCCAGTTCTTCGGAGCTAGAAGCATTTTGTTGGGTGGTTTGACTCAATTGCATCACGGCTGCATTGATCTGACCGGCCCCGGAGGATTGTTCCTCTGAGGCCGCAGTGATCTCTTGCACCAAATCCGATGTTTTCTTGATACTGGGCACAATCTCACTGAGCAGATTGCCTGCCTTGACAGCCAAGTCGACACTGGAGCCCGCCACGGTAGCGATTTCTTGGGCTGCAACCTGAGAGCGTTCGGCCAATTTGCGCACTTCAGCGGCCACCACCGCAAATCCTTTGCCATGTTGTCCAGCTCTGGCCGCTTCAATGGCTGCGTTCAAGGCCAGCAGATTGGTTTGGTAGGCAATATCGTCAATGATGCTGATCTTCTTGGCGATCTGCTTCATGGCGGCTACGGTAGCTGCCACCGACTCGCCGCCTTCTATCGCTTGGCGGGCCGCTTGGCTAGCCATGCTGTCGGTAATCTTGGCATTCTCGCTATTCATGGTGATGGAGGCGTGCATCTCTTCCATCGATGCGCTGGTCTCTTCGACGCTGGCTGCTTGCTCACTCGATGCTTGTGACAACGCCTGTGAGGTGCTGTTGACCTGTGCAGCCGCCTCGGCGATGGTTTCTGCGGCCACGAGCACTTCTGTAATCACATTTGCGATCTTGCTGATCGAGTTGTTGACCATGTCACGCAACTCACGCAGGCGTCCTTGGTAATCGCCCGTGACCCGCAGTGTCAGATCGCCTTGCTCAAACGAGGAGAGCACCGACATGGCCTCATTGATCGGGTTGATAACTGCATCCAGGGTGTCATTGACCCCCTGAACAATCTTGCGGAAATCACCTTGGTGTTGGCTGGCATCAGCGCGGGTTGCCAGTTTGCCTTCTACCGCTGCCCGCGAGAGCATGTTGGCATCGGCCACCAGCGCATTGATGGCACTGATACAGGTATTGAGGTTGTTTTTGATGGTGTTGAAGTCACCGTTATAGGTTGCGGTGATGGGGGCTGGAATGGTGCCATGCGAGATATCGTCTACATACTTGGCGGCCACATTGAGGGGGCCAATCACGGCATCTAGCGTTTCATTGACACCTTGCACAATTTTGCGGAAATCGCCTTGGTGCTGGCTGGCATCAGCGCGGGTTGCCAGTTTGCCTTCTACCGCTGCCCGCGAGAGCATGTTGGCATCGGCCACCAGCGCATTGATGGCATCGATGCAGGTGTTGAGGTTGTTTTTGATGGTGTTGAAGTCGCCGTGGTAAGCATCGGTGATTTTGGGTGGTATCGCACCACGGGAGATACCGTCTACATACTTGGCAGCCACATTGAGGGGGCCAATCACGGCATCTAGCGTTTCGTTAACGCCCTGCACAATCTTTCGGAAATCGCCTTGGTGTTTGCTGGCATCTGCACGGGTAGAGAGTTTGCCTTCAATGGCGGCGCGCGAAAGCGTGTTGGCATCGGCCACCATCGTCTGGATAGCTACTTGCATGGTGCGCATCGAGTCTGCAAGCTGGCCCAGTTCGTCTTTGCTGTGGATGTCGGTGTCGGTAGAGAAATCACCCACCGCCATTTTTTGGGTGCTTCTGATCAGGCGCTGTGTGGGGCCAGTGATGCTGTGGGTAATCCACCAAGCAAAAACAATGCTGCACAGCACGGAGAACATTGCCACACCAGATAACAAATACTCCGAGGAACGAGCCAAAGCATTGGCATCCTCCCCAGATTTTTGCATTAAATCTGTCTGGTATTTATTGAGGTAAACAACGGATTCAATGTATTGGGTTTGTGTGGTGCGCAAATCACCAGACAGCAGGGCCAGTGCTTCTTCTCTCTTGCCAGACTTTAGCGCATCAAGATAGCGATCTTGCTGTACCAAATAAACAGAGCGGCGGGCAGTGAGTTGCTTGAGAGCTGCTTTTCCTTCACTGCTTTGGATGGTTTTTTCCAAATCTCCTAAACGGTCTGCAACTATTTTGCGCTGCTCATGGATAATGCCGAGTTCTCTTTGTAGCCCTGCATCACCATGAATATAAGCATCCCGTAGACTGTTGGCATTGATGTAGATAGCGTCACTGATCTCATTGGCCTGTACGGTTTTGGGAAAGCGATCGTTGACGACTTCGTTGATTTCTTTGTCTAAATTACCAATGCGGATTATGCCCGTGCCTGCAATGAAGACCATCATCAGTACCACAAGAAAAAATCCTATGGACAGACGGTAGCCAACCCTCATATTCTGAAACATGGTCAAGCCTTTCTGGGTTAATAGCCCGCGCCAACATTGTCATGAAATTTTGGTTGGGTTATTGATGAAAGGCATGAAGATCCGTTGGAGGTGACTTGCGCGATGCCGCTATGGTTTGTCAAAAAATAACTTTGCCCATGCCCTAATGAACGAATTGATGAACGAGTATTCTCGCGGAATAAAAATAACCCAAAATTTGGTAAAACTTTTACACAGAATTTTCTTAAAATCAAGCGCAAAAATTGTATCAAATTGAAACAAAGATATTTATTGACATTCATCATTTGTCATGATAAATGCATATTATTAGATAAGAATAAGATGATGTTGTTCTGATTTCCTCAGGAAAAACTGAGTGTGTTTGGAATCTCATGCTATTTTTGCCGCCTTGCGGCTTGCCTGAGTGCAAGAACAGGAGTAGTGTGTCAGGCGCTTCGCATGGGGTTCTTCTTGAATTTTCTCTGGATACAGGGAGCGAGAGGGCTCCTATCTATCCAGTTGGCATGAATGGCGACAGACGGCTGCGCAAGCGCAGTGGGAGGCTGGGCGCTGCATTTTTCTCATGGAAAGAAAGCCTGTATGCCCCGTGTTCTGATCGCCGAAGACAGCAAGATACAGGCCGAGATGTTGCGCTCTTTGTTGCTCGATGCAGGCTACAAGGTGAGTGTGGCCCATGATGGCTCTCAGGCTTTGCAGATGGCCCGGATAGAGCGTCCAGATTTGCTGGTCAGTGACGTCACCATGCCCGTGATGGATGGTTTTGAGCTGTGTCAGAACATACGCAAAGACGCCAGTTTGCGCTCGCTGCCGGTGATACTGCTCACGGCCATGACGGGAGTCAAGGACATCATCCAAGGGCTTAATGCTGGGGCGGATAACTACGTTACCAAACCCTTTGACAATGCCATGCTGCTGGCACGCATCCAAGATGCACTGCTCAGGCCAAGCCAGGCATTCCGAGAAGAAAAGTTGGCATTGGAAGCCACCTCGGATGGCAAACGTTTTCAGGTTCATGCAGGCCCGCAGCAAATGCTTAATTTGCTGCTATCCACGTACCACAATGCACTCGAACAGAACAAGTTGCTCCGCTCTACCCAGGTCAAACTGACCCAGCTCAACTGCCAGTTGCAAGAGGAGGTGGAGCGCCAATCCAAGGCGTTGATAGAAGAGGAGCGCAAACTCAGTGCGGAACGCGAAATGTTGCTCAAGCAGCGTTCTGCCCACCATGAGCAAATGCACTCCAGTCTGATTGAGTCGGTCACAGCCATTGCTGCCACCATTGAGGTGCGCGACCCTTACACTTCTGGACACCAGCAGCGGGTGGCTAGTTTGTCGGTATTGATTGGCAAAGAGCTGGAGCTGTCAGACTTTTCTCTGGAGGGATTGCATATTGCCGCCTCCGTACACGATATAGGCAAAATTCGTATCCCTGCCGAGATATTGACCAAACCCGGTCGACTGGACCCACCAGAGTTTGAGCTGATCAAATTGCATTCTGTGGCCGGATTTGAGATATTAAAAAGTATCCATTTTCCTTGGCCGATTGCCAGCATTGTCATGCAGCACCACGAGCGTTTAGATGGCTCAGGTTATCCGCATGGCCTTAAAGGTGATGAGATCATTACAGAAGCCATGATTATTGCCGTGGCGGATGTGATTGAGTCTATGGCAACCGCCAGACCTTATAGAAAGCCCCTCGGTATTCAATCAGCTATTGATGAAATTCAGAAGGGGCGGGGCATCAAATTTTCTTCAGAGGTCGTCGACGCCTTCATGCGGGTGCATGAAAATCGGCTGTGGTCACCCGATTTTTAACGGCTGGTGTGGTGGCAGTGACCCAAGAGCCCAGATGCAGTCTGGCTTATGTTGTGGGGCGTAATTTTTGCATCAGTTGCTGGTGGATGGTTGGAGCCACAAACTGGGTTACATCGCCACCGAGCATGGCAATTTCGCGCACCAAAGTGCTGCTGATATGTTGATAGGGGGTGCTGGGGGTCAGAAAAATGCTTTCTACCTCGGGGCGCAAGGCACGGTTCATACCTGCCAGTTGGAATTCATAATCAAAATCGGTGCCTGAGCGCAGACCGCGCACCATCACTTGTGCTCCCCGGGCGGTGGCAAATTCTGTGACGAGTCCTTCAAAAGGCTCTACCTGAATGTGTGGGTAGTCTTTCACAGCCTCGCGCACCATGTGCAGGCGCTCGTCCAGCGTAAACAGGGTTTTTTTATGGTGGGCAATTGCCACCGCCACCGTGACGCGGCTAAACAGGCGTGCAGCGCGGTGCAACATGTCTTCATGGCCCAAGGTGATGGGATCAAAGGTGCCGGGGTAGATAGCCAAGATATCGTTTGCCATAGGGGGCGTCTCTTGTGATGGTGGATGGATTACGGTTGACGTTGTGTCAGCAAATGCGCATGGACTGCCCCGGCGCGCAGATGCCGGTGCAGAACCAACCCCAGTGGCGCTAGGGCCGCATCATTCCAGGCCGTGGGTGCTTCTAAGTAAATAAAACCCTGTGCTGTCAGGGCGGGTACGGCCGCTTGCAGGGCGGGCTGGAAGAAGTCGCTGTCAAAGGGGGGGTCAAGCAGCACCAGATCCAGGCTGGCAGGGGGACATTGCCGCAATTGGGCCACGCCATCGCCCCGCCGCAACTGTACGGTGCTGGCTTGCAGGCGTTGGCACAGTATTTGAAGCTGCGCTACCAGCGTGGCATCTTGTTCGATCAGTTGTACTGAGGCAGCACCACGCGAAGCAGCTTCTAGCCCCAGTGCGCCCGTGCCAGCAAACGCATCCAAACAGCGCCAGCCACTCAAGTCTTGACCCAACCAGTTGAACAATGTTTCGCGCACCCGATCTGGCGTGGGGCGCAAGCCAGGCTTGATGGCTACAGGCAGTCGAGTGCGCCGCCATTGGCCTCCAATAATTCGCACTTCACCCGCTCCGGTAGGGGCTGGTTTGGTGCGTTGCTGCGGAGTGGGAGCAGTCTTGCCTATAGAGGCCACTGGCACGGAAGGGGGAGCGGCGGCATGCAGGGCTGCTTGGGCTTGTGCTGGAGTGAGGCGTCGGCGGCTCATGGCTGGCCTCCTACCACCACAGTGGCCATGCGCTCGGGTTGCAATTTGCGCTGCATGGCAGATTGAATGTCGCTGATGGTGATAGCTTGCACCCGTGCGCGCCAATCTTCCAAGTAGTTCAGGGGCAGGTCATGGGTGGCAATGTTGACCACATTGGCCAATAGTTTTTGGTTGCTGTCGATGCGCAGCGCAAATCCACCAATCAAATTGTCTTTGGCTGCACGCAGCTCTTCTTTGGTTGGGCCTTCGGCCACAAAACGGGCCAGCACTTGGCGTGCTACTTCCAGAGCTTGGTGGGCTTGGTCTGGGCGTGTTTGCAGCCCTATGGTAAAGGCACCAGCGTGCAGGCCGGGCGCAAACTGGCTATAGACGCTGTAGCTTAAGCCTCGTTTTTCGCGCACTTCTTCCATCAGGCGCGACACAAAGCCGCCACCGCCCAGAATATGGTTGCCCACAAGCAGTGCCAGAAAGTCCGGATCACGCCGGGCAAAGCCGGGCTGGCCCATCAGCACATGGGCTTGGGCGGAGGCAAAGGGGATGTTGTGCTGTGAAGGGCCAGCCAATGGGGCTACTTCTGCTACGGCAGGCAGGGGATCGCACTGTGCTGGGGTAGGCAAACGTGCCAGCAGGGTTTGCACCAATGTTTGGGCTTGGGGCTTGGTCAATGCCCCTACGATGTGTACGCGGGCGCGGCAAGCTTGCACGTAATGAGTGTGAAATTGCGCCATGTCAGCCACTTGAATATGGCCTAATGTTTCATCAGTGACACGGTAGCCGTAGGGGTGGCTACTGTAGACAGCTTGCTCTAAGGTTTCGTTGGCGATGGTGGCGGGTCGGGTGCGGGCTTCGCGCAGTGCCGCACTCCACCGCTGGCGTTCGCGTTGCCAGATGTCTTCAGGCCAAGAGGGTTCGGCCAACTGGCGGGCTGCCAGATGGGCGGCCTTGTCTAGTAAGTCGGGGTGGGTCAAGGAGCGCAGGGCAAAGCTGAGGGCGTCTTCGTTGGCGCTG
This sequence comes from Giesbergeria giesbergeri, assembly GCF_054779375.1. Lineage (NCBI taxonomy): Bacteria > Pseudomonadati > Pseudomonadota > Betaproteobacteria > Burkholderiales > Comamonadaceae > Giesbergeria > Giesbergeria giesbergeri. The sequence goes on along the minus strand of NZ_BAAGYJ010000005.1, from coordinate 17,945 downwards.
ATGCTCAGACCTGCTCCCAGATCAGCCCAAGCCTCACCCAGGGCGTTTTCATCCAGGGCAGGGGCATCACCTACGGCCCGTATGCCTTTGCTGACCATGCCCGCCGTTGCTTGGGCCAGCCCTGCCTGAGTGGCAGGATCGCGGCGACTGCCTGCATCAAAACGGATTTGCACATCGACCATTGGAATGGCCGGACTCTCGACCAACCAGACTTGGGCTCCATTGGCCTCACGCCAGTGTTGTATTGGGAGCAGTGCCCAAGCAGACTGCGCAGACAAGACCAAGCCAGCGCCCATGGTGCAGGCGCGGGCTACATATTTTCTCAAGATCAGCATGGTGGATAGTTGGGGTGCAGCGTTCAATGGCGGGCGCCCAGTGCCGGGCCGGGCGTACGTTGGGGTTGGATGGACAAAGGTTGTGGAACCAAGGTAGCCACCGTCAGTTGCTCATCGCCAAAATAACGATGTGCCACTGCTTGCACTTGCTCTGGCGTGACAGTGCGTAATAAGGCCAGTAGTTGGTCTTCTGCATCCAGAGGAAGCCCTTGCACCCAAGAACTGCCCAAATCTTGCGCTCGGCTTTGCAGTGAGTCGCGTTCGTAGATGGTGCTGGCCATCCATTGTGTCTTGACACGTTCCAGTTCAGCACGGTTGACACCATCGCGAGCGACGCGGGTGATTTCGGCCCGTAAAGCCTCTTCTACCTGCTGGGCGCTCTTGCCTTGGCTGGGGACGCCCATCAACAAGAACATACCAGGGCCACGGCCCATGACATCCGCGCCACTGTGGGTGGCATCGGCCACACGTTGTGGCCCTTGGCTGAGGGCGCGTTCTAGCCGTGCCCCATCGTAGCCACTGAGCAGTGCCGACAGCACGATCAGCGCCAGGGCATCGCGGTCGCTATCGGTCATGGTCTGGAGCTGGCGCAGTGAGGGAACTTTGAAACCCAGTGCCACATAGCCTTGTTCGGCAGGGGCTTTGACTTCAATGCGACGCAGACCTTGTTGTGCCGGTTCGGTGCGTGGCTTGCGCGCTGGTATAGCCCGAGGTGGGATGCGGCCATAAGTTTTTTCGGCCAGTTGGCGCACTTGCTGCACGTCTACGTCGCCCACCACCACCACGGCTGCATTGGCCGGTACATACCATTGGCGATGAAACTGGCGCACGTCATTGGCGGTGAGGGATTCCAGATCGCTCATCCAACCAATAATAGGCCGCCGGTAGGGTGAAGCATGGAAGGCTGTGGCATAGAGCTGCTCCATCAACAAGGCTCGGGGCTTGTCTTCGGTGCGCAAGCGCCGCTCCTCTTTGACCACCTCCACTTCTTTGCGAAATTCTTTGTCTGGCCATTGGTTGTGGGCAAAGCGGTCGGCTTCCAGTTGCATGACGGCAGCCAACTTGTCGGAAGGGATTTGTTGGTAATAGCCGGTGTAGTCGCGGCTGGTGAACGCATTTTCCTGCCCACCCAAGGCGGCCACGCGGCGCGAAAAATCCCCTGGTGCAACTTTGGCACTGCCCTTGAACATCATGTGTTCTAGGACATGGGCCACACCCGATGTGCCATCGACTTCGTCCATTGCGCCCACACGCAGCCAGACCATGTGCAGTGCTGTGGGCGCACGTCGGTCTGCTTGCACAATCAGTGTCATGCCGTTGCGCAGCGTGAACTGTTGTACGCCCGATGCCGTCGTGGCCGTTTTGGCAGACTCTGCTATTGCAGCAGAGAGGGGGGGGCCAGCAACTACCGTTTGCGCACCAGCGCCCGTGCAGGCCCACAGGCCACACAACACCAAGGCTGGTTTGAATGCCCAGCCTTGTCGATACCCAACAAAAATCGCCACAAAAAACTCCTTGGTTCAGCGGTGCCCGATGCGCCTTGGCCCTCGGCTCTTGGCAGGCTCGGTTGCGTTCTGACGGTTTGATTCTCGCTGAGTTCCTTGGGGGATGCGGCAGGCCACACCCTGCATGCCCCAATTTCAGTGCATACCCACCACAGATGGACAGGCTGTGCCGCCTGTGAAAAAAGGTTTATCCATCTCATAGAAAGCTATTGAAGCTCTGGATAGCATCTAGGCCGGCACAATCGATGGCATCATTGCTTGGCGGCGACCTGGCTCCCGTTCAGTCCTATCACCGCCCGCACAGGCTCTAACAACCCCGCAATGTTCAGTTTCTTTAAAAAAAAGCCCCCGGCACCTGTGGTGCCCACCACCGATGCGGCCCCTGCGCCAGCTTCTTCTTTGCCTGCAACCGATGCTACTGCCGTTGAGGCAGTTGCACCCCCTGAGGCCGCCGTCACGAAGCGCAGTTGGTTGCGTAACCCGTTTGCCAGCAAAACCAGCACAACCGTTGGCCTAGACGACACGGCTCCAGAAGCCAGCATGCTGTCGGTGGCCGTAGCCACCCCAGCCGCGACCCCTGAACCCACGGCCAAGCCGGAGCGCCAAGGCTGGATAGATAAGCTCAAGGCGGGTTTGCGCAAAACTGGCAGCAGCATTGCCACCGTTTTTACCGGCACCAAAATCGACGATGCCTTGTATGAAGAGCTAGAAGAAGCTCTGCTGCTGGCCGACACCGGCGTCAAAGCCACGCAATGGCTGCTAGACGACCTGAAGCGCCGCGTCAAAGAAACCAAAACTACCGACCCTGCTGCCGTCAAGGCATTGCTGGCCGATGCGCTTACCGACTTACTCACCCCGCTCGAAAAACCATTGGTGATTGGCGAGCACACGCCCACTGTCATCATGGTGGCAGGGGTTAATGGTGCGGGCAAAACCACCTCTATCGGCAAACTGACTAAACATTTGGCTATGGAGGGTGCCTCGGTGTTGTTGGCTGCTGCTGACACCTTTCGCGCTGCAGCGCGTGAGCAGTTGGGTGTCTGGGCCGACCGCAATGTGGTGGAGATCGTTAGCCAAGAGGGCGGCGATCCGGCTGCCGTGAGTTTTGATGCCGTAACGGCCGGTAAAGCACGTCACAAAGATGTGGTGCTGGTGGATACGGCGGGGCGTTTGCCCACGCAATTGCATCTGATGGAAGAATTAAAAAAAATCAAGCGTGTTGTCTGCAAGGCCGACAGCACCGCTCCACACGAAGTACTGTTGGTGATTGACGGCAACACCGGCCAAAATGCGTTGGCACAGGTGCGCGCTTTTGACGATGCGTTGCAACTCACAGGTCTGGTGGTCACCAAGCTCGATGGCACCGCCAAGGGTGGCGTATTGGCCGCCATTGCCCAAGAGCGCCCTGTGCCGGTCTACTTTATTGGTGTCGGTGAAAAGCTCGAGGACTTGGAGACCTTCAACGCCCGTGAATTTGCCCAAGCCCTGTTGGCCTGAGTACAGACTTGCTCAAGCGAAGCCTGTATTGCGTCGATAACTACAGTACATCCTTGATGGAGGTACTTGGTTATGAAAATACAGACCTCGCAGGTGCAGTTGCAAGCACAGCACCGGGCCAGCCAATCCCAAACCAGTGCAGAACGTTTGCGCATTGGCAGTGGCCCACCCATCGCCCGCCGGACAGAGCTGCCGGCTGTTGCCGAACGCTTGGCGGCCACCCCGATCGTGGTGATGGAGCGACCACGCCGTCCTGCACCCGACACCACGCCCGAAACTGCCGTAGCTTCTGCTGCCCAAGACAAGCGCAATACCCAGCTGCCACCACAACTGGCTGCCCTGCGCGAGTTGCTTGAGCGCCTGACAGGCCGTGCCATTCGGGTGTATGGTGATGCTGAACAGCCAGCGGGCCAAGCGGCTGCTGGTCAGGGGCGGATTCGTTTTGCCACGGCAGATTCGGCCACGCCAGCCCTGGCCGCAGTAACTTCTTCGGGGCCATCGTGGGTGTACGAACGCACCCATGTTTATCAAGAAGCCGAAAGTACCCGTTTTGCCGCCTCGGGTGTGGTGCGTACCAGCGATGGTCAAGAAATCCAGTTTGCTGTGCGCTTAGAAATGCAACGGAGTTTGCGTGTGGAATCCAGCACGGTGGTGCGTGGTGGTGGCGCAGCTGTGCAACAGCAAGACCCCTTGGTGATTAACTTTGATGGCACGGCAGCCCAATTGCAAGAGCAACGTTTTGCTTTCGATTTAGACGCGGATGGTATGACTGAGCAACTTCCTATGTTGGTGGGAAACCGGGGCTATTTGGCGTTAGACCGCAATGCCAATGGCCGTATTGACGATGGGAGTGAGCTGTTTGGCCCGGCCACAGGCCAAGGTTTTGCAGAACTGGCACAGCTCGACAGTGATGGCAATAACTGGATTGACGAGGCCGACCCTGGCTTTGCCCAATTGCGAGTCTGGACGCCACAAACCGATGGCAGCAGGCGTTTGCAAACCTTGTCGGAAGCAGGGGTGGGGGCTCTCTATACGCCATCTGCCAGTACACCATTTGAGCTACGAGGCAGCCAGCAACAAAGCTTGGGCACGGTGCGTGCGAGCAGTGTGTACTTGAAAGAAGATGGCTCCACAGGTACTGTCCAACATGTTGATCTGACCGTTTGATTTTTTTGTTAATGTCAATCGTCATTAAGCTCTGAACCACTTGAGCACGACTATCAATCACTTAGGCCAAGATTTGTCGTGCTGATCCGAACCCATGTCTCATTGAAGGCTGAATTATTCGTAATCTTTGTCACTGAGTTTCGAACAGTTGATTGGGGTCGCAACATATCATCAAGCAGTGGATCGGGGTTTTCTTACGACACCGCCACCCGTCGGGTACAAATGTCCTCCGACTTGTGGCAGGAGTTCAGCCTCCTCGGGCACTGGATTTGGAACTCGGTCATTGTTTGATGGGCAGAATCGACAGGGAGATTTTCCTATCGTCAAGGAGTTTCCTGCGCAAAGGTTCTTCCACTGTTACTGATGCAGCTGGAGGCCGAACGTGCAACCTTGCACGCCCGCCAAGCATTCCAGGCCGTTCGGTGGCATGAATGTGCAGAGTCTGGTAAGTGATTGAGCGAAGGCTTTGCCGTCCATCATGTCATCCTGTCCTCGCTGTGGGAGAACAACGATCTGTGGAATTTGGTGCCTACAAATCCACGGGTGAATCCCAATAAGTTCGACGCCCCCACTGCCAGAGAATTGTTGTGGGAACGTCAGCCCATTCTCATCCTAGGTTAGGAAGTGCTACGAGATCGTCTACCTCTTGCATCCGATCAGCAAGCCGAACACCTTTTGGGTGAACGGCTTGGGCACCATGGTTCATGGTGAACTACATTGTCCGCGCGTTTGAGTGATGCCATCGAGATGACAGCTATGCAGCGTGGCGTTGAACGCTGGTGCCCACCTCAACGGGTGTAAGTCACAAGCAAATTCGCCGGCACAGATAGCGCAGCGGCAGTTTAAGATATGTCCGATGACAGGCGCTGACACCTAAGGGACGAGCCTCAGTCCTGGCCACAGTAACTTCTCTGCCCCATGCTGGAAACCGCCACTCATCAAGCTGTGAAGGCAAATTAGGTTAATCGAAAAGGTGGCAGAAAATATCCGATGCCACGCTGTTCTCTCAGTTTTCCAAGGCAAGACGAGCAAGCTTCTCTAGCACGCTCATCTTCGAGTTATCGCCACCTACCAGAACCCCGTTCGTCATGGTATGCAGATACAGCCGCACCAACGGAAGATCCAACAAACCAGCCAGGCTGGTAGCCCCATCAGAACCATAGTGCATAACATCGCGCATACCTGAAAGGGAGTCGCCCGAACCGTTGATCCCACCCTCAGGGGGCACGAAGATTCTCAACCAAGTCCCACAGTCCTGCACTGCTATCTTCAGACCAATGCGCTCGCCATGATGGCCTTGTCCGGGCTTGAACATCGATATGTAGTACGGCAGCAGGTTGAAGTCGCGACTTTTGGAGAGCAGCTTTCCTCTGCGGCCCTCTTCTATCTGTGTTGCGCGATACTCATCCTGCGCAGCAATGGCGACTTCAATGGATTGATACGAATCATTCAAAATGATCTTGGGAACAAAAGCGCCAGCCCAAACGGTAAGCCGCTCTTGGGTTTTGGCGTCTATGGCCCAGAATTGACCATTCCTGATGCCCTCTTTGGCCGTTTCCTGAAGGAACGGGAATTCCGCAACGAACCGAAGGACAGCTCCTGCCTTACCCCAAGGTGTCCGGCGGACGCGCGTGACAGACAAGCTGTGGTTTCGGATCATCACGTCGACTGCCGCCACCATTTGTTCGGGGTATTGGCGGCCGGGCATACGAATGCGCCGCGTGGCCAAAAGCGTCAACTGTCGCGGAGCATCCGCTGGCATGGAGGGCACCAAAATCGGCTTCTTGCCAAGAAGGACTTCCTTCAGAGAAAGCTCGACGAAGCATCGTTTCAGCGCCTCTTGCAACTGCCTCGCACTGGAGTCTACGGTCTTACCAGGACGTAGCTCCGCAAATGCATTAGGCGTTTTGTCTAATCCCTGAGTGGCAACCTCGATGGTCTCTCGGGATAGGAGGTTGCGAAACTTAGCCTCCGTATATGGATCGGCCCGCCCGTCCCCCTTTGCAAGGGCTGCGTAGGCCATCTCAGGCCGCACCGTGCGGAAATCGCTGTCTGCGGCGCCTTTGGCAAGCCGGATGCTTCCCGAATCGTCCCCTTCGGCGGCGCTCAGGAACAAATAGTTCAACTCCGGGTTGAGTTGCTCCGGGACACCGTCGGCAACACGCACGTTCGGGGCGGGGAAATGGATCTTTTTGTTCCCAGCCACGTGGTACTCAGGCAGGTAATCTGGAAACCTAGCCAGCGGCGCGAGAGCATCAGGAGTCATTGACTCGGTTGTCGTGTTGACCACCACTAACGGCCGCTGCAGGTTAGCCAGCGACTCTAATGGAATGTACGCATCGTCTATGCAATGCGTAGCTACAAAAGTCTCACGGGTGAAGGGCACCTTGGCCCGGGTGAAAAGGTCAATGGCGAATTCCGTGAGCAGGTTCAGGTAATACAAGCGCGTGCGACGGACTTTTTCGCGGTCTAGGCGCAGCCCTTCCATCGGGGTTTTTCGCGCATCTATCTCAAAGAAATCGTCAGGAACCATGCGTGTAATCCCAACCAAGTAGCCCTCGCCTGCTGAGGCTAGGCGCGTAGCGGCAGATCGCTCGTCCGCCCAAGCCTTGCGAACAAACCTCTTTGACTTCACATCGCACAGCAGAAGTCCGTGCTTTACGTTGACGTCGAACTTAGCCTCAGCAAGCTGGAGGTATTTCTTCGAGGCTTGGCTGGTACTCCCTAGGTAGACACTCGGGCCAAAGCCGCCGCGCACGAAAGTGTCCTCCTCGAAGGCAGCGGACTCAATCAGCTCCTTGAGCAACATCAACCCAATGAACTTCGCAGGGTGAACAGCGACGGCTGCCTGCATTGACTGGAGATCCAGCTTCGGCCGAGTGCCGAGATACCAAGCGTCCTTGCCCACCATCATGAACGACAGCTTAGAAGCCACTTCCCCTTCCAGCCCCAGTTCACGCGCAATCGCGGCTCGCACCAGTTTGGCCTGATCGTGGAAGTAAGCAGCCCCCCGCGATGCCTCTTCCTCAGAGGTAGGTATCTGGATAGGGATGGGCACCAAAAGACTGTGCCGGCCAGCTTGCCATTTAGCGAGAAGCTGTGCCGCTTCAGCCACAGGTACATCGAAGCGCAGCGCATTCAACCGGGCATGTGCGGAGGATTGAGGATCCAGCGTTTGAATGGGCATTACTTCCCCAAAATGGCGTCGCGTAGGTTTGCGTTGGGCATCCACCCTGGATCACCAGTGTTTCTTACGTACATGGACATGAAGCGAATCGTGCCTTTGGCCGGAAGGATGCCTCCAAACTTGTGTGCACCCTGCAGGTTAACGTACAGTGCATGCACGTTAACGCCTGGCAGCAGGGCTTGGAGCTTGGCATGTTTGGTCTGTGCTTGTTTCAGCAACTGGTCCTTTTTTAGGCTGTCTGTGTTGCGCGTCCAGTTCTTGAGATCAACGGCTACCCACACGTCAGGCTCCGGCTGCAAATAATAGTCGTAGAGCTGGTAGAGCTCGGCATACAACGGGTGCATCTCTGGCTTTACATACGTGACAGGCCCACCCTCTAAGGGTAGCTCATGGGCCCAGACAGCGAACTGATCGCCGACGTACTGCTCGAATTCGAGCTCCGCGATGTATCCCTTCATGATTTCAGTCACGAACCAAGGCTGAGGCAGCAACCGCTTGGTCCTGTCCGGAAGACGGAAACCACGCCACTCTTTCAGGAGCTTTCGCGTACTTTCGGTTAGGCGCGAAATGAGGCTCTCAGGCACCACCATACTGGTCCAGTCGTACGCTTCCGTACCGTCCTCGGCATCGGTAACAACCAGGTCACTCCTAATAGCCATAGTGAATTGCAACGTATAGACGTCCGCACCCATCGGCACCTCAACGAAGCAACCGTTCAGATACGCATCTGGGACACCAGCAGCGCGCAGGTCATCCATGTATTTCACCGGGTCAGTGAACATCGTCGACCGAAAAAGCAACTCCCACATACGACGGGTACTCTCGTCTGTGCGGAAGCGACCCGGCATTGAGCCAGTGAACTCCCGGAAGGCTATCGCCTTTTCCAGGCTCTGGACGTGGTGCTGCTCTCGCTCTTCGGGCATCTCAAATACGTGAGTTTTCTGATGGTGGAGCGACAGTTGCGCTAGCACAGCTCGCTGCGCTGGTGAAGCGCGTTTGCGCAACTCTGGCGCATGTCGCAACCCTAGGTGCACCATGCGTGCAGCTTCCGAGCTGATGTACAGGTGTTGCTTTGGCATCTGGACAGAAGGTCGACGCTCGCCGCGGCCTAAAGCTTGAAATACGGTCCGGGTAATGTCGATGACATGTTCCTTGCGCAGGCGCTTCCACCGGTTGCGGGAGTACTCGAACAGTAGCTCGCCTTTAGACATGGCTGCCCATCCGGGCTCATCCCTAAGCACTTGGGCGAAGCTTTGGAACATTTCCATGGAAAAACCGCTGGCGCTTGGTCGAGTGTGCCGGGTGTAGTAGGGATCGTTCAACAGGCAGAACAGCTCAAAATCACGTTCTGTTCCGTGTTGCTTCGTCAGAAAGTTGATGCCGCGGGACGCCGATGCATAGGCGCTCCAGAGCAGGATTTTTTTCCGACTGATGTCGAGGGCATCCTCCAGCTCTTTGCTGAACTGACCCTTATCGTCTTCCAGATCAACTGCGCCGGTCTTGGAGCGATCCTTTTTGCGAAAGCGTTCGGCAGAGTACAAGACGATGTGGATATCCTCCTTTTGGCTATAACCGTTGTATGTGGGCATCGCTCCCGGCTTAATGATGAAGTGGTCGCCGGTGTTGTCCATGTGCTCAACCAAGCCCAGCGATGAATTCGCCATCCGCTGCAGACACTTCTTCACATGCTCAGTCGTCTGGCACAGCACCAAGCCAGAGCGAATGCTGGTTGCCATTAGCTTGTCCAAGCTGGCCACCAGCCCTTGCAGTTCGTGGCGCTTGTGTCGGTTGAGTTGCGCATAACCGAAATCGCCCTTCTTGGGGCGCGCCTCGTCGAACTGCTGGTACAGCCCCTTGAAGGCAGTCGACACTTCAAAAGTAGACGCCGGTTCATCATCGTTCAGGATAACTACCTCCCGATCCCGTTTGTTCAGAAACTCAACAGCCTTGGCTCCAACCACTGCTAGTTCATCGTCGCTCATCTGCGAGAAGAGCCCGCCGCGTTCTTCCAGATAACGGCGCAGATGCTTCGTGTTGAACGCACCCGAAGACGCGGAATCGAGTCCACCCGTGGCGCTCATCAGATACACACCGTTGGTACGACCCAGTGCCCGAACAATGTCCTCTTCAGGGGTAGCACGCAGTGACGTGATGGTCAATGTGAGGCAAACATCGGCCTCCTTGTTGTACTCCTCGGCCTGGTTGCGACTTTCCTCCAACGTCACCACTGACTTGGTATGCTCAAAGAGGAAGGAGTCCGTGAGTAGCTCTTTATCGCTCACTTCCGTCTCAAGCCCCTCGGAAGTGGTCTGGCCGTTGAACAGGCGACGAACATCGGAGCGGAATTCGTCCAGGCTCGGGTACCTCTTTTGGTCGACCTTGGACATCTCTATGGCCTCTTCGCCACTGGTCACGGCCAGCACCCGGGCCATGAACACTACCAGACGCAGGTAATCGTAGAGGGTGTATGCACCATCAGGCGTTTTTCCGTCGTGATACTGCAAGCGGATAGTCTGTTCCGCAGTGTCCTTCGTGAGCTGGACCTGTCGCAAGAATTCGGTGTCCATCACGCTGGCCGATTCGGTGAAAAAAGTCTGGCCAGGTTGATCCAACACCTCACCGTAGGTGGAACGGCTCATAGTGAAGAATTTCTTGTTTGCCACCAAGTCGTGAATTTTGACGAATACGTCGTAAGTGGTTCCTTGGTCGCGCGGCGCGATTTGCTCAACGTAGGAGCGGATGCTTGCCAGTACCCGGGCCTTCTGACGAAAACGTTTGAAGCCCGCGTGCGCATCGTTGCGTTCGTGCAATTGCGTGAGGACAGCCAACAGCTCGGCATCGTTGAACCACTGGACAGTCTTCGGGAACTGCTTTTCGAGCTTTTCGCGCAGGATCGCCACCTTTCGCGCCGGTGCGATGAAAGACGCACGTGTACGCTCAACCTCCAACCGGAATTCGTCTTCGACAGACTTGCTGATAGCCGCGAATTCCTCGAGGTGTTCGTACACTTTCTTGGCCAAACCACGGCGAGGACCATCTCGCTCCAGACGCTCGAAGGCCATAGGCCACTTCAAGTCAAAGTACTGAAAAAATTCCGAGATGACAAGGTTCAGATCGTTGCGGCCTCCAGAGTTAACCACCGATTTGCGCTGATCGAAAAGGTACCAATAGGAGTCCTCTTCCTCGTCGACAAATGTGATCACCCTTGCAGAATCAGGCCGTCTCGACACCAGCCGTCCCAAAGTACTGTCATTCTGGTTCAACTCCTCCAAGAATTGAGGAAGATTTTCCCAGTCGCGTTGCCGAAAGCCGCCCTTGCCATCAACGGTGAATACTTTGTGCGCCACCTGCGCTTTGGAAGCTGTGCTTACGATGATGCCGGGAGTATCAAGGAACGCCTGCAGCGGGTGGAGTCGGTAAACCAGTTCAGCGATCTCTGGGGCTTGCATATAGCGATCTTCATCGCGCTTGGCGGGCCTACTCTGAACATCCAGCTGAATAAGCTTCCATACAAACCGATCCGCCAAGCTACGAGCCTGTTGCGCAGACTTGATATATGCTGCACGAGCATCCTCGTAGCTCTCGTCTGCAGTTGACATTCCAAGAAAATTGGACTGCTCACAAGAGGCGGCTTTTACGCGCAGCTCTTGAATGCGCGCACGGACACTCTTATCACTGCCCTCATGCTTGGGCGATCGCTCCATCTGATTGACAACGTAGGGGTGACGCTCCAACCACTTCACCAACGCAAGGCAGGCACTAAAGAAAGTACGGTCGTTGACGTGGTAGTCGCGGGAATACAGCCGGTAGATCGGAATGCCGGCGCCGTGATCTCGGATCGCCTCCTCAAGCTCGTCGGCGTAGCTCCGATTCTCTTGATGTTTGAGCACCTCACTACTGAATTGAGTCACTAAGGATTGCAACGGTGCAATAAAGACGGGGATAACATCACACTTCAGGAACAGCTCAATGCCGAAGGCCGCAGCGTTGTATGTCTTGCCGATGCCCGTGTACCAGTTCAACAACTTAATGAACGGCCGTTCGTTGGCGCGCAGATAAGGCTCCTTGAAGCCTTTAAGGAAAATAGATGTTGCGGTTAAAAATTGCTTATTAGTCATCTACCCATCTACTCGGCAAGGTTTTACACCTTCCAAGAAGCGGCAGAGCTGGACAAAGGGCCCAAAAAGCCCATCCAGCGCCCCCAGCTCTCAAAAAATGCAGGCCTGTAGCGCCTAGAAACACCCGCAGCCAAGGGATGCATCCAAAATGCTTCGACAGGTAAGAAGGATATTCAGCATCAGTTCAGATTACAAGCGTTCACATTGTTCAAATCCTCAAAAAATGCTCGGATAGTGGTCGCGCCCATGTGTTGCCTGCGGTCGATATCGAGGACTATCTGAAAGCAGTTTGGACGCAGTTTCCAACCTTGACTGACTCGTGTTGGCTGGGGTTAGATATGCGCGAGCGCAGTAAGCGCCAATTTCTCCCACCTAGCTAGACCTTGGTTCCAGCTTATGAGCTAACAGAGCTTGGTTTGACGGGAAGAGAAGCCCGACCTTGGCCGCTGAATCAATAAAAACTGTCGCCTATCTCAAAGGGCAACTTGAGGCTGTGAGCTGCCGATCGACCGGCCACCGACAAATGACCGCTGCGAGTAAGAGCGGGCCGTAAAAGTCTTCGAGGCGATTCAGTGATATGTGCCTAATAAGCTTGTCCAATGTATCTAAAGGTACGGAGGGCATGTGGATCGATACGATATTGGCGATTTGCTAACAAAAGCTTCGCTCGAAGACTTAGTTACACGACCCGGGATCGAGACCAAGCGACGCGGCCGAACAACTCGGGGACTCAGCCCATTTCACAAAGATACCCGACCGTCTCTATCCAGCAGACGGTAGTTCCCCGGCGCACTACCACTGCTTTGCCTGCGGTACCCATGGCAGCGCCATTGACTTGGTCAAGCAGGTTGAAGGACTGGAATTTCTGCCGACCGTTCAGTGACTAGCCCGACAGTTCAGCATCAGGCCCATACGTAACCAGATATCGCGGCGGGTCAGACGCACCGCTGGAAGCGAAACGGCTCAGGAGTTTGCACAACGAATTTTTGACGCGCGGCACGACGTAGAACAGTTCCGGAGCTGGTGCGACGAGCGCGGTTTCGATCCCGCATTTTTGCATGGCCAAGGGCCTACGCTGCATTACCCGAGGCGTGTTGGTCGAGAGTTTACAAGCAGAGCCCGTAGGCGAGCGCGCCGAGCTGATTGACGAATTTGAAAGTCTGGGTCTGATCAAGCGTCTGCGGTCTTACTCCGCGACCGGGCAAGGCAAGCTGAACCTGCTCGACCAGTTCCAGGACTGCTTTCATGACAGCCGAGTCGTCATTCCGATCCGCAGTGGTGAAGCTAAGCGGATTGAGGTGGTCGGATTGGCTGGACACGGCTTGCAAAGTGCTCCACCCGAGGGCATGGCCAAATACCTACTCACGCCGGGCTTTGAGAAGTCAGAGTACCTTTTCAACGAGCCCGAAGTATTCAGGGCTGTTACTCAGGCGTTGAAGAACAACGAGCCAGCAAGACTCTATCTGGTGGAGGGCTTCCTGGATGCGCTACGACTGCAATCCCTAGGACAACCGGCTGTGGCGCTGATGGGTATCAGCCTCGGCAAGGGGCAGTTCGAGCGACTGACGAATCTGTCACAGAAGATGCCAGGAACGACTCCCCTCACGTACTGCATCTTTATCGACAACGACCCCGCCGGTTTTGGCGGCGCAGACCGTTTGGCGCGCGGATTGCTGGGGCTCACTGGTGTGGACATACGGTGGGTGGGCATGCCCTGGCGTACTGAACCCGTATTGGGCAAGGATCCTGATTCCTGTCTGCGTGGCTTGAGCACGCCGGACGAGGCTGCTGCTTGGTTGAAGCGCTACAACCTGCCTGCTGAGGTGGTTCTGCTTGCATCAGCCTTAGGGAGCCAAGATGCATCGCAGCTTTATATGCCACGCTGGAGTCAGCTGGCGTCGCTCGCACGCGAGCGAGCCTTGTTCCGGATAGGTCTGACCGTCAGCAAACTGCACGGCTGTCGCTCACCAGAAAGTGTTGCGGAACGCCTCAAAGAAAGCCTTTTGGTTTGGGCGCAAGAGCTACACGCCGTGATGGGTGACCTTGGCGGGAGTGCGCGTCCCAGCAGCCGCAGCATGTATCTCGATGAAGGCAATCCGCGCGCTGTATTGGCGCGCGCCTTGGCTTACCATGGCTCGCACCGGGGTGAACTGCCCTCCGATGAGGAGGCGTGGCAAACCTTGAGCGGCAACGAGCGATTGTTCGATCAGACGACCTTCGCGCGGCTCCGATCCACTATCGCCGATGCGAAGCCATGACGCCAAGCCGCACCACTCCATGCCGTGCATCTTCCTCGCAAGCTCACGGCTGATCCGAAGGTATTAGGAGATCCGCGTCTTAAGGTCATGCCGCATCCAGCCGATCTGCATGTACACCAAATCCTGCTCAACGAATTGCTCACACAGTGGCATGACCGACTAGGTGCCAGCGGCAATGTCTTTTCGTCTGGTATTCCCGCAGTGCGTTGGTACGCTTCTCGGCAAGCGGTGGAGGTAACCGGGCCGTTTGACTTACTCAATGAGCCCGACATCGAGCGGGACGAGCCCGAGACCTTGAGCTTCGGCTATCAGAGGTTGATATGGATGTCTCGGAAGGCGACAAGACCCCATCAGATCAGGGCATATTCCGGCCGTTTGGCTAATGCTAGCGCGCGTTCATGGCGTGCCTGACTGACCAGTGTCGTGCTATTGGGCCGCGTGTGCATGTGCTACGCTTTGTGGAAAGCGCGTCCGACGCAGTTAGGCTTGTCGTCGACGTAAGCGAAAATACGCAACGCTGGAGCGATCTTTGCGCACTGGGTACGACTGAGGTGAACCAACCCGTCACCCAAAGAGCGGTGCGCCTGTTCTACGCCCTGCTGGCTATTCATCAATACGTGACCGGACAGGATAGCAAGGATGCCTACGTCCCCTTCAGACCACAGCTGTTCAGTCAGGGGAAAGCTTCACATTCACTTTGCATCTGCTTGTTGATGGCGTTCCTAGAAAGTTGCTAGGCGCAAGCGCTTGGTACCACGACCAGGATGATCGGGTCGCATCTGTGATGGTGCCCAAGGCGCGTACAGATCTGTGGCACGTGGGCTGGATGGTAGCTGATGTTTTGGGTGTGGCCGCCGACATGTTGGGCGAAACGGGCGAGCGCGACGAGCAACTGGACGACCTTGGCGAGTCGCATGGTGAACAGGGCGACGCCGAATCAGTTACAGCGCGCGCCAAGAAGGGACTGAAGGGCTACGTCCTGCGTCCACAACTTCGCAAGTTGCAAGGCGCATATCTTTCCGAGGCACAGGTCGAGATGGAAAGAGTGACCTCACGCGATTTGCCGTCAACGGTGCGCCGAGCGTTGGAACTGCTGCGTACCTATCCATCAGACCAGAGCTTGCACGCGCAGGTGTGGTATTTGCTGCTGATTGAGGCCGAGCGCCGCGCTATGGCCCTGCGTCTGCAAAGACGTAGCGCCGATGACTTGCGTCACGCACTGCATCGGGTGTTTCCGGATGTTTTTGTGCGATTACCGCTCTGGTCATTGCAAGGGCTGGAACTGGAGCGTCAGACGGGACACAAAAAATCTTTGCGTCCTGAGTTGGCATTGATGCTCTCGCTGTACCGTACAACTTATCCGACTCTCGCATCGTCCTATGACGTTGACAAAGACTCGTTCTTGCGTGTGGCGCTTGCACTCGCAACTGTCGGTGTCAGTCTGCGTGGCTGCACTTTGGGGGAGCTCAGTCGCGCTGGGTTCGCCCCCTGTGGCAGAGCATCTCAAGGTGCCGACCACTTGGGCCATGCCCGACGCGGTTCGCCTTGATCCGCAAGGCGATTACAAGGCCATGCGGAAGAGTTTGCTTGAAGGGGATTGAGCTGCACTCTGCAAAGCGAGTCCATGGCAATAGATGTTGGCCCTGATCGGACTGCTGGACGTCGGGTATGCGAAGGCATTCGACTCAACGGCGGTCGGGGCCAAGCAGTTAGCGGCTCAAGAATATGACACTACCAATTACCGACACCATAATCGCTGCGTTAGCACAACTCGTAGACGATTCGAAATCCAATGGAGAATATCGCGAGCCATCTCACTTCGATATTGAGTTTTACGTTGGACGAACCGGCTTAACTTCGGCAGATCCCAAAGCTCAAGGTCAAGTAATTGGGAAAGCAAAGAGAGTTACAGCAATCCTGTCATGGGCAATCGACAACAATCCCAATGCTGGTTCAAAACTCATTGAACAACTCCTATCCAAGGTTCGAGCATCAGGTGGATTTCGAGAACAGTCAGCTAACTTTGTAGGTTCAGAGGCTATTCTCAATGCCATTTTTACTTTTGATGCCGAGGGTTATGAACTCTCTAAAGATGGTGACATTCGGCCAAAAGTTCTGGAAAGCCTAAAAGGCCGGGAGTTAACCCTAGCGCTTCAGACATATGCTCGCCGTGCTCAAAAAGGTGCCCAAAACGCAGCACTACTCTCCGGTACTGGCAAAGACCTTCTTGAGGCAACGGCTGCACACATCCTTCAGACTAAATGGGGGTTATATTCAAGCGGAGCCAACTTTCAAGGTTTACTTGGGCAAACCTACATGGCGCTCGGGCTTACTGTTCCTGAGCAGGCAGCACAACCGAGCGAGTCTCCAACCAAAGCACTTGAACGCGCAATGTTTCAAACGGCTTGCGCTACAAATCGTCTCCGAAAAAAAGAAGGTACTGGGCATGGTCGTCCATGGTTGTCTTCGATTACAAACACAGAAGCTACGGCAGCCATTGAGATGGTTGGTACCATTGCAGGCTTCCTGCTCAGTAAGCTCGATAAAAACTGCTAACCTAGGAGTCAACCTCGCTCCCTTCGGACGCTGGACGCTGCGCGATGAAGCCGCGCAGCGCCGGTTACTTCTACGTTAAAAAGTATGTACTTGTGCGGAATGAGCGGTAATCAACAGCGACACCTTTTGGGGATCTTTCTGCACGTATGATGCGAGAGAACTCATGGTATTGTATTTCTAAGTTGCTGTCAAACAACCAATTCAGTCGAAGCTCTGGCACACATGCCTTGCCCTCGGGATTCCTGCCATGATCGCTATTCGCAGCAAAAAAGCTTTTGGGTAGTGCGTCGTCTTTCTCCAAAATGTTCTCATTCCCCAGAACAATCGCCACTTGGCTACTGAAATCAGTGGTAGCACCACAGTCGATCTGAAATACGACAGCTTCAAGTTTCCCACTTGGTGATGCTGCTTGATCAATTACGGTTGTTGCACACATGACAGAAAAAGATTAATGGAGTCATACGATACAGCCACCAATCGTGACAATTGCAATAGTTAACAGCCCTAAAACAACCTTTTTCCAAGTCGCCATATCAATACCGCTAACGAAATAAGGCAAGCGGCAGCTGGAATCTGTCCGCTTCAGCGATGGGTTAGGCATTTACTTACCATCTGAGGCATCTTCAATTTTCTTTGTTTTCCACTTGGAATAAAAGTATGCGCCCCCAGAAACAACACCAACGACAGTAGACGCAACAGCTATGACAGGAGCGGCGGTTACTATAAGAGGAGCACTAGTTAATCCGACAGCAACGCTTAATGCACTTAATCCAGTTGGTGCAGCCAGTGCTGCACCAGCAGCTGCAACGCCAGAAGTAATGCCTAACCCCATAGAAACCGTCTCTACTTTGTCCGCTATTTCCTTATGATTTTCATTAGCCTCTTTAACTTTATCCATGACACTAGCTGTAAGTTTTTTTTGCTTCATTCGTTGAAGATGTAGCAAGCCCCTTGGCCTTGATCACAGCTGCCTTTGTGTTTTCATGCTCAACAATTTCTTTAATCGATTGTTGGGCTGATTTTCCAGCGGCTAATGTAGTGGCACTTATCCTATTAGCGGTATCTTGTACTGTTGAAAAATTTTTATTAACTACTGACGTAGTAGTCGATGCCAATTCTTTTATTCTCTCAATTTGCGTTTTCACTTTTTCTTTCTCAAGTTAGATGTTATGAGCAATCTGGTGAGGTTCACTGCCTAACGAACTAAGGTAAGCGGCAGCTGTAAGCTGTCCGCTTGAGCGATAGGTTAGATGTATCTCTAAAGTTTCAGCAACCGTCTGCATGCTTCCAAAGATGCTGCGGTCAAAGCCACCGCTACTGAG